>NZ_JBIQWL010000009.1:96553-164689 GCF_044325405.1 Microbacterium alkaliflavum | reverse complement strand
CGAGCCCGCACGTCCCGAGCTCTACCTCACCGCCTGACCACCACCCACCCTCAGGAAGCAACGGAATGACACCACGCCACGGGACTTGACCCGCCCAAACGGTTGCGAGCCTCCCGTGCAGATTGCTCGGCGACTTGGGCCGCCGCGATCTTTGCAGGATCAGGCTTTCGCTTCATGAGCTCCCGACGAAGTCGCGCCTCCGCCGAGCGGTGAGCCTCGAGCACGCTCTGAGCGGTGCCGACATGGGCGTCGAGCCGGAAAACACCAGCTGCGAACTCGAACCTCCAGATGACATTCCTTGTTGGAGATCGCAGCTTGTGCTGCAGGGTGATCCAGTCCTCAACATCGCGGCTGTTGCCGAGCTTGGCCGCTCGCTCGACTACGTCCATGATCATGTTGGTCGGAATCCATTCATGCGTGAACGGTGCCGCCTTCCGGAATTCCTCCTTGAGGAACTCCCGTGCCGGGCCGCGATTGTTCCATTGCTTCTTAACCTCCGCAACGTCGAGGCCGCCGACCTTCGCCGAAGATGCGCATTGCTTGAGGAACGGAACGATTCCTCCCGCCGCTTTGACCGCCTGCTCGATCTCAATCGCTACCGCAACCTCCGCCGGTGTCGGCTTGTCTGTGCGCTGCGCCACCGCCCGGATCGACCACTTCCCGCCCGCGTCGAAAGGCTCGAGTGTGACCAGCCCATGACGCCGACGCGGCCATGCTAGCTTTTCGGCGAGCTTCTTGGCCGTGACCGGCTTTCCGGCGTACTTGTCCGCGATGCGAGCGCCTGCCTCTAGGCCCGCTTTCTCGCGGTCTTCCGGCTTCTTCTCCTTGATGCCGAGCTTCTTCTTGATCTTGCCGATCGCCTTCTTGCCGAGATCCTTGGCCTTCGCCAGCAGCTTCTTGCCGAGGGCCAGGGCCTTCTTGCCGAACGCCACGGCCTTGCCCACGACCCAGTCGATCGCCTTGCCGACGGGCTCCTGGATCTTCTCGAGGATCGCCTTGATCTTCGACGAGATGCCGCCGAGGCCGAGAAGCGACGCCATGAAGCCGATGATGACCGGCACCATCCGGCCGAGCGTCTTCTCGATGTAGCCCGCGACCGCCCCCACGCCGCCACCCGCGATCGACTCGACAGAGTCGAGGATGCTGTCGACGAACTCCTTGATCTGCGCCGCCTTCTCGACGAAGAACATGACGACGTCGTAGATCATCTTGCAGGCCTTCACGAAGGCCGACGCCGGATTGAGCATCGAGATGAGCCAGACGATTCCGGCCTTGATGATCTCGATCGAGACCATCTCCTTGACCTGGGTCAGGACCATCTCCTTGATGTCGCCGAGCTTCTCCAGCAGGAGCTGCCAGATCCCCGAGATGCCGACCGTCATGATCGTCTTCACGATTGTGAAGCCCTTCTCGACGGCCTCTATCGCGCCGGGCGGAAGCTTCGCCGCGATCCGCGCCCGAACTTTCGCCCATGTCAATCCGAGGATCGAGAGGATGAGCTGCAGCACCCCCTTGAAGTCGAACTTCTCGGGCAGCTCGATCCCGCCCTCGGCGAGCGCCCCGAAGAGCCAGCTCTGAAGTCCCGACTTCAGATGCGTCGCGATGTTCGCGCCGAACTGCTGGATGCCGCCCTTCACGGCGTTGACGAGGTTGCCGAGGAATCCGATCGGGTCCTTGATGATCTTGTCGACGGCTGCTGCCGCCCGCGCCAGCACCTGGGTCAGCATCGCCGCGAGGTTCTTGATCGTCGTGACGACGCCTGCGACAGCCGCCACGGCACGACCGACCAGGCCCTTGCTCTCCTCCTGCATCTTCGTGATCTCGGCGTCCACCTCGCCCTTCGCGGCGACGTACTTGGCGGCGAGGTCGTCGACGACGGCCTTCGACTTCTCGTCCACCGACTGCTCGAGCTGGTCGAACTCGGCGGTGAAACCCTGCGCCGCCTTGTTCGCCTCCGCACGCAGCGCCGGATCGAGGCCGCGGACGTGCGCGGCGATCTGCTCGCGTCCCGTGGCCACGCGCGTCTTGGCCTCGGTCAGCTTGCGCCCGACGGTATCGGCGATCGCGCTGATGACCTTCGTCATCTCGGCCTGATAGAACGCGCGCGACCTCTCGAAGACGGCCTTCGCTCCCGGTGGCGGCCCGAACAGGAGGTCCTTGCCCCACGCGAACGGGTTCAGTCCGTATTCGCGCTCCTTGAAGGCATCCATCTCCTTCTCGTGGAACTGCTTGAACGCGGAGCGGGCCGCGGCCTCCCCTTTCGTGAAGTCGGCCTCGACGGTCGTGTCGATGCTCGAGAGGATCGCCTCGACGTCGAGCTTCGTCTTGTCGAAGATCGCCCGCAGATCGGCGTTGACCTTGGAGTGCTCCCCCTCCGCCGAGGACTTCGCCTTCTGCTCGCCGCCGACCAGTTTGCTCAGGCCGGCGGCCTGGCCCGACGCCAATCCCGCCGCGCCGGCGACGCCGGTGGACGCCGCTCCCTGCTTGGCCCCCGCGATGATCCCCGCCTCCTGCTCACGAAGAGCCGCCGGCGCAGTGGCGGCGTGCGATGCCGCTTCTCCCTTGGCCGACAGCGCATCGGTGAACTCGGGCTCGTTGGAGTTGCGCAGCTGCTCTTCGGAGACACCCGCCTCGGACATCTGCTGGTCGACCTGCGCGGGACCGTGGTCGAGGTTCGTCTGCTCCCGTGGGGCAGGCGTCGGTGCCGCCCGCGCGGCATCGAGAGGGGCGGCGGGGGTGGGCGGCGCCGCGGGAAGGGGCGTGCCGGGCGTGATCGTCGCACGCGACGTGTCAGGCGGCTGGGCGGTGGCATCCGCGAGCGGACCCGTGGACGCCTCCTTGCTCTGCGTGACCCGGCCCTTGACCTCGGCGCCGACGGATTCCGCCTTTCCGGACGACGCGAACTTCGCGGCATCGTCGAGCGTCTTGGGCGTCTGCTTCTCGATCGCGGCATTGACGGCAGCGATGAAGGCCGCCTTGTCGAAAGACGGCGTGGGTGCGGCCCCGATCGCTGTGGCGCGATCCCGCTTGGCCTGCGCCTCCGCCTCGTCGGCCGCCGGCTCCACAGCCTTCGCGGCGGTGCCCACGGCGGCGCGCGCGGATGGATGCCGCGACGCCCGCGACGCCGCCGACTTCACCGATGCGCGCACCGCGCGCAGGCCCGGATGGGCGGCGGGCTCGATGGGTCCCGGGGCGACCGGGGGTGCGGGGATCCCTTCGACGAGCCGCTGAGCGGTCGTGGGCGCTCTCGTGAGGAGCGAGGTGATCGCCGCGTTCCCGACGAGCGGCTGGAGGGCGAGCAGTTCGTGCGGTGCGGCCCGCGCCGCATCCGGCGTCGGCGCGGGGCGGATGCGACGTCGCGCCGGCGCCGCTTCGACGACAGGAGCGGCGGACATGGGTGGCAGGCCTCAGCCGGAGGCCTCTTCCTCCTCGCCCTCCTCCTCGCGCTGCACGAACATGCCCTGCACGGCCGCGGATTCGTCCGGTTCCTCGTCGGGGTTCTCGGCGCGCTGCACGACCGGAATCTCCGTCGATCGCTGCACGGGCGCAGCATCACCCATGACACGCTCGGCGTTCGCCGACGCAGCCTGCTCATAGCGATCGCCGGGGTCGCTCACGCTGACTCCCCCGCCCGTCGGCGTGCCGTCGACGGGACCGCTGCGCTGCTGCATGACGTGAGTGAGCTCATGCGCCAGCGTCGTGCGGCCCGCGGTCGACCCGGGATCGTAGGCGTCGCGTTGGAACACGACGTGCGAGCCCACCGTGTAGGCGTGCGCGCCCACGCTCCGGGCGGAATCGTGGGCCGCGGCATCCGTGTGCACCCGGACGTCCGAGAAGTCGGCGCCGAGCCGACCTTCCATGTCGTTGCGGACGTCGCGGTCGAGGCTCGCACCACCTCCGGACACCACATCGAGCACCGGCGAACGCTCGTCCTGGTCGGCGAACTCCGCGACAGCGCCGTTGCCGGCCTCGCGCTGCAGTCGCAGAAGCCCCGCCGGTCCGAGCACGTCGAGTCGTCGCTCCCGCAGACCCGCCGCAGACGCGCCGTCATCGGCACGCCGTTCCTCCCGTGAGCGGCGCGTGGCGCCCTCGATGGTGTCGAAATCGAACGTGGACATGGTGTCCTCCTCCTCCTCACTACCGCCCGAGCGGCTCCCCCGTCGCGCCGTCGCAGGCCGCCTGACGTGCCACCGTCGGTGCCCTATCGGGCAGGCCTGTCATGACGCACCTACCCAGTACCGCCCGAACTCGCTCTCGACGAGCAGCCGTCCGAGCTTGCGGTACTCGCGTTCGACGGCGGCGACGAGGTGTCGCATCGTGACGATGCCGTCGGCCGCGGCGGCGAAATACCCTGCCGTGACGGCTGCCGAGCGGATCGACCCGCCGGAGAGCTCGAAGGCCGTGCCCAGGAAGTCGAGGTCGATGTCGTCGGCGCGGGCGATCGCCACCCCGAGACAGCGGTCCCAGAGCTCGGCGCGCAGTCCCGCGTCGGGCATCGGGAAATCGATGATGAGGTCGAGCCGACGCGTGAAGGCCTCATCGATATTGGCGCGCAGGTTGGTCGACAGGAGTGCGAGGCCGTCGAAGCGCTCGATGCGCTGCAGCAGGTACGCGCTCTCGACGTTGGCGTAGCGATCGTGCGCATCGCGCACCTCGGACCGCTTGCCGAAGACGGCGTCGGCCTCGTCGAACAGGAGCACGCCGTTGGTGCCGGCGGCCGCCTGGAAGACGCGCTCGAGGTTCTTCTCCGTCTCGCCGATGTACTTGTCGACCAGGGTCGAGAGGTCGATGACGTACAGGTCGAGCCCGAGCTCGCTCGCGATGACCTCCGCCGACATCGTCTTGCCTGTTCCCGAGTCGCCGGCGAAGAGCGCCACGACGCCGTGCCCTCTCCCGCCGCCGGGGCGCATGCCCCAGTCGCCCAGCACCCGCTCGCGGAAGCGTGCCCGCACCGCGACCTCGCGCAGCGCCTCGGCGGTGGGCTCGGGCAGCACGAGATCGTCCCAGCCGACCGTCGGGGCGATGCGCCTGGCCAGGCGGTCGAGCGTCGAGCCGTTCTCCGCGCGGGCGCCCGCTCCGAGATGCGCCGCCGTCAGGTGTCCGTCGGCGCTCACCGAGGCCTGCGTGCGGGCCGTGCGCGCCGCGCGGACGACCTGCTCGGGCCGCAGCCGATACGGCCCGGTCGCCGTCTCGACGTCAATGGGCTCGACGGTGTCGCCGAGGCTCTCGCGCCACAGCCGCACGCGCTCGTCGACGGTGCTCGGCGGGATCTCGATGACGGCCGGCAGGTCGCGCGTCCAGCCGGGGTCCCACGTGTCGGCGCCGACGAAGATCGTCGGCATCGGCGACGCGTCGAGCGCGGCCAGCACCTCGGGGTCCGCATCGCGCGCGACGGGCCCGGCGATCAGTCCGTGCCCCCGCAGCCGAACCTCGCGCACGACGAGGCGTGCCTCGTCGACGCCCCGATCGGCGTCGAGGCGGTTGAGGTCGAGATGCAGCGCGCCGCGGCCGATCTCCGCGAGCGCACGCACCGCGATGACGGCACCCGAACCCGTCGCCGCTTCGCGGACATACACACACCGGATGCCGCGCCGCAGCGCCGCGACGAGGGGTGAGGCATCCCCCCACTCGATGTCCGCGGGGTGCGACACGAGGCCGTCGAGCGCCGGATCGAGGCTGTCGTCGCCGAGCAGGTGCGAGACCACCCGGTCGGGTACGCGGAGCGCCCGGCTGGGCAGGGGCCGATCGCGATCCTCGAGGTTCAGCAGACCCGACGACACGAGCGTGCCGTGCACGAACCGCCCGCGGTCGTGCGCCGATGCGAGCGGGATGCCGCACAGGTCGAGCGCGAGCGCGACCGAGGGGCGACGGCGGCTCACGTCGTCGTTGAGGTAGCCGAAGAACCGCTCGAATCGCGGGTCGAGGTCGGCGGCGAGCGCGATGACGAGCATGTCGAGGTCGACGTCGGACAGGTCGAACATCGCGCTGAGATCGCGCAGCCGGATGCGCGCGCCCGCGCGGGCGGCGCGGTCGGCGGTGCGCTCGCAGTCGTCCAGGCGCCCGGAGGCATCGGACCACCGGGTCGTCGCTCCCGGAGTGTCGAGGAGCCGATCGACCATCTCCTCGCTGAGGTACAGGCCGCGGAACGGGTCGTCGGGGTGCGGGTCGTCGGCTCGGCGCGCGACGACGAGGGCGCGGATGCGATCCTCGATGACGCCGAGCCGCGCGAGGAGGTGCGTGATGCTCGGGTCGTCGACCGTCATCGCCGCTCCCCCGGCCGATGCGCACGGTCCTCGCCCATGCCGGGCACGAGGAGATTGCTGAACTGACCGCTGACGCCGGCGCTGACGGGCGGCCCCGCCGCGTAGACGACCCCGGTGGCCATGGGAACCGTGATGACGACATCGAGCGAGGGCTTGAGCTCGCCACCGAGCGACGACCACACATCGGCGAAGGCACGGTCCTCCGGCGGCGGCAGGGCGACGGTCACAGCGACGGGACGCCCGACGTCGTTGAGGGTGCCCGTCATGAGCTCGGCCGGCAGTGCGTCGTACGGGAGCAGGGCCCGCAGGAGGCCGTCGAGCAGGCGATGCTCGTCCTCGGGACGCTGCGTCCAGGCCGTCACGAGGTACGAGAGCTTGAAGAACCTCGGCCCCGGCGCGCGAGAGACGACGATGCCGCGGTCGTCTCGAGATTCGACGAACCCCCGCTCCCGCCGACGCAGGTCTTCCCGGATGTCGTAGAGGTAGAGGTTGACGGTGGGCGCGTTGCGGCGCGCCGCCCAGTCCTTCGTCGGGGCGTCGAAGACGACGTCGACGTCTTTCGGGACGCCGGGGATCTCGCGCACGAGTTCGCCGAGCGCCTGGTCGACTTCCGCGATCATCCGCCCCTCCCGACCAGTTCGTCGGCGACCGTGCTGCGTGGAACGAGGAGCAGCGGCCGAGCCGGACTGAACGTGCCGAACTGCCCATCGACGCTCTGCACCGTGAGCTGCCGGACACCGAGCTGTGCCCGTCTGACGATGAAGATCGGCTCGATCTCGAACGTCACCTCCGACGGGAGGGTGACGGCCCTCGTCAGCCCGCCCAACGTGATCACGA
The DNA here is from genome assembly GCF_044325405.1 of Microbacterium alkaliflavum. NCBI lineage: Bacteria > Bacillati > Actinomycetota > Actinomycetes > Micrococcales > Microbacteriaceae > Microbacterium > Microbacterium alkaliflavum. The sequence goes on along the minus strand of NZ_JBIQWL010000009.1, from coordinate 157,589 downwards.
TGCTCGCGGCCGGCGGCAGGTTCTCGATGTAGACCGTCACGACCTCACCCGGCCGAGACACGAGCGGAACGACGGTCACCTTGGGCTGCAGCACGGTGATGTCGACGAAGTCGGCGCCGATCCGCTCTCTCGGCAGTTCGACCTCGACCGGCTCGGGCGGCGGCGCGGGCGTGACCGCGATGCTCACGGTCGCCGGATCGGAATCGACCGCGCCGTCGTTCGCCGTGTACGTGAACGTGTCGGGCCCGCTGTAGCCGGGTGTGGGCGTGTAGACGAGGTCCGCGCCGGTGCCCGACAGGGTGCCGTGTGCGGGCTGCGTGACCACCGTGTAGCTGAGGCTGTCGCCATCCTCGTCGGATCCGGAGAGCCTGACTGCGACCGGCGTGTCCTCGACCGTGGTCACGGTCTTGTCGTCGGCGACGGGCTGGTGGTTCGCCTGGACGCTGCCTCCCGCGATGAAGACCTCGCTGTCGTAGATGCCGTCGGATCGGTCGGCGATCTTCAGCTCGATCGTGTTCGTCTGACCGGCTTCGACCGGCGCGACGCAGTGCAGCACGGTCGTGAGGCCGTCGGCCTCGATGTCGATCGGCGACGTGGGGAGTCCTTGGCCGTCTGTGCCGAGGGTGTTGTCACGGAACAGCTCAGGTCGCACGGCATCCGTGCCCAGCGGGTTGCCGCCGTTGATCGTGTTGACCGAGACGGCCGCGCCGTCGGGTGTGAGCGCACAGTTGCGCCCGTTGACGAAGAATGCGAAGACGTCGTTGTAATCCGTGTTGGAGAACTCGCTGTACTCCTCGCTCGCGAAGACGTAGTCGAACGTGAGCTGGGAGGTCGTCGGGACGAAGTCGAAGCTCAGGATGCTCGCATCCTGCGTGGATCCCGAGACGAGGTCGTCGAGGGCCGGCGCGCCGGGCAGGCCGAAGTCGCCGCTCGTGTTCTCGCTGTCATTCGGGCCGGTCGCCGTGTCGACTGCCCCAGAGCTCAGGATGAGACCCCGAGGGAAGCCCAGCGCGTCGAATCCCGAGAAGAGTCCGGCGCCGCGGCGGTCGCCCGTGAAGGCGACGTTGCTCGTCGTCACTCCCGATCCGACGATCGCGTCGACGAGATCCTGCGGCGTGAGCACCGTCAGGTCTGCCACGGATTGTCCCGCCGAGGCGAGCACCGGCGGGCCGCTCATCGCCGAGAACGGCGTCGACACGAGACAGAGGACCAGGCAGCGGATGGATGGCGGCGCCAGAGAGACGTCGGTGGACGACGGGCTCGGAGTCGAGGTGTCCGTCGGCGTCGGCGTCGAGGTGTCCGTCGGCGTCGGCGTCGGCGTCGGCCTCGGGGAGGGCGTCGTCGTCGGTGTCGCAGACGGAGTCGGAGTGGGAGTCGGCGTGGGGGTGGGAGTCGGCGTGGGAAGGGGCGTCGGAGGCGGTGCGCTGTACGACCACGAGAATCCTTGAACGTGGATCTCGCCCGTCTTCGGGAACTCCGACTTGAGTGTGGGGCTGGCCACCTCGACGGGTGGCATTGCGAAAGTCAGCTTCACCTGTTCGGAGGGGTTCGCCGCGTCGAGCCCCGTGACGCGGCAGACTCCGCCGACGAGGACGGCGTCGCAGCCGCTGATCGACGTGAGCGTGAGGAATTCCGGCCAGCTGAACACGAGTTCGACCGCCAGCCCGGGCAACACGTCCGGGCTCGCGTCCTTGTACGTCACGGTCGCGGTGGCCGTGACCGGTTGACCGCCCGTCCATCCCGGGTCGTGGTCGATGGTCAGATCGACGTCGATGCGCGGGTCGAGCAGCGTGAAGCTCTCGGCGTCGGACCCGATCCACGCCGACGGGAGTTCGAGGCAGTCGTCCAGCGAACCGCCGCAGAGCCGGACGCCCTTGGCCGAGAGCTCGCCGACACCACTGCCCGTGTCGGGCATGTCGAACCAGAGCTCGATCTCCTGGACGTCGCCGACCTTGTGGAATCCCGTCAGGTAGCAGACGTTCTGCCGCCCCTCGTCGCACGAGTCGAGGCCGGGAGGTGCAACGAGTTCGAGGAAGTCCGGCGCGTCGAGCTCGATGCCGACGACCGCGTCCGTGGCATCCGCCTCCATCGCGTGATCCCAGGTCACCCGCACCTTGGCATACAGGCGCATCCCGCCTGGCGTGCTGACCGTCCGGTCGAGGGTCACGTCGACGGGGAAGACCGTCGTATCGACCGCGAATCGCTCGCTGTCGGGCACGATGAAGCGACTGTCGTACGTCGTGATGTCCTGGTCGCCCGAGCAGTCGCAGTCGGTGACGGCGACGATCGACACCCCTTCGATCGTGACGAGCCCGTTGACGGGGCCCGTGACACTGGCCGGCATCGTGAATCGGGCCGTGAGCTGCGCGCTCCACCCGGGCGGGCCCGGATCGTCGATGACGCACGTGCCGCCCGTCTTGTCGGGGTCGGCGTCGGGCGCGAACCCCACGCACGGCGGGTCGCCCGCAAGCGTGACGAAGTCCGGCCAGTCGACGTGGACGGTCACGCTGCTTCCGGGCTCGAAGTCGATCGTGCCGTCCAGCGGCTGCCTGATCGTGAATGTCGCGACGAGGTCGTCACCGCCGGGCCAGCCTGCGTTCGAGCTGAGCGCCACCGACGTCTCGATGAACGGCTGATACACCTCGAACGGCGCCTCGCTGGGGATCACGACGCTCGTGGGGCCGGTGTCGAGCGTGTAATCGCCGTCGTTCGTCCCGACGACGCGCACGGCGGAGGCGGACGCCCGGACGACGCCGGTTGTGCCGTCCGGGGGCAGTTCGGGCGGCATGTGGAACGTGATGCGGATCTGCTGCGCGGGCCCGGGCGGCGAGTCGGCGAAGCGCAGAACGCAGATCTGCTCAGGACCGCGCCATTCGTAGCACCCCTCCGGATCTCCGGCAGGGGTGAGGAAGGCGGGCCATTCGATCTTCAGTTCGACCTCCAGCAGAGGGTCGGAGTTGCTGAACGCCGCCAGAAGATCCGCGTCTTCGAACTGCTGCGCGGTGATCGTCGCCGTGACATCGGCCCCGCCGACAGGGCGTGAGTCGGCGCTGAGGGTCACGGAAGTGTCGACGGCCTGCCTGACCACCGTGTGCGATTCGCCGGCGCCCTGCATCCAGAACGCGGGGATGTCGCCCGATGTCTGGTCGCCGACGTACGTGCCCCCCGTGGGCTGCATCGTGAAATCGCCCGCGAGGGCGCTGCCCGGCGGGTCGGGGGACGGTGCATACCGGAGCGTCACGCGGAAGGTGCAGTAGCCCCCGCCGCAGCTCGTCGCGGGAGGCGTGTTGTACGGATCGAGGAGCAGCGCCGGCCGGATCGACATGGCCGGCGCAAAGTTGATGTCTGGCGGCGGGGGTGGCGGCGGCGGAGGCGGCGGAGGCGCGTTCTGCGTGAAGGTGACGTGACAATAGCCGGCTGCCACCGATTCGTCGGTGCACAGCGCGCTGTCGGTCGCGGCGTCGTCGTCGATCAGGGTCGCGAATGCGGGAGCGCGCAGATCCCACGAGGTCGATGCCTGGCTGAAGTCGACGACTTGACCCGTCTCACCCGTCAGCTGCGGGGCGCTGAGCCAGTACTCGACCAGGATGACGTCATCGTCGGGCCATGTCATGCGCTCCTGTGGGCTCACGTCTGTGAGATACGGCGCGTCGAAGGACACGTCACCGGTCGCGTCGGAGCGCTGGTCTCCCAGATCGGTTTCGACCGCGATGGGCGGGTCGCTGTTCAGCACGACGGTGCGCTCGATCGAGAACTCGACGCCGACAGGGGCGGGGAGCTGCTCGAGCGGTGGATCCGCGTCGAAGAAGGCCTCGGCGCGCGACGTGAACGTGATATTCGTCCCGGTGCTCGGGCTGTCGCCGAGTCCGCCGCTGACGACGCACTCGTCGCCGGACGCGAAGGTGTACGTCGGATCCTGCGGACCCTGGTACGGCGGGAGGTGCACCCAGCCCGCGGCATCCACGAATGCGGCGCATCCTCCGGATCGGAACTCGAGCGTGTCGGGGAAGGTGACCTTCAGCGCGATCTGCGACAACGGGTCGAGGTCGGGATCCAGCTCGCCCACTCGTCGGATGCTCGGACTGAAGAACACGGTGCTCCCCGGCTGTACGCGGACATCATGGTCGAGAGTGATCTCGAACACGGGTCCATCCGGATCCGCGGCCTGCGCCGCCGGCGCGGCGACGACCGCACCGCCCAGCACGAGGCTGAGCGACGCGAGCGCTGCTGCGAGGCGTCGGAGTGTCACGTCATCCTGCTTCCGCTTCCATCGTCGCGAGGCCGATCGCGCGGCCCGCTCGCGCGGGGGCACCCATCCGTGCATGTCCCCTGCCCGACCGGGCATGCGGCATCCGTCAGATCAGCCCTTCGCGCATCGCGTACGCGACCGCGTGCGAGCGGTTGCGCAGCTGGAGTCGCGTCGTGATGTCGTGCAGCACGTTCTTGACGGTGCGCTCGGAGTACGCGAGCTTGTGCGCGATCTGGGCGGTGTCCCAGCCTTCGGCGACGAGCTTGAGCACTTCCACCTCGCGCGCCGCGAGACCCGAGAAGGTGATCCCGCGCGGATCGAGCACCGTGCGCTGCAGACGGCCCACCTCATCCAGCAGTCGTCCGAGCAGATCCGGCGGCACGGTCCCCTCACCGGCTGCCGCGGCGCAGATCGCCGCGACCAGACGGTCGGGCCGCGCCTCCGACCGGCGCACGAGACCTACGACGCCCGTCTCGACGGCCCGCACGAGATCGCCGTCGCTCAGCTGCGTCGCCACCAGCACGGTGCGCGACTCGCCATGACGCTGCAGGAATCGCAGCGTCGTGAGCGTCTCGTCGTCGACGACGTCCGCGACCACGACGACGACTTCGGGCGTCAGCTCTTCGTCGGGGCTGATGACGCGCACCTCGGGTCTCGGACGCAGCTGGCTCACGATCCCCGCCTCCGAGATGGGATCACGCGCATTGACGCGCACCGATGTACGGCTCATGGCTGCCTCGCTCTCCGCAAATCCGGAGGGCGACCCCCTGTCGCGCCTCTCCGGAGACCATGGCCTCCCCCGATGCCCAGTGTGGCGAGGTTCGGCCGTCTGACTTCTACGTACCCTGCTGAGTACGTAGACCGGATGGCTCGTCCAGTCGCAGCGCGAGTTCTGCGCGGCTGCGGATTCCGAGCTTGTGATACGCGTTCGACAGGTGCGTCTGCACCGTGCGGATCGACAGCCGCGTCTCCGCCGCGATCTCGGCATCCGTGCGGCCCGCCGCGGCCAGAGCCGCGAGTTCGGTCTCGCGCGCCGTGAGCACGGGCGGAGGATCCTCGGGCACGACGGGACTCTTCAGCGTCGGGCATCGCGGCCGAAGGCGAGCGAGCGTCTCGGACTCCGCGACTCCGCGGGCGCGCATCGCGAGAGCCGCCGTTTCCACAGCCCGCCAGAGGAGGCCGCGCTCGGCCAGGTCGCCGGCGATCGCGTCGAGCACGGTTCCGTCGCGCTCGAGCCAGGCATGCGCGAGCATCTGCGATCGCGTGAGCGGCCCGTTCGCCGCAACCCCTCGTATCCGCAGCAGCACCCGCGCCGCGGCATCCGATCCGTAGCGCACGGCCTGGTCGAGCGCNAGGTCGCCGGCGATCGCGTCGAGCACGGTTCCGTCGCGCTCGAGCCAGGCATGCGCGAGCATCTGCGATCGCGTGAGCGGCCCGTTCGCCGCAACCCCTCGTATCCGCAGCAGCACCCGCGCCGCGGCATCCGATCCGTAGCGCACGGCCTGGTCGAGCGCATACCGCCCGCGTGTCAGCTGACCGCGGGCGACGGCCTGCGTCGCCGCGGCCGTCAGCCGCTCGGCGGCCTCGGTCAAGTCGCCTCCGGCCGCGCTCACGACCGCCGTCGCGCGGGCGACGTCGATGTCGTGCAGGGGTGCGCGGCGTCGAGCCGCGACCTCGGCTCGGCGCTGTTCCGCCTCCTCCGTGCGTCCGATCAGCGCGAGGCTCTCGATGAGGGTGGCCGTCGTCCAGGCGCGGAACGCCCGAGCCCACAGACCGTCGCTCGCGGCCGCGCCGAGTGCGAGCGGAAGCGCCTCGCACGGAGCCCCCCGCTCGAGCGCGATGCGGGCGAGCAGATGCGCATGCTGCGCGCGCATCCCCTCGTCCTCGCGCGCGAGCGACCTTTCGAACGACGTGCGGGTCAGCGTGTGCGCGGCATCCAGCGACTCGCGCGTTTCGAGCAGGGCGGACTCGTCGATGAAGACCATCGCCTCCGGCCCCTCGGGGAACTCGTCCGCCGCCTCGGCCAGCAGCTGGGCCCGGCGGGCCCGGAGTGCGTCGTAGGCGTCGACGTTCCCGGCCTGCACGTAGGCCGCGCTCAGCGCGACCGCGGCATGCGCCTGCGCGAGCGCCGGGGCCGAATCGTCGGCGAGCACGCCGACCCCCACCCGGATCGCGGCGGAGATGTCGCCCAGCTGGAGCAAGGCGCCCGTGAGCTGCGCGTGGATGAGGGGATCGTCTCCCGGGTGCGCCTGCAGCAGTTCGGCAGCGCGAGCCGGATCGTTCGCGGGGAAGAGCAGCACGAAAGCACGCAGAAGGTCGAGGGTCCGCTGCGGCTCGGCCGACAGGCCCGTCTCCGACAGCTCGGCCAGCAGCAGCTCCGCCTCGTTGATGCGCAGGCGATGCGCGAGGAGGGTCGCGACGCGCAACCGCTCATTCGGACCGCTCGCGCGCTCGACCGCGACATCGAGCAGCCCGTCGGCCTCGGCGGGAGCGGCGGCCTGCACGCGCGACACGGCCGTGATGAGCTCGTCGACGGCGACATGCCGACCGATCTCGTGTCGCCAGCCCACGAGTCGAGCCGACAGCACGGGGTCGCGGGGGCTGTGCGGAAAGGCGTCGACGAGGGTCTGCACGAGCTCCAGCCGAGAGCCCCCCGTCAGGCCTGCGACCACCGATCGGGCGACCCAGGGATGCCCCGCCACGAGCACCGCTCCCTCCCCGTCTACCTGCATCTCGACGAGTCCCGCGGCTTCGGCTTCCTCGACGGCCGCCGGCGTCGCGATCCCGCGGACGGCCGTCATCGGCAGCGTGTGGGCCAGTCCGACCAGACGCGCCAGCCGAACCGCGCCCGGCGAGACACGACGCGTCATGAGCGCGGCCGAGTCGCCGGCCTCGGGTGGGCCGCTCCCGAGGACGAACGCATGACCTGCCTCGAAGCCGATGCGATGAGCGTGCAGCAGTGAGTCGACGATCTCCACGACATACCTCGGCACGCCCTGCGACCATCGGCGCACGAGGGCCACCAGCGTGGGATCGGGAACGGCCCCCAGAGTCTCGCGCACCAGACGAGCGAGCTCGGCCGCCGTCAGCGGCGGGATGGCGGTTCGAGGCGGTGAGAAGTGCTGCTCGATCGCCTCGATCGCCTCATCGACGGCGGCGCCTTCCGGCACGCTCACCAGCAGCGGCACACCGCCGCGCGCGAGCTCGAGCAGGAGTCCCGCGGACACCTCGTCGAGCAGATGCGCATCGTCCACCGTCACGAGAGGCCTGCTCTTCAGGAGCGTGAGTCGCACCCGTGTGGCGGCCTCGAACGTCGTCTCGACCCGATCGACCACGGGGAGGAAGGCGCCGAGAGGCATCGATGCGGCACCCCGCGTGCCGACGAGTTCGTGCACGGCGCGCTTGGGGCGGCTGAGAGCCGCGACGCGCGCCAGCAGCATCGATCGGCCTATCCCGGGCGGGCCGGTGACGAGTCGGCATTCGTCCGCCTCACCCGCCGCCGAGAGCTCGTCGATGAGCGTGTTGCGGCCGATGAAGGTCCGGCGCGGAGATCGAAGCATGTCAGCAGCTCCAGAACTGACGCCCCCGCGCACGGCGGCGTGTACCCGAGCTCCCCCGCGATCAGTGTGCCTCTCCGACGTATCCGTCCGATATCCGTGTTAACCCGTATCTTCTGGGCGCGCAGCGAAACCGAAGCGCACACCGGCCGTCCATCGGCTCCGGGTCGGCTGCGCCGAGGTAATCGTCCACGCGCGGCGCAGCCCCCGACCCTCATGGAGGATTGCATCGGGGATCTCCTTCGATCGGGTTTCGGGTCGGCCGCGCATACCCCAGATCACGCGCGGTCGTATGAGAACTTTATCATTCCTCTAATGCACCTCTAATGTGCTTCTCTGGCACTCACCTATGAATCCACTCGGCGTGCTAGGTTGCCGGTATGGCGCGTCCTTACGGAGACCCTGTCGAGATCATCACGGCACCTGTTCCGGCCCAGTCGCCGTTCATCCCCACCGACGCGAAGATCGTCGTCGGCGCCGTGGCACCGGCATCCCCTGATCCCATCCCGATCGTGCTGCTGCCGGGCTTCGAATACCGCATGGTCGAATGGCGCAACCCGACCACGCACGAGATCCACTGGCGGCTCGAGCGGAGGAAGGCCGGGCGGCCGGGCGACGACGACTAGCCCCGATACGACCAGAGGACCCCGGCCGAGCGGCCGGGGTCCTCTTCCTCGTCTGCGGAACGTCAGGTGTTCGCGGTGGCGGTGGCCGCGGCGAGCTGGTCGACCATGGTCGGGAGCAGCCACGGCAGCGACAGGGCGGTCGGAGAGACGGCAGCGACGTCCTCCTCGCCGACGATCGGCGCGACGGCGCCCTTCTGGACGGCCGGGATGAGCCGGCCGCGGTCGGAGGCGAGGAACTCGTCGAGCACCGCCTGCTCCTCCGCCTGCGTGAAGATCACCTGGGCGTCGATCTTGTCGAGGTTCTCGTAGCTCACGGTCGTGTAGAACGTGCCCTCGCCGGTGTCGAGCGCAGTGACGCTGTCGGGTGTCGAGAAGCCGAGGTCCTCCAGGATCTCCACGCGCGCGTCAGCCGGGAGGTACATGTACAGCGTGTCCACGTCGTCGTCGACGTACGCGATCGTCGTGCCCTGGAACTCGGGGTGGGCTGCGGCGGCATCCGCGATCTGGTCATCGAGACCGGCGAGCAGCGTGCCGGCTTCGTCCGAGAGTCCGAGCGCCTCGCCCGTCTCGGTGATGACATCGCGCCACGGGGTGGCCCAGAGCGCCTCTTCGGGGGCGACGACGGGGATGCCGGCCGACGTGACCGCGTCGTATTCCTCCTGCGTGAGGCCCGAGTACGGGGCGATCAGCACGTCGGGGTCGGCCGCGAGCAGCTCCTCGACGTCGAGCTCGTAGGTGGCGTTGTCGAGGATGACGGGCGTCTCGCCGCCGAGCTTCTCGATCGCGTCCGAGACCCACGGCGTGATGCGGTCGTCGCCCCCGCCGTAGTCCATGGAGGAGATGGCCACCGGCACGATCCCGAGCGCGAGCACGGCGTCGGTGGCGCCCCAGCCCCACGTCGCGATGCGCTCGGGGGCTGATTCGATCGTCGTCTCCCCGTACAGGTGCTCGAACGTGACGGGGAACGCCGAGGCGTCGCCCGCGGGCGCGGATGAGGCGGTCGCTTCGGTTGCGGCCGACCCGGCGCAGCCGCTGAGCGCGAGCGCGCCGACGGCGGTGAGCGCCGCAGCGGCGGCGAGGGAGCGGAGTCGAGAAGGCATTGCTGTGTTCTTCCTTTCGATGGCCTCAGTGCCCGTCCGCGACGACATGGGAGCCGCCGGGAACGGGAACGACGAGGGGGGTCTGCGTGAGCGGGTCGGGGATGACGAGCGCATCGAGGGCGAACGCCTCGGAGATGATGTCGGTCGTCATGACCTCGGCGGCCGTGCCATGCGCGACGATGCGCCCCTCCGACATGACGACGAGGTCGTCGGCGTAGCGCGCCGCGAGGTTGAGCTCGTGCAGCACGACGACGATCGTCGTGCCGTCGGTGCGGTTGAGCTCGCGGAGCAGGTCGAGCACTTCGATCTGGTGGCTCAGGTCGAGGAACGTCGTCGGCTCGTCCAGCAGCAGGATCCGCGGGTTCTGCGCGAGCGCCATCGCGATCCACACGCGCTGGCGCTGCCCGCCCGACAGGTCGCCGACGGGCCGGTCGGCGAGGTCCGTGACGCCGGTGCGCGCCATCGCCTCGTCGACGCGCGCCGAGTCCGCTGCGCTCCAGCGCTGGAAGACCCCGCGGTGCGGATGCCGGCCGCGCGCGACGAGCTCGGCCACTGTGAGCCCGTCGGGAGCGGAGGGATGCTGCGGCAGCAGCCCGACGGTCTGCGCGAAGGCGCGTCGGGGGATGACCGCGACATCCGTGCCGTCGAGCTCGACGCGGCCCGCGAGCGGCGCGTTGACGCGAGCGAGCACGCTCAGCAGGGTCGACTTGCCGCACGCGTTGGCGCCGATGATCATCGTGATCCGCCCGGGCGCGAGCTCGAGGTCGAGATCCTCGATGACGCGGCGGCCGGGATACCCCGCCGCGAGCCCGCGCGCCGAGAGACGAGGAGCGGATGCCGTGGTCACAGGTGGCGTCCCTTCGAGGTCGTGAGCAGCCAGAGGAGGAAGAGCGAGCCGATCGCGCCCGTCACGACGCCGACGGGGAGCGAGACGCCGGGGATCGCATACTGCGCGACGAGGTCCGCCGCGACGAGGAGCGCCGCCCCCGCTCCGGCACTCGTGCCGAGGCCGACGGCGCCGTGGCCGAGGAGCGGTCGTGCGATGGCCGGCGCGCACAGCGCGACGAACGAGATCGGACCGACGAAGGCGCAGGTCGTCGCCGTCAGCAGCACCGCGACGACGACCGCGACGATCCGCACGAGGCCCGGGCGCACGCCGAGCGAGACGGCTGTGCCGGGGCCGAGCTGCGTGAGCGGCAGCCACCGCGCGCAGGCCACGACGGCCGGGATGCTGAGCACGCCGACGACGAGCACGACGAGCACGTTCCACCACGGCGTGGATGCGAGGCTTCCGGTGAGCCAGATGAGCGCCGACTGCGCGAGCTCGACCTTCGCGCGCACCATCAGGTAGCTCGTGATGGCGGCGCACAGGAACGAGATGCCGACGCCGGCGACGATGAGGCGGTAGTCGCCGTCGCCGCGGCGACCCGCGAGCAGCAGGAAGCCCGCGACGACGAGCCCGCCCACGAAGGCGAACAGGGCGAGCACGGGTCCGCCGACGCCCAGGATCAGGATGCCGAACACGGCAGCGACGCCGGCTCCACCGCTGATGCCCAGGAGGTCGGGGCTCGCGAGCGAGTTCGACAGGAGCGACTGGAGCAGCGCTCCTGCGACGCCGAGACAGGCCCCGACGAGGAGCCCCATCGCGAGGCGCGGTGCGCGCACCTGGAACACGACGTAGCTCTCGATGCGCGTGCCGCCGCTCCACAGTGTGCGCCAGAGGTCGGCGGGGGTGAGGGCGTACTCGCCGACGGACAGCGAGATCGCGGCGAGGAGGACGACGGCGATTCCCACGCCGACCCCCACGACCAGCCGGCGGCGCTGCACGCGGGCGCGCACCGTCGCGATCGACGGGGCGGGGATCGCGCTCACCGCGGTCACAGCGCGACCTGCCGGCGGCGGAGGACGAGCGAGATGAGCACGGGCGCGCCCACGAACGCGACCACGAGCCCGGCCTGCACTTCGCCGGGCGGGGCGATGAGGCGTCCGAGCACATCGGAGAAGAGCAGCACGACGGCGCCCGCGGGCGCGCCGATGAGAAGGAGCGGGCGGTAGTCCGATCCCACGAGCGCGCGCAGCACGTGCGGCACGAGCAGCCCGAGGAACACGATGGGGCCCGCGATCGCCGTCGCTCCGCCGCAGAGGAGGACGATCGCGAGGATGCCGATCCCCCGTGTGCGCGCGACGTTGTGGCCCAGGCCCGTCGCTGTGTCTTCGCCGAGCGCGATGAGGTCGAGCCCCCGCGCGCAGATCCCGGCGAGCACGATGCCGAGCACGATCGGCGCCACGACCGCGACGACGGCATCGAGTCCGCGCGCCGTGAGCCCGCCCACCGACCAGTACCGGTAGACGTCGAACGCCTGCCGGTTCGTGGTCAGGATCGTGAGCGACACCGCCGTGAGACCCGCCGTGACGGCGGCGCCGGTGAGGGCGATCTTCGCGGGATTGCCGCCGTCGGGTCCGCGCGAGCCGATGACCGCGACGACGACGGCCGCGACCGCGGCACCGGCGAAGGCGAACCACACGAAGCCGGCAGGACTCGCGACGCCGAGGAACGTGATGGCCGCGAGTACGGCGACGGCGGCGCCCGCGTTGACTCCGAAGATCCCCGGGTCTGCCAACGGGTTGCGGGTGAGTCCCTGCATGACGGTCCCGGCGAGGGCGAGCGCCGCGCCGGCGAGGATGCCGATGACGGTGCGCGGCACGCGCTGCGAGAGCACGACGGTGTGGTCGGCGTTGCCGGAGTCGGGTGCGAGGAAGGCCTGGAGCACATCGAGCGGCGCGATCGGGCGGGCCCCTACGCCGAGGCTCAGGAGGATCGCCACCGCCAGCAGGACGATGACCGAGGCCAGCACGACGCGCGCCCGTCGGGTGCGGGCGGCGCCGATCATTGCGTGCGTTCCGCCTGGCCGAGCCGCCAATAGCCCATGAACGCGACGCGCTTGCGGTCGACGCCGCGCTCGCTCACGAGCATCCGTCGCAGCGTCTTGACGGTGGCCGCCTCGCCGGCGATCCAGGCGTAGAACTCACCGTCGGCGGCCTCAGGGCTGTCCCACAGCAGCTCGACGTCGACGTCGATGTCGGCGACCTCCTGACGGCGTGGCGCGGCGGCACGGGCGAGCACGTCGGCCGAGGCATCCGCCCATCCCGCGACCGCCTCGATGAGCAGCGAGCCGTGAGGGCGGTCCTCGCGAGGAAGCCACGTCAGTCGTGTGTCGGCCCCGAGCCGGACGTCGAGCGCATCCGCGGCCGTGGGCACCTCGATGAACGCGTCGACGTCGAAGTCGGCGCTGAGCAGCTCGAGAATCGCCGTGATCGCGGGAGCCGCGGTCTCGTCGCCCGCGAGCACGACACGGCGCGCGGTGCCGGGGTGCCAGTCGAGGCCTCCCGCGGAGTGGGGGCTGCGCGCGTCCGGCCCGACGATGAACAGGCGCTGCCCGGGCGCGGCCTGCTCGGCCCACGCGCCGGCCGGGCCGGCCTCGTGGTGAGTGACGAAGTCGACGTCGAGCTCGCGGGCCTCGGGCTCGATCCGCCGCACGGTGTAGGTGCGGAAGGCGTTGCGCTCGGCGTGCGGGAGCGCGCGCCAGCGGTCGTACCAGTCTCCCGCGGCCTCGTCCTGCCCGAAGTCCGAGAACGTCCCGTCCGCGTGCGGAAGCACGACCTTGATGCGCTGATCGAGGCGTGCCGTGCCGAAGTGCTCGAGGTCGGCGCCCGTGAAGGTCACGCGCACGAAGTGCGGCGAGAGCCGCGCGACGCGCGCCACCTCGGCGGCGTAGGGACGATAGGCCGGCCGGACGGCGGTCTGAGTCGGAGGCATGGCGTTAGGCTAGCCTTACCTACCTTCGGTTCGCAAAATCGCTCCGGCTCCGACGAGGGTGGCTTCAGCGCGCCTTCGGGATCACGGCTTCGCCTCGTGCGCATGGCCGAGTCGCAGGCCCGGCACGAGTGCGAGCGCCGCGAGCACGGCCGCGAGCACGAAGACGGCCGGGAACGCGGCATCCGTCCCCGTGAGCGCTGTGAACAGGAGTCCCATCGCCGCGATCGACGTCGCGGCGCCGATCGAATCGGAGATCGAGAGCGCCGACGAGTTGAAGCCTTGGTTCTGCGGCGTCGAGTAGGCGAGTGTCAGGACGGTCAGGCGCGGGTACATGAGTCCCATGCCCGATCCGGCGAGGGCCCAGCCCACGATGATGACGGCGGGCGGCAGATGCAGTGCGGCCGTGAGCGCCGCCACGACCATCGCCGCCGCGAGCTGCGCCGTGCCGATGATCGCGATGCGGGAGTTGCCGAGGCGGTCGCCGGTGCGCCCCTGCACGTCGGCCGCGACCGCCCACGCGAGCGCCCCGGCCGTCAGGCCCAGGCCCGCCCACGTCGGCGAGAAGCCGTAGCCATCGATGAGCAGGTACGGCACGTAGATCTCGGCGCCGAACAAGGCGCCCGCGATGAGGCCGCGCATGAGCACGACGCTCGGCAGGCCCCGGCCCGCGCGGAGCGTGCGCCGGGGCAGGAGAGGCTTCGACGCGAAGACGAGCACGAGGACGGATGCCACGACCGCGACCCACGCCCACTCCCCCAGTTCGCCCGCGAGACTCAGTCCGAGCGCGCCGGCGGCCACGGCGACGGCGCACGCGAGCCGCGGCGCGATGCGCGCAGTCGACGGATGCTCTGTGTCGAGCGGCATGCCCCACAGCCGTGTCGCGACCATCGTGAAGGCCACGACCGTGAGACCCGCGACGCCGAGGAACACCCAGCGCCAGTGCAGGTACTCGGTGACGGCGCCGGCCAGGAACGGCCCGACGAGCGACGGCACGACCCACGCCGCCGAGAACGCTGCGAACACGCGGCCGTGGAGCGCGGGCGGGTACACGCGGGCGACGACGACGTAGAGTGCGACGGTCTGACCGCCGGTCCCGAGGCCCTGGATCAGCCGGCCGACGACGAGCACGCCCATCGTGGGCGCGAGACCCGAGACGATCAGCCCTGCGACGAACAGCGCCACCGAGGTCGTGAGCGGCCAGACGGGGCCCGAGCGGTCGCTCCAGGCGCCGACCGCGACCATGCCGATGACGCTCGTCGCGAGCGTGCCCGAGAAGGCGACGGCGTAGAGGGCGGCGCCGTCGAGGTCTTCGCTCACGACCGGCATGACCGTCGTGACCGCGAGCGACTGGATCGCCGCGAGGAAGATGAGCGCGACGGCGCCGACGGTCACCCAGACGTAGGGCGCGACCCAGACCGAGGGCGGCCGCGGGGCCCCGGAGCTCACGGCGCCACGAGGGCGCCGACCCGCTCGATCGCCTCGCGCAGCAGGTCAGGCGAGCACGCGAAGTTGATGCGGACGTGCCCCTTGCCTTCGTCGCCGAACAGCGGGCCATGGTGGAACGCGACGCGCGCCTTGCGCCGCAGCTCGGTCGCGGGGTTGTCGCCCCAGCCGTACGCCGACACGTCGACCCACGCGAGGAAGCCGGCATCCGGGATGCGGTAGACCGCTTCGGGGAGATGCTCGGCGAGCAGTTCGGCCAGGAGGCGCCGGTTCTCGTCGAGCGCCGCCAGGAGGCTGTCGAGCCATGCGTCGCTCTCCGGGGCGAACGCCGCGTTGTTGGCGAGGGCGCCGAACAGGCCTGTGCGCCACTCGACCTCCCACGGCAGGGCCCGCAGCACCTTGGCCTGCTCGGCGCCGCCGCCGATCATGACGGCGCACTTGAGCCCCGCGAAGTTGTAGGTCTTGCTCGCGCTCGTGACGGTGTACCCGACACGGCGGGCCGCATCCGAGACGGCGAGGAACGGGGTGAACGGCACGTCGCCGTGGGCGAGCGGACCGTGGATCTCGTCGGAGATGACGACGGCGCCGAAGCGCGCCGCCACGTCGGCGAGGGCCGCGAGGCTCTGGCTCGTGTGGACGGTGCCGGTCGGGTTGTGCGGGTTGCACAGCAGCACAGCGCGCGCGCCGCCGGCGAGGGCCGCCTCGATGCCGAGCAGGTCGAGCTCCCATCCGGCCTCCGAGCGCGCGAGCGGCACACGCTCGACGACGGCGCCGGCCTCCTCGACGGTGTCGAAGAACGGCGGATACACGGGCGTCGTGACGACGACGCGGTCGCCGGGCGAGGTCACGGCGCGCAGGATCTCGACGACGCCCATCATGACGTCGCCCGTCCAGAACACCGTCGCGGGGTCGACCGTCCAGTCGAAGCGGCGCTGCGCGAATGCGACGAACGCCTCGCGGATGCCGGGCTCGGGCGGCGTGTAGCCCGTGTCGCCGAGCTGCACGGCGCGGGTCAGCGCGGCCGTGATGGCGGGGGCCAGCGGGTAGTCCATCTCGGCGACGAAGAACGGCAGGATGTCCTGCGGGTACTTCTGCCACTTCGTGCTGGTTCGCTGTCGCAGCTCGTCGATGGGCAGGGCCTGCAGGGGGGTGACGCTCACCGTACGAGCCTAACGACGGGGAGGGACGCGGCCCCTCGTCGTGTTTCGCCGCGTTTCAGCCTCGGTGGACGAACGTGCCGAGATGCTCCTTGTCGAAATACTCCAGCACGAGGCGGTCGCCGTCGAACGTGGCCTTCGAGATGCTGCCGGGCAGCGCGTTCTCGCTCTGCGGGCGGAAGACGAAGACGTCGCCGTCCCAGTGCTCGAGCGGCCAGCGGCCGGCAGGTCCCAGTCGGAGCTCGAGCGCATCGCCCGCGAGCGACACCGTCGCTGGACCGAAGTAGTCGTTCACGTACTCGCCGGTGTAATCCGCGAGCGGCCGGGCGGGCTCGGGAGCACTCGGGCCCTTCTGTCCGACCAGCTCGCCGGAGGGCACGTTCATCTTCGCGAAGACGCCGGTGAAGAGGTCGAGCCAGTCGCGGCGCTCCCGGCCGAATTGGGCGATGTCCATGAAGCGGCCCGCGATGCCTTCGACGACGCCGTTCGCCGACGCGTTGGCGAGCACGATGATGCCCAGACCCGCGGCCGGCAGCATCTTCACGATCGTGCCGGTGCCGAGCGCGAAGGCGCCGGAGTGGTTGACGTCGACCATTCCCCCGGCCGTGGTGCTCACGTTGAAGCCGTAGCCGTAGAACCCCGAGCGAGAGCCGAGCACGGGCGCCGGCGCCGACACGGACTGCGGCGACATGGCGGGCAGGAGTGTCGCCGGGTCGATGAACTCGGCACCGTCGACCTGGCCCTCGTTCAGCAGCATCCTCATCCAGACCGCGAGGTCTTCGACGTTCGAGCTCACGCCCCCCGCAGGCGACTGCTCGTCGGGCTGCCGCTGCTCCGGGTTCACGATCCACTCCCCGTCGACCTCGACGTGCCCGAGCGCGCGGTCGTCACGCTCCTCGAGGTCGGAGAACCGCGAGCTCGTCGAATCCATCCCGAGCGGCTCGTAGATCAGCCGGTCGGAGAGGTCGGCCCAGTCCTCGTGGGCCGCCTGCGCGACCGACTCCGCCGCCGTCGTGATGTCGAAATTGCCGTAGTGGTACGTCGTGCGGAACGGCTCGAGCGGGATGTACCGCATCCGCTCGATGATCGTGGCGCGGTCGTAGCCGATCTCTTCGAGCTCGTCGCCGGCATGCTCGTAGAGCCCCGACCGATGCGCATACATGTCGCCGATCGTGACGTGCGACCCGACATAGGGGTCGGAGAGCGCGAAACCTGCGAGGTTGTCGGCGACGGGCGTGTCCCACGCGACGACACCGTCATCGATGGCGCGCGCGACCACGGTCATTCCGACCGATTTCGACACCGACGCGATCGCGAACACGGTCTCGGGATCGACGGGGTCGCCGCTGTCGACATCGCGCACGCCGTAGCCCTTCGCGAACCGCAGCTCGTCGTCGTAGACGACACCCACCGCGATCCCGGGTGTGCCCGTCGCGTCCATCGCGGCCTTCACCGAGGCGGGGAGGTCGGCGATCGCCTTCTCGACGCTCTCGGCGGTCACGTGCGAAAGCGAATCCACACCGGGGTTCTCATCGACGGGAGCGGATGACGCGCTCGACGACGGGGTGGGTCCGGCGGGAAAGGTGCACGCCGTCAGAGCGAGCACCGCGACCACGACGACAGACAGACCGGCACGCCGGCGAACGACCGCGTTCATGTGCCGAGTGTGGCACATGCCCTTCAGCGGACGTCAGATGGCGAAGCCGAGCGCGCGCATCATGTCGCGCCCGTCGTCGGTGATGCGCTCGGGGCCCCACGGCGGCATCCACACCCAGTTGATGCGGAAGCGCTCGACGACGTCGTCGAGGGCCTGAGCGGTCTGCTCCTCGAGGACGTCGGTGAGCGGGCAGCCCGCCGAGGTGAGGGTCATGTGGATCACGAGAGCGTCGTTCTCGTCATCCCAGGCGAGGTCGTAGACGAGTCCCAAGTCGACGACATTGATCCCGAGCTCGGGGTCCATGACGTCTTTCAGTGCTTCTGTGACCTCGTCGAACTTCTCGGGTGTGAGCGTCGCGGTCATGTCGCCGATCTTACGCCTCGGCCTCGACACCGGCTCCGGCGGCCGGCTCGAGGAAACGGTCGTAGCCTTCGTCCTCGAGGCGCTCGGCCAGCTCGGGGCCGCCCTCCTCGACGATCCGTCCGCCGACCATGACGTGCACGAAGTCGGGGTGGATGTAGCGGAGGATGCGCGTGTAGTGCGTGATGAGCAGCACGCCGAGGTTCGTCTCGGCCTTGGCGCGGTTGACGCCCTCCGACACGATCTTGAGCGCGTCGACGTCGAGGCCCGAATCGGTCTCGTCGAGCACGGCGAGCTTCGGCTTGAGCAGCTCGAGCTGGAGGATCTCGTGGCGCTTCTTCTCGCCGCCCGAGAAGCCCTCGTTGACGTTGCGCGCCGCGAACTTGGGGTCCATGCGCAGGTTCTTCATCGACGCCTTGACGTCCTTCGTCCACGTGCGGATCGAGGGCGCCTCGCCGTCGATCGCGGTCTTCGCGGTGCGCAGGAAGTTGGTGACCGTGACGCCGGGGATCTCGACGGGGTACTGCATCGCCAGGAAGACGCCGGCGCGGGCGCGCTCGTCGACCGTCATGTCGAGCACGTTCTCGCCGTCGAAGGTGATGGAGCCGCTCGTGACGTTGTACTTGGGGTGGCCGGCGATCGTGTAGGCGAGCGTCGACTTGCCCGAGCCGTTGGGGCCCATGATGGCGTGCGTCTCACCCGTCTTCACGGTGAGGGTGACGCCGTTGAGGATGGGCGTCGTCCCCTCGTCGGTCTCGACGGTGACGTGCAGGTCTCGGATCTCGAGGACAGACATTCGGATTCCTTCTCAGTTCACTTCTTGGTCACGGTGGGGTCGATGAGCACGTCATCCCCCTCGATCGTGACGGCGTAGACCGGGACCGGCTCGTACGCGGGGAGGTTGAGGGGCTTGCCGGTGCGCAGCGAGAACGCGGAGCCGTGGGCCCAGCACTCCAGCGTGTCGCCGTCGACGAAGCCTTCGGCGAGCGAGATGTCGCCGTGGGTGCAGGTGTCGCCGATCGCGTGCACCTCGCCGTTGGAGTCGAGCACGACGGCCATCGGCACGCCGTCGACCTCGACGCGGATCGCGGCATCCTGCTCGAGGTCGCTCAGGGCACACACACGCGACGCGCTCATGCGCCCGCTCCTTCCGCGAGCTCGCGCTCGATCGCCTCGGCGAGCTCCTGCTCGATGGCGGGGACGCCGATCTTCTGCACGATCTCGCTGAGGAAGCCGATGACGACGAGGCGCCGGGCCTCCTCTTCGGAGATGCCTCGCGCCTGGAGGTAGAAAAGCTGCTCGTCGTCGAAGCGGCCCGTCGCGCTGGCGTGGCCCGCGCCGAGGATGTCGCCCGTCTCGATCTCGAGGTTGGGGACGGAGTCGGCGCGCGCGCCGTCGGTGAGGACCAGGTTGCGGTTGGCCTCGTAGGAGTCGGTGCCGACGGCGTCCGGTCCGATGAGCACGTCGCCGATCCACACGCTGCGCGCGCCCGAGCCCTGGAGGGCGCCCTTGTAGAGGACGTCGCCCTTCGTGTGCTCACCCTTGTGGTGCAGGTACACCTGGCTCTCGAGGTGCTGGCCGGCGTCGGAGTACGACAGGCCGTAGAGCTCGGCGTGGGAGCCCGCACCGGCGAGCTCGATCGAGGGGTTCACGCGCACGACGCCGCCGCCGAAGCTCACGATGATGTGGCGCAGGTAGGCGTCCTTCTCGACGCGCGCCTGGTGAGAAGACAGGTGGAGGGCGTCATCCTCCCACTCCTGCACCGTGATGAGGTTGAGCTTGGCGCCGTCGCGGACGAGGATCTCGATGTTCTGCGCGTGCTGCGCCGTGCCGGTGTGCCGGAAGACGACGGTCGCCCGCGAGTTCGCACCCGCCTCGACGACGACGTGGGCGTGCGCGAGGCCGCCGTTGCCGGTGAGGTTCACGAGCACAGGCTCGTCGAGCTCGGCGTCGGCGGGGATGCGCACGAGCGGAGCCTCCGCCTCCTGCGCCCACGCGATGGCGCTCGGGAGGTCTTCGGGGCGGAACACCTCGCCGCGGGGAGCCGCGCCCGGCGCAAGCCGCGACTGCTCGACGACGTCGGGCGCCTGCACGTCGACGGAGATCACGCCGTGCGGACCGGCGGCGTTCTGGAAGAGCGGCGCGAGGCGGTCGACGGGCGTGTACCGCCAGTTGACCTCACGGCCCGTCGGCGCGCCGAAGTCGGCAGGGTCGAACGAGTGGGGGCGCTCGGAACGGGTCTGCACCGGCACGAAGGCGCCGGCCCCGTCGGAGTGCGCTCGGGAGCCAGGCACCACTCGGTCTTCTGAAACGGACGTGGGTGCCTCTTGCGTGGTCGTCATCTAGCCGACCGATCCTTCCATGCCCATCTCGATGAGCTTGTTGAGCTCGAGGGCGTACTCCATGGGCAGTTCACGTGCGATGGGCTCGATGAATCCGCGGACGATCATGGCCATGGCCTCGTCCTCGGGGAGCCCGCGGGACTGCAGGTAGAAGAGCTGCTCTTCGCTGACCTTCGAGACCGTGGCCTCGTGGCCCAGCTGCACGTCGTCGACGCGGATGTCGATCGCCGGGTAGGTGTCGGAGCGCGAGATCGTGTCGACCAGGAGCGCGTCGCAGCGCACCGTGTTGGCGCTGTGGTGCGCGTTCGCGTCGACGCGGACCTCGCCGCGGTAGCCGGCACGGCCGCCGCCGCGCGCGATCGACTTCGAGACGATCGACGACTGCGTGTACGGCGCCATGTGGATCATCTTGGCGCCGGCGTCCTGGTGCTGGCCGGGACCCGCGAAGGCGACCGACAGGGTCTCGCCCTTCGCGTGCTCGCCCATGAGGTAGATCGACGGGTACTTCATCGTCACCTTGGAGCCGATGTTTCCGTCGATCCACTCCATCGTCGCGCCCTCGTGCGCGATGGCACGCTTCGTGACGAGGTTGTAGACGTTGTTCGACCAGTTCTGGATCGTCGTGTACCGAACGCGGGCGTTCTTCTTGACGATGATCTCGACGACGGCCGAGTGCAGCGAGTCGCTCTTGTAGATCGGGGCGGTGCAGCCCTCGATGTAGTGGACGTAGGAGTCCTCGTCGGCGATGATCAGGGTCCGCTCGAACTGGCCCATGTTCTCCGTGTTGATGCGGAAGTAGGCCTGCAGCGGGATCTCGACGTGCACGCCCTTCGGCACGTAGACGAACGAGCCGCCCGACCACACGGCGGTGTTGAGCGCCGCGAACTTGTTGTCGCCCGCGGGGATCACCGTGCCGAAGTACTCCTCGAAGAACTCGGGGTGCTCCTTGAGCGCCGTGTCGGTGTCGAGGAAGATGACGCCCTGCGCCTCGAGGTCCTCGCGGATCTGGTGGTACACGACCTCGGACTCGTACTGCGCGGCGACACCGGCGACGAGGCGCTGGCGCTCGGCCTCGGGGATGCCCAGGCGCTCGTACGTGTTGCGGATGTCCTCGGGGAGGTCCTCCCACGACTGCGCCTGCTTCTCCGTGGACCGCACGAAGTACTTGATGTTGTCGAAGTCGATCTCGCTGAGATCGGCACCCCACGTGGGCATGGGCTTGCGGCCGAACAGCTGCAGGCCCTTGAGGCGGTTGCGCAGCATCCATTCGGGCTCGGACTTGAGGGCCGAGATGTCACGGACGACGGCATCGCTCAGGCCGCGCCGCGCGCTGGCTCCGGCGGCGTCAGCATCGTGCCATCCGAACTCGTACACCCCCAGACCTTCGAGCTCGGGGCGGTCGATCAGGACATCCGACATCGTCACACTCTCCTCAAGGCCGAAACGGTGTTCATCCGCCCCGGCATTCCTGGTCTTCCGTGGAGTTCGGGAAGGGGGATGCCGCTCTGGGCCCTCATCGGCGGCGCCAGTCGTGCGCGCCTAAACTGTCAGTGATGCGCGGCGCCAAGGCGCTCGCACGCAACCCCTCGATTCTACAGGTTCGCGCCGTCACCCGGCGCCGTCGAGCCTCGCCCGCCGTGCTGCGGCGGGCCCGTCAGGAGGCGACACCGCATGCCCGCTCCCGAGAGCGCCCCGACCCGCACGCTCCCGTTCTCGCGGCTGCTGCCCGATTCGGTGCGCACGAGCACGCGCGTCCTGGCGTGGCTCGTGCTCGTCAGCAACGTCGTCATCGTCGGCACCGGCGGCCTCGTGCGCCTCACCGGATCGGGCATGGGATGCCCGAACTGGCCCAACTGCACCGAGGGGTCGCTCGTCCCGACGGCGGCGCTCAGCTGGCACAGCCTCATCGAGTTCGGCAACCGCACCCTCACCGGCGTGCTGATCGTCATCGCGCTGCTCGCGTTCCTGTCGGTCGTCCGCCTGCGCGCCTCGCGCCCCGAGCTGTTCGCGCTGACGCTCGCCAACGGCCTGGGCATCATCCTGCAGGCCGTCGTGGGCGGCGTCATCGTGTGGCTCCACCTTCCGCCGAGCCTCGTGGGCATCCACTTCGTGATCTCCGCCGCCCTCGTCGCCAACGCGGCCGCCTACATCGCGCGTGTCTACGGCGGCGCGGGCCCGCGTCGCCGCGCCGTGTCGAAGGGCTTCGCGATCCTCACGCACGTCACGAGCGCGGCCGTCGCCGTCACTGTGCTCATCGGCATCCTCCTGACCGGCGCCGGCCCGCACGCGGGCGACGACGCCGCGGCGCGCAACGGCCTCGACCCCGTGCTCTGGCAGCACATCCACGCGTGGCCCGCCTATGTGACCTTCGCGCTGACCGTCGTGCTCTTCGTCTGGTCGTGGCGCACTCCCCCGTCCCTGCGCCTGCAGCTGTTCACGGGACTCCTCCTCGCGGTCGAGCTCGTGCAGATCGGCGTCGGACTGTGGCAGGCCCGCACGGGTCTGCCCATCGCGCTCGTGAACACCCACATGGTGCTCGCCGTCAGCCTCGTCGCGGCGATGACGGCGGTCGTCATGCACCTCAAGACGACGGATGCCTCGGCCGCGCCCGAAGCCGCGGCCGAGGCATCCTCCGGCTCGCTCAGTTCAGGATCGGTCCGAGCGCACTGATCAGCGCGCCGGACGCCGAGTCCTGGCTCAGCTCCCACGCCATGGCACCGCGCAGCTTGAGCTTCTTGATGAGAACGGTGCGCTCCGCGATCGACGCCGGGCTCGAGAAGGCGATGACCGTGCGCACCGTTTCGGGGCCCGTCGTCAGATTCGGGTGCGACGCCGCGGGGCTGTAGAGGTAGGGCTCCCCCGCGAGCACGTTCCAGCCGACGGTGTAGCCGTTGCCGCCGGTCTTGCCGTCTTCGCTCACGTATCCCGCTTCGACGAGCGCGTGGAACGACGGCTGCACAGCGACATCCGCCGTCAGCTGGTTCGGATCGAGGCCCGTGTTGTCGAACGGCGTGTACAGGCCGTTGTTCGCGGACCCCGTGCGGAGGTACTGCTGGCCGTAGAACGGCACGCCGACGACGATCTTCGAGGCGGGCACCCCGTTCGCGAGGTAGTAGGCGACCGTGCCGGCGGTGTTCCACGTCGGATTCTTCGCATTGGGGTCGCGCGGGTCGAGTCCGAAGAGCGTGTTGTGCGCGACGACGGGGCTGGAGGCGACATTGAAGTCGTACGTCATGACGTTGGCCCAGTCGAGCTGCTTCACGAAGTCGGCGAGATCGTAGTAATTCGTCGAGCTCGTCGCGGCGGGCATGGCGGCGGTCAGGAGGTAGTGCTTCCCGCTCGTCTTGCCGTAGGCGTCGAGCTGCTTGCGGAACTCCTTGGCGAGCGCCGTGGCGTTCTTCCGGTCGGCGGGGCTCACGTTGTAGTTGCCGTCGCCGACGGCCGTCGGGTACTCCCAGTCGAGGTCGATGCCGTCGAAGATCCCGGCGGCCGCGCCGACGCCGCCCGCATCTTCGGGCCATCCACCCGTCGGCAGGTTGCCCTTGATGAACGTGTCGATGCACGCTGCGGCGAACTTCTGCCGCAGGTCGGCCGTCGAGGCGAGGGTCGAGAACCACTTCGACTTGGTCCAGCCGCCGAGCGAGATCTCGACCTTGAGGTGCGGATGCGCCGCCTTGAGCTTGCGCAGCTGGTTGAAGTTGCCGTACAGGTTCTGGCCCGGGTAGGTATCGGCGACGCCGTCCACCGTGTTCTCGGGGCCCCAGTAGACCTGCTGGAAGTCTGCCCACGGGTCGAGCACGTTGCAGCCGACGTTCCCGGTCGCGGGGTCGTAGACGGCGTCGCCGAACGCGTACTGGATGACGTTGAGCTTGTCGGCGGGGATGTCCTTCACGTAGTAGCCGCGCCCGTAGACGCTCCAGTCGGTGAAGTAGGCGCTGACGACCTTGCCCGGGACATCGTCCGATGGTTTGGGCGGCGGCGCCGCGTGTGCGGGCGACGCGACGGCGAGGCCGGCGGTGACCAGGAGGGCCGTCAGGCCCGCGACGGACGTGCGGATCGAGTGCATTGGGGGGATCCTCTCCACGACGCTGTGGCTGCGAACACCCCCACTGTGGCGGGCGTCGCGAAGGTTTGTCAAGAGTCTTTACTAAAGTCTCTTTACAAAAACCCTGCGCCCATCGGCTCATAGGAGACTCATCGGTAGACACACGAACTCGTGCCGAAGCGTCTGAAAGACTGTCAGACGCGCGGCCGCGTCTGTGCCGCGAAATCCCCCTCCTAAGGAGTCACCACATGACAGCACGTCCCCGTCTCGTTCGCAGCATCCCGTTCTGGATCCTTCTCGTCGGCTCGGTCGCCAGCGTCGCCGTCGGCGCGTGGCTCGTCGTCGACAAGATCACGACCATGAACGCGACGCTGCTCGACGGCACCGCGACGGGCGTCGAGGTCTACGGCGGTCAGTCGTGGATCACCGTCGGTGCCGCCCTCATCGGCGTGGGCCTCATCGGCCTCATCGCGGTGCTCTTCCTGGGCGTTCTGAAGTCGTTCGTGCCCGCCGCGGCCGTCGAGGTCGTCGAGCCCATCGACTGGGACGCCGAGCCCGAGGCCGCTGAGCCCGTCGTCGCCACGGACGCCGCCTACACGGTGCCCGCGGCCCCCGCTGCCGCCGAGCCCGCCGTCGCGTCGGAGCCCGCCGTCGCATCCGAGCCCGCCGTCGCGTCGGAGCCCGCCGTCGCGTCGGAGCCCGCCGTCGCGTCGGAGCCCGAGCCTGCTCAGGCTCCCGAGGGCTACACCCCCGCCCCCAAGGACGGGCCCGCCGCTCGCTGAGCTGCTTCATGAGAGCGCCGGAGACCTGAGGTCTCCGGCGCTCTCGTCATGTCGCCGGTCGGGTCAGACCTCGGGCCCGAGAGCCTCGTAGAGCGTGGCGCGCGCCTCGGGGTCGCGCGAGAACGACACGATGAGGATCTCGTCCGCGTCCAGCCGCGCGGCGAGCTCGGCGAGCCGGCGACGGCACTCGTCGACCTCGCCGACGATGTTGCTCGGCAGGAATCCGTCGGCCTGCAGCGCCTCGTGGCGGTCGTGCGCCTCTTCGGCGGACGCGCCGGCGACGACGCTCACGGCGACGACCACCCGTGCCGAGGCAGGGTCGGCGGCCGCGCGATAGGCCGCGACGCTCCGCGCGACGACCTCCTCGTTGCGCAGGATGAACAGGGATGCCGCGAAGCCCGCGCCCGCCTCGCCGGCGAGCGCCGCCGTCGCGTCGGACGAGCCGAGCACCCACGGCGAGAACGTCTCGGCGCCGTCGGGCCACACGTGCGGTGCACCCTCGCCGCGGAACAGCCGCAGCGTCGTGCGCACCTTCCGGTCGAAGGCGGCCGGCGCCAGCTCCCACCCGCTCCCCTGCACGAGCGCGTCGGCGATCGCGGGGTCGGTGAGCCCTGGGCCCCGGCACACTCCGAGATCGACCCTGCCGGGCGCGAGGACCGCGAGCGAGCGCGCCAGCTCGGCGACGCGATACGGACTCCGATACGGCAAGATGACGCCGCCGAGACCCGCGCGGATCGTCGACGTGCGCGTGAGGATCGCTGCGAGGAGCACCTCGGGCACGGTGACCGCCGCGTCGTCGACGTGATGCTCGGCGATCCAGAGCCGGCGGTATCCGGCCGCCTCGACGCGCAGCGCGACGTCGACGAGGGCGCGTGCGTCGTCCTCGACCCGTCCCCCCGCGCGCTTGCCGAGCTCGAGCACCCCGAGCGGCACGCCGCTCATCGCTCACCCCTCACGAAGGGGGGAGCCGTGTAGGACCACCGCATGGGCCAGACCTCCGGTTCGAAGAGCGGGAAGCGTGCGGACGCCGGGTCGTTCAACTCGACGTCGGCCAGGCGCGCGCCGAGCAGCCCCTTGTACAGCGAATGCGGGGTGCCGTGGCGCATCGCGGCGGCGCGGGACGCGACCTCGCGTGCGAGCTGCTGCCATTCGTCCCGGCCTGTGCGGCGCCCGAGCGCGGCGAGCGCGTACGCCAGGCCCGCGTCGCCGCAGCAGAGGCTCGATCCGTTCGATCCGGCATCGACGGCGACCTGTGCAGCATGCTCGGCCGCGTCGAGGAGACCCGCGTCCTGCGTGGCGTCGTAGGCGGCGCAGAACGTGAGCGCGAGCCCTGCCGACCCGTTGCACCAGCTCGAGGCGAACCTGGCGGCACGGTCGGGTTGCCAGCCCTCCGGGGCCGTCCACCCGGGCCGCGAAGGCGTCCGCTGCTCCTGCGCGAGCTGTCGCACGACGGCGACCGCGCCCGGCGGCGGCTCCCTGAGTCGTGCTGCGGCCCACAGCAGCGTCGCGTATGCGATGCCGGCGCGGCCATGCGCGACTCCCGCGGGGAGGGTGGATGCCTCGACCTCGCCGAGCCGGTGCGCGACATCGTCGGCCGTCTCGACGAGCTCGCCTCGCGACGGCAGGTGCGCAGAGGCGGGCAGCGCGCCCTCGAGGTGGACCGCCCCGAGCAGCCATCCCGCGGCGCCGCTCATGAGGTCGGGCGACGCCGAGACGTCGAGATCGGCGGCGCACGCGCAGTAGGCGGCGAGAGCGCGCTCGGCCTCGACGGCGTTGCCGCGCGCGTTCGCGATGAGGCCGCTCACGAGGTGAACCCCGGCCGCGCCGTAGTGCAGCGACCAGGGTCGGGTGACGTCGGCGCCCACGACGCTCCCGTCGCCGACGAGGTGCTCATCGTCGACGGCGGAGTTCGACCGGTGCGACCAGCGCGCAGCGTCGGCGAGGGCCGCAGGATCGCTCCCCGCCGCGGAGATGAGCGCGACCGCGACGCCCGCCGCGCCGTGGTGGAGCGAGACCGACGGTGCGGGGAAGGGCCAGGTGTCGTTCGACCGGCCGAGCCGGAAGGTGCGCAGGAAGTCGCGCGGCCACACCACCGCCGTCGGATGCTCGTCGAGGTCGGCCGCGTCGAGAGCCCGGATCCCTCGTGCCAGTTCGGCCGCACTGCCCGCCCCATCGCGCAGGGCGTGCTCGAGCAGCAGCTCGACGGACGGCCACGACCAGTCCACTGCGTGGGCGAACGGCTGCATGTCGCGTTCAGCGATCTGGCGGTAGAAGAGCGTGCGCTCCAGTCGGAACGGCAGGTAGTGGCGTCCCGTGATCAGGAGGTAGGTCAGCGCGACGAGGCCGTGCAGGTCGGACTCGCGGGTCGCCTCGGGCGCCCCGCGTCCCGCCAGCAGCGCGCGCGCGTAGCCCGGCTCGTAGAAATACGGCACGCCCCCGCGCGGGATCGCTTCGCCGGGATCGAGTCCCGGCCCCGAGGCGAGTTCGAAGTCGATGAGGCTGATGCCCCCGTCCGCGCCGACGATGACGTTCTTGGGATGGATGTCGCCGTGCACGACCCCCGCGTCGTGCAGCGTCGCGTACGCGTCGAGCATCGCGGCGACCAGGTCCCGCAGGCGAGGCGCTGCGAGAGCCGGTGAGGACGCCTCCGAGCGGATGCCGTTGGCCCGGGTCAGCACGTCTGCGCCGTCCCGCCACTCCACGCCGACGTAGGGCCGCCCGTCGACCTCGCCCGCGTCGAGCAGTCGCGGCACCGCGTCCAGCTCGAGGGTGGCGAGGATGCGGCGTTCGCGGTCGAGCGATGCCGTCGTGGCCTCGGGAGCGCCCGACGCGGCGATCTTGAGCGCTGCGCGGGTGCCGTCCGGGCCGGCGGCCAGATAGACCGCCTTGTCGGGCATCTCCTGCACGCGCGCCGTCACGACGAAGGACCCGACGCGGGCGCCGTCCGCGAGCCGGTCGCCGCTGGAGGGACGATCGGATCGATCCGGCAGGAGGTACCCGACGCCGACGAGCCTTGCGCGGAGGTCTTCGAGGTCATCCCGCGTCAGCGCGATCCCGGCGCTCGCCGCCTCCGCGGTGATCGCCTCGGCCGTCGCGGCGCGACGCCAGAGCGCCAGCACGCGGGCGCTCTCCTTGTCGACCAGCAGCGATCGCGTGCGGGCAGTCGGCAGGGTCACGACGTGGTCGCCCGGCTCGAGGTCGAGCTGACGGCGCACGTCGGGTCGCAGCTCCGCCGCCGCCCTCACGACGACCCCCGGAGCGAGGACGTATGCGCGACCGTCTTCCGCCATCAGGAGACGCCGATCGGTGCCCAGGTGACGGTGTCGATCCCGGTGGCTGCGACCGCGGCGAGGGACGCCTCGACGGGTCGATCGTCAGATCGCGACACGGCGTCGACCAACGCGACTTCGAGGAGTCCGCACACGATCCCGCGCCAGCTGCGCTCGCCGAGCTCGTCGACGACGTGCTGAGGCGGATCGAACCCGAGCGAGACCGCGCCTCGCTCGTCGAGGGCCGCTGTGAAGGCAAGCTGCTGTACGTCGTCGTCAGCCAGCACCTGGCCGAGCTCGGCCGCGAGCCGCCGGGCCTCCACCAGGGAGCGGAGGTAGACGACGCACTTGTCGGAGCGGAGCAGTCCCCACGGATCAGATGCCACCTTGAACGCGGCGGCGTCGGATGCGGCGATGCGTTCGACGATGGCCGGCAGGCGCGCGACGAGGGCGGCGCCACCGGCGTTGACGTAGAGCTTGACGGGCTGCGCTCCCCGGGCGGTGTCGGCGGACCTCCGCGTCTCGAAGCGCCACCGGCCGGCGGCATCCTCGTTCCACCTCGTCGCCCAGCTCGCCCGATCGAGCCCCGCGAAGGCATCCGCCGTGCACTCGTCGACGTACCGCGCATCGGGGAAGGTGCGCGCCCATTCCGGTGTGCAGGCGCGACGCCCGTACGTGTACAGGGCGTTGCGCACGATCGCCGTCGATACGAGGCCGATCAGCGCAGCGGCGTGTTCGACCGCCTCCCGGGAGATCGCGCGGTTCGCCGCGGTGAGCGTGGATCCGGCGTCGATGACACCGGGTGTCATAGGTTCTGCGCGTCGCGCCGCTTCGCCCGCGCGCGGACCTCCTTCAGGGCGGTCTCGAGCGTGCGCTCCAGGTCTCCGAGCTGCCGCGCGTCGAGCTGGTCGAGGTGCTGCGCCGCGACCTGCGTTCCGCGCTTGGCCTGGATGATCTGCAGCAGCGCATCGCGGTTCGGCCCCCTCAGCACCCGCTCGAACTCCGACGCCTTCGTCTCGATCGACAGTTCGGTCCACCACTTCACGATGGCGTCACCGCCCGTGTCGCCGCACGACCCCGTCATGCCGCACCCGTCGGTCTGACCGCAGCCATCGGTCTGACCGCAGCCGTCGGTCTGGCCGCAGCCCGTCGAGCCGCACGAGTCCGTCATGCCGCAGCCGTCGGTCTGGCCGCAGCCGGTCGCGCCGCACGAGTCCGTCATGCCGCAGCCGTCGGTCATGCCGCAGCCGGTCGCGCCGCACGAGTCCGTCATGCCGCACCCGTCGGTCATTCCGCAGCCGTCCGTCATGCCGCAGCTGTCGGTGAAGCCGCAGCCCGTCGCGCCGCACACGCCGGTGGCGCCGCACACACCCGTCGCACCGCACACGCCCGTGTCGCCGCACGTCGTCTCGCCGCAGCCCGTCGCACCGCACACACCCGTGTCACCGCACGTCGTCTCGCCGCAGCCCGTCGCACCGCACACACCCGTGTCACCGCACGTCGTCTCGCCGCAGCCCGTCGCACCGCAGACACCGGTCTCGCCGCACACGCCGGTCTCGCCGCACACGTCGGTGCTGCCGCACTCGGCGTCCTGCCAGGGAGCCCATGGCGTGAAATGACGGTTCTCGATCGTGATCGCCAGGTCTCGAATCCGCGTGGCCATGACAGCCCTCCGTTCGCACTGGACCGCCGTCCGTGGAACTCCCCCGAACCGGGCCGCGACGCCCGGAACACCTCAGAAGGTACTCCTCGGGCCAGGGCCTCACAACGGGCCCTGCGACGGGGTCAGAAGGGCAGCAGCGGGTCGATCGCGATGGCGACGAAGAGCAGCGTCAGGTAGGTGATCGAGGCGTGGAAGACGCGCATGGGGCGCGGCTCGGTGCCGCGCACCGCGCGGTTGTAGAGGCGGTGCGATTCGTAGATGAACCAGCCGCCGAAGACGAGAGCCGAGACCGTGTAGACCAGGCCCATGTCGGCGACCGGGATCAGCAGCAGCGAGCACGCGACGGTCGCCCACGCGTAGAGGATGACCTGCAGCCCGACCTGTGAACCGCTGCGGGTCGCGCCGAGCATCGGCACGTCGACCTCGTCGTACTGCGCCTTGTACTTCATCGAGAGCGGCCAGTAATGCGGCGGCGTCCAGAGGAAGACGAGGGCGAACAGGATGACGGGGGGCCAGGCGAGCGAGCCGGTGACGGCTGTCCAGCCGATCACGACGGGGAAGCAGCCCGCGATCCCGCCCCACACGATGTTCTGCTCCGTGCGTCGCTTGAGGATCATCGTGTAGATCACGACGTAGAAGAAGATGGCGGCGGCCGACAGGGCCGCGGCGAGCCAGTTCGTCGTGAGCCACAGCCAGACGGTCGAGAGCACGGCGAGCGTCCACGCGAAGATGAGGGCGCCGCGCGGCGACACCTCTCCCGTCACGAGCGGCCGGTTCTCGGTGCGCTGCATGTGCGCGTCGATGTCGCGATCGAGATACATGTTGAACGCGGCGGCGGACCCGGCGCTCATCGACCCGCCGATGACGGTCGCGACGACGAGCCAGAGGTTGGGCAGGCCGCCCTCAGCGAGGATCATGACCGGGACGGTCGTGACCAGCAGCAGCTCGAGCACACGCGGCTTCGTCAGAGCGACGTAGGCGCGGACGGTGCGGCCGAAGGTGCGCGGGGCGGCGGATGTCGTCACGTGCGCCGTGCTCGAGATGTCCATCGCCCCCCGTATCGTGCGCCCGATGTCGAACCTTCCCAAGTCTATGGCATCGCCCTGGCACCGCCTGTCAGCGGGCGGGCCTCACAATCGGCGGCACGGGGCTGTGGGGTGCGCGACACGCGTGCGACACCTCTGCGCAACGCTCGTGAGCGGCGCGCGTGCGACTCTGTTCCGGCGCTCCCTTTGTGGCTGTCACACAACGGCGCACATGGCCAGAGGGGCATGACCCTTCGATATGCTGAAAACACAGGCGCGACCCCGCGCGCAACCCCCTCCCGCAGAAAACTTCCTCAGGAGTTGTGTGGCTGTGGTGGCCCGGGGCCGCGGACCCTCCAGGATGAAAGGCGGTCCCGTGTCGGATCTGCGTTGGGATGAGATCGACGAGCGCGCCGTGGACACGGCCCGTGTTCTGGCGGCGGATGCCGTCGAGAAGGTGGGCAACGGCCACCCCGGCACGGCGATGAGCCTGGCGCCGGCGGCGTACCTGCTCTATCAGCGGGTGCTGCGCCACGACCCGGCGGACACGCACTGGCTCGGTCGTGACCGGTTCATCCTGTCGGCGGGCCACTCGTCGCTGACTCAGTACGTGCAGCTGTATCTGGGCGGGTTCGGGCTCGAGCTCGACGACCTGAAGGCGCTGCGCACGTGGGGCTCGCTGACCCCGGGCCACCCCGAGTACGGCCACACCAAGGGCGTCGAGATCACGACCGGCCCGCTGGGCCAGGGCCTCGCGTCGTCGGTCGGCTTCGCGTACGCGGCCCGCTACGAGCGCGGCCTGTTCGACCCGGAGGCGCCGGCCGGCACGAGCCCGTTCGACCACTTCGTGTATGTGATCGCCGGTGACGGCGACCTGCAGGAGGGTGTCACCTCGGAGGCTTCGTCGCTCGCGGGTCACCAGGAGCTGGGCAACCTGATCGCGATCTACGACTCGAACCAGATCTCCATCGAGGACGACACGAACGTCGCCTTCACGGAGGACGTCGCCGCGCGCTACGAGGCGTACGGCTGGCACGTCCAGGTCGTGGACTGGAAGAAGACCGGCCAGTACGTCGAGGACGTCCCCGAGCTGTTCGCCGCGATCGAGGCCGCCAAGGGCGAGACCTCCAAGCCGTCGCTGATCGTCCTGCGCACCATCATCGGGTGGCCCTCGCCCGGCAAGCAGAACACAGGCAAGATCCACGGCTCGGCGCTCGGCGCCGATGAGCTGGCCGCGACGAAGAAGGTGCTCGGCTTCGACCCCGAGCAGTCCTTCGTCGTCGCCGACGACATCCTCGCCCACACCCGCGCGCTGGCCGGCCGCGCCGCCGAGGAGCGCGCCGCCTGGCAGACCTCGTTCGACGCGTGGGCCGCGGCCAACCCGGAGCGCAAGGCGCTGCTCGACCGCCTCGAGGCGGGCGAGCTGCCCGAGGACATCGCGTCGGCGCTGCCCGTGTTCGAGGCCGGCAAGGACGTCTCCACGCGTGCCGCGTCGGGCACGGTGATCAACGCGCTGGCCGCGGAGCTCCCCGAGCTCTGGGGCGGTTCGGCCGACCTGGCCGAGTCGAACCTGACCACGATCAAGGACGCCAAGTCGTTCATCCCGGCCGCGTGGTCCACCCACGAGTGGTCGGGCGACCCGCACGGTCGCGTGCTGCACTTCGGCATCCGCGAGCACGCGATGGGCGCGATCGTCAACGGCATCAAGCTGCACGGCCCGACCCGTCCGTTCGGCGGCACGTTCCTGATCTTCAGCGACTACATGCGTCCCCCGGTGCGCCTGGCTGCGCTGATGAACATCCCGTCGATCTTCGTGTGGACGCACGACTCGGTCGCCCTCGGCGAGGACGGTCCCACCCACCAGCCGGTCGAGCAGCTCGCGACGCTGCGCGCGATCCCGAACTTCGACGTCGTGCGCCCCGCCGACGCGAACGAGACCTCGGCCGCGTGGCTGGAGATCCTCCGCCGCCAGAGCGCGCCCGCCGGCATCGCGCTGACCCGCCAGAACATCCCGGTGTTCCCCCGCGGCGTCGACGGGTTCGCCACCACCGACGGCGTCGCGAAGGGCGCGTACGTGCTCATCGACGCCGAGAACGGCGAGCCCGACGTCATCCTCATCGGCACGGGCTCCGAAGTGCAGCTCGCCGTCGCCGCCCGCGAGACGCTCAAGGCGGAGGGCGTCAACGCCCGCGTCGTGTCGGCGCCCTCGCTGGAGTGGTTCGCCGAGCAGGACGAGGCGTACCGCGAGTCGGTGCTGCCCCGCTCCGTCAAGGCGCGCGTCTCGGTCGAGGCCGGCCTCGCACTGACGTGGCGCGGCATCGTCGGCGACACCGGCCGCTCGGTCTCGATCGAGCACTTCGGCGCGTCGGCCGACTACAAGACCCTCTTCCAGAAGTTCGGCATCACCGCCGAAGCCGTCGTCGAGGCGGCGCGCGACACGATCGCGGCCTCGGCTGCGCTCGAAGTCGCGACGGCTCAGTAAGCACAAGGAGAACGCAGAATGAGCACCCCCACTGAACAGCTGGCCGCCGCAGGTGTGAGCATCTGGCTCGACGACCTGTCCCGCTCGCGGATCACCTCGGGCAACCTCGCCGAGCTGATCGCGACGCGCAACGTGACCGGTGTCACGACGAACCCGACGATCTTCCAGGCCGCGATCGGCGGCGGTGGCGACGCCTACACGTCGCAGATCGCCGACCTCGCGGCGAAGGGCGCGTCGGCCGACGAGGCGATCTTCGCGGCCACGACCGACGACGTGCGCGACGCGGCCGACATCTTCCGCCCCGTCTACGACGCCAGCAACGGTGTCGACGGCCGGGTGTCGATCGAGGTCTCCCCCGACCTCGCGCACGACACCGACGCGACGATCGCGCAGGCCAAGGAGCTGTCGAAGACCGTCGACCGCCCCAACGTGCACATCAAGATCCCCGCGACCAAGGCCGGCCTGCCCGCCATCACCGAGGTCATCGGCTCGGGCATCTCGGTCAACGTGACGCTGATCTTCAGCCTCGAGCGCTACGCCGACGTCATCGACGCGTACCTCGCCGGCCTGGAGCAGGCGCAGGCCGCGGGCCTGGACCTCTCGAAGATCCACTCCGTCGCATCGTTCTTCGTCTCGCGCGTGGACACCGAGGTCGACAAGCGCCTGGGCGCGATCGGCACCGACGAGGCCCTCGCGCTGAAGTCGAAGGCCGGCGTCGCCAACGCGCGCCTCGCCTACGAGCTGTTCGAGGAGAAGTTCGGCACGGATCGCGCGAAGGCGCTGACGGATGCCGGCGCCAACGTGCAGCGCCCGCTGTGGGCCTCGACCGGCGTCAAGGACCCGTCGCTCCCCGACACCCTCTACGTCACCGAGCTCGTCGCCCCCGGCACC
The DNA here is from genome assembly GCF_044325405.1 of Microbacterium alkaliflavum. Taxonomy (NCBI): domain Bacteria; kingdom Bacillati; phylum Actinomycetota; class Actinomycetes; order Micrococcales; family Microbacteriaceae; genus Microbacterium; species Microbacterium alkaliflavum. Next base: position 123,124 of record NZ_JBIQWL010000009.1, on the reverse strand, counting down.
GTCAACACCATGCCGGAGAAGACCCTCGAGGCCACGTTCGACCACGGCGTCATCACCGGCGACGCCGTCACCGGCGCCTACGCCGACGCGCACGGCGTCTTCGACCAGCTCGCGGCCGTCGGCGTCGACTTCGCCGACGTCACCCAGGTGCTCGAGGACGAGGGCGTCGACAAGTTCATCGCCTCCTGGCACGACCTCGAGGCCACCGTCACCAACGCGCTGGCAGCAGCTCCCGAGGCCGCCCGGTGAGCTTCCAGCTCCACCTGACGGGGCACGTCAAGTCGGTCGTCGACGCGACGCTCCCCGGCCTCGCAGCGGATCTGGTCGCGTCGGGCATCACCGCCGGCGACCAGACCCTGTGGGGCGAGGCGGCTGAGGACGAAGCGTCCAAGCGGCTCGGGTGGGTCGAGGCGGTCACCGTCTCGCGCCCGCTCGTGCCGCAGATCGTCGCGCTGCGCGAAGAGCTTCGCGCGCGCGGCGTGACGCGCATCGTCCTCGCCGGAATGGGCGGCTCGTCGCTGGCTCCCGAGGTCATCGCCCAGACGGCCGGCAAGCCGCTCACGATCCTCGACTCGACGGCGCCCGGCCAGGTGCTCGCGGCGATCGACGGCGGCTCCGACGGGGGCGGGCTCGCCCAGACGGCGCTCGTCGTGTCGTCGAAGTCGGGCTCGACCGTCGAGACCGACTCGGCCAAGCGCGCGTTCGAGGCGGCCTGGCGCGACCTCGGCATCGACCCCGCCGAGCGCATCGTCGTCGTGACCGACCCGGGCTCGCCGCTCGACGAGTCGGCCCGCGCCGCCGGCTACCGCGTCTTCAACGCGGACCCGACGGTCGGCGGGCGCTACTCGGCGCTCACCGCGTTCGGCCTCGTGCCGAGCGGCCTTGCGGGCGTCGACCTGACCGAGCTGCTCGACGAGGCCGAGGCCTCGCTGCTCGAGGTCGCGATCGACAGCCCGGACAACCCGGCGCTCGTCCTCGCGGCGGCGATCGCGGGCGGCAGCCCGCGCAAAGACAAGCTCGGCCTCGTGACCGACGGCACGCACATCGTGGGCCTGCCCGACTGGATCGAGCAGCTAATCGCCGAGTCGACGGGCAAGGAGGGCACCGGCATCCTGCCCGTCGTGCTCCTCCCCGTCTCCCCCGAACTCGAGAGCAAGCCGGCCGACCTGCAGATCGTCCGGTTCGTCGACGAGGCGAACGCGTTCCACTTCCGCGAGCGGCACGAGGGCGAGATCCTCGTGAGCGGCTCGCTCGGCGGACAGTTCATCGTGTGGGAGTACGCGACGGCGATCGCGGGGCGGATGCTCGGCATCAACCCGTTCGATCAGCCCGACGTCGAGTCGGCCAAGGCCGCGGCCCGAGGACTCCTCGACGCGCGACCGGAGCCGGCCGCCCCCGCCTTCACGGCCGAGGGCTTCGAGGTGCGGGTCTCCGACCCGGCCCTCGCCGCGTCGGGCACCGTCGGAGGCGTGCTCGACGCCCTCTGGGCCGAGCTCCCCGACGACGGCTACGTGTCGATCCAGGCGTACGTCGATCGCCTCGAGCTGCCGCAGCTCGAGGGCCTCCGCGAGCTCATCGCCGCCGACTCCGGTCGCCCCACGACGTTCGGCTGGGGCCCGCGGTTCCTCCACTCGACGGGCCAGTACCACAAGGGCGGCCCCGCGAACGGAGTGTTCGTGCAGGTCCTCGCCCGAACCGACGTCGATCTCGAGATCCCCGGCCGCCCGTTCACGTTCGGCCAGCTCATCGAGGCTCAGGCCGCCGGCGACGCCTCGGTCCTCTCGAAGGGCCACGGCCGCCCCGTCGTCACCATCACCCTCACCGACCCCCAGCCCGAGGTGCTCGCGCTCTTCGAGGCCATCCAGTAGGAGCTCTTTTCCGATGACCGTGGAGATCTCGCGCGGGCACAATCCCCTGCGCGACCCGGATGATCGGCGCCTCAACCGCATCGCGGGTCCGAGTGCGCTCGTCATCTTCGGCGTGACAGGTGACCTGTCCCGCAAGAAGCTCATGCCCGCCGTGTACGACCTCGCCAACCGCGGCCTGCTGCCCCCGGGCTTCGCCCTCGTCGGCTTCGCGCGCCGCGACTGGGAGGACCAGGACTTCGCGCAGGTCGTGCACGAGGCCGTCAAGCAGTACGCGCGCACCGAGTACCGCGAAGAGACGTGGAACCAGCTGCTGCAGGGCATCCGGTTCGTCTCGGGCACGTTCGACGACGCCGACGCCTTCCGGCGCCTGCGCGAGACCGTCGAGAAGCTCGACGTCGAGCGCGGCACGATGGGCAACCATGCGTACTACCTGTCGATCCCGCCGAAGGACTTCGCCGAGGTCGCCGCGCAGCTGAAGTCCTCGGGTCTCGTCGACGACACGGCCGACGGTGACAACCGCTGGCGACGCGTCGTCATCGAGAAGCCGTTCGGTCACGACCTCGAGTCGGCGCGTCAGCTCAACGACGTCCTCCGCTCGACATTCCCGACGGACTCGATCTTCCGCATCGACCATTACCTCGGCAAGGAGACGGTCCAGAACATCCTGGCGCTGCGCTTCGCCAACGAGCTCTACGAGCCGATCTGGAACCGCAACTACGTCGACCACGTGCAGATCACGATGGCCGAGGACATCGGCGTCGGCGGTCGCGCAGGCTACTACGACGGCGTCGGCGCTGCGCGCGACGTCATCCAGAACCACCTGCTGCAGCTGATGGCGCTGACGGCGATGGAAGAGCCCATCACGTTCAATGCGGCGGACCTCCGCGCGGAGAAGGAGAAAGTGCTCGCCGCCGTCACGCTGCCGGAGGACCTCTCCGAGGCGGCCGCGCGCGGTCAGTACGCGGGCGGCTGGCAGGGCGGCGAGAAGGTTCTCGGCTTCCTCGACGAGGACGGCATGGCCCCCGACTCGACGACCGAGACCTACGCGGCGCTCAAGCTCGAGATCAACACGCGCCGCTGGGCCGGGGTGCCGTTCTATCTCCGCGCCGGCAAGCGGCTCGGTCGCCGCGTCACCGAGATCGCCGTCGTCTTCAAGCGCGCGCCGCAGCACCTGTTCTCGCGCAGCCAGACGTCGGAGCTCGGCCAGAACGCGCTCGTCATCCGCGTGCAGCCCGACGAGGGCGTGACGCTGCGCTTCGGCTCGAAGGTACCCGGCGCCGGCACGCAGGTGCGCGACGTCACGATGGACTTCGGCTACGGCCACGCGTTCACCGAGGCGAGCCCCGAGGCGTACGAGCGACTCATCCTCGACGTCCTCCTCGGCGACCCGCCGCTGTTCCCGCGGCACGAAGAGGTCGAGCTGTCCTGGAAGATCCTCGACCCGTTCGAGAAGTTCTGGGACACCGAGGGCGGTCCGCTCGACCAGTACTCCCCCGGCTCGTGGGGTCCGGCATCCGCCGACGAGCTCCTTGCCCGCGACGGACGGACCTGGAGGCGGCCGTGATCATCGAACTCCCCGACACGACGGTCAGCAAGATCTCGCGCGCCCTCATCGACGTGCGCGAGGAGGGCGGCGCCGTCGCCCTCGGCCGCGTGCTCACGCTCGTGATCGCCACGCGACACGGCGCGGAGGAGGAGGCCATCGAGGCCGCCAACGACGCGTCGCGCGAGCACCCGATGCGCGTCATCGTGCTCATGTTCGGCGACCGCGACGCGGAGCCGCGCCTGGACGCGCAGATCCGCGTCGGCGGCGACGCCGGCGCGAGCGAGGTCGTCGTCGTGCAGGCGTACGGCGCCGCGGCATCCAACACCGAGAGCCTCGTCACGGGACTCCTCCTGCCCGACGCGCCCGTCGTGGTCTGGTGGCCCGACAACCCGCCCGCCGTCCCGTCGGCCTCGCCGCTCGGCAGGATCGCGCAGCGACGGATCACGGATGCCTCGACCCGGCCGTACGAGAGCCACCGCCTCGCCCACCTCGGCCAGAACCACGCGCCCGGCGACACCGACCTCTCGTGGACGCGCCTGACGCACTGGCGCGAGCAGCTCGCCGCCGTGCTCGACCAGCCGCCCTACGAGCCGATCACGGCCGTCGAGGTGCGGGGTGCGTCGAGCTCGCCCTCGACGGCGCTGCTCGCCGCGTGGCTGCGGCTCATGCTCGACGTCCAGGTCGACTGGCAGTATCTGCCCGCCGACGAGTGGCACGACGGCATCAAGTCGGTGCGGCTCGCCCGCGCGAGCGGCGACATCCTGCTCGAGCGCTCGTCGCCCGCGATCGCGTGCCTGAGCCAGCCGGGTCAGCCCGATCACGACCTGGTTCTGCCGCGCCGCACGCTGCGGGAGTGCCTCGCCGAGGAGCTCCGTCGCCTCGATCCCGACCTCCTGTATGGTCGAGTGATCACCGAGGGCTGGCAGCTTGTGGGGCAGCCCCTGTCGCAGGAGGCTCATGGCTGAGTTCTGGAGTGAGAAGCGCGTCGTCATCAGCCCGGACCCTGCGACGCTGGCCGAGCAGGTATCCGCGCGGTTCCTGAACCGGCTCGCCAAGATCACCGAAGACGGGCGCGACGCCCACGTGTCGCTGACCGGCGGCTCCATGGGCTCGGCCGTGCTCGCGGCGGCCGGGCGGCATCCCCGCCTCGGCAAGGTCGACTGGTCGCGCGTGCACTTCTGGTGGAGCGACGAGCGCTTCGTCCCGCGCGCGCACCCGGATCGCAACGAGAAGCAGGCCCGCGAGGCTCTCCTCGACGCGCTCGACCTTCCCGACGGCAACATCCACTCGATCGCCGCGAGCGACGAGGGGATCGATCTGGATGCCGCGTCCGCGGCGTACGCGGAGGAGCTCGCGCGCTTCCGTCCCGACCACGGCGACGACGCGTGGCCTTCGTTCGACGTGTGCTTCCTCGGTGTCGGGCCCGATGCGCACATCGCGTCGCTCTTCCCCGATCGGCACGAGATCCGCGTGACCGACGAGGCCGTGCTGCCCGTGCGCGACTCCCCCAAGCCGCCGCCCGAGCGCGTCACGATGACGCGCCCCGTCATCAACTCGTCGCAGCGCGTGTGGCTCGTGATGTCGGGCTCCGACAAGGCATCCGCGCTCGGCCTCGCCCTCGCGGGCGCGAGCTATCACAGCGTCCCGGCCGCCGGCGCGAAGGGTCGCCGTCGCACGATCTTCTTCGTCGACGAGGCCGCCGCCTCCCAGGTGCCGCACGAGCTGATCACCGGCGAGTACTGACCTCGGCGTAGAGACATACGCAAGAAGGGCCGCCCTCTCGGGCGGCCCTTCTTGCGTATGTCTTGCGGGGTCAGTCCTCGCCGCGACGCTGGCGCAGCTGCGTCAGGGCGTCGTCGAGGAGGGCTTCCGCCTCTTCCTCGGTGCGACGCTCCTTCACATACGCGAGGTGCGTCTTGTACGGCTCGGTCTTGGCGACGGCCGGCGGGTTCTCCTTGTCGCGGCCCGCGGGAAGTCCCGAGTGCGGCGAATCGATGACGTCGGGGATTTCCTCGTCGGGGATGCCCGCCGCGAAGTACCGCACCGTCTCGTTGCCGAGGGCGTCCCAATACGAGATCGAGACGCGCTCGGCGTGGAAGCCATGGTCCTGCTCGCCCATGGGGCCCGCGCCGACGCGCGTGCCGCGAATGGCGTTTCCTCCGGTGGCCATCAGAGCCCCTGGAACTTCGTGATGAGCCCGAGGGCCACGATGGAGACGAACCACGCGAGCGCGAGAATCACCGTGAACCGGTTGAGGTTGCGCTCCGCGAGCCCCGACGACCCGAGGGCGGACGTGAGCCCGCCGCCGAACATGTCGGAGAGGCCACCGCCGCGACCCTTGTGGAGCAGGATCAGAAGGGTCAGCAGGAGACTCGTGATGCCGAGAAGCACCTGCAGGACGAACTCGAGGATCTGCACTGTCGTTGTAGCCTTTCGCTGCGATCCTCCGCGGATCGCACGAGCATGAAGATGCGTCCTTGCGGTCGCACAAAGGACGAGTATACCGGGCGGGTCAGACCCCGACGTGTTTCTGGTAGCGGATGATCGCCGCGAACTCGTCGACGACGAGGCTCGCGCCGCCCACGAGGGCACCGTCGACGTCGGGCTCGCGCATGAAGCTCGCGATGTTGCCCGACTTGACCGATCCGCCGTAGAGGATGCGCGTGCGGGCCGCAGCATCCGCTCCCAGCTTGCCGGCGATGACGTCGCGCAGCGCGACGCACACCTCCTGCGCCTGCTCGGGCGAGGCGACCTGCCCCGTGCCGATGGCCCAGACGGGCTCGTAGGCGACGACGAAGTCGGCATCGGCCGGAACGCCCTCCAGCGCCGCCTGGAGCTGCGCGACGGAGACCGCGGTCGGTCCCGACTCCTCGCGCTCCTCCAGCGTCTCGCCGACGCAGATCACGGGGACGAGCCCGTGGCGCAGCGCCGCCTGGACCTTCGCCGCCACGACCTCGTCGGTCTCGGCGTGGTACTGGCGGCGCTCGGAGTGGCCGATGATGACGTACCGCGCGTCGAGCTTCGCGAGGAACGCGCCCGAGACCTCACCCGTGTAGGCGCCGGAGTCCTTCGTCGACAGGTCCTGAGCGCCGAGTGCGAATGGGATCTTGTCGGCGTCGAGGAGCGTCTGCACGGTGCGCAGGTCGGTGAAGGGCGGGAAGACCGCGACCTCGACCGAGCCGTCCTCGTGCTTGGCATCCTTGAGCGTCCAGTGGAGCTTCTGGACGAACGCGACCGCCTGCAGGTGGTCGAGGTTCATCTTCCAGTTGCCCGCGAGAAGCGGGGTGCGGCCGTTCACTGCCATCCGAGGACCTCCAGTCCGGGGAGCTTCTTGCCTTCCAGGAACTCGAGGCTCGCGCCTCCGCCCGTCGAGATGTGACCGAACTGGTCGTCTGCGAAGCCGAGCTGACGCACGGCGGCCGCCGAGTCGCCGCCGCCGACGACACTGAGACCGGAGGCCTCGGTGAGCGCCTCCGCGACGGCCTTCGTGCCCGCGGCGAACGGCGCCATCTCGAACACGCCCATGGGGCCGTTCCAGAAGACCGTCGTCGAGGTGCGGATCGCGTCCGCGAAGGCCTCCGACGTCTTCGGGCCGATGTCGAGGCCCAGCGCGTCGGGGCCGATCGGGGTGTCCTCGATCGAGTCCGCGTCGGTCTCGGCACGGTCGGCATCCGCCGAGAACGCCGCAGCGACCACGGTGTCGACCGGGAGGATGAGCTCGACGCCCTTCTCCTGCGCCGTCGCCATGTAGCCCTTGACGGTGTCGATCTGATCCTCTTCGAGGAGGCTCTTGCCGACCTTGTAGCCCTGCGCCGCGAGGAACGTGAACATCATGCCGCCGCCGACGAGGATCTTGTCGGCGCGGGGCAGGAGGTGCGCGATGACACCGAGCTTGTCGCTGACCTTCGAGCCGCCGAGTACGACCGTGTAGGGGCGCTCCGGGTTCTCCGTGAGGCGGTCGAGCACGTCGACCTCCTTCTCGATCAGGAAGCCCGCCGCCGACGGCAGGATCTGCGCGAGGTCGTAGACCGAGGCCTGCTTGCGGTGGACGACGCCGAAGCCGTCGGACACGAGCACCTCGCCGAGCTCGGCGAGCTGCTCCGCGAAGGCGCGGCGCTCGGCCTCGTCCTTCGCGGTCTCGCCCGGGTTGAACCGGAGGTTCTCGATGACCGCGACGTCGCCGTCCTCGAGCGCCGCGACGGCCTCGCGGGCGGATTCGCCGACGGTGTCGCGCGCGAACGCGACCGGCTTGCCGAGGAGCTCGGAGAGGCGCTGCGCGACCGGCTCGAGGCTGTACTTCGGGTCGGGCGCACCGTCGGGACGACCCAGGTGCGAGCAGACGATGACGCGGGCGCCCTGGTGGATGAGGGCGTTCAGCGTGGGGAGCGTGGCCCGCACACGGCCATCGTCCGTGATGACCCCGGCCTGGAGAGGCACATTGAGGTCAGCACGGACGATGACGCGCTTGCCGGCCAGCGAACCCAGCGAATCGAGGGTGCGCAGAGCCATGATTATGCGATCAGAGCTTCTCGGCGACGATCTCAGTCAGGTCGACGAGGCGGTTCGAGTAGCCCCACTCGTTGTCGTACCAGCCGACGACCTTGACCTGGTTGCCGATGACGCGCGTCAGGCCCGCGTCGAAGATGCAGGAGTGGGCGTCGGTGACGATGTCGCTCGAGACGATCTCGTCCTCCGTGTACTTGAGGATGCCCTTGAGGGGACCCTCGGCGGCAGCCTTGTAGGCGGCCTTGATCTCGTCGACCGAGACCTCGCGCTCGAGCTCGACCGTGAGGTCGGTGGCCGACCCGGTGGGCACCGGGACGCGGAGGGCGAAGCCGTCGAGCTTGCCCTTCAGCTCGGGGAGCACGAGGCCGATGGCCTTGGCGGCGCCCGTCGAGGTCGGGACGATGTTGAGGGCGGCGGCGCGGGCACGACGCAGGTCGCTGTGCGGGCCGTCCTGGAGGTTCTGGTCCGCGGTGTACGCGTGGACCGTCGTCATGAGGCCCTTGACGATGCCGAACTCGTCGTTCAGCACCTTGGCCAGCGGCGCGAGGCAGTTCGTCGTGCACGACGCGTTCGAGATGATGTTGTGGTTCTCGGGGTCGTACTGGTCCTCGTTCGCGCCGATGACGAACGTGCCGTCCTCGCCGTTCGCGGGGGCCGAGATCAGAACCTTCTTGGCGCCACCGTCGATGTGCTTCTTGGCGTCGACGGCCTTGGTGAAGCGGCCCGTCGACTCGATGACGATGTCGACACCGAGCTCGCCCCAGGGGAGGTTCGCGGGGTCGCGCTCTTCGAAGACCTTGATCGTCTTGTCGCCGACCGTGATGGAGTCCTCCGTGTACGAGACCTCCTGGTCGAGACGGCCCAGGATCGAGTCGTACTTGAGCAGGTGCGCGAGCGTCTTGTTGTCGGTGAGGTCGTTGACAGCGACGATGTCGAGGTCAGCGCCCTGCGCGAGAGCCGCGCGGAGGTAGTTGCGTCCGATACGGCCGAAGCCGTTGATTCCGATCTTGACAGTCACGGAATTTCTCCTGAAGGTGTCATGCGCGAGTGCGCGGTTGTTGCAGTTTCAGACGAGTGGACAACGGCGTCCCGGCGGCGGATCCGCCGGGACGGCCGCACTTGCTATGACAGTACCAGCAGGCCCGCGGTCTTCTCACGGGCGGCCTGGAGCCGCTGCGCGACGTTCTGCCAGTTGGCGATGTTCCAGACGGCCTTGACGTAGTCGGCCTTGACGTTGAGGTAGTCGAGGTAGAAGGCGTGCTCCCACATGTCGAGCTGGAAGATCGGGATCGTGCCCTGGGCGGTGTTACCCTGCTGGTCGAACAGCTGCTGGATGATCAGCTGCTCGCCGATCGGGTCCCAGCTGAGGACGGCCCAGCCCGAGCCCTGGATCCCGTTGGCCGCGGCCGTGAAGTGCGCCTGGAACTTGTCGAAGCCGCCGAAGAACTCGTCGATGGCCGCTGCGAGCTCGCCCTCGGGCTGGCCGCCGCCCTCGGGCGAGAGGTTGGTCCAGAAGATCGAGTGGTTCACATGACCGCCGAGGTGGAACGCGAGGTCCTTCTCGAGCTTGTTGACGTTCGCCAGGTTGCCGCTCTCGCGCGCCTCCGCGAGCTGCTCGAGGGCAGTGTTCGCGCCGGTGACGTACGCCTGGTGGTGCTTGCTGTGGTGCAGCTCCATGATCTTGCCGCTGATGTGCGGCTCCAAAGCGGCGTAGTCGTAAGGCAGATCGGGCAGCGTGTACTTCGCCATTTTCTCTTCTTCCTGTCGGCGCTGCGCCAGGAGATCCCCGGCGTCAGCGAGGGTGACCAGTTCATCCTAGTGAGGCGCAACGCGGCGGAAGAGGGCTTGCTTCCCCGCATGACGACCCGCAACGGGGCGGATGCCTGATGGCCGGGCATCCGTCACCGATCAGTCGGCGGCACCCGCCGGCACTGCCGCCTCGGTGCCCGGGATGCCGTCGACTTCGGCCTTCTTGTCGGCCATCGCGAGGAGGCGCCGGATGCGGCCGGCGACGGCGTCCTTCGTGAGGGGCGGGTCGGCGTGGTGGCCGAGCTCGTCGAGGCTCGCGTCGCGGTGGGCGAGGCGCAGGGCGCCCGCCTCGGCCAGGTGGTCGGGCACCTCGTCGCCGAGGATCTCGAGGGCGCGCTCGACGCGTGCGCACGCCGCGACGGCCGCCTGCGCCGAGCGGCGCAGGTTGGCGTCGTCGAAGTTGACGAGACGGTTGACGCCCGCCCGCACCTCGCGGCGCTGGCGCAGCTGATCCCACTCGGTCGCGGCGCGGATGGCGCCCATCGCGGCGAGGGCCTGGCGGATCGCCTCGGCCTCGCGAACGACGACCCGGGGCACGCCGCGCACTTCACGCGCCTTCGCGGCGATGCCGAGGCGGTGGGCGGCGCCGACGAGCGCCATCGCGGCCTCGCCCGAGGGGCAGGAGATCTCGAGCGCCGCGGAGCGACCGGGCTCGCTGAGCGACCCGGAGGCGAGGAACGCACCGCGCCAGACGGCGGCGAGATCGGGGCGCGAGCCCGTCGTGAGCTTGTTGGGAAGACCGCGCACGGGCCGGCGGCGCTGGTCGAGCAGGCCCGTCTGACGGGCGAGCGTCTCGCCGCCCTCGATGACGCGCACGGCGTAGTGGCTCCCCGAGCGCGCGCCGGAGCCCTGCACGTGCACCAGTTCGGGGCGCACGCCGTAGATCTCGACGAGGTCCCGCGCGACGCGGCGCGCGAGGATGTCGGACTCCAGCTCCGCCTCGACCGCGACGCGGTTGGCGATGGAGTGCAGACCGCCCGAGAACCGCAGCAGCGACGTCAGTTCGGCGACGCGCGCGGTGGGACGCGGGTCGCGGACGGCGGTCAGCTCGGCTTTGACGTCGGCGGTCAGCGACACAGGTCTCCTCGTGGTCAGGGGTGGGGGAACGACGCTCCAGCCTACTCGCGGCCGAGGTCGCGGTGCTTGATCCGCACGGCGACGCCGGACACCTGCGACAGTCGCGCGGCGAGTTCCCGCGCCATGACGACCGAGCGGTGCTTGCCGCCGGTGCACCCGACGGCGACGACGGAATGGCGCTTGTTCTCACGCTGATACCCCTCGAGCACGGGGACGAGGGCTGTGGCGTAGGCATCCAGGAATTCGCGGGCGCCGTCCTGTTCGAGCACGTACTCCCGCACCGGCTCGTCCTCGCCCGTGAGCGCCCGCAGGCTCTCCTCCCAGAACGGGTTGGGGAGGAACCGCATGTCGGCGACCAGGTCGGCGTCGGGCGGCAGCCCGTACTTGAACCCGAAGCTCTGGATCGTCAGCGTGTGCTTCGCGCTGCCCGACTCTGCGAAGAGGTCGGCGATGTGCGTCGCGAGTTGGTGGATGTTGTAGGTCGACGTGTCGACGATCATGTCGGCGCTCTCGCGCACGGGCCGCAGACGCTCCCGCTCGCGGTGGATCCCGTCGAGGATCGTGCCGTCGCCCTGCAGGGGGTGCGGGCGGCGCACCGCCTCGAAGCGTCGCACGAGGACGTCGTCGGAGGCATCCAGGAAGAGCACCCGGACATGCTGGCGCGCGTCGCGGAGGGCCCGCGTCACGTCGGGAAGCCCGGCGAAGAGGGTGCGCCCGCGCACGTCGACGACGACGGCCACTCTGGGCAGCGCTCCCCCGGCGATGCCCGTGAGGTCGAGCAGGGGCTTGAGCATCTGCGGGGGAAGGTTGTCGACGACGTACCAGTCGAGGTCTTCCAGTGCGTCGGCCGCTGTCGACCGGCCGGCCCCCGACATGCCCGTGACGATCAGCACCTCGCCCGCATCGCGCGGCGATTCGTCCGTCATGACCACCCCCATCGTCTGCTTTTCAGCCTATCGACTCGGCGGGAGGGCTCGGCAGGCCTACGGCTCGGAAAGATGCGAATGGATGGATGCTGCGAGCTTGGGCCCCACGCCGGGCAGCTCCTCGATCTGCTCGGTCGTCGCCTGCTTGAGGGCGGCCACCGAGCCGAAGTGGCGCAGGATGGCGCGGATGCGGGCCTCGCCGAGTCCGGGCACCTCCGCCAGGACGCTCTGGATGTCGCGCCGGCGGCGCTTGCGCTGGTGCGTGATGGCGAAGCGGTGCGCCTCGTCGCGGAGGCGCTGCAGGAGGTACAGCGCCTCGCTCGTGCGCGGCAGGATGACGGGGAAGTCCTCCCCCGGCATCCACACCTCTTCGAGCCGCTTCGCGATGCCGCACAGCGCGATGTCGCCGTCGTGCCCCGCGTCGCGCAGGGCGCGCGCCGCGGCCTCGACCTGCGGCTGGCCGCCGTCGACGACGAGCAGCTGCGGGCGGTACGCGAACCGTGGCCGGCGACGCTCGGTCACGACGCCGTCGTCGTCGCTCACGGCCGCGGCCGCGGCATCCGCCTCTCCGCCGCCGGGTGGGTCGTCTCGGTCGATGTGCGCCAGGCGCCGCGTGAGCACCTGGTACAGCGAGTCGGTGTCGTCGGTCGTCTCGTCGACCTTGAACGAGCGGTACTGGTCTTTGCGCGGCAGCCCGTCCTCGAAGACGACCATCGAGGCGACGACGTTCGTGCCGCCGAGGTGCGAGACGTCGAAGCATTCGATGCGCAGCGGAGCCTCGGCCAGGTCGAGGGCCTCCTGCAGGTCGGTGAGAGCCTGTGTGCGTGCGACGTAGTCGCTTGTGCGGCGCGTCTTGTGCAGCATGAGCGCCTGCTGCGCGTTGAGCGTCGCCGTCTTCATGAGCTCGGCCTTCTGCCCACGCTGCGCGACCTGGATGCTCACGTTGCGGCCCCGCCGCTCGCGCAGCCACGCCTCGAGCTCCGCGGCGTCTTCGGGCAGCGCCGGCACGAGCACCTGCTTCGGGATGTCTGCGCCCGTCGCTCCGCCGTACGTGCGCTGCAGCACCTGGTCGACGAGGTCGGCGCCGGTGATGTCGAGCTCCTTCTCGATCGTCGTGGCGCGCACACCGCGCACGCGGCCGCCGCGGATCACGAAGTGCTGCACCGTCGCGGCCAGCTCGTCCTCGGCGATGCCGAACAGGTCGGCGTCGGTGTCGGCGGTCAGCACGAGCGCGCTCTTGTTCAGCACGGCGTCGATCGCCTGCAGCTTGTCGCGATAGACGGCGGCGGACTCGTAGTCCATGGCGGCGGATGCCTCGCGCATGCGCGCCGTGAGCTCGCGCGTGAAGCGCTGGTCGCCGCCGGACATGAACGCGATGAAGTCGTCGACGATCGCGCGGTGCTCGTCGATCGTGACCTTCATGGAGCACGGCCCGCCGCAGCGGCCGATCTGCCCCGGGAAGCACGGCCGGCCTGTCGCCATGGCCTTCTTGTACGACGAGTCGCTGCACGTGCGGATCGGGAAGACCTTGATCATGAGGTCGATCGTGTCGTGCACGGCCCAGACCTTCGGATAGGGCCCGAAGTACTTCGCACCCTTGATGCGGCGGTTGCGCGTCACGATGACGCGCGGCGCCTCGTCGGCGAGGGTGATCGCCATGTGCGGGTAGGACTTGTCGTCCTTGTACCGCACGTTGAAGGGCGGATCGAACTCCTTGATCCACTGGTACTCGAGCTGCAGCGAGTCGACGTCGCTCGCCACGACCGTCCACTCGACGGATGCCGCGGTCGTCACCATGCGCCGCGTGCGCTCGTGCAGCGTGTGCAGCGGAGCGAAGTAGTTCGACAGACGCGCGCGGAGGTTCTTGGCCTTGCCGACGTACAGCACCCGGCCCTCGGCGTCGCGGAAGCGATACACGCCGGGATTGGTCGGGATCTCCCCCGGCTTGGGCTTGTAGGCGACGGTCGGGGTGCGGGTGGCGACGCCCATCGGGCTCAGCCGGCCTTGCGGACTTCGGCGGTCTCGCGCGAGACCCCGAGCACCTCCGCGAGGAACGCTCCCGTGTGGCTGGCCTCGACGCGCGCGACCTGCTCCGGCGTGCCCTTCGCGATGATCTCGCCGCCGCCCGAACCGCCCTCGGGCCCCAGGTCGATGATCCAGTCGGCCGACTTGATGACGTCGAGGTTGTGCTCGATGACGATGACCGTGTTGCCTTTGTCGACGAGCCCGTTCAGCACCTCGAGGAGGCGTCGCACGTCTTCGAAGTGCAGGCCCGTCGTCGGCTCGTCGAGCACGTAGATGCTGCGCCCGTTGCTGCGGCGCTGGAGCTCGGTCGCGAGCTTGACGCGCTGCGCCTCACCGCCCGACAGCGTGGTGGCGGACTGCCCGAGGCGCACGTAGCCGAGCCCGACGTCGACGAGCGTGCGGAGGTAGCGATGGATCGCCTGGATCGGCTCGAAGAACTCGGCGGCCTCCGAGATCGGCATCTCGAGCACTTCGGCGATGTTCTTGCCCTTGTAGTGCACGGCCAGGGTGTCGCGGTTGTACCGCTTGCCGTGGCAGACCTCGCAGTCGACGTAGACGTCGGGGAGGAAGTTCATCTCGATCTTGATCGTGCCGTCGCCCGCGCACGCCTCGCACCGGCCGCCCTTGACGTTGAAGCTGAAGCGGCCCGGCTGATAGCCGCGCACCTTCGCCTCGGGCGTCTCGCTGAACAGGGTGCGGATGCGGTCGAAGACGCCCGTGTAGGTGGCGGGGTTGGACCGCGGAGTGCGGCCGATCGGCCCCTGGTCGACGTGCACGACCTTGTCGAGGTCGTCGGTGCCGGTGACCCGCGTGTGCTTGCCGGCCACGCGACGCGCACCGTTGAGGCGCGCCGCGAGCACCTCGTAGAGGATGTCGTTGACGAGCGACGACTTGCCTGAGCCGCTGACTCCCGTGACGGCCGTCAGCACGCCCAGCGGGAAGTCGACCGTCACGTCCTTGAGGTTGTTCTCGCGCGCGCCGACGACCGAGATCTTGCGGCTCCTGTCGATCTTGCGCCGCGTCTTCGGCGTCGGGATCTCGCGGCGGCCGGACAGGTAGTCGGCCGTGATCGAGGCACGGTCTTCCAGGAGCGACGCGAGCGGCCCCGAGTGCACGACCTCTCCCCCGTCGACCCCGGCCCGCGGGCCGATGTCGACGATCCAGTCGGCCGCGTGGATCGTCTCTTCGTCGTGCTCGACGACGATCAGCGTGTTGCCGAGGTCGCGGAGCTTGACGAGCGTCTCGATGAGGCGCCGGTTGTCGCGCTGGTGCAGGCCGATCGACGGCTCGTCGAGCACGTACAGCACACCCGTCAGGCCCGAGCCGATCTGCGTCGCGAGCCGGATGCGCTGCGCCTCGCCGCCGGACAGCGAGCCCGCGGAGCGGCTCAGGTTGAGGTAGTTGAGCCCGACCTGGATGAGGAAGTCGAGGCGCAGCCGGATCTCGCGGAGCACCTGCGCCGCGATGACGGCCTCGCGCGGCGTCAGCTCGAGCTGCGCGAAGTACTCCTGTGCCTCGGCGAGGCTCAGGCGCGAGGCATCCGCGATGGAGTGGCCGTGCACGAGCACCGCGAGCACCTCGGGCTTGAGACGGTCGCCGTTGCAGACGGGGCACGGCACCTCGCGGAGGTAGTCGGCCCAACGCTGGCGCTGCGTGTCGGACTCGGCCTGCATGTACTGGCGCTCGATGTAGGGCACGACGCCCTCGAAGCCCGAGGAGTAGCGCATCTCGCGGCCGTACCGGTTCTTCCACCGCACCGTGACCTTGTAGTTCTCGCCGCGCAGCACGGCCTCTTTCACGGCCGCCGGCAGCATGCGCCACGGGGTGTCGAGCGAGAAGCCGAGGTCGACGGCGAGCCCCTCGAGAAGGCGCTCGTAGTACTGGAACAGTCCCTTGCCCTGGGTCGTCCACGGGATGAGCACGCCCTCGCGGATCGAGAGCTCCTCGTCGCCGAGCATGAGGTCGACGTCGACCGACATGCGGGTGCCGAGTCCCGAACAGGCGGGGCACGCGCCGAAGGGCGCATTGAACGAGAAGGTGCGCGGCTCGATCTCGGTGAGCTGCAGGGGGTGGCCGTTGGGGCACGCGAGCTTCTCGGAGAAGCTCTGCCACGCGGCATCCCCCTCTTCGTCGACGAAGTTGACCTGCACGATGCCGCCCGCGAGCCCGAGGGCCGTCTCGACGGAGTCGGTGACGCGGCTCAGGATGTCGGGGCTCGCGACGAGGCGGTCGATGACGACGGCGATGTCGTGCTTGTAGCTCTTCTTGAGCACGGGCGGCTCGGCCAGCTGGATGAGCTCGCCGTCGACGATCGCGCGCGCGTAGCCCTTGGCGCCGAGCTCCTTGAAGAGGTCGACGAACTCGCCCTTCTTCTGCGAGACGACCGGGGCGACGATCTGGTACCGGGTGCGGTCGGGCAGGTCCATGAGCTGATCCGCGATCTGCTGCACCGTCTGGCGCTGGATGACCTCGCCGCATTCCGGGCAGTGCGGCACGCCGATGCGCGCCCACAGGAGGCGCATGTAGTCGTGGATCTCGGTGATCGTGCCGACCGTCGAGCGCGGGTTGCGGTTCGTGGACTTCTGATCGATGCTGACGGCCGGCGAGAGGCCTTCGATGAAGTCGACGTCGGGACGGTCGACCTGACCGAGGAACTGGCGCGCGTAGGCGCTCAGCGACTCGACGTACCGGCGCTGGCCCTCGGCGAAGATCGTGTCGAACGCGAGGCTCGACTTGCCCGAGCCGGACAGGCCGGTGAAGACCACGAGCGAGTCGCGCGGGATGTCGAGATCGACGTCTTTCAGGTTGTGCACGCGCGCGCCGCGCACGCTGAGCTGGCCCAGCGAAGAGGGCTTCACGGCGCTACGGGAACTGCTGTTTGCGGGCGCGACGACAGGGACGATGGGCACCCGACAAGTCTAGGCGGGGCCTCCGACACGCGGCCCGGGGCGTGTTCGCCGGCGGCGAAGCGGCCTCACCACACCACCACCGGCACCCGCTTGGACTGGGACGGCTCCTGCAGCTGCGACCCGAGGTACTTCACCCAGATCAGGTGCAGGCCCTTCGACAGCTGCGGGAGCGTCACGGTCACGCGACCGCTTCCGTCGGCGGGAAGCGGTGACCACGCGATCGACTTCGCCTTGCCGCCGTCGTAGATCGAGACCTCGCCGATGACGCCGGTCGGACCCGGCGACCCCACCTGCACCGTGAGCGTCACCGGCGTCCCCTCCTTCGCGTGGAGTGTGCTCGGGGTGGCCCAGGTCGTCGTCGGGGCGCGCTCGAAGCTGCCTTCCTCGATCGTCAGCGGGACGGTGAACGCCGTGCCCGTGTAGGTCGTGATGTGCATCGGGACGACGCCCGAGCCGTGGACGGTCGGGAAGACCGACGCGCGGCCGGCTTCGTCGGTGTTCCGTACGAGCGACGGGTCGATCGTGCGGCTCCACTGGTCGGTGTTCGCTCCGAATGTGATGCGCGCCTCCGTCGCCCGCGGCTCGTTCGTCGTGAACTCCAGCGATGAGAGATCGACGCGGATGGGAGCGCCGGAGACGACTCCGCCGGGAGCCCGCGGCACGACGGTCACGCCGATCGAGCGCTGCGCGTAATCGGGCGAGGCGATCGTCGATACCCGGAACCAGTTGAAGAGCGCGCTCAGGTTGGTGCCGCCGAGGTTGCCGCGCCCCGTGGCATCCCGCAGCGTGGGGAACCCGTACGAGCCGGAGGCGAGCAGATCCTCCATGGCGACCGTGAACACCTCGTCGGGCGCGACGGCGCGACCCTTGAAGAAGACGTGCGTGATGCGCGAGCCGACCGGTGCCGTGTAGTCCGTCACGTAGGTCAGGTCCTTGGAGGTGGCGAGCTTCGCGAACGAGAGGTTCGCGGACAGCGGTCCCCATTGCTCTTCGAGCACGGCGTGCAGGTCGCGGCCTGTCAGCTGCACGGTGCACAGCGACCGGACGTCGCGGTGGACCGCCAGGATCTCGTCGGCCGTGAGGTTGCCGGCGGGGTCGTCGGGACCGGACGCCGCATAGGTCAGGTCAGCGCCCACCGAGGCCGCGTAGACGAGTGCGATCCGCGTCCCCGGAGTGTCGCGCCGCGCCTCCCACAGCTGCACGTCGGCGATGAAGTTGGTCATCGTCGACTCGGCTCCGGGCGAGACCGACAGTCCGCCCGGCGTGGAGGGCGTGGGATGGCGACCGCGATTGAAGTCGGCCGTGATCCGCCCTGACGTCTGCACGGCCTGCGCATCGACCTGGGCGGCCGCGGCGGGCGGGGCGATCGGCTCGGGAACGGTGTCTGGTACGCCGCACGAGGAGACGCCGAAATCGGCGGCCGGCGCTGTGCCGGCCTGGGCGCGGTCGGAGTCGACGAGTGCGGCGGTCGCGAGGGCCGCGACCGACACGACGGTGAGGGCGACGCGGCGGCGCAGGGCAGGGGGAACGGTGGAGCGGGTTCGCATGACGGCTACCTCTCGGCACGAACGAGGGTGGAGCTTGGGGGCGAGTGACGCTTTGCCAGCGAGCCTAGGCCGGGAGGCGCGGCGAGCGGAAGGCGATCATCGGATCGATCGACGGAACGACGGATGCCGCGGGGCTTGGCCCGCGGCATCCGTTCGCGTGTCGATCACACCGGGTGATCGAGCCCTGTCACTTGACGACCACGACCACCGTGGCGCTCGTGGACGGCTTCACCGTGTCGCTTCCGGAGTACTGCGCCGACAGCGGGTGATCGCCCTTGCCGAGCTTCGGCAGCTTGATCTTGACGACACCGTTGTTCGCCGCGGTGAGGTTCGCGGTCGCGATCGGCTGGGCGCCGTCGTAGATGGTGACCACACCTGTGACCGGCGTGCCCCACTGCGCGGTGACGGTCGTCTCGTACTGGATGACGCCGTTGCCGTTCGAGTTGGCGAATGTCTTGTTCGGCAGGCCGACGGTCGTGCTGTCGGCCTTGTCGATCGCGATCGGGACGACGACCGAGGTGCCCGTGCTGGCGCCCGTGAGCGTCAGCGTCACGCTGCTGCCGGGCGTCAGGGTCGACGGGAGCACGACTGAGACCGAAGCCGTGCCGTAGTCGTCGTAGATCGACGTGCCGATCGCGTTGTTTAGCGGGAACGTGCCGAGCACGGTGTCGCCCAGGGAGACCTTCACCTCGGTGTCCTTGACGTCCGCCGGCGTGCTCAGCGACCACGACTTCACGTCGAACGCGACAGTGGCACCCGGGTCGTACGCGGTGGGCGCGCCGGCCGGGAACGCGACCTCGACGGCGTGCTGCGCGTAGTCGACAGGGAGCGGGGTCGTCGACGCGAACGCGGCCATGTAGTCCACCATCGCGCTGAGGTCGATCTTGCCGGTGTCGCGCTTGTTCGTGCCGTTGTTGAGCTCGCGGAAGTTGTCGCCGCCCGTGGCGAGGAACGAGTTGACCGTGACGGAGTACGTCTTGGCGAGGTCGATCGGCTGGCCGTTGAGCCACATGCCCGTGATCGTGCCCTCGGGGGCCTGGTACTGCAGACCCTCCTCGTTCGTGCCTGTGCTCGGGTTGTCGCGCTGCGTCTCGGTGACCGTCTTCTGCGTGTAGGTGTACTCGAAGCCCTCCGAGACGCCGAGGCGCAGGAACGGACGCGTGGGCAGGGCGTTGAAGGCGTCGCGCTGCCACTGCTGCTCGAGCACCGTCTTGAGCTGCGCACCCGTGAGCTGGAGGTTGACCAGCGTGTTGGCGAACGGCTGGACCACGGCGGCCTGCTTGTACGTGAGCGTGCGCGGATACGACTGGTCGCCCGGGTCGGTGCCCGTCATGTCGGTGCGGAGACCGCCCGGGTTCATGAGCGCGATCTGAGCCGAGCCCGACTCGGGGTTCTCGGTGGCCCAGCGCTGCACCTCGGCGACGAGGTTGCCGAGCGTCGACTCGCCACCGCGGTTCTCGATGACGGCGCCTGCGGCGTTCTTGGCCTGTGCCCGGTTGAAGGCTCCCGCGATCTTGCCGAGGGGCTGCTGGCCGAGGATGTCGGCCTGCTTCGCGGCGGCGTCGGCGATCGCCTGCACCGCCGGGTCGGCCGGGTAGTTCGCGACCCAGGTCGTCGTTGTCGACGGCGGGACCGGCGGCACCGAATGCTCGAGCGGCAGGATCGCCTGCGTCTTGGCGCTGACCACGCCGGTCGCGCCGTCGACGGTGTAGACGAGCTGGTTGAGGTTGGTGCCGTACTGCCCCGCCGAGACGACCGGACGATCGGTGACGGCGCGGCCCTCGTTGACCCATTGCTGGACGGGGAAGGAGCAGTTGTACGCGAGGTGCGTGTGGCCGGAGACGATCGCGTCGACGTTCGGCGAGACGTTGTTGATGATGTCGGCCCACTTGCCCGAGGCGTTCATCGTCGTGCAGTCGGTCGAGGGCGCACCCTCGTGCACGAGCATGACGACGAGGTCGGCGCCGTTGGCGACGAGGTCGGCCGCTTCGGTGTTGACCGAGTCGACGATCCCCTTGACGTCGATGTCGGCGATGCCTCCGGGGCTCACAAGCGACGGGAGCTCCTCGGTCACGGCGCCGACGAAGCCGACCTGGACGTCGCCGAAGTTCTTGATCCACGTGGCCGGGACGGCGTCATCGCCGGTCGCCTTCATCTTCAGGTTGGCCGCGATGTACTGCCACTGCGCGCCGCCGTAGGGATTGGTCGTCGCGTTGTAGGGCGCCATGACGCGGTTGACGAGGTCGTTGTAGCCCTGGTCCAGCTCATGGTTGCCCACCGCGGAGACTTCGAGACCCGCTGCGTTGAGGGCGTCGATCGTCGGCTTGTCATGCTGGATGAACGACTCGAACGTCGAGGCGCCGATGAGGTCTCCGGCTGCCGCGAACACGGTGTTCGGGTTGGCGGCGCGCAGCTGCTCGACGGCGCCCGCGAGCACCGCGGCGCCGGCTTCGCCGTTGGTCGTATTGTCCAGGATGCGACCGTGGAAGTCGTTGGTCGCGAGGATCTGGATCTGGGTCGGCGCCGCCTGCGCGGGTGCCGCGGCGACGAGACCCGCCGCCAGCGCGGCGACGGCTGTGATCGCTCCGGCCGCGATCCTGCGGCGGCTGGGCGACGATGTGTGGTCGGGGTGTGACCGCATTCGCATGTGCGTTCCTCTTCTGTCGGATGGACATGCCCTCGGCGCGCGGCAATGGCCGTGAGTCCGGGCCTCGACAGTGAGCCTAGGAAATCGCTCGGAGTCTGCCTAGGGAAAGATTCGAAGTTCACCGAACCGATGCAGAGCCGATACGTGTGACACGCCGTCGCGCGGGGTCTGGGATTGCGTCCCGCGCCTTTCGAGGGGGATCAGGATGCCGGAGCCGGCGGCTCGCGCCGCGGGCGACCACCCGCGAACGGGATGAGCCCGTCGCGCAGCGCCGCGAGCTGCCCTGCATCCATCCCCGTCCGCTGCATGATCTGCTGCGGGACCTCGAGCGCCTGCCGGCGCAGCGCGCGCCCCTCGTTCGTCAAGGCGATCTCGAGGACGCGCTCGTCTCCCGGCCGCCGCGAGCGCGTGAGCCTGCCCTGAGCCTCGAGGCGCTTCACGAGCGGCGACAGCGTCGCGGGCTCCATCGCGAGTTCGTCCGCGAGCTCGCCGAGCGACCGCGGGGACTCCTCCCACAGCGCGAGCATCACGAGGTACTGCGGATGCGTGAGCCTGAGCGGCTCGAGCACGGGCCGGTAGAGCGCGACGACGTTGCGCGCCGCCGTCACGAGAGCGAAGCACAGCTGGTTCTCGAGCTTGAGCAGGTCGTCACGGGGATCCACGAAATCGATCCTACACCCGCTAATGTTTAGTACACTAAGCATCGTGAGCGATGAGACCCCCTCCCCCCAGCCGAGCCTGCGCGAACGAGTACGGGAGGCGGGCGGGTGGTACGCCTGGTTCAACTCGCGCCTCATCAAGCTCGCCGGCCCCGCAGCGGTCGGCCCCTACGAGACGACTCCTCCGCCGTCGGTCCAGGAGCGCGCCGAGCGCGCGTGCCCCCTGTGCGGCAAGCCCATGACGCTCCACACGTTCGACCGCACGGGGCCGAAGCCCCTCATGACCTGCCCCTGACGCGGTCTCCGGGGGCAGCTCTCGTCCCGATCCCTGAGCTCCGTCGAGCCCCGGTCCCTGAGCTCCGTCGAAGGGTCAGGCGTGGCCCGCGCGCTCCATCGCGCGAAGCTCCTTCTTCATCTCCTGCACCTCGTCGCGGAGGCGTGCGGCGAGCTCGAACTTGAGTTCGCCCGCCGCCGCGAGCATCTGGTCGGAGAGGTCGGCGATCGTCGCCTCGAGCTGCTCGGCGCCCTCGGCCGCGATGCCCTCGCGGCGCAGACCCGGCGTCGGCGACTTGCCCTTCCCCGACTTGGTCTTCGCAGCCGCCTTGCCCCTGAGCATCCGATCGGTGTCGGACGCCTCGCGGGCGAGCACCTCGGTGATGTCGGCGATGCGCTTGCGGAGGGGCTGCGGGTCGATGCCGTTCTCGAGGTTGTAGGCGATCTGCTTGTCACGGCGCCGGTTCGTCTCCTCGATGGCGTTGTGCATCGAGTCGGTGACCGTGTCTGCGTACATATGCACCTCGCCGGAGACGTTGCGCGCGGCGCGGCCGATCGTCTGGATGAGCGATGTGCCCGAGCGCAGGAACCCTTCCTTGTCGGCGTCGAGGATCGCCACGAGCGACACCTCGGGGAGGTCGAGACCCTCGCGGAGCAGGTTGATGCCGACGAGTACGTCGTAGACCCCCGCGCGCAGCTCGGTGAGCAGCTCGACGCGACGCAGCGTGTCGACGTCGGAGTGCAGGTATCGCACGCGCACGCCATGTTCGCCGAGGAAGTCGGTGAGCTCCTCGGCCATCTTCTTCGTGAGCGTCGTGACGAGCACGCGCTCGTCGCGCTCGGCGCGGATGCGGATCTCCTCGAGCAGGTCGTCGATCTGGCCCTTCGAGGGCTTGACGATGATCTGCGGGTCGACGAGACCCGTCGGGCGGATGATCTGCTCGACGACGCCGTCGGCGATGCCCATCTCGTAGCGGCCCGGGGTCGCCGACAGGTAGACGGTCTGGCCGATGCGCTCCTTGAACTCGTCCCATCGCAGCGGCCGGTTGTCGAGCGCGCTCGGCAGGCGGAAGCCGTGCTCGACGAGGGTGCGCTTGCGCGAGGCATCCCCTTCGTACATCGCGCCGATCTGCGGAACCGTCGCGTGCGACTCGTCGATGACCATGAGGAAGTCGTCGGGGAAGAAGTCGAGGAGCGTATGCGGCGGCTCGCCCGGCATGCGGCCGTCGAGGTGGCGCGAGTAGTTCTCGATGCCCGAGCAGAAGCCGAGCTGTTGCAGCATCTCGAGGTCGAAGGTCGTCCGCATGCGGAGGCGCTGGGCTTCGAGGAGCTTGGTCTGGCTCTCGAGCTCTTTCAGGCGCTCCTCGAGCTCGTGCTCGATCGTGCCGATCGCGCGCTGCACCGTCTCGGTTCCCGCCGCATAGTGCGTCGCGGGGAAGATCGGCACGGCCTCGAGGCGCTGCACGACGTCGCCCGTCAGCGGGTGGAGCATGTAGAGCCCCTCGATCTCATCGCCGAACATCTCGATGCGGATCGCGTACTCCTCGTACACGGGGATGATCTCGATCGTGTCACCCCGCACGCGGAAGTTGCCGCGCGAGAAGTCGACGTCGTTGCGGTTGTACTGCATCGCGATGAACTTGCGGATGAGGGCGTCGCGGTCGTACCGCTCCCCCACCTGCAGGGCCACCATCGCCCGCAGGTACTCCTCGGGCGAGCCGAGACCGTAGATGCACGAGACCGTGCTCACGACGATGACGTCGCGGCGGCTCAGGAGCGAGTTCGTCGTGGAATGACGCAGACGCTCGACCTCGGCGTTGATCGAGGAGTCCTTCTCGATGAAGGTGTCGGTCTGCGGGACGTAGGCCTCGGGCTGGTAGTAGTCGTAGTAGCTGACGAAGTACTCGACCGCATTGTTGGGCATGAGCTCGCGGAACTCGTTGGCGAGCTGCGCCGCGAGCGTCTTGTTGTGCGCGAGCACGAGGGTGGGCCGCTGGACAGCCTCAACGAGCCAGGCCGTCGTCGCCGACTTGCCCGTGCCGGTGGCGCCGAGCAGCACGACGTCGGTCTCGCCGGCGTTGATGCGCGCCGCGAGCTCGGCGATCGCCTGCGGCTGGTCGCCGCTCGGCGCGTATTCGCTGATGACCTCGAAGGGCCGCACGGATCGAGTGGTCTGCACCCATCCAGGGTAGGCGGGGCCTCCGACACCGGGGCCGGCGTTCGCGAGGGGCGGATGCCGGGGGACGTCCATCGGACTCGCCCGCCCGTCGAGATCGTACGAACTCGTCCAATGCACACGATCGAGGCGCGCACATCGTGTGCTCTCGGCGAAACCGTACGATCTCGCCCGCTCGGGCACCTCACAGGGATCCGAACCCGCCGGGATTCCGCAATCCTCGAGCGAACCGAGTCAAACGCCTCATCTGGTCTTCGTCGCGCAGCGCGACCCATTCTTGGGATGACCGTGGACCCTCGGGAAGCGTTCTCGCCCACGCCGCGGCGATTCTGGGGGGCTCCGGCATCTTGACCTCGCGCACGCAGGCGGCGAGGTACGACTGCACGTAAGGGTCGGCGAAGAAGCCATCGGCGACGACCGCGAGCCAGCCCTTCAGAGTGAGCGGGTCACCTACCTCGATGCGCTCCCGAAGCCGTACCGCGAGGACAGCAGGCAAAGAAAGACCCGCCCACGAGAACCGGTCCCCTTCGGTCAGAAGCCGGTCCGCTACCGCTGCCACGACAGGGTCCGGCAGAGCCGCGAAGGCACGCGTAGTCGTTTCGTCAGCCAGTTCAGGAGGGACGAATCGAACCAGCTGCGCGTAGGCCTTCGATCTCTCCTCCAGCGTCCACTCGCCGATGTCGGCGGGTCCCTGGACATCTTTCCGCCACCACGCCATCACGCCTCATCCGTTCCCGCAGACGCCCACCGGGCCGCTGCAATCTCGGGCCCGACGGTTCGACCACGCCGAAGCCTCATGAGAACCCAGGCGGATCGATGCCGCGCCACCCGTCCCAGGTGCCTGTCTCGATCACGATGTCGGTCGGATCGTCGTGGAAGGGGTCGTACTGATTGGCATCGGGGCCTCTCCTGACGTGATCCCCGCTGAGGGCCGCCCCTTCGGAAGCGACCATGTCGCGGAGCCACGCCGGCTCCTGATCGATCGTCTGCGAGCCCGGCCCGAAGAGGTAGTAGGTCGTCACGACCTCCCCCGACACCACGCGGGGAACGACGGCGTGGACGGCGCCCGCATCGCGCAGCACCTCCGCCGGATCGATCCGCGTCCCTGCGCCTCGATCGACGGTGCGTGCGAAGAGTGCCGCAAGAAGCTTCGGATCATCGGATGCCGCATCCCGATCGGCATCCGGAATCGACGCCTGCAGGCGTTCGGCCAGCGCGGCCCGCTGGTCGGCCGTCAGCGCCTTGAACGCGGCGGCGTGCGCCTTCTCGATCACCCCGCCCGGGAGGGCTTCGAGAAGGTGCGCGTATCGGGCCAGGCGCTCCTCCTCGGTGACCTCGACCGGCGGGGCCTTGTCGTGCCGGAACCGCGAGAACACGCTCATGCCGCACCTCCTCGTGCGTGGCGCACACGGTACTCCGGTCGAGGAGCGGCCGAAAGGCCTCAACCCGTGCACAGCTGCGGGGATTTCAACCGACGCGCCGCGGCGGCTCGGCGCGTCGGTCGATCGGCCCGCCGTTGTGCACGCCGAGGCACCAAGGCCGTGTCGCCAAAGACCGAGTCAGCGGGCGGCGCGAGCGGCGAGGTGCTCGGGCAGCCGCTCCCAGAGGTCGTCGGTCTGGCGAAGCGTCTCGTCGAGCGAGCCGCTGGTGTCGATCACGACGTCGGCGACGGCGAGGCGCGCTTCGTCGGACACCTGCGACGCGATGCGGGCGGCGGCATCCGTCTCGTCCATCCCGCGCACCCCGATGAGCCGCTCCTCGCGGACGTCGGCGGGCGCGTGCGCGACGACGATGAGCTGCCAGGGGTCGTCGACCCGCGCCTCGACGAGCAGCGGCACGTCGTAGACGACGACAGCGTGGGGGTCGGCGGCGAGGGCCGCCGCGAAGCGGCGGGCGGACTCGAGGCGCACGGCCGGATGCACGATCGCATTGAGGCGCTTGACGGCATCGTCGTCGCCGAAGACCCGCGTGCCCAGGCGGGCCCGGTCGAGCGACCCGTCGGGATTGATCATGTGCGGCCCGAACTCGGCCGCGATGTCGGCGAGCACGGGCGAGCCGGGACGCTGCACGTCGCGGACGATCGCGTCCGCGTCGACGACGACGGCGCCGCGCGCGGCGAGCCTCGCGGCGATCGTCGACTTGCCCGACGCGATGCCTCCGGTGAGTGCGATGAGCGGCATGGAACCGAGGATGCCACGACCCCGCACGCGCGCCAACCTCACGTGCGCAGCATCCCGGATCGAAGTCCTGTCGGGACGCAAAGGCGGGCTTAGGCCTCGCTTGAGGATGCGCTGAGGGTCGCTCCCTAGCCTTGACCTTGTCGCGATCGGCAGCCTCCGACCAGTTCCAGCACAGCGATGAAGGGCGACGAGGAGGCACCCGACGCTCTGGACCGCTTCGTCGGCGAGAGGGTGTGGCAGCGGGCGGCGCAGCTCGGCGGTTGGGGGACCGCCGTGCAGCGCGTCTCGATGCCGCCAGTGGCGATCCCGCCCGTACTGGGGATGGCGGGTTCGCTCGGGCACACACTCCTCGTTCCGGCTCCGGCCCGTGCCGCGCGTGGGGGACGCGGCACGGCCGGCCGGCCCGCGCCCGCGGTCAGCTCG
>NZ_JBIQWL010000009.1:0-96433 GCF_044325405.1 Microbacterium alkaliflavum | reverse complement strand
CCGCGGTCAGCTCGAGACCGCGGGCGCGGGGACGACGACCGGCGGCGCGCTGGGAGGGGGCGCCGTCGGTCGGGGGTCCGAAGCCATCGCCGCTGTGGCGATCATCGCGGGGATCTTGGGGAGCTCCGCGCTCATCGTCGGCGGCGGAGTCGGGATGACGCAGCACGGCTGCAGAGGAAGGGGAACGGATGCCTGGGGATGCATTCAACCGTCTCTTCCGCGATATCATCACGGATGCCCCCGGCCAGGTCGAGTCGGACACGTGGAGGGACGCCGTGACAGGTTCCGATGTCGCAGTCGTGATCGAGGACGACGCCGACATCCGTGGGCTCATCGGCGAGGTACTGGAGCAGGCGGGATTCACGATCCACGCCGCCGGCACGGGCGCCGACGGCCTCGAGCTCGTGAAGGCGCACGATCCGATCGTGACGACCCTCGACGTCAGCATGCCCGGCATGGACGGCTTCGAGACCGCCAAGCGCATCCGGGCCCTCAGCTCGACGTACATCATCATGCTCACGGCGCGCACCGAGGAGATCGACACCCTCCAGGGGCTGCAGTCCGGCGCCGACGACTACATGACGAAGCCGTTCCGTCCGCGCGAGCTGCGAGCCCGCGTCGAGGCCATGATGCGCCGACCCCGCATGACGACGGCGGTGACGCCGGAGGAGCACGCCGACCGCCCCTCGGAGGCGCGGTGGCTCGCGCACCGCGGCCTGCGCGTGCATCCGGGGATGCGCCTCGCCGAGGCGGACGGCGTCGAGCTCGACCTGACACGCAGCGAGTTCGACATCCTGGCCGACCTCATCGGCGCGGGCCGGCGCGTTGTGAGCAAGAGCGATCTCGCCCTCATGCTGCGCGGCGAGCGGTATGTCGATGCGAGCGACTTCGTGAGCGACCACGATGTGCGGGCCATCGAAGTGCACGTCGCGAATCTGCGTCGCAAGCTCGGAGAGTCGGCGACGAAGCCGCGCTGGATCGAGACGGTCCGCGGCGTCGGCTACCGGATGACGGCCGGCTGACCTACGCGGCGCCCGCCACCACGACCGATGCGTCGGGACTGGAGGCCGAGACGAACGCGGCATCCTCGGCGGCGCGCCGGAGTCCCGCGATGTCGTAGCCGAACGAGTCGTTGAGCGCGACTCCGACTCCCATGACAGGTGTCGGGGTGCCCGGGTTCGCCGTGTAGTCGTCGATGACGCGGCGATGGATGCGGCTCGCGATCCGCCGCGCGCTGCCCGACGACGACGGCTGCAGCGCGACGAGCATCGAGGTCGCGCCGCCCTCTCCGACGATCGCGAACGACGGCGCGTACCGGCGCACGCCCTCGCGCCACCGGGCCGCGACCTCTGCCTGCGCCGCCGATCCGAACGCGGTGCCGATCTGCGGCAGATCGTCCATCCGGAGGACGATGAGAGCGACGGGCTCGGCGTTGTCGCGCGCTCGGGACAACACCGTCGTCGTGACGCGTTCGAAGGCTGGGGCCGAGAGCACCTCGGCACCGGCTCCGACGCCGCTCGACGACTCCGCCGAGCGGCGGGGCGCGAGGTCCTGCCCACGGAGGATCGAACCCGTCATCATGGCGAAGATCGTGAGGACGATCGTGATGAGCGCCGTCGTGAAGTTGCCGAAGTAGGTCGTGAAGATCACGCTGTCGGGCCCCGCGGCGACGAATGCGACGGTCCTCCCGAGGTAGTACGCGGCCGTGACGCCGAGCGCCGCCGTGAGCCCGACCGAGATCAGCGTCTCCCCCATGCTCCCGCGCCGCGTCTCGATCGCCCCGAACACGGCGAACAGCGCGATCGACAGGAACATCGCGACGGCGCCCGCCCAGTCGCCGCCGTCGGGTCCTTCGGCGAGCACCGCGGCCATCGTGCCGAGGCAGACCAGGCCCACGACGCCGGCGGCCCAGTCGAGCCGACGGCCGTTGTAGGCACGGCAGCCGAGCCACAGGCATCCCACCGTCGCCACGAGTGCAGCGTTGCCGAAGGCGACCGCGATCCAGGCCGTCGGGCGCGACGGCCCAGACGAGGTAGCAGACGACCGTCAGCATCGCGGCGAGGAACGCGAGCGACCAGATGCGACCGGCTCCCGTGTCGCGGCGCAGGAGCGTCTCGAGCAGGAACAGCACACCGCAGGTCACGACGACCGTCGCGGTGAGAAGCGTCGTCGCCATCAGCGTGGTCATGAGGTTGCCCCTCCTGGGTCGGACACGGGGAGACGCACGACGAAGGTCGTGCCCACCCCGAGAGTGCTCTGCACGGTGATCTCGCCGCCATGCGCCCGCGCGATGTCGCGGCTGATCGCGAGGCCGAGGCCGGTTCCGTGCGTCGTGGTCTTGCGCACGGCATCCGCGCGGAAGAAGCGCTCGAACAGGCGCGGCAGCTCCTGCTCGGAGATGCCCGTGCCGTCGTCGCGAACGACGATCCATGCGTGGTCGCTGTCCTGAGTGGCGCCGACCTCGACGTGGCCGCCCTCGCGGCCGTATTTGATCGCGTTGGACACGAGGTTGTCGACGACCTGCCGGATGCGGCCCGCATCCGCGAACGCGAAGGTCTGCTCGATCCCGGACCCGTCGATCGTGATCCCCCGCTCCGCCACGCGGGGGCCCGCGGCTTCGATCGCCGCCTGCACGACGGGTGCGAGGTCGGTGAGCTCGCGGTGGATCGTGAGGTCGACGCCTCGCCGGGACGCCGCCGAAGCCGCGAGGGTGTCGGACACGAGGTCGAGCAGGCGCTCGATGTTGCGCTGCGCGATCTCGAGGCTCCGGCGCACCGACGCCGGAAGGTCGTCGTGGTCGAGTGCGAGCTCGACATACCCCGTGATCGAGGTGAGGGGGGTGCGCAGCTCGTGCGACACCGAGGCGACGAGGTCCTCCCGGGCGCGGAGGGCGAGCTCTTCGGCCGTGACGTCACGCGTCACGACGATCGCGCCCGCCTGCTTCATGTCGGTGTCGAAGACGGGGCGCGCCGTCGATCGCAGGGCGCGCCGCCTCGCATCGCCGGGCCGGCCGTACCAGACGAGCTCGTCCTCGAAGAACTCGCCCCGCCGCGCGCGGGCGAGGGGGAGGTCGTCCGGCGGCAGCGCCGTGATCCCGTCGGCGGCGAACGGACGGCTCGTGTCCCGTGAGGCCTGCGGCATGCGCGCGTTCGCCTCGTTCGTGACGACGAGCGATCCGTCGGTGCGGATGCGGATGACGCCGAAGTCGACGGCGTCGAGGACGTCGGTGACGAGATCCTCCTGGCGGCGGGCGCGCTCGACGGATTGGCGCAGCTGCTGCGACTGCCGCTCCAGCAGCACGTGATGAGCCGCGGCGCGGCGGGCCGAGAAGTGCGAGGTCGTTGCGACCGCGGCGACCGTCAACGGCAGCAGCACGACGCCGGGCGTGAAGGTGCGCTCGGGATCGAGCCCGATGACGAGCCAGTAGCAGGCCGTGATGAGGACGGTCGCCACCCCTACCCCGATGAGACCGAGAGCGGCGCCCAGCCACATGGCCGGGAAGACCCAGAGCAGCTCGAGGCCCGTATCCGGGCTCGCCGCGATGAGCAGCGCGATGACGACGACATCGACGACTGGGATGAGCATCCCGACGAGGAACGACACCCGGTCCCACGGCACGATGATCGCCGCCCCCGTCGCGAAGAAGGCGAGGAGTGTCGCGGCGGCGAACGCCGAGACGTCGTAGATCGCTCCCGTCGTCACGATCAGGATGATCGCGAGCAGCACGACCCCGCCGAACAGCAGCTGGTTCAGCAGCAGCGTCCGCTCGCGCGTCCGCTCCGAGCCTCCCCTGCGCGCGGACGCCGACGACGAGGCCATGGGCCCGAAACTACCGCGCCCGCGCCCCTGGGCTCGGGATCACCGGGGCGCGCCGGTGCGCTCGGTCAGAACCCGAAGTCGCCTCCGCCGCCGAAGTCGCCGAATCCGCCGCCGTCGCCACCCCAGCCGGAGCCCGCGTCACCCCATGCCGAACCGTCGGCTGCGGCATCCGTGCCGGGGTCGCCGCCCGAGGCGTCCGTCGACCCGTCCTGGTAGCCGGCGTCGTAGGCGAACGTGGGCGCCATGATGGCGCTGACGAGCGCCGAGCCGATCACGAAGCCTGTGATCGTGCCGAACAGCGAGCCGCCCATCGCCGACCCGAACCCCGACGGGCCGCGCCGGCCCAGCGTGCGCTCCATGAATCCGGGGTTCATGTACTCGGCGCGGGTCGCGGCGCGCGCCATGGTCTGCGGGTCGCTCGACTGCGGCTGCTCGTAGGGTGGGAGGCCAGCCTTGAGCTCGGCGAGCACCTGCTGGCGCTGATTGGGCGAGAGCTTGGCGAACGCCTCGGCGTGCACCTGCTCGATCGTCTGCGGAGGCGCCGTGCGCAGGAGATAGCGGTAGCGCTCGATGGCGATCTCGTCGTCGCTCTTCGGCGGCTGCACGCCGGGCGAATACGCCGGCTGACCGGCGCCGGGCGAATACGCCGGCTGCGCACCGTACGCCGGCTGGCCGTACGCGGGCTGCGCCCCGTAAGGGTTCTGCGGAACGGGGGGCACCTGACGGTTGGCATTGCCGTTGCCGAACAGGCGGTCCAGGAATCCCATGCTGTCCTCCGTGTTGTGTGGGGACTCCTCACGCTATCCCGCATCGCTTCGAGAGCGCTGGGATGCCTCACCCCGAGCTCACCCGCTCGTCCGAACGGTCAGCCGCGCAGCGCGACCGCCTCGCTCACCCACCGGGCATACGCGCCCCACGGCTCGACCCCGCCGTGCACCGTCGCGATGTGCGCGTCGAGGGCGTCGGAGCGCGCGAACCACTCGCTCGTGCCGAAGCGCTCCTGCGCGAACTGCTCGTGCCGGTGTCGTTCGAGGCGCCGATCGCCGCGCTCCATCGCGAGGAGGTCGTCATGCCAGATCGCCGCGAACCGCCGACGCGGGTTCGACGTCGTGCCGATCTTCACGCGGTCGGCGTAGGCGAGGTAGTAGACGACGTCGACGCGCGGCGGGGGCAGCTCATCGTCGACGAGCTCGCCGAAGCGCCACTCGCACGTCGCGCAGATCCAGCCCGAGGGGTAGCGGATGCCGAGCCTCGACCCGCACAGGCGGCATGGCGCTGGCAGCGCGTCGGTCACCCCGAACGCCGACGCGGCCCAGTCGGCCGCGACGGCGAAGTGCAGCTCGCAGAGGCGCAGCGGGGCATCGGTCGGGACGGGACCGCGGCATCCGTCCCCGACGAGACACCGCGCGAGATCGGTGGGCACACGGGCACTGTACGAGCGGGCTCCGACATCGTCGTCAGGTCAGCACGTCGCGGGTGGTGAACCGCCAGACCGCGAGCGCTCCCGCGATGACGATCCAGGCGGCCTGCAGAAGGGCGTTGCCGACGAACGAGTCCCACGAGACCGGCGAGCGCAGCAGGTCGCCGAAGTCGAGCCAGCGATCCGTGAACAGGTACGGATGGATCGCGTCGAGCTGCGGGATCTGCCCGACGATCTGCGCGGCGACGGCGAGGATGGCGGTCGCCGCCATGGCGCCGACGGGCACCGTCGTGAGGGTGGACAGCAGCATCCCGATCGCCGCGAGACCCAGCATCGACACCGAGACGTAGGCGACGACGGCGAGGCACCGCACCAGTCCCTCTTCGAGGCTCACCTGTGTGCCGCTCAGCAGAGTGAGCGGCCCCGCCCCGAAGAGGATCGCGCCGACGATCACGCCCACCGCGACGACGAGGAACGTCGCGGCGACGCAGAAGACGGCGGCGACGACGTACTTGACCGCGAGGAGCGCGACCCGTCCGGAGGGTGCGACGAGCAGGTAGCGAAGGGTTCCGAGACTCGCCTCACCGGCGATCGCGTCGCCGGCGACGACGCTGATCGTCAGCGGCAGGAAGAGCGGGATCGCAACAGTCAGCGCGGCGAGGCCCACGAAGACGCCGTTCTCGGTGATCTGATCGAGGAACGGCGGCCCGTGGCCCGGACGCGTGCCGCCCGCGATCCGCACGGCGACGCCGAGGAGCACGGGAATGAGGGCCAGCGCGCCGAACATCGCCCACGTGCGCACGCGGCGGAAGAGTGTCGCGACCTCGCTCGAGAGAAGACCCGCGATGCCGCTTCCCCGCGCCTCGCGGGTCACCCCGGCGTGCGCCGGGGAGGCCGCGGGCGACGCGAGCTCAGGCGACGACATCGAAGCCCTGCCCCGTCAGCTCGACGAACCGGTCTTCGAGGCTCGTGCGCTCGACGGCGAACCCGCGCACGCGCACATCGGCGCGCACGAGCGCCGCGACGATCTCCTCGGGCTCGGGTCCGTCCGGGCCGAGCGTTCCGGCGATCGTGAAAGGCGCGGCATCCGTCGTCCGGATTCCCGCCTTCTCGAGCACTTCGCGAGCTCTCTCGACATCGGGGGTCTGCAGCTCCAGGCGGCCCGTGCCGTCGCCCCGCCGCAGCTCGTCGAGCGTGCCCGACGCGACGAGGCGCCCCGCGCTCATGACGCCGACGTGCGTGCACACCTGCTCGACCTCGGCGAGCAGATGGCTCGAGACGAAGACGGTCGACCCCTCGGCGGCCAGGGAGCGGATGAGTGAGCGCACCTCGCGGGTCCCCTGCGGGTCGAGCCCGTTCGTCGGCTCGTCCAGCACGAGCAGCTCACGGGGCATCAGGAGCGCGTTCGCGATGCCCAGGCGCTGCTTCATGCCGAGCGAGTACGCGTGCACCTTCTTGTCGCCCGCCGTCGTCAGTCCGACACGTTCGAGCGCCTCGTCGACCCGCCGTCGACGGGTGGCGGATGCCGTGTGGCGAGCCGCCGCGTCGAAGCGGCGGAGATTCTGCCTGCCCGTGAGGAAGGGGGCGAACGCCGGTCCCTCGACGAGCGCCCCGACCCGCGGGAGCACGGCCTGGAGGGCGTCGGGGACGCTCCGCCCCAGCACCCGCGCCTCGCCCGCCGTCGGGCGGACCAGGCCGAGGAGCATCCGGATGGTCGTGGTCTTGCCCGACCCGTTCGGCCCGAGGAATCCGAAGACGGCGCCGTGCGGCACATCGAGCGCGACGGCGTCGACCGCCGTCTGCGCACCGAACCGCTTGGTCAGACCCGAGGTCTGGATCGCGAGGTCGGTCACCGGGGTTCAGCCGCCGGCCGCGACCTGTGCGAGACGGTCGGCGCCGACGGCACCCGCGAACACGCGCCCGTCGTCGGCGAAGAACACCGTCACGAGCGCCGTCTCGAGGACTCGCCCGCCGGCGACCGGCCGGGTGAGCTTCTCGATCATCGCGGCGTCCTCACCCGCGGCGCCCGCCTTCGCATCGGATTGCGGAAGCTCGACGACGGCGGTCCAGCCCTCGCCGTGCACGACGGGCCGCTGTGCGGCATCCGCACCCGCCTCGGGCGTTGCCCCGTGCTCCGAGTGCGACGGCAGCGTCTTCTCTTCGACGGTGAACCCCGGGGCGGGCGTGTAGGCGAGTGTCGCAGCGTCGGGTGCCGAGAACGCGACCTGGGTGAACACGACCTCGAAAGCGGGCTGATCGGCACCGCGGGCGGTGACGGATGCGTCGAGCGCGGCGCCCGTCGCGCCGTCGATGGCGAAGCGCACCTCGCCGACGAGGCTCTCGGCGTCCTTCGGGACCAGGACGAGCTCGTACGCGTCACGGCCCGCGACGCGGCCGTCGGTGCCGACCGAGATGTCGGTCGACTCGCCGAGCTTGGCGAGCGCGTCGTCGAGCATCTGCTGAGGGGTCGCCGTGGGCTGCGGCACGGGAGAGCCGGCGTCGCCGCCGGTCGCCGTGTAATGCGTCGCCGTCTTGGTCTCGGAGTCGACGAACCACCCCTGCTTCGCCGCATGGTCGACGTACACGTCGCGCTCGGCGAGACGGTCGAGCACCTGGAGTCGCGCCCTGTCGCCGTCGAGATAGACCTTGGCGGTGTGCGAGCCGGTGACGAGGTCGAGCGCGTCGGCGCTCGAGTCCTTGCCGGCCGACGAGCCGGCGGTCAGGCTGGAGAGGTCGGGCAGCCCGAGATCGGACGACTGCTCGATCGTCCCCGTCATCCGGCTGACGTGGCTCGCGGCGGCGAACTGCACGAGTTCGGCGGGGGTCTTGTCGGGGAGATCCACGCGGGCCGTGGCGACGGTCGGGACGACGAGGGCCGCGGCCACGACAGCGACCACGACGGCCGCACCGGCGATCGAGAGCCGCCGCACGGGAGACCGGGTTGCCTGCCGCGTACCCATGGGAAAAGGGTACGCCTCGGCGGCGATCCCGGCGCCGGCAGCTGGACATGAGAACCGCAGACCGCGAAAGGGCCGCCACCCGAAGGTGACGGCCCTCTCGAACCCGATGCGGGTCAGTGGATCAGCGACCCGAGAGCTTCTCGCGCAGAGCGGCGAGCGCCTCGTCGTCCGCGAGCGTGCCCGAGGGGCCGCTGTCGGACGAGAAGGACGAGGGCGTCTCCGAGATGGGGTTCGCAGCCTCGGCCTCGGCGGCCTTGGCGACGGCGGCCTTGTGGGCCTCCCAGCGAGCCTGGGCAGCGGCGTACTCCTGCTCCCACTTCTCGCGCTGCTCGTCGAAGCCTTCCTTCCACTGGTTGGTCTCCGGGTCGAAGCCCTCGGGGTACTTGTACTCCCCGAGCTCGTCGTACTCGGTGACCATGCCGTAGAGGGCCGGGTCGAACTCGGTGCCGAAGGGGTCGACCGACTCGTTCGCCTGCTTGAGCGAGAGCGAGATGCGGCGACGCTCGAGGTCGATGTCGATGATCTTGACGAAGACCTCTTCGCCGACCGACACGACCTGCTCGGCGAGCTCGACGTGCTTGCCCGAGAGCTCCGAGATGTGCACGAGACCCTCGATGCCGTCGGCGACGCGGACGAACGCACCGAACGGAACGAGCTTGGTGACCTTGCCCGGAGCGATCTGGCCGATCGCGTGCGTGCGGGCGAACACCTGCCACGGGTCTTCCTGCGTCGCCTTGAGCGACAGCGAGACGCGCTCGCGGTCGAGGTCGACCTCGAGGATCTCGACGGTGACCTCCTGGCCCACCTCGACGACCTCGGACGCGTGCTCGATGTGCTTCCACGAGAGCTCGGAGACGTGCACGAGGCCGTCGACGCCGCCGAGGTCGACGAACGCACCGAAGTTGACGATCGACGAGACGGTGCCCTTGCGGACCTGGCCCTTGTGCAGGTTGTTGAGGAACGTGGTGCGCGACTCGGACTGCGTCTGCTCGAGAAGGGCGCGGCGCGACAGGACGACGTTGTTGCGGTTCTTGTCGAGCTCGAGGATCTTCGCCTCGATCTCCTGGCCGAGGTACGGCGTGAGGTCGCGGACGCGGCGCAGCTCGATGAGCGAAGCCGGGAGGAAGCCGCGGAGGCCGATGTCGACGATGAGGCCACCCTTGACGACCTCGATCACGGAGCCGGTGACGACACCGTCGTTCTCCTTGATCTTCTCGACGTCGCCCCAGGCACGCTCGTACTGCGCGCGCTTCTTCGACAGGATGAGGCGGCCTTCCTTGTCCTCCTTCTGGAGAACGAGGGCTTCGACCTCGTCGCCGACCTTGACGACCTCGTTGGGGTCGACGTCGTGCTTGATGGAAAGCTCACGCGAGGGGATGACGCCCTCGGTCTTGAAGCCGACGTCGAGGAGGACCTCGTCGCGGTCGACCTTCACGACGGTGCCTTCGATGAGGTCTCCGTCGTTGAAGGACTTGATGGTCTTCTCGACCGCGGCCAGGAAGTCCTCAGCAGATCCGATGTCGTTGATGGCGACCTGCTTGGTGGCCGGGGCGGTCGTTGCGATAGTCATGTAGTGGGTTGTCCTTGTTGGGTTGGGTGATCGGGCCGGGTTCCGGCATCCACCGCACCAGGGCGAACGGATGCCACGAACCGAAGCGGAGCGGATTGTGGTCGTGCGATGTCACGTAGGCGCGTGCGCCCAGGCGTGGCGAGATAGCCACACGAGTGACACTCCAGGGTATCAGAACGCGCAGGGAGCCTGCGATGTTCCTGAGAAGGCGAAATTCCGCATGAATCCGGGCCTGTGGAGGCGACGTAGGCTCTCCATTGTGAGCACTTCCGCGCCCCTCAAGATCATCACCCCGCGCGGGCGCCTCATCGCGCTCGCCGTCCTCTGCTTCATCATCGCCGCGATGGGCGTCGTGGTGTATCTGGTCAATCCGACGGAGCCGCTCAACATCATCGCGGGTGCAGCGGCCTTCGGCGTCTTCGGGGTCGGCGGCGGGTTCTCGCTCGTAGGACAGTTCCGGCGCAGCACGCTCATCCGGGCCGACGGGGACGGCCTGCGCATCGAAGGCCGCGTCACGGTGCCGTGGAGCGACGTCGACCGGATCGGTGCGACGCCGTCGGCGCTCGGCATCCGGCTGCGTTCGTACGACTCGCTGACGCAGGCCGCCCCCTCGGTCTACACGACCGAGTCGCTGCGCGCGACGCGCAAGGACAGCGGCTGGGATCTCCTGTACCCGGAGAAGCTGCTCGGCCGTCCCCCGCGCGAAGCCGCCGCGGCGCTGCGCGCGCGTCAGCCCTGAGCCGGCCGGCTCAGCGGGGCAGGTCGATCGGGGCCGTGGGCGTGCGATCGGGATCGAACGATCCGCGGGTGCGCCGACGCAGCTCCTCGCCCTCGCGGCGCTGCGCATCGGCGAGCCAGTCGACGGTCGCGCTCGCCGGCAGCGGCGGCCGTGGCGGGATCCCCAGCGTCGAGTACGACGACGCCGGCGTCGATTCGGCGACGTAGGCCGCGGGTTCCGGAGCGACGGGCCGGCCGGCGAGCGGCTGACCGCCGGCGAAGCCGCGGAGGCCCGCCTGCTGGATGACCCGCTGGATCGTGAGGCCGCGCCCGTCGGGATCGCCGACCCACCGGATCTCGCGCAGACCCTGTTCCTGCGCGGCGGACTCGAACACGAAGTGCCCGTACCCGAGGATGCGCCCGATGATCGGCTTGTGCACCGAGATGTCGAGGATGCGCGCGAGCGGCATCGTGGCGATGCGCTGCGACAGGATGCCGTGCACGCGGAATACGCGCATGTTCGTGATGACGAACCGGTCGGTGTGCCGTTCGAGGATGCGCCACAGGGCGTGCACGCACACCGCGCCGCCGAGCAGCACCGGCACCCACCACGCGGGTGCGGGCACGAACAGCACGAGAAGAAGCAGCACGACGCCCCCGAACAGTTCGAGCATCGCGCCGACGACCGCGGCCCAGTGCTTGCGCACCTCGTCGATCACCACTTCGCCGAGATCGGCGATGAGGTGCTTCTCGACCCGCGGATCGAACAAGCTCATCCCCCGGCGAGCGCCACGAAGAAGTCGACGACGGCGACCACCGCGCCCGCGACCGCCCCGACGGCGGTCTGCACGGCGTCTGCGGCATCCTGCGGGCGCGTGATCAGGTAGAAGGCGGCGAAGGCGATGGCGAGCGCGATCAGTACGCGCTTGACGATCTTCACGGGTGGGGGGTCCCTTCGGGTGGACGACAACGGAGCGATCCCCCCAGATCGCGACTCTGCTGTTCTATCGCACGACTCGCCCCGCGCGCCTCATTGACACGGACCCCGTTGCGACTCCAGCATTCCCCCTAACGACGAACGGCCGAGGAGTCGCCGATGACCCCCTTCCTCGCAGGTCCGGCGGGCCCGGCATGAGCGCCGCTCCCGGCACGGGCATGCCGCTGCGCGACTACCGCATCCATCGCTACGTCAACGCTTTCTGTCCGCGCTGCCACGAGGAGGATCCCGAGCGGCCCCTCGCCGACGTGCGCAGACTGTCGGGCTGGCTCGCCGTGCGCGAGGGCCGGGTCTGGCTGGAGAGGGGATGCCCCGACCACGGCCTCGTGCGCACGCTCTACGACGAGTCGCCCGAGATCCTGTCGTATCTGGAGCAGTGGACGGCGCCGACGAAGGCGCACGTGCCCGACCTCGCCGGCAACTTCAAGCCCGTGCCGTCGGCCTATGAGGACGGCCTCCCGCAGATGCAGACGCAGCACACGTGCATCCTGCTCGAAGACCTCACCGACCACTGCAACCTGCGCTGCCCCACCTGCTTCGCCGAGTCGGGGCCTGCCGCGACCGCGGTCGCTCCGCTCGCGGAGGTGCTCGCGTCGGTCGATGCGCGCCTCGCGAAGGAGAACGGGCGCATCGACGTGCTGATGCTGTCCGGCGGCGAGCCGACGCTGTACCCGTGGCTCGAACAGCTGCTCGAGCATCTCGTGACGCGGCCCATCGTCCGCATCCTCATCAACTCGAACGGGCTGCGTATCGCGCAGGACGACGCGTTCGTTGAGACGCTGCGCCGCCATCGGGAGCGGGTCGAGATCTACCTGCAGTACGACGGCGAGAGTGCCGAGGCATCCCGGTTCCATCGTGGCGCCGACATCCGGCGCTTCAAGCAGCGCGCCGTCGAACGGCTGTCGGCCGCCGGCGTGTTCACGACGCTCACGATGACGGCCGCACTCGGCGTGAACGACGGCGAGATCGGCGCTGTCATCCGCCGCGCGATGCAGACGCCCTACGTCGGCGGCGTGACGATCCAGCCCGTCTTCGGCTCGGGGCGGTCGGCGGGCATCGACCCCGACGACCGGCTCACGCACACCGGCGTGCTGGCGCGGCTCGGGCCGCAGACCGACGGCGAGGTGACGTGGCGCGACCTCACGGCGCTGCCGTGCAGCCATCCGCACTGCTGCTCGGTCGGCTACCTGCTGCGCGACGACGCCGGCGCCTGGAAGTCGCTCACGGCGCTGATCGGGCACGACCGGCTCAAGGAGCTGCTCGACCTGCAGCCCGATCTGCTGGCCAACCGCATCGCCGATCGCGAGATCAGCAAAGCCCTGCGCGAGGTCGTCAAGGGGTCACTCCTCGACCTGCTCAGCGAGCAGTCGTCGCTGTCACATCCGTCGATGTCGACGATCTGGCGCGACATCTGCGAGAACTGCGACCTCGGGATCGGCACGCTCACGGCGCTCGCGACGTCGACCCTGCCGGGACAGCACCAGCGGCTCCGCAAGATGATGGGCGAGCGCGTGCTGCGGATCACGGTCAAGCCCTTCATGGACATCAACACGATGATCGAGGAGCGGCTCACGCAGTGCTGCGTGCACGTCGCGACGGTGAACGAGTCGACCGACGCGCACCAGTGCGCGCCGTTCTGCGCCGTGCAGGCGTGGGCGCCGCTCTCGCGCACGCGCCTGTCGACGGCGACGGGCGGCCGACGGGAACTCGCCGTGACGGTGTCGGGATGAGCGAGTTCGCGCACCTGAATCAGCGGGATGCCTCGGTGGGCGACCCGGCTCCCCCGTTCGACCCGCTCCGGCTGTGCGTCTACACGACGGTCGCGCTGCTCACCGTCGTGCTCGGACCGATCGCACTGCTCGCCTTCTCGTCGCTCGCGATCGCGGGCTACGCGAAGGCGCGGCGCCGGGGGCTGCTCCGCTCACGGTGCAAGCTCGGCGACACGCGGCTCGTGCTCGCCTACCTCGCCGTCGTCGCCGTCGCGGCGGCGGTCGCGACCCCGTTCTGGGTCGCGTTCTGGGTCCAGTGGTGGACGTGACGCCGTGTTCCCGACCCTCCAGGACCTCTTCGGCATCCCGATCCCCTTCGACACGCACTCGGCGTTCGTCGGGCTCGGGATGGCGGTCGCGGGACTGATCTTCCTCGTCGAGGCTCGAC
Organism: Microbacterium alkaliflavum; assembly: GCF_044325405.1. Taxonomy (NCBI): domain Bacteria; kingdom Bacillati; phylum Actinomycetota; class Actinomycetes; order Micrococcales; family Microbacteriaceae; genus Microbacterium; species Microbacterium alkaliflavum. The sequence goes on along the minus strand of NZ_JBIQWL010000009.1, from coordinate 82,793 downwards.
GCCGCGGACAGACCGACGAGCGCATGGTCTACATCGTGCTCGGCGCCGCCGCGGGCGCGGCGATCTTCATGCGGCTCGGCACGTGGGCCCAGCACATCGATCCGACGAAGAACCTCAACGTCATGGAGCAGCTCGCGTACGGCCACGCGTCGATGCTGAGCGCGCTCGTCGGCGCATGGCTCGGCGTGCACGTCGCCAAGCGCATCGTGCGCTACCGGCCGCGCACGGGCGACCTGTTCGCCCCCGCCGTCGCGGCGGGGCTCGCGATCGGGCGCATCGGGTGCCTCCTCACCGAGAAGCCCGGCACTCCGACGGGCGCGGACTGGGGCATCGTGCTGGATCCGGATGCCGCGGCCCGCGTGGGGTCGCCCTCGGGCGTGCCGCTGCACCCCAGCTTCGTGTACGAGATCGCGTTCCACGTCGCGGCGTTCGCCGTGCTGTGGCTGTGGCTGCGGCATCGGTCGATCGCGCCGGGCGAGACCCTGACGCTCTACATCGCGGCCTACGCCGTCTTCCGCTTCGCGGTCGAGTTCGTGCGCGGCAACGAGGTCGTCTGGGCGGGCCTCACCCGCCCGCAGCTGTTCCTGCTCGTGTCCATCCCGCTGCTGCTCGCCCGCATCGTCGTGCAGGCCCGCCGCGGCGCCTACACGCACCCAGAGAGGATGGTCAGCCGTGAGCGACTCGCCCGACCGGCCTGACGGAGAGCCGGAGCCGCCGCAGGTTCCTCAGAGCCCGGGGCCTCCGCCGGAGGGCTCGGCGGCGCCCCCGCCCGGCACGCCCTCCAAGGCGGGGAGGTTTCCGATCTGGGCGGGAGTTCTCACCGGCATCGGAGCCTTCATCCTCAGCATCATCGTGTCCACGGCGTTCTTGACCGCCGCATACGGCGCGAACGGGTCGCCGTGGCCCGCCATCGGGATCGCGATCACGTTCCTCGTCGTGCCGGCCATCGCGATCGTCCTGATGATCCGCTCCAAGAACGCGCGCCCCGGCTCGGCGGCGATCCTCGTCGTCTTCGCGCTCGGGTGGATCTTCCTCGTCGGGCCCTGCATCGCGTCCGTCAGCACGTCCTACGTCTAGCTGCGGACGTCAGGGCCGCAGGAGCACCTTGATCGCGCGGCGCTCGTCCATCGCGGCGTACGCCTCAGCTGCCTCGCTGAGCGGCAGCTCGAGGTCGAAGACGCGGCCGGGCTGGATCGCGCCCGAGCGCACGTCGGGCAGCAGCTCCTCGATGTAGCCGCGCACCGGCGCGACTCCCCCGTTGACGCCGACATTCGTGCCGAACAGCTGGCGGATCGGCAGCTCGGCGCCGCCGTTGGGCACGCCGACGTAGCCGACCATGCCGCCGGGCCGCGTCGAGCGCAGCGCCTGGTCCATCGACTCCTTCGTGCCGACGCACTCGAGCACGCGGTCGGCGCCGATGCCGCCCGTCAGCTCCTTGACCCGGGCGATGCCCTCCTCGCCGCGCTCCTCGACGACGTGCGTTGCGCCGAACTCGCGCGCGAGGGCCTGACGCTCCGGGTGCCGAGACATCGCGATGATCGTCGTCGCCCCGAGGCGCTTCGCGGCGATGATCGCGCAGAGGCCGACTGCGCCGTCGCCCACGACCGCGACGGAGTCGCCCGGGCCGACACCCGCCGAGACGGCGGCGTGGTGGCCCGTGCCCATGACGTCGCTGAGGGTGAGGAGTCCGGGGATCTCGTCGTCGGCGACAGGTCCGGGCACGACGGCGAGCGTGCCGTCGGCGAGCGGCACGCGCACCCGCTCGCCCTGGCCGCCGTCGGCGAAGCCGCCGAACCGGTCGTCGCTCCCCCACCAGCCGCCCGTGAGGCACGAGGTGCTCACGCCGTTGCGGCAGTTGGCGCATGTGCCGTCGCACACGTAGAACGGCGCGATGACGAAGTCGCCCGCCTTCACGTTCTGGACGTCGGCACCGACCTCCTCCACGACGCCGACGAACTCGTGTCCGATGCGGTGCGGATGGTGCGTCGGCGTGACGCCGCGATAGGGCCACAGGTCGGACCCGCACACGCACGCCGCGACGACGCGCACGATGGCGTCGGCGCCGGTTGAGAGGGTGGGGTCGGGGACTTCTTCGACCCGGATGTCGCGGGCGGCGTGGATGACGGTGGCAAGCATGCTCCGAGCCTACGGGCGGTTCAGGATGCCTGCTCCCGGAGCGCGTCCGCGATCGCGACCTCCCCGTTGCCGAAGCGGATCGTGCGCCCGATCGTCGCGGCGGGGTCGTCGAACACCGCGGCGACGACGGCGGCGACATCCGCGCGGCTCACCTCTCCGCGTCCGTCGGGGTCGACGGCGATGCGGCCCGTCGGCGGGTCGAGGGTGAGGGTGCCGGGGCCGAGGATCGTCCAGTCGAGGTCGCTCGCCCGCAGGTGCTCATCGGCGGCGAGCTTCGCATCGGCGTAGGGGAAGAAGGAGTCGTCTTCGGGCACGCCGTGGTCCGCGCGGGAGCCCAGCCACGACACCATCACGTAGCGTCGCACGCCGGCGGCGGCCGCGGCATCCATCGACCTGATCGCCGCATCGCGATCGACGGCGTACGTGCGCGAGGGGTTGCCGCCTCCCGCGCCGGCCGACCACACCACGGCGTCGTTCCCGGCGACGAGGTTCGTCAGCTGCTCGAGATCGAACGACTCGACGTCGGCGACGAGCGGAGTGGCACCGGTCGCGGCGACCTCCGCCGCGTGCTCGGGATTGCGGATGACCGCCGTCACTGTGTCGCCGCGCGCCGCGAGGAGCGGCTCGAGGAGGAGGGCCACCCTGCCGTGTCCGCCGAAGATCATGATGCGCGCCATGCGAGCGTCCTTCCGTCGTCACCACCAGGCTAGGCATGGGGGAACATTGACGCATGTGGGTCGGCTGGATCGAGTTCGACATCCTGCTGGGCGACGTGCACTCGCTCAAGGAGAAGCGGCACATCGTGCGCCCGCTGATCGCGGAGCTGCGCCGGCGCACTGAGGCGTCGGCCGCGGAGACAGGTCTGCAGGACCTCCACCGCCGCACGTCCATCGCCGTCGCGGTGGTCTCCGGAGATCCCGCCCACGTGCGTCACGTGCTCGACCGTGCCGAAGGGCTCGTGCTGGAGCATCCGGAGATCACGCTCCTGTCGGCGCGGCGACGGCTTCATTCCAGCGACGACTGAGCGTGCGGGCCCGGCGAGCCCTAATGTCATCGCATGACTCAGCAGCGCTGGCGGGAGCTCACGGAGTGGCCGCCAGCCCCCGGCGGAGCGTCGCGAGCCCGAACGCGAACGCGTCGTCGAGGTCGCCGCCGAGGCGGAATGCGCCGGCGAGCTCCATCTGGACGAACCCCGTCGCCCACGCCGTGACCAGGCGGGCGGCTTCGAGCGCGTGTTCGTCGCCGACGAGCTCCCGCGCACTGCCGAGGATCGCGGCCGACGAGCGGTCGAGGGCGTCCTGCGGTGGCGCCGACGCGAAGAGCAGCCGGAACCCTTCTGGGCGGTCGTGCGCGAAGGCGCGGTACGCGCGGGCGAGCCCCTCGAGGGATCGATCGGATGCCGCGAGCCGGCCCGTGAGGTCGTCGAGCGTGGCCGCCACGACGGCCGCCAGGAGCGCGTCACGGTCGCGCACCCGCTTGTAGAGCGACGGCGCGCGCACGCCGACGCGTTCGGCGACGCTCTGCATCGTGAGGCGGGCGGGGCCGCCGTCTTCCAGCAGCTCCTGACCCGCACGGACGATCTCGGCCAGCGATGTGCGCTCCGGTGTCGGCATCCGTCCTCCATGGCTATTGACAGTAGCCATCATAGCTACGTATCGTAGCCATCACAAGCACCCGAAGGAGCCGCCATGAAGCTCGCACCCCACCTCCACCGCCTCGGCAACGACATCGTGGCGTCGTATCTCGTCGACACCGACGAGGGCATCACACTCGTCGACGCCGGCTTGCCCGGACACTGGCACGACCTCGAGCGCGAATTGGAGAGCCTCGGAAAGACGCACGCAGACATCCGCGGGCTCATCTTGACGCACGGAGACGGCGACCACATCGGCTTCGCCGAGCGGCTGCGGCGCGAGCACGGCGTGCCCGTCTACGTGCACGCAGCGGACGCGCACCGCGCGCAGACCGGCGAGAAGCCGAAGACCCCCATGGGGCCGATGAAGCTCACGCCGACGCTCGGATTCTTCGCCTACGGGCTGCGCAAGAACGCCCTGCGCACGACGTACGTGAAGGAGGTCGTCGAGGTGCACGATGGCGACGTGCTCGATCTTCCCGGCTCGCCGGTCATCGTCGGCATGCCCGGCCACTCCCCCGGCAGCATCGCCGTGCACGTGCCGATCGCCGATGCCGTGTTCGTCGGCGACGGGCTCACGACGCGCCACGTGCTCACGGGCCATGAGGGGCTGCAGCCGGCGCCGTTCACCGACGACCCGGCGGAGGCGTCGGCATCCCTCGACCGCATCGCGGGGCTGAAGGCGTCGTGGGTGCTGCCGGGACACGGCGCGCCGTGGCACGGGTCGCCGGGAGACGTCCCGTCCGCCGTCCGGGCGGCGTGAGGGCCGCCGTCGCAGCCGCCATCGGGGCGGCCTGAGGTCGCCGTCGCAGCCGCCATCGGGGCGGCGTGCGGCCTGAGGTCGCCGTCGCAGCCGCCGTTCGGGCGACGTTCGGACGGCCTGAGGGGCGCCGTCGCAGCCGCCATCCGAGGCAGTGAGGTCAGGCCGCCGACTGCTCGGCGCGCTCGGCCTCCTCGGCGGCGATCGCGCGCACGGCGTCGCGGCCTGCGCGGTTGGCGCCGACGGTCGACTGCGACGGGCCGTAGCCGATGAGGAACAGCCGCGGCTCGTCGATCGCGCGGCCGTTCGCGACACGGATGCCGCCCGCCGAGGTGCGCAGCCGCAATGGCGCGAGATGGTCGATCGCGGCGCGGAAGCCCGTCGCCCACAGGATGACGTCGACGGGCTCGAACGCGCCGTCGGGCATGCGCACGCCGTTCTCCTCGATCGCGGCGAACATCGGATGCCGCACCAGCACGCCGCGCGCCTGCGCGGCACGCGCCCACGGCGTCCAGCGCATGCCCGTGACCGAGATGACGCTGCCGGGAGGCAGCCCCTCCCGCACGCGCGCCTCGACGCCCGCGATGGCGGCGACGCGCGCGGGGAGGTCGAAGTCGTCCTCGACCCACTCGGGTTCGCGGCGGGTGACCCAGAAGGTGTCGGCGACGTGCGAGATCTCGTCGAGGAGCTGGACCGCCGAGATCCCCGCGCCGACGATCACGACGCGCTTGCCGGCGAACTCGTCCGCCGAGACGTAGTCGGCGACGTGCAGCTGCCGTCCGCGGAACCGCTCCTGGCCCGGGTATCGCGGCCAGAAGGGCCGGCTCCAGGTGCCCGTCGCGTTGACGACGTAGCGCGCGGCCCAGGCCCCCTGGTCGGACTCGACGAGCAGCGGTCCGTCAGGGTCGTCGTCGGCGCGGCGCACGCCACGCACGGCGACGGGGCGCTGCACGTCGAGCGCGTACCGCTCCTCGTACTCCGCGAAGTACGCGGGGAGCACGTCGCGACTCGCGGCGCGGGGGTCGGCCGCCGGCACGGCGAATCCGGGGAGCTCATGGATGCCGTTGACCGTCGCCATGCGCAGCGACTCCCAGCGGTGCTGCCAGGCGCCGCCGGGTCGGTCGTTCGCGTCGAGCACGACGAACGTGTCATCGTCGGCATCCGCGCGGCCGGCGGGCACGAACCCGCGCCGCTGCAGGTGATAGGCCGCCGACAGACCCGCCTGGCCGGCGCCGATCACGACGACGTCGACGGGTGCGGGGCTCACGAGTGCTGGAACGCCGCCGATCCCGCGCTGATTCCCTCACCGTCGCGACCGCACAGCCCTCGCCGCGTTCGGGGCGTCGGGCAATCGTCCCACCCCTGGCTTCCCTATCCCGTGCTCTCACCGAGCGCCCGCCATGTGCACGGTGCGCAGCCTGGGCTTTCGGCGAGAGCACGGGCTATGGACACAAGACCGCCCCCTACCCCCCGGCCTCTTCGCGCGCCTCCCGCACCGGATCGGCCGGCATCGCGTGGTGCCGGCCCCGCGGGTCGGTCTCCGCGGTCGCGGCGACCGCGGCGGCGACGTCGGCGATCTGCGACGGGCCGACGCGGCAGCATCCCCCCACCAGGCGCGCGCCCGCCGCGACCCACTCGCCCACGTGGCTCGCCAGCGGCGTTCCCGTGCCCGACCAGGAGCGGTGCTCGGCATCCCACAGCTCACCGCTGTTGGGGTAGGCGACGAGCGGTCTGTCCGTGACGGCGTGTGCGACGGCGAGCGCCGGCGCCACCTCATCGGCGTCGCAGCAGTTCACGCCGACCGCGACGATCTCCGCAGCTGCGGCGGCCGCCGCGAACGTCGCAGCGAGGTCATCGCCCGATCGCATACGCCCGTCGGCGATCGTGACGCTCAGCCAGGCCGGCACTCCGAGCCCCCGGAGCTCGGCCGCGATCGCCTGCACCTCGAGGAGCGAGGGGATCGTCTCGATCGCGAGGATGTCGGGGCGAGCCGCCGCGAGCGCGCGGAGCCGCGGCCGGTGCCACGCGCGCAGCTCGTCGACCGTGAGCCCGTAGTCGCCGGTGTACTCGCTGCCGTCGGCGAGCGTCGCGCCGTACGGACCGACGGATGCCGCGACCCAGGCGCGGCCGTCGAGTCCGGCCGCATCGCGGGCGGCGCGCGCGAGCTGCACGCTGCGGATGAGGAGCAGGTCGACGGCGCGAGGGTCGAGACCCTCCGCCTCGAGCGCTTCATAGCCGACCTGGTACGAGGCGGTGATGGCGATGCGCGCGCCGGCGGCGAAGAACTCCTCGTGGGCGGCTCGGATCTCGGCCGGCCTGTCGAGCAGCAGCTGCGCCGACCACAGCGACGACGAGAGGTCGTTGCCGCGGGCCTCGAGCAGCGTGCCGAGGCCGCCGTCGAGCACGACCGGCCCTGCCGCGAGGGCCCCGACGAGCGAGGGCATGCGGTCAGTCTAGGTATCGGCGGGAGGCCCCGACCGAGACGTTGTCACACCGTGACGTCCGGGCGGAGCGGCGCTTCGCCGGGGCGCGACAGCGTCAGGATGGCCCGCGCGACGCGGCGCTCGGCCTCGAGCTCGTCCTCGAGGGCGTTGAGACGGCGGGCCACGGTGTGCTCCGCTTCATCGCCCTCGAGATCGACGGCCGCGACGATCACGACGCGGCCCGGACCGACGTACTCGATGTGCAGATACGTGACGGCCGTCACCTGCGGATGCGCGAGCAGTCCCCGCAGAACGGCGGCGCGGATGCGCGGATCGACGGCGACTCCCACGATGAAGCGACGGTTCTGCACGATGAGGCCGACCGCGATGACGCCGAGCAGCACGCCGACCAGGATCGAGCCGATCGCGTCGGGCACGGCCGATCCCGTCACCTGATGCAGGAAGATGCCGAAGAACGCGATGACGAGGCCGACGAGGGCTCCGGCATCCTCGAAGAAGACGGCCCGCAGTGTCGGGTCGGACGTGCGGATGACGTGCTCCAACAGGTCGTGCTCCGCCATGCGCGCCCGATCGCGAGCCTGGTTGAGTGCGCGACGGAACGAGATCCCCTCCAGCACGAACGCGATGCCGAGCACGATGTACGACACGACGAACAGCTCGGCCGGCTCCGGCGTGATGAGCTCCTGTACCCCGTGCGTGATCGAGATCACCGAACCGATCGCGAAGAGACCGAAGGCCGCGAACAGCGACCAGACGTACGCCTCGCGTCCGTAGCCGAGCGGATGCCGGTCATCGGCCAGCTTCGACGATCGGCGTCCCGCGATCCACAGCAGGACCTCATTGCCCGTGTCGGCCCACGAGTGCGCGGCTTCCGCGACCATCGAGGCGGCGCCGGTCAGGACGGCGGCGACCGTCTTCGCGACGGCGATGAGGGCGTTGGCCGCGAGGGCGACGAGCACCGTGACGACGGACTCCGCCTGCGCGTCGTCGGACCGCGCCTCGGGGACGGCTGACGGCGGTCGCGACGGGGCCATGTCGCCATCCTCGCACCGGTTCTCTAGCGCACGTCTCCGTCGAGGTACCACCAGCGCTCGCTCTGGAACACGAACCGGCTGGTCTCATGCAGCGCGCCTGTGTCGGCGCCGTCGCGCCACGACGCCTCGAACTCGACGGTGCCGCGGCGGTCGCCGGGCCGTCCCTGGGCCGTCGCGACGATCTCGAGTCCCGTCCAGCGCAGGCGCGGGTCGAGATCGACAGCGTCCGGTCGGGTTCCGGGATGCCAGGTCCCGGCGAGGTAGCGCTCATCGCCGACCACGAACGCCGTGTAGCGCGACCGCATGAGGCGCTCGGCCGTCGGCGCGGGGACTCCGTCGTGCAGCGGGCGGCAGCATCCGCCGAACGGCAGGCCGCTTCCGCACGGACACGCGTCCCGGTCCCGCACGGCCGGAAACCCGTGTCGCTTGCCCGCTGCCTGTCCGAACGACATCAGCCGCCCGCCTTTGCGGCGCAGTCGACGCAGCGCGTCGCCGTGGGGCGCGCCTCGAGCCGCGCGGCGGGGATCTTCCGCCCGCAGTCGATGCACACGCCGTAGGAGCCGTCGGCGAGGCGCGCGCTCGCCGCGTCGATGTCGACGAGCTCGGCTGCGGCGGCGTCGCGCAGCCCCGCGAGCTTCGACCATTCGCCCGACAGCGTCGCGCCCTCGGGGTCGTGCTCGTCGTCGGCGGACTCGCGGCCGCGGTCGATGCGCAGCTCGGCGATCTCCGCGTCGAGCGCCTCGAGTCGCACGAGCGCCGCGGTGCGCTCCTCGGCGAGGAGATCGGCAGGGCTCTTCATGGTCGTTCGAGCCTAAGCGCCTCCGCAGACCCGGGCGCCGACCTCCACCGGCGCGCTGAGCGGAGCACTCACGGTCATGACCGCAGCGCTCAGGGCCTGGACCGCGGTGCGTACGCGCACCACGATGGAGCCGATGACCGAGCTCCTCCACGCCTGGGCGCTGGCGCCCGCCGCGATCGGCACCTGCTGCCTGGCAGCCGATCGCCGCCGGGTGCGCGCGCCCGAGCTCGCGGCATCCCTCATCATGCTCGTCGCGATGACGGATGCCGCGTTCACAGCCGCCGTCCCGCGGGTGTTCTGGGCCGTCCTCCTCCTCGTCGCCGCCATGGCGCTCGCCGCGTTCCGCGGCGCCCGTCGCCGCCCGACGCTCCATGCCGACGCCGCCATGACCCTGCACTCCACTTCGGGCCTCGTCGTCATGGCTGCGCTGCTCACGGCGATGGCGGCGGGCGGCCACACCGCCGCTGCGGCGACCGGACATGTACACGGCGCGTCGCCTTCGCTGCTGACGGTCGTCGTCACCGCGGCGGTCCTCGCCTATGCCGCCGTTTCGACGGCCGCGACCGTGCGATCCCGGCGCTGGCTCGACAGGGCGCAGTACGCCGGCATGGGGGCATCCGCCCTCGCGATGGGGGTCGCGGCTCTCCTCTGAACCGCCCCCGTGGGTCCGCCTCGCCGTGGCGGGTCGCACCGGACACCACAGATCCACGCCGCGCTCTGCGCCCGCACATAGCCGACGCAAAGGCCGGGTCGTCATCTTTGACTCATGACGAGCTACGCGACGACTCCGGCCACCGCGACGACCCGCGTCGCCGCCCCTGCCCGTGCGCGTCGCGTCCCGCTCAGCGCCCAGGCCTGGAACGCCGCCGCGATCGCTGTCATCTGGCTCACGAGCCTGTTCGTCGTCGCTCTGTGGGTCGCCGGCGGCGGGCTCGAGGCTCTCGCCGGCATGAACGGCGAGGCGATCACGACTCTGGGACGCGTCACGGGCCTCGTCTCGGCGAACCTCCTCCTCTACCAGGTGCTTCTCATGGCCCGCGTGCCGCTCTTCGAGCGGGGGTTCGGGCGCGACGCCATCACGCGCATGCACCGGCTCGTCGGCTTCTGGTCGTTCTGGCTCCTGCTCGCGCACATCGCGCTGATCGCGACCGGCTACGCCGTCACCGCGCAGCTCAACGTCTTCGTCCAGCTGTGGACGCTCATCGTCGACTACCCCGGCATGCTCCTCGCGACCGCCGGCACGCTGCTGCTCATCCTCGTCATCGCGACCTCGATCCGCCGCGCACGGAAGAAGCTGCGGTACGAGTCGTGGCACCTGCTGCACCTGTACGGCTATCTCGGAGTGGGACTCGCGCTGCCGCACCAGCTCTGGACGGGCGCCGACTTCCTCTCCTCACCGCTTGCGACCTTCTACTGGTGGACGCTGTGGGCCGTGGCTGCCGCCTGCGTCGTCGTCTTCCGCATCGGGATGCCGCTCCTGCGGTCGTGGCGACACGGGCTCAAGGTCGTCGGGGTCGCCCCCGACGGCGGACAGGGCGTCGCGGTGCGCGTGACGGGCCGGGACCTCCACCGGCTCGGCGCGAAGCCCGGACAATTCTTCGTGTGGCGCTTCCTCGACGGTGCCGGCTGGACGCGGGGCAACCCGTTCTCGCTCGCAGCCGCGCCGCGCGCCGGCGCGCTCGACATCTCGGCCCGCGTGGTCGGCGACGGCACCGACCGCCTGCGCCGCCTCGCGCCCGGAACCCGTGTGCTCGTCGAAGGACCCTACGGACGGATGACCGGCGACGAGCGCACCGGCTCCAAGCTGCTCATGATCGCAGCGGGGGCGGGCGTCGCGCCGCTCGTCTCGATCCTCGAGGGCGAGCGGTTCGCGCCGGGCGACGCGACGCTCGTCACCCGCGACCACGACCCCGCCGCCGGGATGCGCCGCGACGCGATCCGCGAACTCGTCGAGCGGCGCGGCCTGCGCCACTTCGAACTGCCGGGGCCGCGCGCGCAGGGCGCCTCCTCGTGGCTGCCGGCGTCGCACGCCCAATGGCGTGGTCGCGACCTCGTGCGCTACCTCGCTTCCGACATCGACGCGTACGACGCCTTCGTCTGCGGCCCGCAGCCGTGGATGGATGCCGTTGTCCGCGACCTCCGCGCGGCGGGGATGCCCGCGCACGCCATCCACACCGAGTCGTTCACGGTCTGAGGGGAATCATGAAACGCATCGTCTACGCGCTGCTCGCGACGGTCACCGGCCTCGTGCTGCTGTTCAGCTACCGCACGTCGCTCGAGGCCGTCGCACCGGTGGCCGCCTCCTCGACCGACACGAGCGGCACGACCTCGGGGTCGACCTCCTCGGGATCGACTGGATCCGACTCGAACTCGACGGGATCCGACTCCAGCAGCGGCTCGTCCGACTCGTCCGAGTCCTCCGACTCGTCCGGCTCCGACTCGTCCGGCTCAGACTCGTCCGACTCGTCCGGCTCCTCCGACTCGTCGGATTCCTCGGGTTCGGCCGGCAGCGGCAGCTCGTCAGGATCGACCTCGTCGAGCGGTCTGGCCGACGGCACGTACACCGGCTCCTCGGCGAACACGCGGTTCGGCCCCGTCCAGGTGCAGATCACGGTGTCGGGCGGCGTCATCACCGACGCCCAGGCGGTCGACTACCCGACCGAGAACCGCCGCGACCAGCAGATCAACCAGGTCGCGATCCCGCGACTCGTCTCCGAGACCCTCTCGGCGCAGTCCGCCGACATCGACATGGTGTCGGGCGCGACCTTCACGAGCGAGGGATACGTCCAATCGCTGCAGAGCGCGATCGACCAGGCGAACTCATGACCTCCCCCGACCGGCGCACCTGGACCCACGACGTCATGGGCAGCGTCGCGACGATCCGGCTCGTCGGCGATCCGGTCGCCGAAGCTGAGGCCGTGGCCGCGTGCTTCGCGGAGCTCGACCTCGCCGACCGCCTCTTCTCGACGTATCGCGAGCAGTCCGAGGTGTCGCGCATCCGTCGGGGCGAGCTCACGATCGCCGCGGCCCATCCTCTTGTCGAAGAGGTCACCGAGGGATGCCGCGACGCCGAACGCACGACCGGCGGACTCTTCTCCGCGTGGCGCGACGGCGAGTTCGACCCGACCGGCTTCGTCAAGGGCTGGGCGATCGAGCGCGCGGCGCGCGCGCACCTCGCTCCCCTTCTCGAGAGGAGTGGATGCCTCGCCGCCGGCCTGTCCGTGGGCGGCGACATGCAGCTGCTGACGGCCGAGGGCGCCGACTGGACGTGGCGCGTCGGCATCGCCGACCCGTCGCGGCCGCGCACGGTCGTCGCGACCCTCGAGGTGCCGCGCGGTGCCGTCGCGACCTCGGGGTCGGCCGAACGCGGTGCGCACATCGTCGATCCCCGCACCGGGCGTCCGGCGGCAGCGGGTGTCGCGTCGGCGACTGTGGTGTCCGACAGCCTTGCCCACGCCGACGTCTGGGCGACGGCCGCCGTCGTCGCGGGATTCGACGACCTCGGCTGGATCACTCGCGCCGGCACGACGACCGGGCTGCTCGTGGCGGATGACGGGCGCACGCGGCGCTGGCTCGGCGCGACCGAGATCGCCGTCGACGCAGCCGCCCCCTCGGTCTGACGGGGATCAGCGTGTGCGACGACGCCGCGCGAACACGATTCCCATCACGATGAGTGCGACGCCGACGAGGAGGACGATCGGCCCCACCGTCGCCCAGAGCGACGAGCCGCTCATCGCCGATCCGCCGAGCACGTCGATCCCCTGCAGGAACCAGACGAGCCCGACGAGCACGAGGATCACACCGGGGACCACGAACGGCCAACTCCGCTTCACAGCCCCACGATACGTTCGCGGTGCGCGCCGCGTAAGGCCGTCTCCGCTCACGGGTTCCCGATCGTCCACAGGAGGATCACGGCGCCCGCCTGCAGCACGATGCAGGCGGCTACCGCGCAGACCCGTCGCCGGCGCGTCCGCGACAGCCGGTCATCCGCGAGCAGGGGGGCGAGCGGGAGCAGGAGCCGCGCGATCGCCTGCGTCGGGAGGAACACCACGAACAGGTAGAGCGTGTAGCTCATGACGAAGCCGACGATCTCGAGGCCCAGCGCTCGCACGGGCCGGGAGAGCATCCATCGGAACGCGGTGACGATCACGCCGAGGACGATCGCGACGCCCAGCGGCCCCAGCCACCTCCACCCCATGACGAGACCCGGTGTCAGGGGAACGGGCTCCTCGCCCCCCAGGATCGGCACCCACCAGGCCATCTCGGTCTGCACGTACGCGTCCGGCGCACCCGTGGTCAGACCGGCGATGATCGGCCACATGATCCCCGCCACGGCGGTAGCCGATCCCGACACGATGAGCCCGATCGCCTCCGACCGCGTGAGCGGGTCTTCGGCGCGCAGCATCCATCTCCCGAGGAGGAGGATGCCGAGGGCGAGCGCCAGCGCGACTGCCCCGGGTCGAGTGAACGCGGCCACCACGCCCAGCGGAGCGATGAGGAGATATCGGCGACGGACGGCGAGCAGGAGCGCGGAGAAGACGAGGAAGAGGAACAGCGACTCGGCGTAGCCCAGCACGAAGACGATCGACAAGGGGCCGAGAGAGAACAGGACGACGGCCCACCACGCTTGGTCGCGACCGACGACGTGCCGGAGCAGTGCATAAAGCGCGAGGCACGCCGCCGCGGAGGCGGAGGTGCTGACGACGACGCCCGCGAGCTGCCACGGCGCACCGGTCGCGCTCGCGAGTGCCCGCTCGAGGAAGGGGAACACCGGCAGGAAGGCCCAGTCGTTCGGCTCCACGCTGCCTTGAGCGTCGAAGGGCAGCGCGAGCGGATAGCCCTGCCCCGCGATCGCGCCGTAGCGGGCGGCGTCCCAGCCGGAGAGGAAGTTCAGGAACGTCGTCACCTGCTGCTGGTCCGGACCCGACCACCCGCCCAGCTTCGACACCGCGAACGCGACGTAGAGGAGCGCGAGGTTGAGTGCCCGACCGGCGATCCAGATGAGCACCACCGGCAGTGCCCACCCCGGTTCGAGTGGCGTGACGTGGGAGCGAGGACGCAGCAGCTCGGTGACTGTCGACAGCAGGCCGCTGCGCCACCGTGTGAGCGTCGTCGGGATCTGCCCGCGCTCATCGGTCGCGACGGGCACTCGCGGGGCTCGACGATCGTCGGTTTCGGCGGACTCGGTCATGCTCCTCCCTCGACCACGAGTGATACGCCCTCAACCTCGGTGTTCGGCGAGAGTCCGGCAAAGGGCTTGACCCGTCGAACACGACCCACCGTTCCCGCGGAGTGCGAACGCGAGGGCGCGGCCTAGCGTGGAGCCATGAGCATGACCGCCAGCCTCCGCGCCTCGCGGCGCGCTCCGCTCCTGCAGGTCGCGAAGTCCGCCGTCGCCACCGGGGCCGCCTGGCTCGTGTGCAGCTACCTCTTCCCGGCGACGCCGCCCGTGTTCGCGGCCATCGCGGCCCTCCTGGTCGTGCAGCCGAGTCTCAACCAGTCGCTCACCCGCGCCATCGAGCGCAGCGTCGGGGTGATCGCGGGCGTCCTGATCGCGTCGGCGCTGAGCCTCCTGCTGGGCAATGCCACCTGGGTGATCCTCGTGACGACGGCCGTGTCGCTGCTCCTCGCGTGGGCGCTGCGCATGACGCCCGGCACGGCCAACCAGGTCGCGATCAGCGCCATCCTGGTGCTCGCGCTCGGCACGGCCTCACCCTCGTACGCCTTCGACCGCGTGCTCGAGACGCTCATCGGCGCGATCATCGGCATCGTCGTGAACCTCGCGATCGTCCCGCCCGTCGCCATCGCGCCCGCCCACCGGGCGGTGGACGAGCTCGGCGACGCGCTGGCCGATGCGCTGGACCGGCTCGCCGATGCGCTCGCGACGCCCAAGACGCCGTCCGAGCTCGCGCAACTGCTCGACGACGCCCGCGCCGTGCGGCCCACGCTTGAGGCTGCCGAGGCCGCCATCGCGGCGGGCGCCGATTCGCTCACCCTCAACCCGCGCGGCCGTCGGCACCGCGACGAGCTCGACGCCGTCGGGGCCCTGCTCGACCGGTTCCGGCCCATCGTGACGCAGATGATCGGCATGACCCGCGCGTGCAGCGAGCGCTACGACGCCAGCCTCGAATCCGAGCCGGCCGTTCCCGCGATCGCGGAGCAGCTGCGGCGCGCGGCCCACGATGTGCGGCTGCAGGTGGCCCGAGCCGAGCCGGCGCCGGCCGAGGCATCCGTTCCCGACGACACGGCAGCGCTCACGTCGCAGCTCACGATCCTTCGCCCCTCGCCTGCCCACTGGGTGCTGATCGGGTCGCTCCTGGAGGACCTCCGACGCATCCACGCGACGCTGACGGAGCCTACTGAGTCGCGTTGACCTCGACGGTGAAGGTGACGTTCTGGATGCCTCCGTCGGAGTTCTTCAGCACGACCTGCGTCGAGCCCTCGGCGAGGCCCTTCACGCCCGGGTTGTAGAGCGCGCCGCCGTCTTCGTGGCCGGGCACGAACTCGGCGACCTCGGGATCGGCGACGTCGCCGCTGTAGCTGTCGACGGCGAGCGAGCCCGTGTCGATGTCGAGCACCTGCCCGACGACGAGCTGCACCGTCTCGCCCTGCAGGTCGTCGACCTGCATGACGACAGGCTCGATGGCCGGCGTCGCCGCCTGGGCGCACCCCGACAGCACGACCGCCACGAAGATCAGTGCGGCACCCCACGCACCCGCGCGCTTCACGCGCTCAGCATGACACCGCCCCGGCGCCTGCGTCCACCGCGATCGATCCTCGCTCCTTTGGGTTCTGGACGCTTCGACAATCTCAGCGAGTGGTTGGGGCCATGGCCGGGATATCGGTCCCCGAGCTTGTCGAGGGGTCGACCTCGACCCGACGAGGAGCCTGAGCGACCGGGTCGGGTTGGGCCCTGCCCGGGATATCGGTCCCCGAGCTTGTCGAGGGTCGACCTCGACCCGACGAGGGACGCGGGGCAGGCCCGGGTCCACGGTCCTCGCAGGTTCGCGCTTCGACGCTTCGACAAGCTCAGCGACCGGATCGAGCAAGGCAGGGCCGGTCCCCGAGCTTGTCGAGGGGTCGACCTCGAACCGGCGAGGGACGCCGGGCAGTCCCGGATCCCGGTCCTCGCAGGTTCACGCTTCGACGCTTCGACACGCTCAGCGACCGGATCGAGCAAGACCGGGCCGGTCCCCGAGCTGGTCGAGGGTTCGACCTCGACCCGGCGAGGGACGCCGGGCAGTCCCGGATCCCGGTCCTCGCAGGTTCACGCTTCGACGCTTCGACGAGCTCAGCGACCGGCTCGGCGTCACGCCAGGCATCGGTCCCCGCGCTTGTCGAGGGGTCGACCTCGCCCGACGAGGGACGCCGGGCAGGCCCAGCTCCACGGTCCTCGCAGGTTCGCGCTTCGACGCTTCGACAAAGCTCAGCGACCGGATCGGCGTCACGCCAGGCATCGGTCCCCGAGCTTGTCGAGGGGTCGACCTCGACCCTGCGAGGGACGCCGGGCGGGCCCGGCTCCACGGTCCTCGCAGGTTCGGGCTTCGACGCTTCGACAAGCTCAGCGACCGGATCGGCGTCACAGGTGACGTAACGGACGCTGAGGTCCTCGCGGGCCCGGACGTCAACCCCTCGACGGGCTCAGCGACCGGGTGGGGCAGGCCTCAGCCCGCGAGGAACAGCGGGGTCAGAACGGCGGCCGGCCGTCGGTGGCGACGGCGACCGGTGTGAAGACGGGGACCTTGCGTTCGGGCTGTACGAGGTAGCGTCGACCGGTCGGTGAGATCCACTCCAGCGCGCCACCGCTGCCCTCGATCTGGGTGACGGTCCAGCCGCCGTGGTGTTTGACGGTGTGATGCCCTTGGCAGAGGGGACAGAGGTTGCCGAGCGAGGTATGCCCGCCATGCTCCCAGGCGATCGAATGGTCGATCTGACATCGAGAGGCCGGCATGGTGCATCCGGGAGCCATGCACCGCTCGGCCCGCCAGGTGACGATTCTTCGCAGCCACGGCGGCGTCTCGTACCGATCCCGGCTCACCGAGAGCACCATCCCCGTCTCGGGATCGGTGAGGATGCGCGTCATCGTCGGCGCCGATCCGCACAGTTCGCGTGCCACCTCGACCGGGACCGGTCCGATTCCCTCGCCAACAGCCGGTTCCCCCTCTGCCCGCGCCCCGTCCTCCAGGCGCGCGAGCACGGGGACGGTGACGTGAACCTTCGCCTGGATGCCCCGCGCCTGCACGGGATGCACGCCGGTGTTCCCCTCGATCAGCAGGTCGAACATGACGTCCGAGCGGATCTGATCCAGCGTCCGCGTCTCCTCAGGCTGCGCACCGATCACCTTCGCCACGGCGGTGACGCGGTCGAACCCCGCCCGCACCTCGACCGCCGGGCCGATCAGCGTCCACGACGCCATGCCATCCTCGGCAGGCTCGATGAAAGTGCGCCGCTTCTCCACCGCGGCCTCGTGCCGCTCGGCCAGCGTGTCCACGCGTGCCGTGTCGATCAGCTTGCGCAGCCGGCGACGGAAACTGCCCACCGGCTCGGCCTCAGCCAGCGCGACCGCCTCCGGCAGCACGCCGTCCAGCAGGTCCGGCTCGAGCTCGTCCAGACCGTCCACGAGGATGCTCGCATGCTTCTCGGTCATCCCCGCCCGTGACAGCGAATCGAGCACCTGCGGGTAGCGGCGCACGACCGCTTCGGCGAGCCGGATCAGCTCATCGGCGGCGTACTCCGTGATGCGCAGCGCCGCGGCCAGTTCGAGACGCACCGATCGCTCGGCGATCCCGTTCAACTGCGAGCCGTACCGTCCCGCCTCAGCCAGAGCCTCGCACCGCATCCCGTCGATCCGCACGAATCGCTGCGCGGCGAAGATCGACATCATGTCGGCGACCTCCAGAACCAGGTCGAGCGCGTCCGGCACATCAGGGACGAAGAAGTCGTCCTCAGAGGCATCCACCACATCCAGCGCCATACCTCAGTCTAGAACACATCTTCTACAAACACAAGATCTCGAGCCTGAAATCTGGGATCGGCATTAGAATCAGATTCGAATCTATCTTCGCACACCATGGGGCTGCACCGCCTCGCCGCGTCTACGCCGCCGTCGCCCGCGGCTTGCGCAGTCGCTGCACCGCGCGCACGGCGCCGCGCAGCGGCATCCCGATCACGAGCGCCGCGGTGCCGCCCGCCGTGCGGTCGTTGGCGCCCAGCACGAGCTTGCGCTCCCACGCATCGCGCAGCCGTCCGCCGGTGCGCGCCAGCGGCGGCTTCGGCGCGAGGCGGCCTTCGCGGCGTCTCGCGACGAGGGCGGCGAGCAGCATGCCGAGGTCGTCGTCCGCAGCGGCGTGGAAGTAGTTGTCGCGCAGCCAGGAGGGCGAGGGATGCCGGAACCTCCGCGCGACGACGTCATCCTCGTCGCCGAACAGCCCGCTGCCGTCGAACACCTCGTTGATGAGCTTGCTCGAGACGCCGAAGACGTCGAGGGCGACGACCGGGATGCCTCGCGCGACGGCCTCGATCGCGGCGGTCGAGCTGACCGTGACGAGGCCTTCCGCCGTGTCGAGCGCCTTCGACATGGGCGCTGTGGAGGTCACGAGGTTCGCCGGAACGTCGCCCAGCGACGCGATGAGCTCGGGGAAGGCGTCTTCTTCGGCGTGCGTCTGGTGCTCGCCGGCCTGCGCCCGCAGCTTGAGCACGACCCGGCGCGTCGGATCGGCCTCGGCGGCGCGCACGAGCAGCCGCGCGACCCGCAGCCGGTCTTCGCGCTCGCGCGGCACGATGGCCTGCGCCGCGAACACGAGGTCGGTGCCGCCCGGGGCCGCGGGAGTCGGCGTCGCCGCACGCTCGGCGAACGGCAGCCGCGTCAGGGCGAACCGCTGCGACATGCCGCGCGCCTGCGCGAGCGCCGCGAACTCGTGGATCTCGCGCCGCGAGTGCAGCACGAACAGGTCGCACTGCGTGCGGTAGACGAGCGCCTTCCGCGTCGCGGGGATCGAGATGCCGGGCAGCCCCGACACGATGACCGGTCGCGGCACGAGGCCTGCCACGAGGCGCGCGACGACCCGCACGAGCGGTCCGCGCGCCGCGACGAGCACGGCGTCCGGCCGCGCGACGGCGAGGCGCTCCTCGAGCTCGGCGTAGGCGACGCGCGTCACGCGTGCGAGGCCGCTGCCGTCGACCGCCGCGCTCTCCTGGGCCCCGCTGACGACGACCGGGGTGTCGAGCACGAAGAGCTCAGCATCCCACTCGTCATCCATGCCGCCCAGGAGCGCCGCCGCCCACTTGACGTACGAGTCGGTGTCGGCGACGCCGACCACGCGCAGGCGCCGGGGCGCCGCGTGCTCCGCCTTTCCGACGGGCTTGGTCACGCCGGGACGCGCCGCAGCTTCGCCATCGGCGCGAGCTCACCCGGGAAGACGCGCTTGACGCCGTCGCCGAGGGCCGCTTCGATGACGCGGATGTCGCGCACGAGGTGCTGAAGTCCGGTCGGCTCGAGCGAGGCGGCGTGGTCGGAGCCCCACATCGTGCGGTCGAGGGTGATGTGGCGCTCGACGGCGACGGCGCCGAGGGCGACGGCCGCTAGGGAGATCTGCAGGCCGCGCTCGTGGCCCGAGTAGCCGACGGGCACGCCGGGGTAGCGGTCGCGCAGCACCGGGATGACGCGGAGGTTCGCCTCGTCGGGCTCCATCGGGTAGGTCGAGGTCGCGTGCATCAGCACGAGCTTGTCGGTGCCGAGCACCTCGATGGCGCGGTCGATCTGCTCGATCGTCGACATGCCGGTCGAGAGGATGACGGGCTTTCCCGTGTCGCGCAGCGCTTCGAGCATCTCGATGTCGGTGACCGACGCCGAGGCGACCTTGTGCGCGACGACGCCGAGGTCTTCGAGGAAGGCGACGCTCGGCACGTCCCACGGCGACGCGAACCACTCGAGGCCGCGGAGCAGGGCGTGGTCGGAGATCTCGATGTACTCGTCGCGGCCGAACTCGACGCGGCGACGGTAGTCGAGGTAGGTCATCGTGCCCCACGGCGTCTCGCGCAGCGTGTCGCGCATGTGCTCGGGGGTCGCGAGCTCGGGTGTGCGCTTCTGGAACTTGACGGCGTCGGCGCCCGCGTCGGCCGCGACGTCGATGAGCTTTTTGGCGAGCTCGACGTCGCCGTTGTGGTTCAGGCCGATCTCGGCGATGACGTAGGCGGGACGGCCGCCTCCGACGACACGGGTTCCGATCGTGACGGTCATCGGGTGCTCCTCTTCTCTTGGCTGGTGACGTTCTCGGGTGCTGTGGCCCGAGCGAGCAGGACTCGTTCAGTGAGGGCCCGCACGGCGCCGTCGCCGCCGGGCCGATCCACGACGGCGCGTGCGGCCGCGAGGACGAGGGGGTGGGAATCGGGCACGGCGACGGGCCAGCCGACGAGCTCCAGGCACGCGAGGTCGTTGACGTCGTTTCCGAGATACGCGATGCGGGAGAGCGGGATGCCTGCTGCCTCGGCCCACGCGCGCAGGGCGGCTGCCTTGTCGTCGACGCCCTGCAGCACCTCGACGCGCAGCTTGCGTGCCCGCGCCGTGACGACGGGGTTCGTCTCGGTCGAGAGGATGAGCACGGGGATGCCGGCCTTGCGCAGGCGCGCGACACCCATTCCGTCGGAGCGGCTGACGCGCACTGCCTCGTGGCCCGCCTCATCGACGCTCACGCTGTCGTCGGTGTGCACGCCGTCGAAGTCGGTCACGACGGCGTCGACGTCGATCGGCTCGGGGGCGTCGACGAGCGGCGCGATCGCCCGTGCCTGCTCCAGTTCGGAGAGCGTATCGATCTCCAGCGCCGTGCGGTCGGGCACCTCGACGATGCCGACGCGGCCGAAGAACCGGTGCCCGGCGGCGCGGAAGCTCTCGGCGGCGAAGACGTAGAAGGCGCCCGTCTCGAGGAAGTGCGGCTCGCGATCCTGGCGGCGCGGGCGGTGTGCGGCGTCGTGGTTGATCGCCTCGGCGTGGCCCACGCCGTTCCGCCTCCAGAGGAAGCCGTAGGTCTCGACGGCGGAGAAGGCGCTGTCGAAGGCGCCGTCCCGCACCCCGCGCACCGCGTCGCCGAGCGCAGCGGAGTCGATGAAAGGCGAGGTCGCCTGCAGGAACGCGATCACACCGACCTCGACACCGCGCCGGGCGAGGTCATCGAGCGCGTGCAGGATGGCCGTCTCGGAGCTCGCCGTGTCGCCCGACAGGTCGGCGGGACGGTCGACGACTTCGGCCCCCCACTCGCGCGCGACGGCCGCGATCTCGACGTCGTCGGTCGACACGACGATGCGATCGATGCCGCCGCTGCGGCGCGCCGAAGCGATGGCGCGCGCGACGAGGGGCACACCGCCGACGCGGCGGAGGTTCTTGCGCGGCACGCCCTTGGACCCGCCGCGGGCCGGGATGATCGCGACGACTTCGCTCATGACACGACTCCCTTGCGCTCACGCCCAGGCTGCGAGCGGATGACCGATCCCGTGCCCTCGAGCACGAGCGGCAGCGTCGTCGCGGTGCTCGACGGAAGGGTGAAGATCTCGAGCGGACGCGTCGCGCCGGCGAGCACGAGCTCGGCGGGCAGGCGCGCCGGCGAGACCGAGACATTCGGGATGCCGCGCACGGCCTCGAGCTGCACCTCGGGCTCGCGGCGATGCGGCAGGTATGTGACCGGCATCGCCGCGGAGACGGCGGAGACCCAGTCGAGGTAGTCGGCGACCGGCATGCGGCCGTCGACCGGCCGGGCGCTGCCCATCACGACGCGCGGGCCGAGCTGCGGCTGGTCGGGGGCGGTCGCCCGCGTCCAGTCGAAGCGGTGCGTGCGCACACCGACGCCGAGGTCGGCGAGGCGGTCCTGCGCGGGGACGTCGAACGCCGTGAACAGCTCGACGGCGCCCGTTCGAGCGCGCCGCAGGGTGCGCTCGAGCGCGAACGGGGCGAGGAGCGTCGTGACGCGGCCCTCTTCGACGCCGGGGCGGGCGTACGGCCCGACGCCGCGCAGGGCGCGGGCGAAGGCGAGTGTGTTGGCGCCGTCGTCGAGGAACGTGATCGACCGGGGGCGGAGCACGCTGACGGCGAGCCGGAACTGTCCCGAGAATCCATCGCCCACGAGCCAGTGGTGGTGCTGCGACAGCAGCTTCCACGGGATGCCGAGGTACGGCTCCGTCGCGCCGAAGCGCGCGCCGCGCGCGATCAGCTCGTCGGCCGTCTCGGACATCTGCACCGTGAAGCGTCCCGCGACGGGCACCACGCGGCTGTGCGCCGCAGCCCATTCGGCCGCACCGACGAGCTGGAGCGGGGACTCCACCCATGCCAGCACCGTGTCGCGACTCATCCCACCCACGGTGAGCCGGTCGAGTGACGCTTCAGCGGACGAGAGGCATCCCGCTCCTGACTCGCAGGTGAACGATGCGTTCCTCCCCCTGTGGATAACGGGGCGCGCCTCGGGCTCGCGCGGTTACCGTGGTCGCGTGAAGTCTCGTCTCGTCGCGGCCGCCGCGGTCCTCGCGATCGCGGGTCTCATGACGAGTGGATGCTCCGCCCAGCCCGACCCGGAACGCACGCCCTCTGCCGCGTTCTCTTCGGAGGAGGAGGCGTTCGCCGCGGCGGAGGCGACGTACCGGGCGTATGTCGATGCGCTGAACCAGGTCGATCTGAGCGACCCCGAGACGTTCGAGGACGTCTACGCCTGGACCACGGGCGATGCGAATGCGGGTGCCCGGAAGTCGTTCACTCAAATGCATGCCGACGGTTGGACAGTGCTCGGCGAGAGCACCTTTGACAACTTCATGGGCGAAGAGTTCAACCCAACATCACCCGAGGATGCCGTTACCGCAGTGGTTTGCCTAGATGTGACCGACGTCGACGTGCAAGACGCATCAGGAGTATCGGTGGTGCCAGATACGCGAAACGATCGGCAGCCAGCGACGCTTGCCTTCGCTATCGGAGACTCATCGACCGGACTTCTCATCGCAGGAAGCACGGCCACCGAGGACCCGACGTGCGGACAGTGATCGCCCTAACGCTACTTATCCCAGGGCTGCTCACCGCCATCCCAGCGAACGGCTGCGGGATGGAGTTGGCTTGGACACAGTGCGAGATGTCCAACTCGGGCTCGCAAGTCGACATCGACGCGTCGACTGGCAATCCCGGCAACCCCGCCAAGTCCGAAGACCCCGGCCCCAGCGGACGCGCTCCCGCCGCCTCCGCGGAACAGCCCGCTCCGCAGCCGTGCGAGGCGACTCCCGTCGGGTGCCGCGGCAACTACACCGTGGTCTCGATCCCCGAGGTGACTCTCGCAGACCTCGCGTCGTTCCGTCCCGCTGCGCCGACCCTGACGGGCGAGCCGACGGGGTTCGGCGTGGTCGGCATGCCGGCGAACCTGGTGGCCGCGGCATCCGAGCAGCAGATGCCCGGGCGGATCTTCGACTTCGACGTCGTCGTCCGCTTCGTCCCCGTCGCGTTCGACTTCGAATACGGCGACGGCTCGAGCGCGCGCACGACGACGGGCGGGGCATCCTGGTCCCAACTCGGGCTCGCGCAGTTCACCCCGACCGCGACAAGCCATGTGTACCGCGGGCGCGGCACCTATCCCGTGTCGGTCACGGTGAGGTACGCGGCATCGGTCGATTTCGGTGCGGGGTGGCGGCCCGTCGCCGGCTTCGTCTCGGCGACGACGGGCGGCTACGACGTGCGGGTGGTCGAGGTGCAGACGGCGCTCGTCGCGCGCACCTGCGACGAGGCCCCGTCCGGCCCCGGCTGCTGACTCCCATCGGCATGGGTGCCTCATGACAGGATGAGCGCATGCCCGACCGCCTCATGCTCCTCGACTCGGCATCCCTCTACTTCCGTGCGTTCTACGGCGTGCCCGACACGGTGCGCGCGCCCGACGGCACGCCGGTGAACGCCGTGCGCGGCTTCCTCGACATCATCACGAAGCTCGTGACCCTCTACCGCCCGACACACCTCGTGGCGTGCTGGGATGACGACTGGCGTCCGCAATGGCGGGTCGACCTCATCCCGTCGTACAAGACGCACCGCGTCGCCGAGGTCGTGGAGGTCGGTCCCGACGTCGAGATCGTGCCCGATCCGCTCGAGGTGCAGGTGCCGATCATCCGCGAGACGCTCGGCGCTGTCGGCATCCAGATCGTCGGCGCCGCCGCGCACGAGGCCGACGACGTCATCGGCACCCTCGCGACGACCGCGACGCTGCCCGTCGACATCGTGACGGGCGACCGCGACCTCTTTCAGCTCGTCGACGACGGCCGCGACGTGCGCGTCGTCTACACGGCGCGCGGCATGAGCAACCTCGAGATCATCACCGACCAGACCGTCGTCACGAAGTACGGCGTGCTCCCGAGCCAGTACGCCGACTTCGCCACGATGCGCGGCGACTCGTCCGACGGGCTTCCCGGCGTCGCCGGCATCGGCGAGAAGTCGGCCGCGACGCTCCTGGCTGCGCACGGAGACCTCGACGGCATCATCGCGGCGGCCGAGGCCGGGCAAGGTATGTCCGCCGGCGTCGCGACGAAGATCACGAACGCGCTCCCCTATCTCGCCGTCGCGCCGACGGTGGTCGAGGTCGTGAAGAACCTCGACCTCCCGCAGGTCGACTCTCGGCTCCGCCCGCTCGATGAGCAGAAGAGGACGAATGCCGCAGCCCTCGCCGAACGCTGGTCGCTCGGCGCCGCGATGAACCGCATCATCGACGCCCTCGACGCCGTCGACGCCCCCTGAGGTCCGAGCTCCGCCCAGCCGCATACGCTGAGCCTCCACCTGACCGCTGAGAGCGTGGGTGGCTCCCGCGCTCTCACCGGGCGTATGGAGGCTCACGGTCCGAGCACGCGCAGCCGTACTCCCGCGGGAGTACGGCGGAGCCCTCCCGCGGTCAGACGAGCCTCAATAGGCGCGCGGCGTAGCATCGAGCGCATGCCGTCAGCCGCGTGGGACGAGGAGTGGCCGCGCTTCCGACCTCCGCCGGGCGTGACGCTGTGGGTCCCCGTCGTCGTCGCGTTCCTCGTTCAGGTCCCGGCCGCGATCGCGGTCTCGGCGTGGCAGCGCGTGCCGGCACCGTGGGCGCTGCTGAGCGTCGCGCTCGCCGCGGCCTCGGCACTCGCCCTCGCGGGAGCCCGCCGCTGGCCCGGACCGACGGTCGCCGTCGTCGCAGCGCTCACGACGGTCGACCTCTTCGTCCCGCCCGACGCCGGACCGGTCTTCCTCGCCCTCGCGTTCGCGATCATCGGCGCCGTCGTCCGCGGCGCGCGGCTGTGGGCGCTCATCTCGGTCGGCGTGGGCTGGCTCGTCGCCGTGACGGCGAGCGGGCTGCTCGGCGCGGCGTGGCATCCCTTCCGCATCGCCCTCGCGACGCTCGGACTCGCTGTCTTCTTCGCGATGGGCGAGGGCATCCGGGCACGGCTGGAGCATGGCGCGGAGCGCCGGCGGCAGCTCGCCGAACGTCAGCGCACGCTCGAGCAGGACGAGCGCACACGCATCGCTCGTGAGCTGCACGACGTCCTCGCGCATTCGCTCAGCCAGATCTCGGTGCAGTCCGGCATGGGCCTGCACCTCTTCGACCGCGAGCCCGAGCGGGCGCGGGAGGCGCTCGCGAACATCCGGAGCCTCAGCGCCACGGGCCTCGATGAGGTGCGCGGGGTCCTCTCCTTCCTGCGCGGCGGTGACCCGGGCTCCCCCGCGACCGCGCCGCTGACGCCTCAGCCGCAGCTCGCCGATCTCCCGCGCCTGGTCGCGCAGCGCACGGGGCTCGGTCTCGTCGTGGAGCTCGACGACCGCCTCGGCGACGACAAGCCCGTGGGCGCCGTGCAGACGACCGCGTACCGCATCGTTCAGGAGGCGCTCACCAACGTCGTGCGCCACTCCGCAGCATCCACGGCGACCGTCGCGCTCGAGCACCTCGACACCGACCTGATCGTCGAAGTCGCCGACGACGGCACAGGCGGAATCGCCGACGCCGTCGAGGGCGGCGGCATCCGTGGCATGCGCGAACGCGCGGCCCTCGCGGGCGGCACACTCGACGTGCACGCCGGCGATCGGGGCGGAACGGTCGTGACGGCACGGCTCCCCTGGCGAGGCGTGTCGTGATCCGCGTCGCGATCGCCGACGACCACCAGCTCGTGCGGGCAGGCTTCCGCGCCCTCCTGGACTCCGAGCCCGACATCGAGGTCGTGGTCGAGGCATCCGGCGGTCAAGAGCTCCTCGCGAGGATCCGTGAGGTCGCCGTCGACGTCGCCCTGCTCGACATCCGGATGCCCGACGGCGACGGCCTCTGGACGACGGAGCAGATGGCCGCCGACCCCGCGCTCGCGGACGTCCGCGTCGTCATTGTCACGACGTTCGAGCTCGACGAGTATGTCGCGCGCGCGATCCGCGCCGGCGCGAGCGGCTTCCTCGTCAAGGACACCGAGCCCGTCGACCTCATCCGCGCCGTCCGTGTGGTCGCGGCGGGCGACGCGCTGCTCTCGCCGGGAGTCACCCGGCGCCTCCTCGAGCGTGCGGCTGACGGACTGCGGGATGCCGCAGACCCGGCCGTGCTCGCCGACCTGACCGAGCGGGAGTCCGAGGTGCTCCGGCTCGTGGGACAGGGCCTCACCAACGAGGAGATCGCCGAGCGCCTCTACATCTCGCCGCTCACGGCGAAGACGCACGTCTCCCGCATCATGCAGAAGCTCCACGCCCGCGATCGGGTGCAGCTCGTCGTGCTCGCGTACGAGAACGGGCTCGTGCGGCCCGGCTGGAACGCGGGCTGAGAGCGCGCCGGACCCGCGGGACTTCACGTATGCCACGGCGAGGCCGTTGCGGCATGACATACGCGAAGTCTCGCGGATCGCGCTACTCCCCACGGAGCAGACCGATTCACTCCGGCAGGCGGATTCGCGGAAGAGCCGGCGCGGCTTGACTCGGTACGTCCGATCGCTGACGTCCGCCGGCATCCCGAACCGAGAGGTCTCCCATGTCCGCTTCGCTTGCCACCCTCGCAGTGGCCACCCACTTCGTCGGCCCGTGGGCCTTCGGATGGTGGTTCCTGCTCATCCCGCTGTTCTGGATCCTCTTGTTCGTGCTCCTGTTCGCGATCTTCGGCCGCCGGTGGCGCCGCGCCGCCGCCGAGAACGGGTACGGCCCGTACGGTCGTCGCAACCCCGCGCGCCAGGCCGAGGCGACGCTCGCCGAGCGCTTCGCCAACGGCGACATCGACGAGGTCGAGTACCGCGCGCGGCTCGAAGTGATCCGCGCGAACGCCGACCTCTGATCCGCGCACCCCGCATCCATAGCCCGTGCTGTCGCCCAGCGCCCGTGTTTCGCGCAGTGCGCAGCGGGTGCTCTCGGCGAGAGCACGGGCTATGGACACCGAGGGCAGAGCGGGCCCGAGCCCGTCCTCAGGCCCCCGCCCGCCGCGACGCCGCGATCGCGGCGAGCAGCACGACGCAGTAGACGACCGACAGACCCGCGATGATCATGAGCCCGAGCGTCCACCCGCCGGTCGCCTCGTGCAGCGCCCCGAGGAACGGCGGCCCGAGCGCGCCGACGGCGTAGCCGCCGCCCTGCACGAGCGCGGACATGCCGGCGGCCTCGGCATCGTTGCGGGCGACCGCGACGAGCGCCGTGAAGATCACGACGAAGCCGCCGGAGTGGCCGATCGCGCCGATCGACACCCACAGCCACAGCAGCTGGGGTGCCAGCAGCAGCCCGAAGGTCAGCACGAGCCAGGATCCGCAGATGACGAGGGCGGGCACGACCCGCGGCGTGAAGCGCGTCAGCACAGGGATCAGCAGTGCGCCGAAGATCCCGACGCCCTGGTACAGCGACGCGAGCGCGCCCGACGCCGACGCATCCGTGCCCAGCTCGTCGGCGGCGATCGTGGGGAGCCACGTCGACAGCGCGTAGTAGATCGTCGTCTGCCCCGCGAACGCGCCGACCAGCAGCCACGTCACGGGGCGCGCGAAGATCGACCGCTGCGATCTGCCGGTGACGACGGGCAGCGGCCCCGTCACGGTCGCAGGGTCGAAGTCGACCGACGCCCCGCGGTGCGCAGCCTCGCCCGAGTACCGATCCCCGCCCGCCCGCGTGCGGCGCAGCTGCGCGCCCCACAGCACGATGCCGACGATCGTGATCGACGACCAGACGAGCAGCGCCGCCTCCCACCCGATGACCGCCGCGAGCGGCGCCGTCAGCAGCGATGTGATGAGCGAGCCCGCGTTGAGCGTCGCGGCGTACGCGGCGGTGACGAAGCCGACGCGAGCGGGCGGCACGTCGCGGCGGATGACGACGGGCACGACGACGTTGCCGATCGTGATGGATGCTCCGATCACGAGCATGCCCGCGAGCATCCATCCGAATCCGGGCAGCGCCCGTACGAAAGTTCCGAGCAGCACTCCGCTCAGCGAGAGAAGGAGTGCGAGCTCGGCCCCTGCACGGCGGATGACGAGCGCCGCGAGCGGCGTCAGCAGCGCGAACATGAGCACGGGCACGGTCGTGAGCAGGCCCGCCGCGGCAGCTCCGATGTCGAGATCCTGCTCGATGTCGCGCATGACCGGCGTCGGGGCGACGATGGGCCCGCGCAGGCTCAGGGCGGCGACGAGCACGCCCGAGACGACGAGCCAGGGGATGCCGCGCGCCGAGGACGATCCGGGATGCGCGGTCACCGTTCGAGTCTAGGGATGCCCCGAATCCGGCAATCCCGCCGTGATGGTGTCGCGCGCCCAGAGGTAGTGGTTGCCGCCGCACTCGAGGCAGAACTCACCCAGCTTGAGGCCTCGGGTCCAGGGATACACCGACGCGTCGAAGAGCTCCTCGTCGGAATGCGCGACGAGCAGCCGCTGGAGTCCTGCGTGCGAGGCGTCGAGACGGCGCTCGACGTCTTCGATCGCGGCCTCCTGCCACTGGTCGCGCAGCACGACGTTCAACGCGTCCAGCTGCCGCCACGTGTAGCCGTCGGCGGGGATTGCGGGCGAGCCGCCGATCATTCCCTCCTCGTACCAGCCTTCCAGGAGCAGGTGCCACGCGAGCAGATGCGCGAGCACGTCGCGCACGTTGCGGTCGCGCGCCTCCCCCGCGAAGACCTCGTCGATCCGGCCGCCGTCGCGGATGCCCGCCACGAGCGTCTTGAGCTGCGCGTACTCGTCGTCGTTGCGCCGGACGAGCTCGTCCCTGTGGTCGGTCGCCATCGATGAAGCCGCCTTTCGTGCCCCGGAACCGCCGCTTCGCGGACCCCCGAGATCACGATACGCTGGCGCACCCCCAGCCGCCCGGCATCCGTTCCCCTTCGGGCATGCACCCCGCACGCATGCACCTTTCCGCGGACGACTCAGGCTCGTACACTCTGTGGCATGGACGAGGAGGGGGGCTCCGAGTTCGGCCCCGCGGTACCGGTATCGCCTTCGGCCGCGCCCTTCTCCGTGTCCGGTCCTTCCGTCGTCTCGCTGGATGCCACGCGGCAAGGCGTCACGTCGTTCGTCGTCGCCAACACGACGGGCCGTCCGGTCACGGCACGGCTGCTCGTGCAGCCCGTGGACGGAGCGGATGCCTCCTGGTTCACGCTGGACGGACCCATCGACCGCCCGATGGCGGTCGCCGCCACGCTCAGTGCGAATGTGAAGATCGCGGTGCCCGAGAAGGCGCCCGCGGGTGAGCACGGCATCCGGCTCGACGTCGCCGTCGAGGACTCTCCCGACCGCGTCGCCTCGGGACCGAACGCGGTCTTCTCCGTCCCCGCGCCGAAGAAGCGCCGCTTCCCCTGGTGGATCGTCGCCGTCGTCGTCGGGGCACTCGTGCTCATCGGCGGCGGCATCGCGCTCATCCTCTTCCTCACGGCGCCCAAGGATCCCGTGCTCAAGACGGCTCCGCAGATCGACGGCACGGCCGAGATCGGCCAGACGCTGACCGCCGTCGACGCGACGTGGGATCCCGCGGACGTCGTGCGCGTGCGCGTCTGGCAGGAGTGCCCCGCCGACGCGGATCCCGACAACCCCGCAGGCTGCCAGGACATCACCGTCGCGAACGGAAGCGATTCGGCGACCGCGGTCGGGCAGACGTTCGTCGTGGGATCGGAGCAGGAAGGGCTCCGGTTGCGGGTCGTGGAGGTCGCATTCAACGTCGACCAGCAGAAGTTCTCCGACACCCCGGCGGACAAGCTCGACAGCCTTCCGCGAGCCTCCGCCGCATCCAGCCTCAGCGACGTCGTCCCGCCCGCTCCGCCCCAGACGGCGACCGTGCCCGATCTGGACGACCAGCCGCTCAGCGCCGCGCAGGACGCCCTCGCGGCCGTCGGCCTCCAGGCGCTGGTCACCCGCGCCGGCACCGCCGCGACGTGCACCGCGCGGGTCACGGATCAGAACCCGAACCCGGGACAGGTCGTGCCGGTCGGCTCCGCCGTCGCGATCACGGCAGGCAATCTGCCCCCGGGCTGCCTCAAGATCGACATCGATCCCGGCATCATCAAGGAGCTGCCGTTCGACATCACCGACCTGATCGGCCCGTGAGCCGTCTGGTCACCCGACGCGGCGGGTCGCGGTCCATTCCCGCAGCCGCGCGAGCGACCATGTGGTGACGATGCGCTCGGCCGGCACCCCGAGTCGCTCGGCGCGCTCGGCGCCGTAGTCGATGAGCGACAGCTGGCCCGGCGCGTGCGCGTCGGAGTCGATCGAGAAGAGGCAGCCGAGCTCGAGCGCGAGAGTCATGAGCTCGTCGGGCGGGTCCTGCCGCTCGGGTCGCGAGTTGATCTCCACGGCGACGCCGTGCGCCGCACACGCCTCGAAGACGGGCTTCGCGTCGAACGTCGACGGGGGACGCGTGCCGCGCGACCCCTCCACGAGCCGTCCCGTCACGTGCCCCAGCACATCGACCCGCGGATCCGACACGGCCGCGACCAGTCGCCGCGTCATGGGCCGCCGCTCCATGCGCAGTTTGGAATGAGCGGATGCCACGACGATGTCGAGCTCGTCGAGCAGCTCGGGCTCCTGGTCGAGCCCACCGTCCTCGAGGATGTCGACCTCGATCCCCCACAGCAGAGTGAAGCCGTCGCCGCTCTCGGCCGCGACGAGCTCGCGCTGCGCCCGGAGGCGCTCCGGGGACAGCCCGTTCGCGACGCGCAGCCGCGGCGAGTGGTCGGTGAGTGCCTGGTACTCGTGACCGAGAGCTCGGCCCGCGGCGGCCATGAGCTCGATCGAGGTCAGCCCGTCCGACCACTCGCTGTGGCTGTGCAGGTCGCCGCGCAGCAGCTTGCGCAGCGCCGAGGCCCGCTCCCCGCCCGCCCGTTCGCGCAGGTCTGAGAGGTACGACGGCACGCCGCCGGCGAGCGCCTCCTCGATGACGGCGAACGTCGAGTCGCCGATGCCCTTCCGACGACGGAGGGATGCGGCATCCCGCAGCTCCTCGTGGGAGAGCCCGGCGATCGCGTCGGCCGCCGCACGGAAGGCCTTCGACTTGTACCTCGACGCGCGCTCGCGTTCGAGCAGCGTCGCGATCTCCTCGAGGGCCTCGTGCGGATTCATGCCCGGTCGCGCGGGGCGGCCGCCGCCCGCGTCACTCGGCGCCGGCGAGGGCCGAGCGCTTCACGACGACGGGCACGCTCGCGAGCCGATGGATCGCCCAGCCGAACAGGATCGACAGGACGCCCATGCCGGCGGCGAAGAGTGCGACGCCGTACGAAACGACCGAGGTGAACAGCGAGGTCCGCAGGAACGACGCCTGCATGGCCGTCGTCCGCGCGGGGTCGTCCTTGCCGAGCTCGGCGTACGTCTTGCCGCCGGTCGCCTCGAGGGCGTGCTTCTCGATCACGTCGGCCTGCACGTACGCGGTGAACGGCCCCGCGACGGGCTGCCCCTGGAAGGCGACGGCGTCGTCGGAGACGGTGATCTTCTCGTCGGCCAGCTGGGTCGTGACCGCCACCCAGGCGATGATCGCGACGATGATCAGGAGGGCGCCGCCGATGATGCCGATGATGCCCACCGCCTTCACCAGGCCGACTTTCTTGGCCGGTGGCTCGATCGTGTCCGCGGTCGTGACTGCATCTGTCATGACATCCTCCTCGGCAAGAGCGGGGTGCTAACGGTCCACACGCTAGCGGCGGCCGCGGACGCGCGAAAGACACCACGCGCACGGTTCACCCGCGCGTCATGACGGTTCGGCTCAGGACGCGAGCGAGCGCGTCACCTCGACCCACTCGTCGAGCTTCGCCGCGGCCCGCCCGTCGTCGATCGCGGCGGCCGCTTCGTCGCGCGCCTCGGCGAGGCGCTCGAGGATGGGGCGCTGCACCTGCGCGGCGTCGCGGAAGAGCCGGTACGACACGAGCCCCGCAGCGGTGTTGAGCAGCACGATGTCGCGCACCGCGCCCTTCTCGCCGTCGAGCACGCGCCGCACGATGCTCGCGTTGTGCGCGGGGTCGCCGCCCAGCAGATCGCCGATGTCGGCGAGCGGGATGCCGAGATCGCGCGGATCGAGGTCGTGCTCGTGCACGTCGCCGCGGCTGACCTCCCACAGACGCGAGTGGCCCGTCGTGGTGAGCTCGTCGAGCCCGTCGTCGCCGCGGAAGACGAGCGCCGTCGCGCCGCGGGTCTGGAACACGCCCGTGATGAGCGGCACGCGGTCGAGGTGCGCGACGCCGACGGCGTTCGCCTCCGCACGAGCCGGGTTGCACAGCGGCCCCAGGAAGTTGAAGACCGTCGGCACGCCGAGCTCGGCGCGCGTCGGCCCGGCGTGGCGGAACCCGGGGTGGAAGGCGGATGCGAACGCGAAGGTGATGCCGGCTCGGTCGAGGGTCTGCGCGACCGCGTCCGGTGAGAGGGTCAGATCGATGCCGAGCGCGGCGAGCACGTCGCTCGAGCCGGACTTGGAGCTGGCGGCCTTGTTGCCGTGCTTGACGACGGGGACACCGGATGCCGCGGCCACGACCGCGGACATCGTCGAGATGTTGACGGTGCCGAACCGGTCGCCGCCCGTGCCCACGATGTCGAGCACATCCGCCTTCACGGGGAGGGGCAGGGCCGCCTCGAGGATCGCATCGCGGAAGCCGACGATCTCGTCGACCGTCTCACCCTTGGCGGAGAGGGCCACGAGGAAGCCCGCGAGCTGCGACGGAGTCGCTTCACCCGCCATGATCTTGCGCATCGCCCATGTGGACTCCGACACGCTCAGATCGCGATCGTCGAGCAGCGCCGTGAGGATCTCGGGCCATGAGTAGAGCTCCGCCATAAGCCAAGAGCCTAGCCGGGGCGGCGCCGGGGCGACCGCGCGGCGAGGGCGCCCGCGCGGCATCCGGCCTCTCACCTGATTGTCGGCGTTCTCTTAGGTACGCCTAAGTTCAGTCGAGGCCAAATCGATGCCTCCCGGTGCGAAAATCACGCGCCGAGTTCAGCCATAATGGGGAACGTGACGACGACCACGCCAGCGACCTACTCTCAGGCCATGCGGTCCGTCAAGCGGCCGGATCCGGTCGCCGTCGGAACCATCGTGTGGCTGGGCAGCGAGGTGATGTTCTTCGCGGGCCTGTTCGCGATCTACTTCACTCTGCGCAGCACTTCCCCCGAACTCTGGGCAGCGGAGACCGCGAAGCTCAACATCCCCTATGCGACGGTGAACACCATCATCCTGGTGCTGTCCTCCGTGACCTGCCAGATGGGCGTGTTCGCAGCCGAGCGCTTCCAGTCCTATCGAACGGGCGGCTTCTGGGCCTTCCGCAAGTGGGGCATGGTCGAGTGGTTCTACCTCACCTTCATCATGGGCGCGGTCTTCGTGTCCGGTCAGGTGTGGGAGTACTCCCAGCTCGTCGCCGAGGGCCTGCCGATCGACTCCAACTCGTACGCGTCGGCGTTCTACCTCACGACCGGCTTCCACGCCCTTCACGTGACGGGTGGTCTCATCGCCTTCCTCCTCGTGATCGGGCGCGCCTACGCCGTCAAGAACTTCGGTCGCAAGGAGATGACGACCTCGATCGTCGTCTCGTACTACTGGCACTTCGTGGATGTCGTCTGGATCGCGCTGTTCCTCGTCATCTACTTCCTGAAATAGAAGCGGAGCTGTATCCCGACATGGCACGAGAGAACAAGCGCCGCTCCAACGGACGTCGCAGCCCGTGGGCCGCAGCAGCCCTCATCGGCATCGGTCTTCTTCTGACCGGAGGCGCCTACGCAGGCGCCTCTGCCGCGATGGCCTCCACCACCGACACGCAGGTCAAGAGCGCACTGACGGCCGAGGACGGCAAGAAGCTGTTCCAGGCGAACTGCGCCACCTGCCACGGCCTCGACCTGCAGGGCACCGAGTCGGGCCCGTCGCTGTACGGCGTCGGCGAACTCGCCGTCGAGTTCCAGGTCTCGACCGGTCGCATGCCGCTGCAGGCGCAGGCGCCGCAGGCCCCGCAGAAGCCCGTCCAGTTCACGGAGGACCAGGTCCGCGCGATCGCGTCCTTCGTGCAGGAGACCTCGCCCGGCCCCACGTACCCCGAAGACAAGATCATCGACGGTCAGGGCGACGTGGCGCGCGGCGCGGAGCTGTTCCGCATCAACTGCGCCATGTGCCACAACGTCGCCGGTGCCGGCGGTGCGCTCACCGAGGGCAAGTACGCCCCCGCCCTGACCACCACGAGCGCGCTGCACATGTACGCCGCGATGGTCACCGGCCCGCAGAACATGCCGGTCTTCAGCGACATGAACCTGTCCACGGAGGACAAGCGCGACATCATCTCGTCGCTCCTCTTCCAGCAGCAGGAGGTGTCCGTCGGCGGATTCACGCTGGGGTCGCTTGGCCCGGTCTCCGAGGGCCTGTTCATCTGGATCTTCGGAATCGGCACGCTGATCGCGATCACCGTGTGGATCACCGCGAAGTCCAACTGACGTTTCACTGACGAAAGCACGCAAAGAGGAGCAGCATGGCACACGAGGACGACCCGCTCGAGCACGAGAGGGCTACTTGGCAGCCCTCGTCCGGGCTCGCGGTCGAGGTCCGCGACCCGGTGCAGAACCCTGGGCTTCCGCCGCACCGGCACCGTGTGACCGACGAGGACCCGGCCGCCATGAAGCGCGCCGTCCGCACGGTCTACACGCTCTTCTACCTTTCGGTCGCCGCCAGCATCTGGGCGATCGCGGCGTACATGCTGTTCCCCATCGAGGACGGCTCGCTGCTCAGCGTCCGCCAGAACAACCTCTTCGTCGGCCTCGGCATCGCCCTC
Source organism: Microbacterium alkaliflavum (assembly GCF_044325405.1). NCBI lineage: Bacteria > Bacillati > Actinomycetota > Actinomycetes > Micrococcales > Microbacteriaceae > Microbacterium > Microbacterium alkaliflavum. The sequence continues at coordinate 47,810 of NZ_JBIQWL010000009.1, read as the reverse complement.
GCCCTCCTTGCGATCGGCATCGGCGCGATCCACTGGTCCAAGGCGATCATGTCCGACAAGGAGTTCATCGAGCCCCGTCACGCCACTCGCGGCCGCGACACGACGCGCATGGCGGCGCTCCACGCCTTCGAGGACGCGAACGAGGAGTCGGGCTTCGGCCGTCGGGCGATGGTCCGCAACTCGCTCATCGCCGCGCTCGTGGCATCCGTGCTCCCGGGCCTCACGCTGTTCCGCGGCCTCGCGCCCCAGGACGTCGACCCCGTCGAAGCGCTCAGCCACACGATGTGGAAGAAGGGCATGCGCCTGGCGCGCGACCCCGAGGGCGTGCCGATCCGTGCGTCCGAGGTCACGCTGGGCTCGGCGTTCCACGTCATCCCCGAGGCGCTCGCCGACCTCGACCACTCCGAGGGCTACCTCGAGGAGAAGGCCAAGGCCATCGTCCTGCTCATGCGCCTCCTGCCCGACCAGCTCGTGCCGGGCGAGAACAAGATGGAGTGGACCTACGACGGCATCGTCGCCTACTCCAAGGTCTGCACGCACGTCGGCTGCCCCGTCGCGCTGTACGAGCAGCAGACCCACCACCTGCTCTGCCCCTGCCACCAGTCGCAGTTCGACGTGTCGCGCGGCGCCGCGGTGATCTTCGGCCCGGCCGCACGTCCGCTGCCTCAGCTGCCGATCACCGTCGACGACGAGGGCTACCTCGTCGCGCAGAGCGACTTCACCGAACCCGTCGGCCCGAGCTTCTGGGAGCGCCATTGAGTACCTCGACTCACCCCAACGAGGACGTGACGCTGTCGACAGCCGTCCACGAGGAGCCCGAGATCCGTGAGAAGCCGCTCGGCGGGCGGTTCCTCAACGGGGCTGCGAGCTACATCGACGAGCGAACGAGCCTCTCCGGCTTCGTCAAGGAGCTCGGCCGCAAGATCTTCCCCGACCACTGGTCGTTCATGCTCGGCGAGATCGCGCTGTGGAGCTTCGTCGTCGTGCTCCTCTCGGGCACGTTCCTCACGTTCTTCTTCCAAGCCTCGATGGTGCCGACGCACTACACCGGCGCCTACCTCCCGATGCGCGGCGTCGAGATGTCGGCCGCGCTCGACTCGACGCTGCGGATCTCGTTCGACATCCGCGGCGGCCTCCTCGTCCGTCAGATCCACCACTGGGCGGCGCTGACGTTCGTGGCCGGCATCGGCGTGCACATGCTCCGCGTCTTCTTCACCGGTGCGTTCCGCAAGCCCCGCGAGCTCAACTGGGTCATCGGCTTCATCCTGTTCATCCTCGCGATGGGCGAGGGCTTCACGGGCTACTCGCTGCCCGACGACCTGCTCTCGGGCAACGGCCTTCGCATCATCGACGGTCTGATCAAGGGCATCCCGCTCATCGGCACGTGGACCTCGTTCCTCCTGTTCGGCGGCGAGTTCCCGGGCAACCAGATCGTGGGCCGCCTGTACACGCTGCACATCCTGCTGCTGCCCGCGATCCTCGTCGGCCTGCTCGTCGTGCACCTCATGCTGATGGTCATCAACAAGCACACGCAGTTCTCGGGCCCCGCCCGTTCGAACAGCAACGTCGTGGGCTACCCGATGATGCCGATCTACATGTCGAAGATGGGCGGCTTCTTCTTCCTCACCTTCGGCGTCATCGTGCTGATCGCGTCGCTGTTCACGATCAACCCGATCTGGAACTACGGTCCGTACGACCCGTCCCCCGTGTCCGCGGGTACGCAGCCCGACTGGTACATCGGCTTCGCCGACGGCATGCTGCGTCTCATCCCGCCGGGCTGGGAGATCGTGTTCCTCGACCACACGTGGTCGTTCAACATCATCGTTCCGCTCGTCGTCATCGGCATCTTCATCGTGCTCGTCGTGATCTACCCCTTCATCGAGGCGTGGGTCACGGGTGACAAGCGCGAGCACCACATCGCCCAGCGCCCGCGCAACGCCGCGACGCGCACGGCCATCGGTGCGGCCGGCGTGGTGTTCTACGCGGTCATGTGGGCGGCGGCGTCGTCCGACATCATCGCGACGCACTTCAAGCTCACGATGGAAGGCGTCATCCACACGCTGCAGGCGCTGCTGATCGTCGGCCCGATCATCGCCTACTTCGTCACGAAGCGCATGTGCATCGCGCTCCAGAAGAAGGACCGCGAGATCCTCCTCCACGGCTACGAGTCGGGCCGCATCGTCCGCCTCCCCGGTGGCGAGTACATCGAGGTGCACCAGCCCGTCGACGAGTACGACCGCTGGAAGCTCGTCGAGTCCGAGGGCTATGGGCCGCTCGTCGTGCGCCCCAACTCGCGCGGCCGCATCCCGTGGCACGAGAACTTCCGCGCGTCGCTCTCGCGCTGGTTCTTCGAGGACCGCCTCACTCCGCTCACGCAGTCCGAGCTCGAAGCCGCGTACGCGCACCAGCACCACGAGCTGGAGCACATCTCGGTCGAGGAAGACGCCGAGATCCAGGGAGCCCACGAGCGCGCAGGCGTCCCCGACGCCCCGCACACCCCGATCGACGACGGTCGCCACGGAGAGGTGCCGGTGCGCCCCTCGAACGTGATCGTTCCCGAGCAGGAGGGCAAGCCCCCGCGCAACCGTGAGAAGGAGAAGGGTCAGTAGCGACCCCGCTCACGCAGACTCGATGCCCCGGCACGGCGTCCCCGATGGGGACCCGGCCGGGGCATCGGACTTTTCCGGCGGGACGCCACCCTGGCGCCGCCGACGCCCTTCCGGCAGGAATCCGCTCATCGATGGCGTCTCCGACGACCGGATGCCGCATCGCGCTCGCCTAGCCTGGTGACATGACCGAAGCCATCGACTACTTCTCCGCCAAGCTCCGCCTGGAGACCGACTCCTCGGACGTCTACGCCGCACAGAAGGCCGGTGAGGAGTTCGTGCTCGTCGATGTCCGGGGCGACGAGGCGTGGGCTCAGGGACGCGTCGTGGGCGCCCTCCACATGCCGTATCGCGAGATCGCCGAGCGGGCGCCCCGAGAGCTCTCGCGCGACGTGCCGGTCGTGGTCTACTGCTGGAGCCCCGGCTGCAACGCCGGAGCGAAGGGCGCGCTCGAGTTCGCCAAGCTCGGCTACGCCGTGCGCGAGATGATCGGCGGGTACGAGTACTGGGTGCGCGAAGGACAGCCCGTCGAGAACGACGAGGGCCCGCTCCCCCGCACGTTCGACGCGCAGGTGATGGTCGTGCGCACGCCCGTCAGCTCCTGATCGGCCTCACGCCGACTCGAGGTCGTCGTCGAGATCGTCCTCGTCGAGCGGCGTGAGATCGACCTCCGCGGCGGCTCCGTGGAAGTGCGCCGACGAGTGCCGCACGGCGTCGGTCACGACGTCGCACACGACCGCCGTCACGTTGTCGCGCGATCCCGCCGACAGGGCATAGTCGACGATCGCCTGGGCCGCCGTGAGCGGATCCCCGTCGTCGAGCAGCGTCGCGATCGCGTGGTCAGGCAGGTAGTCGGTCACGCCGTCGCTGCACAGCAGCCAGCGGTCGCCGGGGCGCGCCTCACGCTCGGCCAGCACGACGAGGTCGTCGTCCGCGCCGTGGAGCGACGCGGTGATGACGTTGCGATGGGGATGGGATGCCGCATCCGCCGCTCTGACGACGCCGCTGTCGACGAGCAGCTGCACGAACGAGTCGTCCCTCGTCTCACGCGACATCGCGCTCCTGCGCAGCAGATAGGCACGGGAGTCGCCCGTGTGGGCGAGGACGAGTCCGCCCGCCGGCGTCACGAGCAGTCCCGTGAACGTCGTCGCCATGCCCTCGAGCGCCGGATCACGCTCGGCGCGGGCGCGGAGCTCCCAGTTGGCGATGCGGAGCGAGATCGCGAGCTCGTCGAGGTCGAGCGCACCGTCGGCCTCGGCCACGAGACGCCGCAGGAGCGCTGCTGACGCGACCTCTCCCGCCGGGCCTCCTCCGACACCGTCGGCCACGGCAGCGCCCCAGGACGCCGTGAAGGCGGCGTCCTGGTTGACAGCCCGGTGCGGGCCGACGTCGGTGACGGCGGCCGCGCGCAGACCCGGGAGGGTCAGATCATGGCCGCTCAGCGCGCGAAGTGACCGCGGTAGTACTCGTACACCCAGCCGACGATCGCGACGACGAAGATGGCGAGACCGATCGGGAACAGCCATACACCGACCGCGAGGCCGAGGATGCCGAAGGCCGCCGCAGCCGCGAGCACGATGGGCCACCACGACCACGGGCTGAACTCGCCGAGCTCGGGGTCGCCGTCGTCGATGTCGGCCGTCAGCATGTCTTCCGGCAGCTCACCGCGCTGGGCGCGGTGCACGCGGCTCATGTAGAACGCGATGAGCGCCGACATGAAGGCCGTGAAGAGCAGGGCGACGGAGCCGACCCATTCGATGCGGTGGTACCACTCGGGGATGTCGGTGTGCGCGACGACGTTCCAGATGCTGTAGACGACCGCCATCAGCAGGAAGAAGGCGGACAGCAGCCACCAGAGTCCGGTGTTCGTGCGCACTTTACTTGACCTCTTCCGTCTCGGCGTCGACGACCGGGGCGTCGGGAGCGTCCTTGCCCGCACCCACGCCGACGGGGATGCCCGCCTCGGGGTGGTTCAGATCGAACGCGGGACGCTCGCTGCGGATGCGCGGGATCGACGTGAAGTTGTGACGCGGCGGCGGGCAGCTGGTCGCCCACTCGAGCGATGCGCCGTAGCCCCACGGGTCGTTGACCGTGACCCTGGGCGCCTTGCGCGCGGTGATCCAGACGTTGAACAGGAACGGGATCATCGAGGCGCCCAGGATGACCGCGCCGATGGTCGAGACCTGGTTCTCCCACGTCCAGCCGTCGGCCTCCGAGTAGTCGGCGTAGCGGCGGGCCATGCCGTCGACACCCAGCCAGTGCTGGATGAGGAAGGTCATGTGGAAGCCGATGAACAGCATCCAGAAGTGCACGTAGCCGAGGCGCTCGTTGAGCATGCGGCCGGTCCACTTGGGCCACCAGAAGTAGAAGCCCGAGAACATCGCGAACACGACGGTGCCGAAGACGACGTAGTGGAAGTGCGCGACGACGAAGTACGAGTCGGAGAGGTGGAAGTCGAGCGGGGGCGACGCCAGGATGACTCCGGTCAGGCCGCCGAACACGAACGACACGAGGAAGCCGAGCGCGAAGACCATCGGTGTCTCGAAGGTCACCGACCCTCGCCACATCGTGCCGATCCAGTTGAAGATCTTCACACCCGTCGGCACCGCGATGAGCATCGTCATGAGGGCGAAGAACGGCAGGAGCACGGCGCCCGTCACGTACATGTGGTGGGCCCACACCGCGACCGAGAGGGCCGCGATCGCGATCGTCGCGTACACGAGGGTCTTGTACCCGAAGATCGGCTTGCGGCTGAAGACCGGCAGGACCTCGGAGATGATGCCGAAGAACGGCAGCGCGATGATGTACACCTCGGGGTGGCCGAAGAACCAGAAGAGGTGCTGCCACAGCAGGACGCCGCCGTTGGCGGGGTCGTAGATGTGGGCGCCGAGCACACGGTCGGCGGCGGCGGCGAGGATCGCGGCGGCGAGCACGGGGAACGCCATCAGGATGAGGATGCTCGTGATGAGGGTGTTCCACGAGAAGATCGGCATGCGCCACATCGTCATGCCCGGCGCACGCATCGTGATGACCGTCGTGATGAAGTTCACGGCGCCGAGGATCGTCCCGAAACCGCTCATGCCGAGGCCGAGCATCCAGAGGTTGCCGCCGACACCCGGCGAGAAGCTGGCGCTCGCGAGCGGCTGATAGGCGAACCATCCGAAGGCGGCCGCACCCTGCGGGGTGAGGAAGCCGGCGACGGCGATCGTCGAGCCGAACAGGAACAGCCAGAACGCGAACGCGTTCAGACGCGGGAAGGCGACGTCGGGCGCGCCGATCTGCAGTGGCAGGATCGCGTTCGCGAAGCCCGCGAACAGGGGCGTCGCGAACATGAGCAGCATGATCGTGCCGTGCATCGTGAAGAGCTGGTTGTACTGCTCTTTCGTGGGCACGATCTGCATGCCGGGCTCGAACAGCTCGGCGCGGATGATGAGCGCCATCACACCGCCGAGCAGGAAGAAGATCACCGAGGCGATCAGGTACATGTAGCCGATCGTCTTGTGGTCGGTGGAGGTGATCCACTTGACGATGATGTTGCCCTTCTGCTCCACGCGCGTGGCGCTGAGCAGGGCTGCCTGACGAGGCGGCATCGTGGTGGGACGGCTCTGACCCGTCTCCTGAAGCGGAAGCGTCGTTGCCATGATCAGTCGTTCTTTTCCTCGTCAGTGGTGGTCTCACCGGTGCCGGGCAGGTTCGTCAGACGGTCGTATTCGTCGGTGATGCTGCCGGTCTGGCCCTTGTCGCGCAGTGAGGCGAGGTACTGCTCGTACTCCCCCTCGCTGACGACCTTCACGTTGAAGAGCATCGCCGAGTGGTACTCGCCGCAGAGTTCTGCGCACTTGCCCTCGTAGGTGCCCTCACGGGTCGGGGTGAACGACCAGTAGTTGTCACGCCCGATGTACATGTCCTTCTTGTAGAGGAAGTCGACGATCCAGAAGGAGTGGATGACGTCACGCGACTGGAGCGTGATCTTGACCGACTTGTCGACCGGCAGGTACAGCGTCGGCAGCTTCGCCTGGTCGACGTTGCCCTGCGCGTCGGGCTCGGCCTGCACGCCCATCGACCAGACGGCGTCCGCGCCGTCGGCCTTCTCGCCGTTGTACTGGAAGTCCCACGCCCACTGCTTGCCGATCGCGACGATCGACACGTCGGGGTTCTCGGTCTGCGTCTCGAGCGTCGCCTGGTCGCGCGCCGTGAAGGCGAAGAACCCGACCACGAGGATCAGCGGCACGATCGTGTAGAAGATCTCGATCGGCATGTTGTAGCGCAGCTGCACGGGCAGGCCGCTCTGGCCGCGACGGCGGCGGTAGACGATCGCCGCCCAGCCCATGAGGCCCCACGTGACGATGCCGACGACGAGCAGGACGATCCACGAGTTGACCCAGAGGCCCGCGACCATGTCGGTGTGGTTCGTGGCGGGCTGGCCGTCTTCCGTGAAGCCCGGGAGGAATCCGTGGAGCTCAGTGGGGGTGCACCCCGCCAGAACGGCTGCCGCTGCGATCCCAAGGGGAAGGAGGGCCCAGCGGAGACGACGTTTCGGGGGCACGGTGCACCTTTCCGGGTCGCGAACAGGACTGTCGCCAGTCTAGGGCAACCTCTCACCGGATTCAGGCCAAGCGCCCAGCGCGCGCCCGCCTCGAGCGGCATTTCGACGAGCCATCCGGGCACGCCGAAACGCCCCGTTCCGCATCGGCGGAAGGGGCGTTTCGAAACAGTGCGGAAGGGTCAGTGGAAGCTGTCGCCGCAGGCGCAGCTGCCCGCCGCGTTGGGGTTGTCGATCGTGAAGCCCTGCTCCGAGATCGTGTCCTTGAAGTCGATCGAGGCACCGTCGAGGTACGGGACGCTCATGTCGTCGACGATGACCTCGACGCCGTCGAAGTCCACGGCCTTGTCGCCGTCCAGGAAGCGCTCGTCGAAGTACAGCTGATAGATCAGGCCGCTGCATCCGCCCGGCTGGACGGCGACGCGCAGACGCAGGTCGTCGCGACCCTCCTGCTCGAGCAGGCTCTTCACTTTCGCGGCGGCCGCGTCGGTGAGCAGCACGCCGTGGGCGGCCGTGGTCTGGTCGGTCGACAGTGCGGTGTCGGTCATGACTCTCCTCGCGCAGGTCGTGGCCGCGCCGGTGGCGCGATCGCAGCGGTTGACTCGATTCTACGACGCCCGGCGGGGCCGAGGCTCGAAGGATGCCGTACGCCGCCGTCGTCAGAGCGTGCGGGCGTCCAGCTTCTCGAGCAGGAGCGCCTCGGCGACGAGGGCGTTGCGGAACGTGTCGAGGTGCAGCGACTCGTTGGGGCTGTGGGCACGGGCGTGCGGATCCTCCACGCCCGTCACGAGGATCTGGGCGCCTTCGAACTCCCGCACGAGGTCGGCGATGAACGGGATCGAGCCGCCCACGCCCATGTCGACGGGATCGACGCCGTACGCGTCGCCGAGCGCCGCGCGCGCGTCGGTGACGGCCCAGCCGCTCGTGTCCACGAGGAACGGGTTGCCGAACTCGTGTCCCGTGAACTCGAGCTCCGCGCCGAAGGGAGCGTGCGCGCGCAGATGCGCCTCGATCGCCTGGTAGGCGCTCTTCGCCTCCTGGCCGGGTGCGACGCGCGCGCTGATCACGACCGTGATCTCGGGCGACAGCGTGTTCGAGGCGTTGACGACGCTCGGGGCGTCGATGCCGGTCACCGTGATCGACGGCTTGTTCCAGATGCGGCTCAGGATCGTGCCGCGTCCGATCGGGCTGACGCCGGAGGGCAGGCCCGCCTCGTCGCGGAGCGTCTCCTCGGTGTAGTCGGGCGTCGGCGTGTCGCGCTCCGTGAGCCCCTCGACGGCCGCCGCGCCGTCGTCGTCCCACAGCGTCGCGAGGAGCTGGACGGTCGCCATCATGGCGTCAGGCACGGCTCCCCCGAACATGCCGGAGTGGGAGGCGTGCTCGAGCGTGCGCACCCGGAGCCGGAACTTGGCATTCCCACGCAGCGAGACGGTGAGGGCAGGGGTCCGGGAATCCCAGTTGCCGGAGTCGGCGACGACGATGACGTCGGCGCGCAGGGCGTCGGCGTGGTCCGAGAGGAACTGCGCGAAGGAGAGCGAGCCGGCCTCCTCCTCCCCCTCGAAGAACAGTGCGACCCCGAGGTCGAAGTCGTCGCCGAGCGCCTCCTTGAGGGCGCGGAGCGCGCCGACGTGGGCCATGATGCCCGCCTTGTCGTCGGCGGCGCCGCGGCCGTAGAGCCGACCGCCGCGCACGGTGGGCTCGAAGGGCGGCGACTCCCACAGGCTCTCGTCACCGACCGGCTGCACGTCGTGGTGCGCGTAGAGGAGGATCGTCGGCCGTCCGTTGCGCGCGGGGCGCGACGCGAGCACCGCCGGCATCCCCCGTCCGCCCGTCTCGGGGATCGCCGCATCGGCGATCGCGACCGTCTCGAACAGGCCGGTCGCCTCGACGAGCGCCTTGACCGCCTCGGCGCTGCGCCGCACGGGTGCGGGGTCGAACCCGGGGAACGCGACAGAGGGGATGCGCACGAGGTTGCCGAGATCGGCGAGGGCTGCGGGGACGCCGGCGAGCGCGGCGTCGCGCACAGCCTCTGCACGGGTGAGGTCAGAGGTCATGCGGGTAATCTTAAGGGCACCCCTTGACACCGCCTCCCGAGGAACTCCCGTGGCACAGACACCCTCCGCCCCCAACGACGCGCCGTCGGAGGCGCCTTCCTCCGGATCGAGCAAGGGTCGCCCGACCCCCTCGCGGGCCGAGCAGGAGGCCGCCCGCAAGCGTCCGCTCGTCCCCGACACCAAGGAGGCCAAGGCTCGCGCCAAGGCCGACCTCGCGCAGCAGCGCGACAAGGCCCGCGCCGGAATGGCCGCGGGCGACGACCGCTACCTGACGGCACGCGACAAGGGTCCGCAGCGCCGCTGGGTGCGCGACTACGTCGACGCCGGCTGGCACCTCGGCGAGGCCGTCATGCCCGCCATGGTGCTCGTCATCATCATGACGTTCGTGCCGATCACGGCCCTGCAGTACTACTCGTTCATGGGCCTGTGGCTGTTCATCTTCCTCGTCATCGGCGACATGGTGTGGACGTCGATCCGCGTCAAGCGCGCCGCGAAGGCGAAGTGGGGAGACAAGGTCGAGAAGGGCCTCGGCTGGTACGCCGCCATGCGCTCGATCCAGATGAAGTTCCTGCGTCTGCCCAAGCCGCAGGTCAAGCGCGGCGAGCACCCGAAGTAAGCCCGAGAAGCCCCGCCGACCGGCGGGGCTTCTGCGTCAGCCGCGCGGCGCGAGCCCGCGGTTGATCTGACGCGCCCACAGCGGGCCGCGATAGAGGAATGCCGTGTAGCCCTGCACGAGGTCGGCGCCGGCATCCCGTCGCTCCTGCACGTCGGCGGCCGTCTCCACGCCGCCCACACTCACGACGCAGAAGTTCTCGGGCACGGCGCGTCGCAGGATCCGCAGCACCTCGAGCGCGCGCGCCTTCAGCGGGGCCCCGGAGAGCCCGCCGTCCCCCGCCGCGGCGACGACGGCCGGATCGGTGGCGAGTCCTTCGCGCGAGATCGTGGTGTTCGTCGCGATGATGCCCGCGAGGTGCGTGTCGACGGCCAGGGTCGCGATCGCCTCGATCTCGTCGTCGGGGAGATCGGGCGCGATCTTGACCAGCAGCGGCGTCGCACCGGCGGCATCCCGAACCGCCTGCAGGAGAGGACGCAGGGTCTCGACGGCCTGCAGACCGCGCAAGCCGGGCGTGTTGGGCGACGAGACGTTGACGACGAGGTAGTCGGCCAGCGGCGCGAGCAGACGCGCGCTCGTGACGTAGTCGGCGGTGGCGTTCGCGACGTCGACGACGCGGCTCTTGCCGATGTTGACGCCGAGCACGGGCCGCCGGCGACGCCGGCGCAGACGGCGCAGGCGTGCTGCCGCAGCCTCGGCGCCCCGGTTGTTGAACCCCATGCGGTTGACGACGGCGCGGTCGGGAATGAGCCGGAACAGGCGCGGCCTGGGGTTGCCCTCCTGCGGGATGGCGGTGAGCGTGCCGACCTCCACGTGCCCGAATCCGAGCGCGCCGAGTCCCGCCGCCCCGCGCACGTCCTTGTCGAAACCCGCCGCGACGCCGAAGGGCGAGTCGAAGTCGAGGCCGAGGGCGCGCGTCCGCAGCGCCGGATCGGGCTTGGTGACGGCTCGGGCGGCCCAGGAGAACGGCGGGACGCCGAGGACGCGGATCACGAGCATCGCGGCGTGGTGCGCCGACTCGGGGTCCATGCGCGACAGGACGGTCCGGAACAGGAGGGGATACATCCTCTCCAGGCTACCGACCCGCCGGGCAGGCTCAGGACTCGGCGGAGCCCCGGGCCGGTGCGTGGTCGGAACGCAGCTGGGCGATCGCGCTCTCGAAGTCCTCCAGCGAGTCGAACGCCTGGTACACGCTCGCGAAGCGCAGGTAGGCGACCTCGTCGAGCGTGCGCAGCGGGCCGAGGATCGCGAGGCCGATCTCGTTCGTGTCGACCTGCGAGGCGCCCGTCTGCCGGACGGCCTCCTCCACCGTCTGGGCGAGCACGGCGAGGTCGCCCTCCGTCACCGGCCGGCCCTGGCATGCCTTGCGCACACCGGACATGACCTTCTCGCGGCTGAACGGTTCGATGACCCCCGAGCGCTTGATGACGTTCAGGCTCGCGGTCTCGATCGTCGAGAAGCGCCCGCCGCACTCCGGACACTGACGACGGCGACGGATGCTGAGCCCGTCGTCGCTCGTGCGCGAGTCGATGACGCGCGAATCCGGATGACGGCAGAAGGGGCAGTGCATGGCACCGACAGACTACGCGACTCAGTCGCCGGCGCGGCCGCTGTGCTCGTCGGACGGCTCGAACCGCGCCTCGACGGCCTCGCCGTGGGCCGGGAGGTGCTCGGCGTTCGCCAGCGCGACGATGTCGTCGCGCACGGCCTCCAGCGCCGCGCGGTCGTACTCGATGAGCTGCTGCGGCCGCAGGAACGTCGCGGCCGACAGGCCGGCCGAGTAGCGCGCCTGTCCCCCGGTGGGCAGCACGTGGTTGCTGCCGGCGAGGTAGTCGCCGAGGCTCACGGGCGAGTCCGCGCCCACGAAGACCGCCCCCGCGTGCACGAACTCGTCGGCCTTGGGGTCGGCCAGGTGGAGTTCGAGGTGCTCGGGGGCGTAGGCGTTGCTGAACGCGGTCGCGACGGCGAGGTCGTCGACGAGCACGATGGCGGACTGCGGGCCGCGGAGTGCCGCCGCGACGCGCTCGGCGTGCAGCGTGCGGGCCGCGCGCCCCGCGGTCTGTGCCGCGACGGCATAGGCGAGGGCAGCCGAGTCTGTCACGAGCACGGCGGCAGCCTGCTCGTCGTGCTCTGCCTGGCTGATGAGGTCGGCCGCGACGAGCCCGGGGTCGGCGGTGTCGTCGGCGACGATGAGGATCTCGGTGGCGCCCGCCTCCGCGTCGGTTCCCACGAGGCCCGCGACGGCGCGCTTGGCGGCGGCGACGAAGTTGTTCCCGGGGCCGGTGACGACGTCGACGGGCTCGAGGCCGAGCGACGCGACGCCGTGCGCGAAGGCACCGATGGCGCCGGCCCCGCCCATCGCGTAGACCTCTTCGACGCCGAGGAGCTTCGCGGCGGCGAGGATCACGGGGTGCACGCGACCGCCGTTCTCGCGCTGCGGCGGCGACGCGAGTGCGACCTCGGTCACGCCGGCGACCTGTGCGGGCACGACGTTCATGACGACGCTCGAGGGGTAGACGGCCTTGCCGCCGGGGACGTACACGCCCACGCGGCGGACGGGCTGCCAGCGCTGCACGACGCGGGCGCCGGGAGCGAGCTCGGTCACCGACGGCGCCGGGATCTGCGCCGCCGAGGCCGTGCGAACGCGCTCGATCGCGTGCTCGAGCGCCGTTCGCACGGCGGGGTCGAGCGTCTGGAGGGCCTCGTCGAGGTGCGCCGCGGGCACGCGGATGTCGTGTCCCTCGACGCCGTCGAAGCGGGCCGCCTGCGCGCGCAGCGCCGCCTCGCCCTGCTCGGAGACGTCGTGGACGATCGCCGCGGCGGTCGTCAGCGCCTCTTCGCGGGCGGCCGTCGCACGGGGGACGGTCGCAAGCAGTTCGGCTGAGGTGAGGGCGCGGCCGCGGAGGTCGATCGTGCGGAGCATCCGTTCAGGCTATCGCGCCGCGCGATGCCGCTCCTGCCGGCTCAGCCGCGCGTGACGCCCGTCGTGTCGTGGAGGTAGCCGATGCGGCCGTCCTCGTGGCGCATGACGAAGACGTCGCCGCGATCCTCGATGACGAGCGCCCACGCACCGGGACCGATGCGCCACAGCGGGCGGCCCTGCTCATCGGTGACGTCGCGCTCCTCGGGCACGAGCGCCCAGAACGCCTGATGCCGCACGGGCGCATGCTGCTCAACCGTGGGCTCGGTGTGCGCCGTCTGGTACGGGGCCGTGTACGCGGCCGGCTCGGCCCATGAGCTGTCTGTGGGCTGCGCGGCGTAGGGCGAGCCGTAAGGCTCCTGGGCGGGCTGATCGGCCGTGGCGACCGGGGCGGCGACGGCTGCGGCCTCTGCGGCCTCCGCGGGAGACGGCTCGGGGCGCGGCGCAGGCGCGGGGCGCGGCGCGACGGGGCGCGTCGGGCTCGCGTTGCGGTGCGCGGGAACCTCGGGACGATAGCGGAAGTCTTCGCACAGCGCGGGGATCAACGGCGCGAACACCGTGAGGATGACGCCCGCCAGCATGAGCACGGCCTCGACCCACATGACCCACGAGCGGGCCCAGATGCCGTTGTCGATGGCGAAGGCGACGGTTTCCCAGATGTAGGTGATCCAGACCACGGTGGACACCGAGAAGGCGACCGATGCGAACTGGTCGACGCCGAGCGACCCGACGCGGCGGATGCCGTCGGGCGAGAGCCGGCGCAGAGCGATGAGGAAGACGGCGATGGTCGGCACGCCGATCGTGAGGATCCAGCCGAGACCCGACGTCCACACGGAGTCGAAGCGGACGGGGTTGAGGGAGAAGAACGACACGACGAACGCGACGAGCCACACGCCGCCCAGCGCCACCTCGCGCACCGAGAACGGACCCACGCCGTACTGCGGAGGCACCTCGGAGCTCTCGGCGGCCTCTGCCATGCCGGGCGCTGCCACGCCGGGCTCAACCGCGCCGGGCTCTGCCGCTTCGGCCTCGATGGCGCCGGCGTCGCCTGCTCCGTCGAAGGCTCGTTTGTCGTCCAGTTGCTCGTCGGCCACGATGTTCCCTCTCCCTGCGCCGAGCCACGGCGCAACGTCCCGATCCTACTCATCACCCGTGAGACCACGATGAGGACGCAGCGGCGCTGCGCCGATTCATCGGGCCGTCACTTCTGCCGGGTCGCTCAGCCCAGGCACTGCGGACCGAGGAGGCCCTTGAGCTCGCCGTAGAGGTCGGCCGTCACCTGCACGGGCATGGGAACCTCGAACACCTTAGCGATCGACCCCTTGTGCAGTCGCAGCGTCACCTCGGTGTCGCCGCTGTGGCGGCCCAGCACGGCGGCGAGCTCGTTCACGAGGCTCTCCGTGGCCCGATGCTCGGGCACGACGAGGATGAGGGGGCCCGAGGCATCCACCGCTCCCAGATCGGGGGCGAACGCCGACTGCGCGTGCAGATTGAGCCCGTCGTCGCGCCGCGACACGCGTCCGCGCACGACGAGGATCGAGTCGGCCTGCAGCATCGACGCGAACTCGGTGTACGTCTTGCCCATGAACATGACGGTCACCTCGCCGTTGAAGTCCTCGACCGTGATCATGCCGTACGGGTTGCCGCTCGATTTCGCGACGCGGTGCTGCACACTCGTGACGAGGCCGGCGACCGTGACCTGCTCGCCGTCTTCGATCGTCTCGGAGGAGAGGAGGTCGTGGATGCTGAGCGACGCGTGCTTCGCGAGCGGGATCTCCAGGCCCGCCAGCGGGTGGTCGGACACGTAGAGGCCGAGCATCTCGCGCTCGAACGCGAGCTTGTCCTTCTTCGTCCACTCCGGACGCTCGGGCACCTTCTGTGTCTGCTGCGGCTCGTCGTCGCCCCACAGGCTGTCGAAGTCGAATCCGACCTCGCCGTTGGCCTCGCGGCGCTTGTCGAGCACCGCCTGCTCGGTCGCGTCCTCGTGGATCTCCATGAGAGCGCGGCGCGTCGAGCCGAGCGAGTCGAACGCGCCCGCCTTGATGAGCGACTCGATCGTGCGCTTGTTCGCGACGTGGGCCGGCACCTTCGTCAGGAAGTCGTGGAAGCCGACGTACGAGGCCTCCTTGCGGGCAGCGACGATTCCGTCGACGACGTTGGCGCCCACGTTGCGGACGGCGCCGAGGCCGAAGCGGATGTCCTCCCCGACGGCGGCGAAGTACCGGATCGACTCCCCCACGTCGGGCGGCAGCACCCTGATTCCCATGCGGCGGCACTCGTTGAGGTAGACCGCCATCTTGTCCTTGGAGTCGCCGACGCTCGTCAGCAGCGCTGCCATGTACTCGGCCGGGTAATGGGCCTTCAGGTAGGCCGTCCAGTACGACACGAGGCCGTACGCGGCCGAGTGCGCCTTGTTGAACGCGTAGTCGGAGAAGGGCAGCAGGATGTCCCACAGCGCCTTCACGGCGCCGTCGCCGAACCCGCGCTCCTTCATGCCGCCGGAGAAGCCCTCGTACTGCTTGTCGAGCTCGGACTTCTTCTTCTTGCCCATCGCACGGCGGAGGATGTCCGCTTGACCGAGCGAGAAGCCCGCGACCTTCTGCGCGATCGCCATGACCTGCTCCTGATAGATGATCAGGCCGTAGCTGATGTCGAGGATGTCTTTCAGCGACTCCTCGAGCTCGGGATGGATCGGCGTGACCTCCTGCTGGCCGTTCTTGCGCAGCGCGTAGTTGATGTGCGAGTTGGCACCCATCGGGCCCGGGCGGTACAGCGCGATGACGGCCGAGACGTCTTCGAAGTTGTCGGGCTTCATCAGGCGCAGGAGCGAGCGCATCGGCCCGCCGTCGAGCTGGAACACGCCGAGCGTGTCGCCCCTCGTGAGCAGTTCGTAGGCCTCGCGGTCGTCGAGAGCGAGGTGCTCGAGGTCGAGCTCCTCGCCGCGGTTCATGCGGATGTTGTCGAGGGCGTCGGAGATGATCGTGAGGTTGCGCAGCCCCAGGAAGTCCATCTTGATGAGGCCGAGCGTCTCGCACGACGGGTAGTCGAACTGCGTGACGATCTGGCCGTCCTGCTCGCGGCGCATGATCGGGATGATGTCGAGCAGCGGCTCGGACGACATGATGACGCCCGCCGCGTGCACGCCCCACTGGCGCTTCAGCCCCTCGAGCCCCAGTGCGCGATCGAAGACCGTCTTGGCCTCGGGATCGGTGTCGATCAGCGCGCGGAACTCGCTCGCCTCTTTGAACCGGGGATGCTGCGAGTCGTACATGCCGCTCAACGGCATGTCCTTGCCCATGACGGCGGGCGGCATCGCCTTCGTGAGCCGCTCGCCCATGCTGAACGGGAAGCCGAGCACGCGCCCGGCGTCTTTCAGGGCCTGCTTCGACTTGATCGTGCCGTACGTGACGATCTGGGCCACGCGCTCGGAGCCGTACTTCTCCGTCACGTAGTCGATCACCTCGCCGCGGCGGCGGTCGTCGAAGTCGACGTCGAAGTCGGGCATCGAGACGCGGTCGGGGTTGAGGAAGCGCTCGAAGATGAGCCCGTGCTCGAGGGGATCGAGGTCGGTGATGCGCATCGCGTAGGCGACCATCGAACCGGCGCCCGAGCCGCGGCCCGGCCCGACGCGGATGCCGTTGTCCTTCGCCCAGTTGATGAAGTCGGCGACGACGAGGAAGTAGCCGGGGAACCCCATCTGCAGGATGATGCCGGTCTCGTACTCGGCCTGCTTGCGGACCTTGTCGGGGATGCCGGCGGGGTAGCGGTAGTGGAGCCCCGTCTCGACCTCTTTGATCAGCCAGCTGTCTTCGGTCTCGCCGTCGGGGACGGGGAAGCGCGGCATGTAGTTCGCGCTCGTGTTGAACTCGATCTCGCAGCGCTCGGCGATGAGGAGCGTGTTGTCGCAGGCCTCGGGGTGGTCGCGGAAGATCTGCCGCATCTCCTGCGCGGTCTTGATGTAGTAGCCGTCGCCGTCGAACTTGAAGCGGTTCGGGTCGTCGAGGGTCGAACCGGACTGCACGCACAGCAGGGCGGCGTGGGCGTCGGCCTCGTGCTGGTGCGTGTAGTGGGAGTCGTTCGTCGCGACCAGCGGGATGTCGAGGTCTTTCGAGAGGCGGATGAGGTCGGTCATGACCCGGCGCTCGATCGACAGCCCGTGGTCCATGATCTCGGCGAAGTAGTTCTCCTTGCCGAAGATGTCCTGGAACTCGGCCGCCGCCGCGCGTGCCGCGTCGTACTGGCCGAGGCGGAGACGGGTCTGCACCTCGCCCGACGGGCAGCCCGTCGTCGCGATGAGGCCCTTGCCGTAGGTCTCGAGCAGCTCCCGGTCCATGCGGGGCTTGAAGTAATAGCCCTCCATGCTCGACAGCGAGCTGAGCCGGAAGAGATTGTGCATCCCCTCCGTGGTGCGGCTCCACATCGTCATGTGGGTGTAGGCGCCGGAGCCCGAGACGTCGTCGCTCTTCTGCTCGGGCGAGCCCCACGCGACGCGCGACTTGTCGCTGCGGTGCGTGCCGGGCGTGACGTACGCCTCGAGCCCGATGATCGGCTTGACGCCCGCATTCCTGGCCGCGTTGTAGAACTCGAACGCGGCGAAGGTGTTGCCGTGATCGGTCACCGCGATGGCCGGCATGCCGTACTCGGCCGCCGCCTGGGTCATCGCGCCGATCTTCGCGGCCCCGTCGAGCATCGAGTATTCGCTGTGCACGTGCAGATGGACGAAGGAATCGGATGCCACGCATCGAGTCTACGAAGAGGTGCCGACAACCCGGCGGATGCTCGCCCGCGAGTGCCGCCCGACTGTCGGCCTGAGGGGCGGGGAGGTCACGGAGCCGAGTCGACCACGGAGACGGTCGTGGTCACGCGGAAGTCCGGCACGGAGTCGGGGACGATCGAGCCGCCGAGCTCGCGGAACGTGCTCGTGCTCGCCACGACGAGCCCCGTGTCGGTGTCGATCGAGAGCGTGGAGGAGCGCACTCCCTGTGACACGGGGAAGGTGAACCCCAGTGTCGTGACCGAGCCGTCGACGGATTCGATCGTCGTGCCCTCGATGATCGCGAGCGCCCGGAACATCGCCTGGCGGAGATCCGCGGGGGCCGCATTGAGCTCGAGATCCTGGATCAGCACCTGCACCGCCTGCGCGTCGGGGTCCACCACGTTTCCCGCTGCGAGCCGGTTCCGGTGCCATTCGAACAGCGCGGCCGGGTTGCGCGGCAGCTGGGCGAAGTACTCGTCCGAGGCGTAGATCGGCCCGGTCGCCCCGCCATCGCCCACGAAGTCGAGTCCGCCCTGGAAGTGCTCGATCATCGGCTGGAGGCTGAACAGCCCGCGCCACTCGTCAGCTCGGAACTGCCCCTCAGCACCGTACACAACGGCGATTCGGGGATCCGTCTCGAACTCGCGAACCCATTCCCCGGAGCGCTCGGCGGGGATGTAGGTGCTGTATCCGCTCCTCGAGATCCAGGCCGCTGTCGCCGCCTGCCGTGAGACGTCGTACGGAGAGTTCTCGTTGACGCCCTGCGCGAAGAGCACGAGCTGCTCGGTCTGGTTGCGCACGCGGAGATACTGGCCCTGAGTGAGGGGAGTCACCGACGTGACGGCGAGCACTGCCGCCCGCTCGAGCACATCCGTCGCCGTCGGGACGGTCGGGGAGGCCGGGACAGTCGGGGCGGTCGGCTGAGGAGGCGGTGCGACGCTGACATCAGGAGTCGGTGTCGGTGTGACATCGGGGGTGGGTGTCGCGGCGATGTGCGTCGTCGGGATGGGATCGGGGGCTCCCGCGATCACGATCGTCGTGACGGTCGCGGCAGCTGCGATGGCCAGCCCGCCCATCCCGCCGCCGACCCCGATCGTCCACTTCCACCGTCGCCGTCGGGCCGGCTCGGCGGAAACGGCGGCTGCGAGCCTCTGCCGTGCCGCGGCGAGGCGTTCCTCGGGAAGCTCGATCTCCGAGCCCCAGTCACGCACGCGATCCAACAGGTCCATCGACCGCTCCTCCCTCGAGATCCGCCGCAGCTGCGGCCGGTGCTCCCGCCGCCAGCCGGCGGCGCACTCTGTTCAACCTCGATCGCACCGTGCCGGTCGGAACCCCCAGCGCGTGCGCCACCTCGGTGTAGGTGAGATCGCCCCAGGCATAGAGCAGGAGCGTGTCGCGGTCCCTCGCCGGGAGCTTCGCGATGCTGGGCGCCAGAGACCGCAGGGATGCTTCGGCGTCGGCGCGATCGGCGGCCTCCTCGAGCGCTCCGTCGCCCTCCCCGATCTCTCGTCCCGCGAGCATGACCAGGGAGCGCCAATGCGCGGCCTCGACCGCCCGATGCTTCTTGAGTACGCGAGAGGCGATCCCGAGCAGCCACGGCGTGGCCGACTGCCAGGCCGCGTCGAAGTCTTTGCGCCGACGGAAGGCGACCAGGAACGTCTCGCTCAGGATATCCTCCGCCGCAACGACGCCGACCCGGCGGGCCGCGAAGCGGCCGACCATCCTGGCATGCTGCTCGAAGAGCTCGGCGAACACCGCCGGCTCCTCCACGGAGCGGAGGATGATCTCGCTGTCTGTGCTCACATTAGGTATTGCCTGATTCGGGCTCAGTGGTTCACGTATTCAGTGTGACGCAGCGACGGCTCCACCGCAGGAGGTGGTGTGCTCCGCCTGTAGCGTGGGGTCATGGCGACCCCCGAATTCGTCCTCGAGCTGCGCCGCCTCGTCGGCACCAGGCCCCTCTCGTTCGTCGGCGTCACCGCCGTCGTCATCCGCGAGGGCCAGGTGCTGCTCGGCCGCCGCAGCGACAACGGCCGGCTGACACCCATCACGGGCATCGTCGATCCGGGCGAGGAGCCCGCCGACGCCGCTGTGCGGGAGGCCCTCGAGGAGGCGGACGTCGTCATCCGCGCGACCCGGCTCGCCGGCATCCATCAGGTCGACCGCGTCACCTACGAGAACGGCGACCAGGCCGACTATCTCGACGTGACGTTCCGGTGCGATTGGATCTCGGGCGACCCCTTCCCTGCCGACGGCGAGCTGACCGAGGTCGGCTGGTACCCGCTCGACGGACTCGACGAGGTGCGTCCCGACATGCTGCGGCGCATCGAGCAGGCGCTCGCGGTGACGGGCGAAGCGCACTTCCTCGGGGGCCGCTGACCGGGAGCGCCATCGTCGGCGGCCGGCTCAGCCGTCGACGTGCACGAACTCGAAGCCCCTCGCGAGCAGGTCGGCCACGGCATCCAGCGCTCCCGGGCTCGTGCCGCCCTCGGGATGGTTCATGTGGGCGAGCACGATGCCCCCGGCCTGCGCGCGGCCGAACTCCTGTCGCACCGTGCCCGGACCGAACGTCGCGCCGCCGTCGCCGTTGACGGAGAAGCCGATCGGCGTCTCCCCGAGGTCGTGCACGATCTGCGCCGCGATCTCGTCGTAGTGCGCCGTGCCGGCCCGGAAGAAGCGCGGGGGCGCGCCGGTCAGGCCCGTGAGCACCTCGTGGTTGCCCCACACCTCGTCGACGGCCTCCTGCGGCGACCGGGTGCCGGGGATGCCGTAGGCCCCACGGCCCGCGACCGACAGCGGCACGTGCGCCGTGCCGTGGTTGCCGAGCACGAAGAGCGGATCGGCCGCGAGGTCGGCCGCGAGCTGCGGATTCGCCTGGATCCACCGGCTGTTGAGGAAGAGCGTCGCCGGGATCGCGGCCGCGCGCAGCCCCGCGATGAGCTCTGCGTCGAAGCCCGAGCCGCCTCCACCGCCGCACGCGTCGAAGGTGAGGGCGACGCGCGGGGCGCCGGACGGACCGGTCGGCGCGAGCAGCGTGGAGCGGACGCCCGCGACATCCGTCCCCCACTGCGTGGGAACGGCGCCGGCGAAGCGGGCCGCGACCGCCGCGCGATCGGGCTGGGCGTTCTCCGTCGAGGTCGGCGTCGGAGTCGCAGTCGGCGTGGATGCGGGAGTCGGCGTTGCGGGCTCGGCAGGAGCGGCGGAGGCCCGCCTCGGCTCGGCTGTCGCCGTCGAGGCGTGCGACGGCGCCGGCGTACGGTCGTGACCGGAGGGCGAGGGATGCTCCGACTGCGGCGGACCGGACGGTCCCGACGTCGTCGGCTCGACCGGCGCGCACGCCGAGAGGAGCGCGGCCCCCGCTGCGACGGCAGCGATGAGCAGCGCCCGACGTCCGAGCGACGACTCCTCCACGTCGACCCCCAAGTCAACGCACCGCGGGATGCGGTCGGCTCAGCCTAACTCCGTGTCACGCGAGATCGAGGCGCATCAGCACGCGGGGAAAGCCGCCCGCCACCGATTCCGTCTGGGCGGCCTTCCGGAAGCCGGCCTTTTCGAACAGCCTCCTCGTGCCGACGTACGCCATCGTCAGGTCGACCTTCGCGCCCTCGTTGTCGACGGGGTAGCCCTCGATCGCCGGCGCACCCTCCGCGCGGGCATACTCGACGGCGCCTGCCAGGAGGGCGTGCGAGATCCCTTGGCCGCGGTGGCCGGGCCGCACCCGGATGCACCACACCGACCACACGTCGAGGTCGTCGACATGCGGGATTCTGCTGTTCGTCGCGAACGACGTGTCGGCGCGCCGGTGCACGGCCGCCCACCCGACGACCTCCGCACCCTCGTAGGCGAGCACTCCGGGCGGACCCTCCGCCATGAGATCGCGCACCTTCTGCCCGCGCTCGGGGCCGTGCAGCGCGAGGTTCTCCTTCGAGGGGATTCGGTAGCTCAGGCACCAGCAGACGTTCGACGTCGGCTTCTTCGGCCCCACGAGCGTCGCGACGTCGTCGAATTCCGTCGCGGGCCGTACGTCGATGGACATGCCGGAAGCCTGCCACGGGCCCCCGACAGCGGTCAGTCGCCGCGCAGGACGCCGAGCGCGTGCGCCAGATCCGCCGGGTAGTCCGACCGGAACGTCACCCAGTCCCCCGTGAGCGGGTGCGCGAACGAGAGCTCGTGCGCGTGCAGCCACTGGCGGGTGAGTCCCAGTCGGGCCGACAGCGTCGGATCGGCGCCGTAGAGGGGGTCTCCCACGCACGGATGCCGGTGCGCGGCCATGTGCACGCGGATCTGGTGCGTGCGGCCCGTCTCGAGGTGGATCTCCAGGAGTGACGCACCGGGGAACGCCTCGAGCGTCTCGTAGTGCGTCACGGAGTCCTTGCCCGCCGGGGTCACGGCGAACTTCCACGAGTGGGTGGGATGCCGTCCGATCGGCGCGTCGATCGTCCCGGCCAGCGGATCGGGGTGGCCCTGCACGACGGCGTGATAGATCTTCTCGACCTCGCGCTCCTTGAATGCCCGCTTGAGCGCCGTGTAGGCACGCTCCGTCTTGGCGACGACCATGAGCCCGCTCGTGCCGACGTCGAGCCGGTGCACGACGCCCTGGCGCTCCGCGGCGCCGGTCGTCGCGATGCGGAAGCCGCCCGCCGCCAGGGCGCCGAGCACGGTGGGACCGTCCCAGCCCAGCGACGGATGCGCCGCGACGCCTGCCGGCTTGTCGACCACGACGATGTCGTCGTCGTCGTAGACGATGCCGAGATCGGGCACCTCGACGGGCACGACCTCGGGCTCGCGGCGCGCCTCCCACTCGACCTCGAGCCACGCGCCGCCGCGGAGCTTGTCGGACTTCGCCAGAGCGCGGCCGTCGAGCCGCACGCCACCTGCCTCGGCGACCTCTGCCGCGAACGTGCGCGAGAAGCCGAGCATCTTCGCCAGTGCGGCGTCGACCCTCACGCCGTCGAGCCCGTCGGGTACGGGCAGACTCCGCGAATCCACGTCAGTCCTGGGATCCGGATGCCTCGGCCGTGGCATCCGTTCCGTCGCCGTCCTGCCGACCGGCGACCTCGTCGCGCGCGGTGCCGTCGGCCTCCTCGGCGGATTCCTTGCGGTGCCGCGTGCCGTCGAGGTGGGGACCGGCCAGCACGAGAAGCGCGATCCCGATCATCATCGACACGATGAAGATGTCGGCGACGTTGTAGATCGCGGGCATGAGCCACGGCGTGTTGATGAAGTCGACGACGTGTCCGACGGCGAAGCCCGGTTCGCGGAAGAGCCGGTCGGTGAGGTTGCCCAGCACGCCGCCGAGAAGCAGCCCGAGAGCGACGGCCCACAGGCGTGAGCGCACGCGCGTCGCGGCGAGCCAGACGATGACGACGGCGACCACGGCGAGTGCGATCGTGAACACCCACGTGATGCCCTCGCCCATCGAGAACGCCGCGCCGGAGTTGCGGATGAGATAGAAGATCAGGAAGTCGCCGATGACGTGAACCGGCTCCTCAGGGGGCAGGTTCTCGATCGCGAGGTACTTCGTGAACTGGTCGGCGGCCAGCACCACCCCCGCGAGAATCGCGATGATGATGCCGGCCGCCGCCTGTCGAAGGGGGGCTCGGCCTGTCAAAGACCGGTCCTAGAGGCCGACGGCCGAGACCGGGGTCGGTCCCGACGAGTTCGCCGTCGTCTCGAGGTCGCGCAGGTGGCTCTCGATGTACGAACGCAGCTGCTGGCGATAGTCGCGCTCGAACTGACGAAGCTCGGTGATGCGGCCCTCGAGCGTCGCACGCTCGCGGTCGAGGCGGGCGAGCTCTTCGCGGCCCTTGGTCTCGGCCTCGGAGACGATCGCGGCGGCCTGCGCCTGCGCGTCCGAGATGAGCTGGTCGCGCTTGGCCTGGCCCTCGGCGACGTGCTCGTCGTGGAGGCGCTGGGCGAGCTCGATGATGCCGGCGCTGGCGGCGGCGGGCGGCGCGCCCTCGGAGACGGGAGCCGGCGCGGGCGCGGGTGTCGGTGCCGGAGCCGGAGCGGGGGCCGCGGCGGCGGGCGCCGAGCCGGACTCGTAGGCCGCGAGCTTGGCCTTCAGCTCTTCGTTCTCGGCGATGGTCTTGCGCCACTCGACGACGATCTCATCGAGGAAGTCGTCCACCTCGTCCGGGTCGAAGCCCTCCTTGAACCGGACGTGCTGGAATTGCTTGGTGACGACGTCATCGGGGGTCAAAGCCATTGTGATTCCTCTTTCGAGCGCTCAGGTCGCCGGCGTTGCGGAGCGGTTCCGCCCCGGGGCGGGCGGACCGTCCCAGCAAAGCATAGTCGCCGCACTTGGGAGGGTGCAGGACGCGTGTCGCCGTACGACGCGGATTGCGGGTGTTCCGACGCGCTGAGTCAGCCCGCGATCGAACGGGTGATCGAAAGCAGCACGAAGCACAGGAGCATCGTGAGGGCGAAGCCGAAGTCGAGTGCGACCTGACCGACGCGCAGCGGAGGGATGAAGCGCCGGAAGAGCTTGAGCGGCGGATCGGTCACGGTGTACACGACCTCGGCCACGACGAGTCCCGCCCCCTTCGGGCGCCACTCGCGGTTGAAGAAGGGGATCCAGTCGAGGACGAGCCGGATGAGCAGGATGAGGACGTAGATCAGCAGCAGGGTGTTGAGGACTGCGGCGATGACGCGGATGACATCCACGACTCGAGTCTACGGAGCGAAAGGGACCGACTCGGGATCGGCCTGCGCGACCGCCCCGTCGCCGGAAACGTTGACGCTCTCGGGCGAGAGCAGGAACACCTTGCTCGTGACCCGCTCGATGCGGCCGTACAGGCCGAGCGAGAGCCCGCTGGCGAAGTCGATCAGGCGCCGCGCGTCGGCGTCGCTCATCTGCGAGAGGTTGATGATGACGGGGATGCCGTCACGGAAGTTCTCGGCGATGACCTGCGCGTCGCGGTACTGCTTGGGATGCACCGTGAGGATCTCGCTGATCGCGGACGGCGCCGGCTGACGCACGACGGCGGGTCGATGCAGAGGAGTGATGGGGGCAGCGGGCTTCTCCACCGGCTGGACCGCCTTTCGATTAGTCGGCTGAGGCGCGGGCTCCTCGTAGACCTCTTCCTCATCGGCGAGTCCGAGGTAGACCATCGTCTTCTTGAGCGGGTTCGACATCGCATCCTCCGTGTGTGCTCGCCGTGTCCTCGTCCATTCGAGGCTAACGGCGCTCCGGCCTGGGTCCAGTGATTGCGGAGCCGATCCGCAGGTGTGTCGCACCCGCCGCGATCGCCTCGGGGAAATCTCCCGTCATGCCCGCCGAGATCCAGTCGGCATCGGGGATGACGGTGCGTACGCGGGCGCTGCACTCCGCGAGCCGCGCGAACGCGGGCGCAGGGGGCTCGTCGAGCGGGGCGACGCCCATGACCCCGCGCACGCGCAGCGTGGCGCGCGCTGCGGTGTGCTCGGCGAGCTGTTCGAGATCGCCGGGCGCGACGCCGCCGCGCCCCGGATCGTGGGTGAGGTTGACCTGCAGCAGCACGTCGAGGAGAGGCATCCCCTCGCCTGCCGTGTCGAGCGCGTCGGCGAGGCGCGCCCGGTCGACCGAGTGCACGACGGATGCCGCGGCCCGGATCGCGCGCGCCTTGTTGGTCTGCGCCTGCCCGATGAAGTGCCAGCGCAGGCCCTCGCGGGGCCCGAGCTCGCGCTCCTTCTCGGTGAGCTCCTGCTGCCGGTTCTCGCCGACGTCGCGTACGCCCAGCCCGTACAGCTCGTCGACGAGCGACGCGGGGTGGAACTTCGTCACGACGATGCGCGTCAGCGCGCTCGGATCGCGGCCCGCCGTATGTGCGGCGTCCGCGATCCGGGCGTCGACCTCCGCGAGCCGGTCGGCTATATCAGAGTTCACCCCGGTTCCTGAGCGACGCCGAAGGACTACTTCAGGAAATCGGGGATGTCGAGGTCGTCGTCGCCGAACGCCGAGTCGTAGGTCGTGTCGGCCGACACGCTCACCGACACGGGCTCCCGCTCGAAGTCCTTGGCGACCTCGTCGGCGGGAGTGCTCGGCAGCGCAGGGGTCGCGGGCGCGACGCGGGCCGCCACGATGGGCTCGATGCGCGCCTGCGGCTCGCCGCCGTCGAAGCCCGCCGCGATCACCGTGACGCGCACCTCGTCGCCGAGGGTGTCGTCGATGACGGTTCCGAAGATGATGTTGGCCTCGGGGTGCGCGGCCTCCTTGACGAGCTGGGCCGCATCGTTGATCTCGAAGATGCCGAGGTTCGACCCGCCCTGGATCGACAGGAGCACGCCGTGCGCGCCTTCGATCGACGCCTCGAGCAGCGGCGATTCGACTGCCAGCTCGGCCGCCTTGATGGCGCGGTCGGCTCCACGTGCCGAGCCGATGCCCATGAGGGCCGAGCCTGCACCCTGCATGACCGACTTGACGTCGGCGAAGTCGAGGTTGATGAGACCGGGGGTCGTGATGAGGTCCGTGATGCCCTGGACACCGGCCAGCAGCACCTGGTCGGCCGTCGCGAAGGCCTCGATCATCGAGATGCCGCGATCGCTGATCTCCAGGAGTCGATCGTTCGGCACGACGATGAGGGTGTCGACCTCTTCCTTGAGCTTGGCGACGCCGGCCTCGGCCTGACTCTGCCGGCGACGGCCCTCGAACGAGAAGGGCTTGGTCACGACACCGATCGTGAGAGCGCCGATCGACTTCGCGATCTTGGCCACGACGGGTGCGCCCCCGGTGCCCGTGCCGCCGCCCTCCCCAGCGGTGACGAAGACCATGTCGGCGCCGCGCAGGGCCTCTTCGATCTCCTCCGCGTGGTCCTCCGCCGCACGACGACCCACTTCCGGGTCGGCGCCGGCGCCGAGTCCGCGCGTGAGCTCGCGCCCGACGTCGAGCTTGACGTCGGCGTCGCTCATGAGCAGCGCCTGCGCGTCGGTGTTGATCGCGATGAACTCCACGCCGCGCAGACCGAGTTCGATCATGCGGTTGACCGCGTTGACGCCGCCGCCGCCGACGCCGACGACCTTGATCACGGCGAGGTAGTTCTGGTTCTGGCTCATGCCGGCCTCCGTGTTCCCCGAACCTTCAACCTCAAGTTGAGGTATAAAGAATTGCCCGGTATGCAATTCCTGAGTTCGAAGGTAGGCGGGTGCATCCACGGGGCGCGCACGCGCGTGGGCGTGTCGCGACATCGCGGCGCGGATTCGTGTCAGCGCACGACGATGGCTGCCGGAGACGAGACGTCGTACACGCTCACGTCGGCCGGCGGCCGGGACTTCATGGTCGTCTCGAGCACGAGAGCCTTGAGCGCGGACTGGTCGGCGCTCCCCCAGATCACCTGCGTGTTCGTGTCGCCGAGGGTCAGCGTCACGTCGTCGGGCGTCGACGCCGACACCGCCGTCACCTGATCGCGGATCGAGGCGGGCAGCGTGCGCATGACCTGCCCGACGGCCTCGAACGCATCCGACGACGTTCCGCCGGTGATCGTCAGGAGCGGCGTGCCCGCCGCGGGTGTCTCGGTCGTCGAGAGCGCGACGCCCGCTGCGTCGACGAGGGTGTATCCGGCTCGCGTCTTCATGAGGCCGATCGGCAGGCGCTCGACGATCCGCACGACGAGCTCGTGCGGCGGCCGTGCCTCGAGGGAATAGCTCTGCACGAGCGGGAAGGCGATGAGGTCGGCCTTGACGGCGCTCTCGTCGACGAGCGGCAGCGGCGTGCCGAGCTGCTCCGACAGCGCCTGCTCCACGGCGCCTGCGTCGAGGAGCGACGTGCCGACGACCGTGATGCGCTCGACGCCGAACAGCGGGCTGTAGGCGGCGGCGAGCGTCGTGAGCACGAGGAGGAGGACGGATGCCGCGGCCCCGATCCAGATCATCCGCCGACGGCGCTGGCGCACCGTGAAGCGCCGCACCTCGGCGCGCAGCGCCCTGCGGCGCGCTCGCGCCGCCCGCCAGACGTCGCGCAGCCGGACAGGCTGATCCTCCTCGGCGGTCGGCACGCGCTCGCCCTGCGTCATATCGGGCAGGGGTGCCGGCGCGGCATCCGGGCGTGCCGCTCCGGGGAGCGGGGTGGGCGCCGTCATCGGGATGACGGGAGCCAGCACCTCGTCGCGCTCGGCCGGCGAGATCGTGACGCCCGGCGATGCCTCGTAGGCCTCGCCGCGCTTCTGGGTCGGTGCCGTCTCGGCGGGTGCCTGCTCGACGGGCGCCGACTCGACGGCATCCCTCTTCCTGGCAGCCGGCTTCTCGGCGGCGGGGCGCGGCGCCTGTGGGATCGGGGTCGGCCGGCGCATGGAGGCTACTCCCCCGGCGTCGTGCGCGAGAGCGCCTCGAGCACCTGCGGAATGATCCGGTAGACGTCGCCGCAGCCCAGCGTGATGACGTAGTCGCCGTCGCGCGCGACGGTTGCCGTGTAGTCGGCGGCGGCCTGCCAGTCCGGCACGTAGGCGACGTGGCTCGCGTCGCCGAACGCACCGCTGACGAGTTCGCCCGTGACGCCCGGCACGGGGTCTTCGCGCGCGCCGTAGACGTCGAGCATCACCGTGTGGTCGGCGTACCGCTCGAGCACCTCGGCGAACTCGCGATACATCTCCTGCGTGCGCGAGTACGTGTGCGGCTGCTGGATCGCGATGATGCGACCGTCGCCGACGACCGTGCGCGCGGCGCTCAGCGCGGCGGCGACCTCGGTCGGGTGGTGGGCGTAGTCGTCGAAGACGCTCACTCCGCGCTGCACGCCGTGCAGCTCGAAGCGCCGGACCGTGCCGGCGAAGCCCTCGACGGCGCGGACGGCCGGCTCGAGCTCGTGGCCCAGCGTGAGCAGCACGGCGACCGCGCCGGCGGCGTTGATCGCGTTGTGCGCTCCGGGCACCGGGAGCTGAGCCTCGACGGTGTCACCGTCGTGGGTGAGGCGGAACGACACGGGGCCGTCCGTCACGATGTCGGTCAGGCGCACCGTCGCGTCGGCCGCCTCGCCGAACGTGACGATGTTCGGGTGCGTGAGCTCCGTGGCGACGCGCCGCGCACCGGCGTCGTCGGACGAGATCACGACGGCTTCGCGCGCCTCGTTCGCGAACCGGGCGAACGCGGCGTAGAAGGCGTCGCGCGTCCCCCAGTGGTCGAGGTGGTCGGGATCGACGTTCGTGATGAGCGCGATCGAGGTGTCGTAGAGCAGGAACGTGCCGTCGGACTCGTCGGCCTCGATGACGAAGAGGTCGTCGTCGCCCGTGCCGCTCGAGACGCCGAGCTGGGCGATGACGCCGCCGTTGACGAACGTCGGGGCGACACCAAGGTCGCGCAGCGCTGTGACGATCATGCCGGTCGAGGTCGTCTTGCCGTGGGCCCCCGCGACGGAGACCAGGCGCCGGCCGCCGATGAGCCAGTACAGCGCCTGCGAGCGGTGGATGACGTGCAGCCCGCGCTCCTTCGCGAGCACGAACTCGGGGTTCTCGGGCCAGATCGCGCCGGTGTGCACGACGGTGTCGACGTCGTCGGCGAGGTTCGCCGCGTCATGTCCGACGTACACCGTCGCGCCGAGGTCGGCGAGCTCGCGGAGCGCCTGGCTGTCGGCGCGGTCGGAGCCCGACACGCGGATCCCGCGCTCGAGGAACATGCGGGCCAGGCCCGACATCCCCGAACCGCCGATGCCGATGAAGTGCGCCGCGTCGATGTTCTCGGGAATCGGAAGGCTCAAGTCGGGTCTGATCATGACCCGACAAGTCTAGGTTGGCCCGCCGAGGGTCGGTGCAGGCCGCCCGCGCGCCGGTCGCTCCGTCGGACCATTGCACCGGATTCGGACGCGCCGGCAAGACACGCCCGATCTTC
The DNA here is from genome assembly GCF_044325405.1 of Microbacterium alkaliflavum. Taxonomy (NCBI): domain Bacteria; kingdom Bacillati; phylum Actinomycetota; class Actinomycetes; order Micrococcales; family Microbacteriaceae; genus Microbacterium; species Microbacterium alkaliflavum. The sequence continues at coordinate 18,525 of NZ_JBIQWL010000009.1, read as the reverse complement.
GTGGAATCGTCCGAAATGGATGCCGTCAGCGGGCGAGCGCCTCGTCGAGCATCGCGATGACGTTCTCGGTGCCGGTGCGCGTGCCGACGGATGCCGCGGCCGAAGCCATGCGGGCGCGCCGCTCGTCGTCGCGCAGCAGCGGCAGCACCTCGGCGCGTACGCGATCGGCGGTGAAGTCGGCGTCCGCGATGAGGACCGCGCCGCCCGCACGCACGGCGGAGCCGGCGTTGAGCGCCTGCTCGCCGTTGCCGACGGCGTAGGGCACGTACACGGCGGGGATGCCGAGCGCGCTGATCTCGCTCACGGTCGCCGCGCCCGAGCGCGACACGATGAGGTCGGCGAGGGCGAAGGCCAGGTCCATGCGGTCGACGTAGCGCACGACGGCGCAGCCGGCGACACCGGGATCGGGCAGGTCCGAGTTCGACCCCGTCACGTGGAGCAGCTGCCACCCTGCGCCGAGCACGTCGCGCCACGCTTCGCCGAACGCGTCGTTGAGGCGCTTGGCGCCGAGGGATCCGCCGAAGACGAGGAGCGTGGGCCGCTCGGGATCGAGCCCGAAGTGCGCGGCGGCCTCGGACCGGAGTGCGGCACGGTCGAGCGTCACGATCTCGCGGCGCAGCGGCATCCCGACCACCCGGCTGCGCTTGAGCGGCGTGCCCTCGAAGGCGACGCCGACCCCTGCGGCGCTCCGCGCGCCGAGGATGTTCGCGAGCCCCGGACGCGCGTTCGCCTCATGCACGACGAACGGCACGCGCTCCCGGCGCGCCGCGACGTACGCGGGCGCCGACGCGTAGCCGCCGAAGCCCACGACGACCTCGACGCCGTGGCTGCGGATGTGCTCGCGGACCTGCGACACGGCGCGCGAGAACCGCTGGGGGAAGGCCGCGGCGGCGCCGTTCGGGCGACGCGGGAACGGCACCTTGTCGACGAACAGCAGCTCGTAGCCGCGCAGCGGCACGAGGCGCGCCTCGAGGCCCTCCCGTGTGCCGAGCACGAGCACGTCGGCGTCGGCGTCGCGCTCGCGCAGGCCGTCGGCGACCGCGAGGAGCGGATTGACGTGGCCGGCGGTCCCGCCTCCGGCGAGGAGGTACGTGCGTCTCGTCGGGGCTTGAGTCACCCTGGAATCTTCGCACGCGGCGCGCGGGCTGCCCGAACCGGGCGCGTGCGGCCGCGGGTCGGCAGCGACCGCGCGAAGGAGAGCAGGATGCCGCATGCGAGGAGCACCGACAGCAGCGACGTGCCGCCCTGCGACATGAACGGCAGCGGCACGCCGAGCACAGGGAACACGCGCAGCACGACGCCGATGTTGATGAGCGCCTGGCCGACGATCCAGACCGTGATGGCGCCGGAGACGATGCGCACGAAGGGGTCGTCGGTCTTGCGGATGACGTGGAACGCGCCGACCGCGAAGAGGGCGAACAGGCCCAGCACGACGATGCAGCCGATGAGGCCGAGCTCTTCGCCGACGATCGCGAAGATGTAGTCGTTGGCCGCCGCGGGCAGCCACGAGTACTTCTCCTTCGAGTTGCCCAGGCCGAGCCCGAAGATCCCGCCGCCGGCCAGGCCCCAGATGCCGTGCAGCGGCTGGTAGCACGAGTCGAAGTAGTCGGCGAGGCAATTGGGGTCGAGGAAGCTCATGATGCGCGCGACGCGGTTGGGGCTGATCGCCGCGAACACGGCCGCCCCGATCGCACCGAGGATCGCGGGCAGGATGAAGATCCGCAGCTTCACGCCCGAGAAGAAGAGCGCGCCCAGGGCCGCCAGTGCGATGACCATCGCCGTGCCCATGTCGTCGCCCGCCATGACGGCCGCGAGCACGAGCACCGTCACGGGGACGAGCGGGATGAACACGTGCACCCACGAGCCGAGCAGCGTGCGCTTGCGGAAGAGCACGTAGCCGATCCACAGCGCGATCGTGAGCTTGAGGAACTCGGCCGGCTGGGCCTGGATGCCGGCGATGACGATCCAGTTGCGGTTTCCGTTCGCGGTCACGCCGAGGGGCGTGAACACGAGCATCTGGAACAGGATCGCGAGGATGAGGGCGGGCCACGCGGCGCGCTTCCAGAACTCGATCGGCAGGCGGCTCGCGATGAACATGAGCGGGATGCCGAGCAGGGCGAACATCCCCTGCTTGAGGACCGCCTCGTAGGGAGGCAGTCCCGCGGCCGTCGCGGTCGCCGACGTCGCCGACAGGATCATGACGAGCCCGAAGCCCGTCAGCAGGAGCGCCGTCGAGGTGATGAGGAGGAACTCGCTCGGCAGGGGCGCGAAGACCTTGCCGAGGTTCACACGGGCGGACAGGCCCCGCTTGGCGGGTGCGGGGTCAGGGTGTATCGCCGGCGGCCGGGTCGGCGTCGTCGTGCTCGCCATCGGCCCCCCTCGCGATCATCTCCCGCACGGCCGCGGCGTACCGACGGCCCCTGTCGGCGTAGGACGAGAACTGGTCGAAGGATGCTGCGGCGGGAGCGAGGAGCACCACGTCCCCGTCGCGCGCGATCCCGGCCGCCAGTTCGACGACCTGCGCCATGACCTCTTCAGTCTCATCGGCGTCCACCTCGAACACGGGGACGTCGGGCGCGTGTCGCGCGAACGCCTCGACGACGGCATCCCGCTCCGCTCCGATGACGATCGCGGCCTTCGAGCGGATGCCGCGTACGGCCACGAGGTCGGAGATGTCGACGCCCTTGAGGAGGCCCCCGACGACCCACACGGCGCCGGGGAAGGCCGCGAGGGAGGATGCTGCGGCGTGCGGATTCGTCGCCTTCGAGTCGTCGACCCACGTGACGCCGGCTGCGACGGCGACGACCTCGATCCGGTGCGGATCGAGACGGAAGCCCCGCAGCGCCTGTCGGATCGCGGCGGGACGCACGTCGAGCGAGCGGGCCAGGGCGCTCGCGGCGAGGATGTTCGCGACCACGTGCGGCGCGGAGAGGCCGAGACCTGCGAGCTCGTCGACCGTCGTGAGCTCGAGCGCGCTCGTGCGGCGGTCTTCGAGGAAGGCACGGTCGACGAGGATGCCCTCGACGACGCCGACGTCGCTCGGACCGGGCACGCCGAGGTCGAACCCGATCGCGCGGGCGCCCTCGACCACGTCGGCGTCCTCCACCATGTGCCTGGTCGCCTCGTCGGCCTTGTTGTAGACGCACGCGACCCGCGTGTTGTCGTACACATGCGCCTTCGCCTCGCGGTACGCCTCGGACGAGCCGTGCCACTCGAGGTGGTCGTCGGCGAGGTTGAGGCACACCGCGGCGTGCGGCGAGACGGGGTCGGGGCCGGACTGCAGCCCGAGGTACCAGAGCTGGTGGCTCGAGAGCTCGACGACGAGCGCGTCGAAGCCGGCGGGATCGCGGACGGCGTCGAGCACGGGCGTACCGATGTTGCCGACCGGCGCGGCGCGCAGGCCGCCCTCGACGAGCATCGTCGCGGTCAGACGCGTCGTGGTCGTCTTGCCGTTCGTGCCCGTGATGAGGATCCAGTCGGCCGGGCGCCCGTCGTCGCGCACGACCTTGTCGCGCACGCGCCACGCGAGCTCGACGTCACCCCACAGGGCGACACCGGACACCCGCGCCCACGCGATGACGGGATGCTCCGGCGCGAACCCGGGCGACGCGACGACGACCTCGGGGTCGAACGAGGCGAGCTCGGCGGGCACCGTCGCGAGCGAGCCCGTCCACAGTCGGGCGCCGATGACGGGGATAAGCCGCTCGTACTCCTCATCGGCCTTCTCGGTCACGACGAGCACGTCGGCGCCGAGCTCGGCGAGCGTGTCGGCGACGGAGAAGCCCGTCACCGAGAGGCCGAGCACCGCGACGCGGAGACCCCGCCAATCCGCCCGCCAGCTGGTCAGGGAATCAAGGCGAGAGGTCATGCGGCAGCAGTCCCTTCGATCAGCACAGTGTGCCGGCTGGTGAGGGAATCAAGGCGAGAGGTCATGTGCGTGCGAGCCACTCGACGTAGAAGGCTCCGACGCCCGTGACCGCCAGCATCCCCGCGATGATCCACATGCGCACGACGATCGTCGTCTCGGCCCAGCCGCGCATCTCGAGGTGATGGTGGAAGGGACTCATGAGGAAGAGGCGCTTCCCCTTCGTGAGCTTGAAGTACCACCGCTGCAGGATGACCGAGCCGGGGCCGATGATGAAGACGCCCGCCACGATGACTGCGAGGATCTCGGTGCGCGAGAGGATCGACATCGCGGCGATGACGCCGCCGATCGCCATCGAGCCGACGTCGCCCATGAAGATCTGCGCCTTGGGCGCGTTCCACCACAGGAACCCGACGAGAGCGCCGACGAACGCCGCCGAGACGATCGTGAGGTCGAGCGGATCGCGCGTGCCGTAGCAGGCGGTCTGGAAGCTCGGCACGAGGTCGACCGCGGTGCAGCGCTGCTGGAACTGCCAGAACGTGATGAGGCTCATGGCGGCGACCGTGAAGATGCCCGAGCCGGCCGCGAGACCGTCGAGGCCGTCGGTCACGTTCGTGCTGTTGGACCACGCGACGCCGATGAAGGTGACCCAGATGATGTACAGGATCCAGCCGACGATCACGCCCAGGGCCATGAAGGAGAGCACCGGGATGTCGCGGAAGAACGAGACGTAGGGCGAGGCGGGCGTCTGGCCGGCCGCGGTCGGGAAGCTCAGCGACACGATCGCCCACGGCACGATCACGATGACCTGGCCGAGGATCTTGCGCCAGCCCGTCAGGCCGAGGCTCCGCTGGCGATGCACCTTCATGTAGTCGTCGATGAATCCGACGACGCCGAACCCGACCATCATCCACAGGACCAGCAGGCCCGAGATGGTCGGCGGGAAGTTGCCCGCGTACGTGCCGATGAAGTAGCCGATGAGCGTGCCGGCGATGAAGATGACGCCGCCCATCGTGGGCGTTCCGCGCTTCGCCTCGTGCGGTGGGATGTTGCCGTCCTCGGGCGTGCGGATGATCTGGCCCCAGCCCCACCGCCGGAACAGCCGGAGGAAGACGGGCGTCAGGAAGAGCGTGAAGGCCAGCGAGATCGCCGCTGCAGTCAGGAGGGATCTCACGAGAACGATTCTCCCAGACGATCGCCGAGGTGCCGGAGACCCGCGGAGTTCGACGACTTCACGAGCACACGGTCGCCGTCGCGGAGCTCGGTGAGCAGGTACTCGTAGGCCTCGTCCTGCGTCGCGAAGAAGACGGCCTCGCCGTCCCACGAGCCCTGCGCGATCGCCTCGAGGAACATCCGCCGGGCTTCGGGGCCCACGACGACGATCCGCTGGATGCCGAGCCGGACGGCGAGCAGTCCGACGCGGTCGTGCTCCTCCTCCGAGTACTCGCCGAGCTCGCTCATGGCGCCGAGGACGGCGACGGTGCGCTCCCCCGGCTGCACGATCTGCGCGAGCGTGCGCAGCGCCGCCGACATCGAGTCGGGGCTCGCGTTGTAGGCGTCGTTGATGATGCGCACACGGTCGGAGCCGAGGGGCTGCATGCGCCACCGCTCGGCGAGCTCGACCTGCTCCAGTCGATCGATGCAGGCCTGCAGCGGCACGCCGAGCGCCGTCGCGGCGGCGATCGCGGCGAGGGCGTTCATGACATGGTGCTCGCCCAGCACGCGCAGGTGGAGCGGAGCGCTCACGCCGTCGGCGGTGATGATCGAGCGTGTTCCGGATGCCGTCACCTCGACGTCGTCGGCGCGCACGTCGGCGGCGCGGGGACCTCGGCCGAACCAGCGCACCGAGGCGTCCTGCTCGGCGGCGATCGCGGCCATCGTGGCCACGCGCGCGTCGTCGGCGTTGAGCACCGCGAGCCCGCCCGGTCGCACGGCTCGGATGAGCTGCGACTTCTCGAAGAGGGTCGACTCGATGCCGCCGAAGCCGCCCGCGTGCGCCATGCCGACCATGAGCACGACGCCGACGTCGGGGCCTACGAGCCCCGCGAGGCGGGCGATCTCGCCCGGTCCGCTCGCTCCGAACTCGCTGACGAGGAACTGAGTCGTCGGGGTGACGCGCAGCATCGTGAGGGGCGCCCCGACCTCGTTGTTGAACGATGCCTTCGGGGCGACGGTCTCGCCTTCGCCCTCGAGGATGCGGGCGAGGAGGTTCTTGGTCGTCGTCTTGCCGTTGGACCCGGTGATTCCGACGATGCGCAGGTCGCCGTCCGCGCGCACGCGTGCCACGACCTCCCTGGCCAGGTCGGCGAGGGCCGCCACGACGTCGGGCACGACGATCTGCGACACCGATGCGTCCACGGGACGCTCCACGATCGCGACGGCGGCGCCGTTCGCGACGGCCGCGTCGACGAACAGGTGTCCGTCGGTGGTCTCGCCGGGCTTGGCGACGAAGACGCCGCCGGGACCCATGAGGCGCGAGTCGGTGTCGACGAGACCTCCGACGACGGTCTCGGGGGTGTCGCCTGCGGCGAGCCGGAGTTCGCCGAAGACGGCGCGGGCAAGCTGTGTGAGTGTGAGGTCGATCATGTTGTGAGTGCCGGGTGGGGCGCTGGTCATCCGAATTTCGGAAGCAGCGTCGGGGCCTCGGTGGAGGGCATGACGCGGTACGTCTTCAGCACCTGCGTCATCGCCTTCTGCCACGCGGAGGCGTTGGCACCCGACGACTTTATCCGAGTGGGCTCGTCGAGCGTGACCGCGACGATGTACTGCGGGTCCTCCGCGGGGGCGAATCCGATCATCGTCGTGAAGTACACGCCGCTCTTGTACCCGCCGTGGCCGTCTTCGATCTCGCCCGTGCCGGTCTTGTCCGCGACGTTGTAGCCCGGGACGGCGATCTGGGGCGCCAGCGTGCTCTGCAGCGACACGTTCTCCATCATCTGCTGCACCGCGACGGCGGTCGAGGGCTTGACGACCTGCGTCGCCTGCGCCTGCTGGGTCTTCACGACCGTGCCGTCGTCCTTCGTGCACGACTCGACGAGCGACAGCGGGATCTTGAGTCCGTCGTTCGCGATCGCCTGGTAGGCGCCCATGAGCTCGGGGATCGTCGTCGCAACGCCCTGCCCGAACGCGATGTTGTAGAAGCTCTGGTTGTCCCACTTGTCGGGCGTGCGCAGGGAGCCTGCGATCTGGCCGTTGAAGGCGATCTCGCTGCCCCCCGAGATGCCGAACTTCTTGAGGTAGTCGTAGCGGGTCTGCGCCGGCGCCTTCTCGGCGAACTTCGAGATGCCGACGTTCGACGAGTCGATGAGCACGCCCGCGAGCGTATAGGTGTACGCGGGGTGCTGGAACGAGTCGCCGACCCTCGCGCCGTTGGGGAACGTCTCTTTGCCGGAGGCGACGACGGTGGACGACGGAGTCGCCGCGCCGGTGTCGATGAGGGTCGCCGCCGTCAGGGGCTTGAAGGTCGACCCCGGCTCGAACCAGTTGGTGAAGATGCGGCTCCCCCGGTCGTCGGGGTCGGAGGCCTCGACGTTGTTGGGGTCGACCGACGGGAACTCCGCCGCGGCGCGGATCTTGCCCGTCTTGGCCTCGACGACCGTGATCGTGCCTGTCTGGGCGCCCATGTCCTGCACCTGCTCCGCGATGAGCTGCTGCAGGTACCACTGCAGGTCGCGGTCGATCGTGAGCTGCAGCGTGCCGCCGTTGACGGCCGCCTTCTGCTGCTCGGTGCCCGGGATGATGACCCCGTCCTTGCCCTTCTCGTACGACATCGAGCCGTTCGTCGCCGTGAGACAGTCGTTCTCGCTCTGCTCGAGCCCGCCGAGCGCCTCGCCGTCGAGTCCCATGTAGCCGACCAGGTTGCCCGCGACGGCGCCGTCCGGATACGTGCGGGCGGGGTGCGGGTCGAAGTAAAGGAACGGGATGCCGAGGGCGGCGAGGCTGCGGTACTGCTCGGTCGTGAGGCCGCGCTTGAGCGGCGCGTACTGCGAGTCGGGGTTCGCGGCGCGGGCGTCGTCGACGACCTTCTCGATCTCCTCGGCCGACTGGCCCGTGATCGCGCCGATCTCGGCGGCGACCTCGGTCCAGGGCACCTCGTCCTTCGTGCCGTCGGCCTTCGTCCGCTCGACGGCGCCGACGTTCGACGGGTCGAGCTGCGCGTCGTAGAGCAGGATGCTGCCGGCCAGGGTCTGCCCCGACTCGTCGACGATCGATCCGCGCGTGCCGTACAGCGGCCGCGAGCCGCCGAGCGCCGTGACGAGCGAGTCGTCGATGTGCTCGCGGGCGCTCACCACCTGGATGTCGACGAGCCGCACGATGAAGCCCGCGAGGATCGCGAGCACGACGGCGAGTGCGACCACGGTCCGGCGGCGCGGGCTGCGTGTGCTTCTCGTGGTCATGGTCTCAGTGTGTGCTCGGTGTCGGCAGTCCGTCGGTGAGGGGTGGCGGTGTGTTCGATGCCGGCGGGACGACGCCGTCGCCGTCGGCCGGGGTCGTGGCATCCGGTGCCTCTTGCGGCGCTCCCTGGATCGTGGCATCCGGATCCGTCACGAGCGGCGTGTCCGTGATGAGCGCGTTGCCGACCGCCGCCCGGCCCAGCGCGTCGACCGACGATGCGCCGAGCGCGACCTGGCTCGTGCCGAGGATCGCGCCGTCGCTCAGTCGCAGGTAGCTCGGCGACTCGTTGATCACCATGCCGAGCGCCGACGCGTTGGCCGCGAGGTACTGCGGCGAGCTGAGGCCCGCGACGTCGTCGTAGAGGATCTGCTTCTTCCAATTGAGCTCGCGCTGCTGCGAGCTGAGCTGAGCGAGCTGATAGGAGGTCTGCGTCGTGAGGATCGACAGCGACATCTGCGCCGCCCCGATCGCGACGGCGCCCGCGACGGCGACGATCGCGTAGAGGAGTTTCGGCCGGCGGCGGCGCGCCGGGACATCGAGCGCCCGCAGCCTCCGCGCAGGCCCCTCCCGCCGTGCCGGCGCGAGAGTGCTCTGTGCTGCGAGGCTCATGCCGCCTCCCTGATCCGCTCGGCGGCGCGCAGCCGCACGGGGGTCGCGCGGGGGTTGCGCGCGATCTCTTCCGGCGAGGCGAGCTCGGCGCCCTTGACGAGCAGCCGGAATCGCGGTGCGTGCTCGGGCAGCTCGACCGGCAGGCCTGCCGGCGCGGTCGAGGCGGAGGCGTCCGCGAGCTCGCGCTTGACGAGCCGGTCCTCCAGCGACTGGTACGACATCACGACGATGCGACCGCCGACGGGCAGGATGCCGAGGGCGGCCGGGATGGCGCGCTCGAGCACCGACAGCTCGCTGTTGACCTCGATGCGCAGCGCCTGGAACACCCGCTTGGCCGGGTGGCCGGCGCCCTTGACCGCGTGCGGAGTCGCCGCCTGGAGGATCTCCACGAGCCGGCCTGAACGCAGGATGGGCGCCTGCCCGCGCGCTTCGATGATCGCCCGCGCGTATCGGCCGGAGAGCTTCTCCTCGCCATAGCGCTCGAAGATCCGGCGCAGCTGGCCCTCGCTGTAGGTTGCGAGCACGTCGGCGGCCGTCGTGCCGATCGACTGGTCCATGCGCATGTCGAGCGGCGCGTCCTGCGCGTAGGCGAAGCCGCGATCGGCCTCGTCGAGCTGCAGCGACGAGACGCCGAGGTCGAACAGGATGCCGTCGGCCGAGTGGAGGCCAGTGGAGGAGACGGCGTCGGCGATGCCGTCGTACACGGTGTGGACGAGCGTCACGCGGTCTCCGAACGGCGCGAGCCGCTCCCACGCGATGCGCAGGGCGTCCTGGTCGCGGTCGAGCCCGATGAGGCGGATGCCGGGGAACCGCTCGAGGAAGGCCTCGGAGTGGCCGCCCATGCCGAGCGTCGCGTCGACGAGCACGGCGCCGTCGCGCTGGAGGGCGGGCGCCAGCAGCTCGACGCAGCGCTCGAGGAGGACAGGAGTGTGGATGTCGCGAAGGTTCATGATGATGGCGGGGCTGTGCGGGGTGTGGTCCCTCGGCCCTGATCCCCATCCGCTCCGACCTGGCACCGGGGAAGTGCGCCAGGGTGTGAGCGGCTGGGAGTCACGGTCGAGGGCTCAGAACAATCCCGGGATCACCTCCTGCTCCATCTCCGAGTAGCCGTCTTCGTTGCTCTCCGCGTACGCGTTCCACGCGTCCGCGTTCCAGATCTCGGCGTGCGCGCCCACGCCCGTCACGACGAGGTCGCGCTCGAGACCCGCGTACGTGCGCAGGTGCGGCGGGATCGTCACGCGGTTCTGCCCGTCGGGCGTCTCGGCGCTCGCGCCCGACAGGAACATGCGCTGGAAGTCGCGAGCCTGCTTGTTCGTGAGGGGGGCCTCACGGATGCGCTCGTAGACGCGCTCGAACTCCTCGGTGCTGAACACGTACAGGCAGCGCTCCTGTCCGCGTGTGACGACGACGCCGCCGCCCAACTCGTCGCGGAACTTCGAGGGAAGGATCACGCGCCCCTTCTCATCCAGCTTCGGAGTGTGCGTGCCCAAAAGCATTGGCGCGTCACCCCCTTCGTCCGGCCCCCGACGGGTTGTGCGCCCCACGTTACTCCACTGCCCTCCACTTTGTCACCCGTGCGCACCACGAACGAAGCTGTGGGCTCCCTGGGAGTCGTCGGGCGCTTCGAGCTCCCGTGTGCAGGCGCAAAAAAAAGCACCGACCCGAAGGTCGGTGCTCAGAAGGCTGGGGTCAGCGAGCGGTCAGCGCTCCTCGTGCCGCCTGTCCCAGCGATCGTTCATGCGGTCCATGAACGAGGTGGATGATTTGGGCTTGGCGGCCTTGTCGGGATCGGCAGCGGTGACGCGTCCCGGGCCGCGCGTCGGGGTGACGGCGAGCACGACGCCGCCGAGCATGACGACGAAGCCGAGGACGCCGACGACGATGAGATCGGTCGAGACGCCGATGATGAGACCGCCGAGGCCGAGAAGGACGAGGACAGTGCCATAGACGATGTTGCGGTAGCTGAGCGTGCGACCGTCTCGAGGCGCGCTCACGACGTCTGCGTCGTTGCGCATGAGATGGCGTTCCATCTCGTCGAGCAGACGCTGCTCCTGTTCGGAGAGAGGCATGCATCCCCCTTGCTGTCCTAGTCGCGTCGATTGTACGCGTGCCGTCGATCACTAGGCTAGGCCCGTGTCACCCCCTTCGGACCCGGTCGCGGCGATTTCTCAGCGACTCGACACGTTCCTCTTGGATGTGCGGCGCACGACGGTCGATCTGGGCCCCGAAGCGGCCCTCCTGGTCGACGCCGCAGCCACCGCGCTGAGCGGCGGGAAGCGCCTGCGCGGTCGGTTCTGCGTCGCCGGATTCCGGGCCGTCGCAGAGGCGGAGGGACGCCTCGCCGAGCTCTCCGACGACGTCATCTCGGCGGCCGCCGCGCTCGAGGTCTTCCACGTCGCGGCGCTCGTGCACGACGACGTCATCGACAACTCCGACACCCGTCGTGGCCGCCCCTCGGCGCACCGCGCGCTCGAGACCGCGCACGGGGCGGCGGGCTGGGTCGGCGACGCGGGCGCCTTCGGTCGATCGGGGGCGATCCTCCTCGGCGACCTGCTCGTCGCGTGGAGCGACGACCTGCTCGAAGAAGGCCTCGCCGCGGCATCCCCCGCGCATGCCTCCGCTGCGCGCGGCGAGTACGCGACGATGCGCCGCGACGTCACGATCGGGCAGTTCCTCGACATCGCCGAGGAGTCGGCGTTCCTCACCGAGCCCGACGAGCGGCATGCTGCCCGCGCCCTGCGGGTGGCCTCTTTCAAGTCGGCGCGTTACAGCATCCAGCAGCCGCTCGTGATCGGCGCGGCCCTGGCGGGAGCGGATGCCGCGCAGCTTTCGGCGCTGGCCGCGTTCGGGCATCCGCTCGGCATGGCCTTCCAACTCCGCGACGATGTGCTGGGCGTGTTCGGCGACGAGGCGCAGACGGGCAAGCCCTCGGGCGACGACCTCCGCGAGGGGAAGCGCACGGTGCTCATCGCGTACGCGCGGGAGCGTCTCGACCTCTCCGAGCGCCAGACCGTAGACCGGCTCGTGGGCGATCCGTCGCTCGATGACGCGCAGATCGCGTCGCTGCAGCGCACGATCGTCTCCACGGGCGCGCTCGAGCGCGTCGAGGCGCTCATCGCCGACTATTCGCGCGAGGCCGAGGAGGCGCTGTCCGGCGCCCGCCTCGGCGACGCGGCCGTCGGCGAGCTGCGCGACCTCGCGCGGGCCGCGACGGTGCGCACGACCTGACCTTTCGGCCGGCGGGTCGGGTCAGCCGAGGGCCTGGGCGACGCGGCGCACTTCGCTCTTGCGCCCGGCGAGGAGCGCCTCGATGGGCGCCGTGCCGATCGAGTCCTCCTCGGTCAGCAGCCACTCGATCGCCTCGTCGTCGCTGAAGCCGGCGTCGTGCAGCACGAACACCGTGCCGCGCAGCGATGCGAGCGGGCGGCCGTCGACGATGAAGGCAGCGGGCACCTTGAGGGCGCCGTCCCGGCGGGAGCCGATGAGCTGCTGCTCGTCGAACAGGCGTCGGACGCGACCCAGGGGTTCGCCGAGCACCTCCACGAGGTCGGGAAGGGTCAGCCAGTCGGTCTCGAAGCGCGGCGCGCTGTCAGCGGTCACGAATTCACTATCTCATTCCCCGCCGCGGTCGCGCGTCCTCATCCTGACGCGGCCTCGCATCGGCGACTTCTGTCACACGAGCAACACAGATCACAGAATTCCCAACTGTTGACACTGTTTCACTTCCGTGACACGGTGTGGGGGTCACAGAGGGGGGAAACTCGTGCGACATCTCGGCATCCCTGTTTCGACCGCGAAAGCCGTCGCAGTCCCGGCGGTAGCCGGATCCATCGCTCTCCTGCTCGCAGCTCCCGCCGCGGCGAACGCCGCCGAGCCGAGTCGCGAGACGCGGCTCACGCCGGCATCGCGCGTCGGGATCGGGATGCTGCGCGCCGTCACCGCCGCCCCACGTCCTGCGACCGTCGCGGTGCCCGACACCTGCACGGTGCAGCAGGGTGACACCGTCTTCGGCATCGCGATGCGGTACGGATTGCGCACCGCCGACGTGCTCGCGGTCAACGGCCTCACATCGAGCTCGATCATCAAGCCGGGGCAGGTGCTCCGGCTCACGGGCACGGTGCCTGCTGCGGCGGCCCCCGCGGCGCCGGCCGCGGGATCGGGCACGTACACCGTGCAGAACGGCGACACCCTCAGCTCGATCGCCGCGCGAAACGGGCTGACCGTGCAGGCGCTGTTCTCCGCCAACGGGCTCGGCTGGTCGTCGATCATCTACCCCGGCCAGAAGGTCGTCATCCCCGGAGCGAGCGGGGGCGCGGCATCCACTCCCCCTGCTCCCCCTGCTCCGGCCGCCCCGGTCGCCTCATCCGGAACCTACGAGGTGCGCAAGGGCGACACGCTCACCTCGATCGCCCAGCGCAACGGCCTCACGGTGCAGACGCTGTTCGCGCTCAACGGGCTCGGCTGGTCGTCCATCATCTACCCCGGCCAGAAGCTCACGGTCGCCGCGATCGTCCCCGCGGCGGCGACGGCTCCGGCCGCGGCGCCCGTGCCGACGCTCGACGCGGAGCAGATCGGCAACGCGCAGCTCATCATCCGGATCGGGCGCGAGCTCGGCGTGCCCGACCGCGGCATCGCGATCGCGCTGGGCGCCGCGATGCAGGAGTCCTGGCTGCGCAACCTCGACTGGGGCGATCGCGACTCGCTCGGCCTGTTCCAGCAGCGGCCCAGTGCGGGCTGGGGCACCGAGGCGCAAGTGATGGATGCCGAGTACGCGACGCGGGCGTTCTACCTGGGCGTGGACGGCGCCGACGGCCCGGTCACGCGCGGGCTCCTCGACATCCGGGGCTGGCGGGACCTCACGTTCACGCAGGCGGCGCAGGCGGTGCAGATCTCGGCGTACCCCGACCGGTACGCGCAGTGGGAGACCGCGGCCGGCACGTGGCTCGCGATCTACGGATGACGCCGCGCCCGGGCGTCCGCGGCGGGTGAGCCGCTCCCCGGGCTCACAGCGAGCCCTCCGTAGAATTCCAGCGTGAGCACGAGTCAGCAGGCCGACCCGCTGATCGGACGTCTGGTCGACGGCCGATACCGGGTGCGCGCGCGCATCGCGCGCGGCGGCATGGCGACCGTGTACGTGGCGACCGATCTGCGCCTCGAGCGCCGCATCGCGCTCAAGGTGATGCACAGCCACCTGAGCGACGACACCGTCTTCCAGAGCCGGTTCATCCAGGAGGCGCGAGCCGCCGCACGTCTCGCCGACCCGCACGTCGTGAACGTCTTCGACCAGGGCCAGGACGGCGACATGGCATACCTCGTCATGGAGTACCTGCCGGGAATCACGCTGCGCGAGCTGCTGCGCGAGCAGAAGCGGCTGACGCTCGCGCAGACCATCACGGTGATGGATGCCGTGCTCTCGGGCCTGGCCGCCGCACATCGAGCCGGCATCGTGCACCGCGACGTGAAGCCCGAGAACGTGCTGCTCGCCGAGGACGGCCGCATCAAGATCGGCGACTTCGGCCTCGCCCGCGCCACGACCGCCAACACCGCGACGGGCTCGCAGCTGCTCGGAACGATCGCGTACCTCGCCCCCGAGCTCGTCACGCGCGGCACCGCCGACGCGCGCAGCGACATCTACTCGCTCGGCATCATGCTCTACGAGATGCTCGCCGGCGAGCAGCCGTACCAGGGCGAGCAGCCGATGCAGATCGCCTTCCAGCACGCGACCGACTCCGTGCCGCGTCCGAGCGTCAAGAATCCGGGCGTGCCCGAACAGCTCGACGAGCTCGTGCTGTGGGCGACCGAGCGCTCGCCCGACGAGCGTCCCGCCGACGCCCGCGAGATGCTCGACCGCCTGCGCGAGATCGAGCGCGAGCTCGGCATCCAGCCTCAGGTCGCCCGCACGGCGCCGACGAGCGTCATCCGCGACGAGGGCGGCGCGCAGACCGAGCTCACCAAGGTGCTGCCGGCCGCCATCACGGGCCCGATGGCCGCGATCGACGACGTCGACAACGCCGCACAGCTGCGTGCCGCGACGAAGCGCCGCACGCGCCGAGGCGGCTGGCTGCTCGCGCTCGTCATGGTGCTCGCGCTGATCGCGGCCGGCATCGGCTGGTACTTCGGCTCGGGGCCGGGATCGCAGGTGATGGTCCCCGACGTCGCGAACATGACGTTCGAGCAGGCGCAGACCACGCTCACGAAGCAGGGACTGTCCGCGACGCAGCAGGACGTGTTCGACTTCGACATCCCCGCCGGCACGACCGTCGGCTCCGATCCCGGGGCGGGATCCCGTGTCGACAAGGCGTCGGCCGTCGCGGTGCTCGTGTCGAAGGGACCCCAGGACCACGCCATCTCGGCGCTGAACGGGCTGCCGTCCGAGCAGGCCCGCGCGGCGCTCGAGGGCGCGCGGGTCGCCGTCGGCGACGACCAGAAGTTCTTCACCGACCAGCCCGACAACACGACGATCGGCGCGTCCGTGACTCCTCGCTCGGGCGAGGCGGCGTTCGACTGCGGCGGCGGCTGCACCGTGCACGAGGGCGACTCCGCCGTGCTGTCGGTGTCGGTCGGGCCCGTGCCCGACGTCGGCGGCAAGTCCGTCGGCGACGCGACCGCCGCCCTCAACGCCGTCGGACTGCAGATCGCGGGGCAGACCGAGGAGGCGAGCGACAAGGTCAAGGACGGCTCGGTCATCCGCATCGCCGACAAGGACGGCGGCGGAAGCTGGCAGCCGGGTCAGGCCGTCACGCTCGTGGTGTCGTCCGGCCCTCCCCTCTTCCCCGTGCCGAACGTCGTCGGCAAGACGCTCGCCGAGGCGAAGGACGCCCTGAGCAAGGCCGGCTTCGCCGCGAAGTACAACCCGCTGTGGGAGCCGTTCGCGGTCATCGCCCGCGTCGTGGCGCAGGACCCGGAGGCGAACGCGCAGCGCGTGAAGGGCTCGGCCGTCTCGCTCGATCTCAGCGCGACCGACTGACCCGCGCCGCGCCGGGCCGCGGCATCCCTCACCGAAACAGGGGATCCCTGCCGAACCTGGGCGCGATGCCCTCGGTCTCGACGGAGATCCCCTGTTTCGACGAACCCGCGGCCGGTCGTGCGGCGCGGCGGGTCAGAGCTTCTCGAGCTCCTCGGCCACGAGGAAGGCCAGCTCGAGGGACTGCATGTGGTTCAGGCGCGGGTCGCACAGGCTCTCGTAGCGCGTCGCGAGCGTCTGCTCGTCGATCTGCTCCGAGCCGCCCAGGCACTCCGTCACGTCGTCGCCCGTGAGCTCGACATGGATGCCGCCGGGGAACGTGCCGACGGCGCGGTGCGCCTCGAAGAAGCCGCGCACCTCGTCGACGACGTCGTCGAAGCGACGCGTCTTGTAGCCCGTCGGCGTGGTGATGCCGTTGCCGTGCATGGGGTCGGTGACCCACAGGGGCACAGCCCCGGAGTCCTTGACGGCCTGCAGCAGCGGCGGCAGGGCGTCGCGGATCTTGCCCGCGCCCATGCGCGTGATGAACGTCAGGCGGCCGGGCTCGCGCTCGGGGTCGAGCTTGTCGATGAGCTCGAGCGCCGTGTCCGGAGACGTCGCGGGGCCGAGCTTCACACCGATCGGGTTGCGGATCTTCGAGAAGTAGTCGACGTGCGCGCCGTCGAGGTCGCGCGTGCGCTCGCCGATCCACAGGAAGTGCGCCGACGTGTTGTACGGCGTGCCCGTGCGCGAGTCGATGCGCGTCATCGGCCGCTCGTAGTCCATGAGCAGGCCCTCGTGGCCCGTGTAGAACTCGACGCGGCGCAGCTCGTCGAAGTCGGCGCCCGCCGCCTCCATGAACTTGATGGCGCGGTCGATCTCGATCGCGAGGCGCTCGTACTGCTGGTTGGCGGGGTTCTGCGCGAAGCCCTTGTTCCAGCTGTGCACTTCGCGCAGGTCGGCGAAGCCACCCTGCGTGAATGCGCGGATCAGATTGATCGTCGACGCGGCCGTGTGGTAGCCCTTGAGCAGACGCTGCGGGTCGGCCTGCCGCGAGCCCTCGGTGAAGTCGTAGCCGTTGACGATGTCGCCCCGGTACGCGGGCAGCGTCACGTCGCCGCGCGTCTCGGTGTCGCTCGAGCGCGGCTTGGCGAACTGGCCCGCCATGCGGCCCATCTTCACGATGGGCATCGAGGCGCCATAGGTCAGCACGACCGCCATCTGCAGCACCGTCTTGATGCGGTTGCGGATCTGCTCCGCCGTCGCACCCGCGAACGTCTCGGCGCAGTCGCCGCCCTGGAGCAGGAAGGCCTGCCCCGAGGCGGCGCGTCCGAGGCGCTCGCGGAGGATGTCGACCTCGCCGGCGAAGACGAGCGGCGGGAGGGTCGCGATCTCGGCCGAGACGGCCTCCACCGCGTCACGGTCGGTCCACTGCGGCTGCTGCTTGATGGGCAGGGTGCGCCAGTGGTCCAGGGCGTCGAGCTGCTGAAGCATCCGGTCAGTCTATCGGCGCTGCCGCGACGACCGGCTTCGTGCTACGCGGCGCCCGCGGGCCCTTGAGCCGGTCCTTGACGGTGGACGCGTACACGTCGTCGTACTCCTGCTCGCCGAGGCGCTGCAGGGCGACCATGATCTCGTCCGTCACGGAGCGCAGGATGTAGCGATCGCCCTCCATGCCCTCGAACCGCGAGAAGTCGAGCGGCTCGCCGATGACGATGCCGACCCGCACGATGCGCGGCCAGTGCGTGCCGATCGGCAGCATGGTGTCGGTGTCGACCATCACGACGGGCACGACCGGCACGTGCGCCTCGAGGGCCATGCGTGCGAGGCCCGTGCGCCCGCGGTAGAGCCGTCCGTCGGGGCTGCGCGTGCCTTCGGGGTAGATGCCGAGCAGATCGCCGCGACCCAGCACCTGAAGGCCCGTGTTGAGGGATGCCTCGGATGCCTTGCCGCCGGAGCGGTCGATGGGGATCTGTCCGGTCATCTTGAAGAACATGCCGGTGGCCCAGCCCTTGAGGCCCTTGCCCGTGAAGTAATCGCTCTTGGCGAGGAAGGAGACGGGCCGATCGATCATGAGGGGCAGGAAGATCGAGTCGACGAACGACAGGTGGTTGCTCGCGAGGATCGCGGCGCCGTCGGCCGGCACATTGCGGCGCCCGACGATCCACGGGCGCCAGATGGCCTTCGTGATCGGTCCGATCACGATGTACTTCATGAGCCAGTAGAACAAGCCGCCGCCCCTCTCGACTTCGAGTCTGCCCTACTCGCCGCCCGCGAGGTCAGCGGCTCCGATGATGCCCGCGTCGTTTCCGAGGCGGGCGATCGCGAACTCCGCGACGGGCCGGTCGCCGTAGCCGGGCAGCGCGGTCTCGTACGCGAGGCGCACGGGCTCGAGCAGCACCTCGCCGAGCTCGGCGACACCGCCGCCGATGACGAACAGCGACGGGTCGAGCACGGCCTGGAAGCCGCCGCAGGCCTCGCCGAGTGCGGTCGCCACACGGCGCAGCGCCTCCAGCGCGCCCGGGTCGCCCGCCAGCACGAGACGAGACACGGCAGGACCGGAGATGCTGCCCTTCTCGGCGCGCACCTGGGCGAGGGCGTCGCCGAGGCCGGGCGTGTCCGCGATGTCGTCGGCCTCGCGCTGCAGAGCGCGGCCGGACGCATACTGCTCGAGGCATCCGTTCTGCCCGCAGCCGCACGGGCGGCCGTCGCG
>NZ_JBIQWL010000008.1:163771-166913 GCF_044325405.1 Microbacterium alkaliflavum | reverse complement strand
CAGGCCGCCGTAGGTCCAGCCGCCGTTGACGGGGCGCTGGTCGGCGGGGATGCCGGCGGGACGGTAGAAGTAGCCGATCTTCGCGAACACGTGACGGTCGTCGAACCCGAGGCTGCGGTCGGCGACCAGCGAGAAGATGATCTCCTGTCCGTTGACCGAGTACTGGTTGCCGTGCTCATCGGTCAGCGGCCAGGTGTCCCACACCCACACCTGCCCGTTGGACATGTCCGGGAAATCCTGCGGGACGGTCGGCATCGTCAGGGCCGCGGGCATCGAGTTCTGCCGCGAACCCGCGGTCGGATCCGACAGCCGCTTCAGCTGCTTCGCATCCGCCCGCGTCCACTTCGACGTGAAGTCGGACTCGGGGGCGAAGGCCTCCTGGGTGTGGGTCGTGGGCTGGGGGCCGTCCTGCAGACCGGGGTCGGCGAGGGCGGTCGTCGTGCCCGCGACGAGGGTGGTCGCCACGAGAGCGCTCGTGACGAGCCCGCTTGCGAGCAGGCGCTTGGCGCGCCGGTTCGAAGTGTGCATTTGCGTTGGCTCCTAAATGAGGGAGAGACCATACAAATCGATTTGCATAGTGAACTCATGGTTGCACACACCCCTCCCCACATCACAATCCGCTATCGGGGCTTGACCCCCCGGGGCTGGCGTGTGCATAATCGGTTCGCTCTGATAAATCGATTTAACAAAGGGAACGGGTTGATGACGACCAGGCCGCGGATCTCCGACGTCGCAGCAGCGGCGGGTGTGTCCGTGACCACCGTGTCGCTCGTGCTCAACAACGCGAAGACACGCATCTCGGCCGACACCCAGCAGCGCGTGCGCGACGCGGCGCGGGCCGTCGGCTATGCGCCGAGCGCCCTCGCGCGGGGCCTTCGCACCCAGCGCACGCGCACCGTCGGCCTCATCTCCGACCAGATCGCCACGACCCCGTTCGCAGGACGCATGCTCGCGGGCGCGCAGGACGTCGCCCGCGATCACGGGCACCTCGTGTTCCTCCTCGACACCGGCGGCGACGCCGGCATCGAGGCCGAGGCGATCGCGGCGCTCTCGGCGCAGCAGGTCGACGCCATGATCTACGCGTGCATGTGGCATCGCACCGTCGAGCCGCCGGCAGGCATCCGCGCCGACACCGTGTTCCTCGACTGCCGTCCCGCCGGGGGCAGCCACCGCAGCGTCGTCCCCGACGACCGCGCCGGCGGCGCCGCGGCCGTGCGCGAGCTGGTCGCGGCGGGCCACCGCCGCATCGCCTACATCGATGCGAGCGAGCCCAAGCCGATCGCGTCAGCCCTGCGCTTCGAGGGCTACCTGGAGGTGCTCGCCGAAGCGGGCATCGACCCCGACGCCGTGCTCCGCGTCGACGTCACCGAGATCTCGGCGCGCGGCGGTCGCGAGGCCGCCGACATGCTGCTCGCGCTGCCGGCCGACCGCCGTCCCACGGCGCTCTTCTGCTTCAACGACCGCATCGCCGCGGGCGCCTACATGGCGGCCCGTCATCGCGGTCTCGAGATCCCGCGCGACCTGTCGATCGTCGGCTACGACGATCAGCAGTTCATCGCCGCGGAACAGGATCCCCCTCTCACCACCGTCGCCCTGCCCCATTACGAGATGGGTCGCTGGGCGATGGAGGTCGCGCTCGGCGTCCGCGCGGAGGAGGACGAGGACGCCACGCACCTCATGGAGTGTCCCGTCATCCGACGAGACTCCGTTGGCCCGCCGCCGGCGCAAGTCGCCAAACCCAGCCGGCGACGGGCTTCACACAACACCGAGCGGCCGCCGTCGGCGGCCCCCGATCGGTGATCGACGCGGGCGTCGATCACAAGAACAGGAAACCACAATGAAGCGCAGGACCGGGCCGATCCTGGTGTCGGCAGCCCTCGCGTGCGCGCTCGCCCTCACCGGGTGCGGGCAGGCCGGACAGGGCGGATCGAACACCGCCGACGGCCGCACGCAGCTCACGATGTGGACCCACTCGGCGGGCAACCCCGCCGAGCTCGAGGTCTACGACAAGATCATCGCCGACTTCAACGCGTCGCAGGACGAGTACGAGGTCGTGCACGAGGCGTTCCCGCAGGGTGCCTACAACGACGCGGTCGTCGCGGCCGCGGCATCCGGCGATCTGCCCTGTCTGCTCGACCTCGACGGCCCGATCATGCCGAACTGGGCGTGGGCCGGCTACCTGCAGCCCCTCGACCTGCCCAAGGAGCTCACCGACAGCCTGCTGCCGACGGCCGTCGGCACGTGGGACGACAAGATCTACTCGGCGGGCTACTGGGATGCCGCGCTCGCGATCTTCGCCCGCAAGTCGGTGCTCGAGAAGAACGGCATCCGCATCCCGACGATCGACCAGCCCTGGACGCAGGACGAGTTCGCTGACGTGCTCACGACGCTCAAGGCCGCGGGCTACGAGACCCCGATCGACATCGGCGCCGAGGATGCCGGCGAGTGGTGGCCCTACGCCTACTCGCCGTTCCTGCAGAGCTTCGGCGGCGACCTCATCGACCGCTCGACGATGCTCAGCGCGAAGGGCGCGCTCAACGGCCCCGAGGCCGTGAAGTGGGGCGAGTGGTTCCAGGGCCTGTTCGCCGACGGCTTCGCGAACAACGGCGGCACGATCGGCAACCAGGAGTTCGTCGACGACAAGGTGGGCCTGAGCTACACCGGCGTCTGGAACGCCGTCGACGCGCTCGACGCCGTGGGCGACGACCTGCTCATCCTGCCCCCGCCGGACCTCGGCACCGGCCCCAAGATCGGCGGCGGCTCGTGGCAGTGGGCGATCTCGTCGTCCTGCGCCGACGCCGACGGCGCGCGCAAGTACCTCGAGTTCAGCTTCCAGGACGAGTACCTCACGGCCTTCGCCGACAACCAGGTCGTGATCCCCTCGACCGAATCGGCGGCCGCCGATTCGAAGTACTTCGGCCCCGACGGAGTCCTCCGCCCGTTCGTCGAGCTCTCGCAGAAGTTCGCGGTGCCGCGGCCGGAGACGCCCGCGTACGCCGTCATCTCGTCGACGTTCGAGACGGCGGCGAAGGACATCATGAACGGCGCCGACGTCTCCACGACGCTCGACAACGCCGTGGCGGAGATCGACGCGAACATCGAATCGAACGACGGCTACGGCTTCAAGTGATCCCTCTGGCGG
>NZ_JBIQWL010000008.1:113965-163624 GCF_044325405.1 Microbacterium alkaliflavum | reverse complement strand
GCGCCCCCCCCCCCCCCCCCCGCCACCTGGAAAGGCACCTCCATGACAGTCACCCCTCCGACGGTGGCGGCTGAGACGCCGCGTCGTTCGCTCCGCCGCTTCCGCTCCATCAAGGGCCGGGAGACGTGGGCCGGCCTCGGGATGATGGCCCCTGCCGGCATCCTGCTCATCCTGTTCCTCGCGATCCCCGTGATCCTCGCGTTCACGCTCTCGTTCACGAATGCGCGACTGATCTCGCCGAACCCGCCGCGGTTCGTGGGAATGGACAACTTCGTCCGCGCCTTCACGGCCGATCCGGTCTTCCTCGATTCCGCGTGGAACACGTTCGTCTTCGCGCTCGTCGTCGTGCCGGTGCAGGCGGGCCTCGGCCTGCTGCTCGCCGTGCTCGTGAACCGGCGGCTGCGTGGGGTCACGGCGTTCCGCGTCATCTTCTTCGTGCCCGTCGTGACCTCGATCGTCGTCGTGTCGATCCTCTGGAAGTTCATGTACCAGAAGGACGGCCTCATCAACTCGATGATCGACACGCTGACCTTCGGGGCGTGGAGCGGCGTCGACTGGCTGAACAACCCGAGCACGGCCCTCGGCGCGATCATCGTGCTGTCGATCTGGCAGGCGGTCGGATTCCACATGATCATCTGGCTGTCGGGCCTGCAGACGATCCCCGAGGAGCTGTACGAGGCGGCGAGGATGGACGGCGCGAGCCCGTGGCGCCAGTTCACGAACGTCACGTGGCCGGGCCTGCGCCCGACGATGGTCTTCGTGCTCGTGACGATCACGATCGCCGCCCTCGGCCTGTTCGTGCAGGTCGACGTCATGACTCAGGGCGGGCCGATCAATTCCACGACGACGGTCGTCTTCCACGCCGTCCGCAAGGGCTACGACCAGCAGGAGATCGGGTACGCGTCGGCGATCTCGCTCATCTTCTTCGTCGCCGTGCTGCTCGTCGCGCTCGTGCAGCGGCGCCTCACCCGAGAGAAGGGCTGACATGGCGACCACGACCGCCGTCATCACGACCGCCGCGGAGCGCCCCGTCGCCCGCACGACGTCTGGGGCGAAGGCCGCTGCCGTGCGGGGGAAGGTCTTCACCTACATCGCCCTGAGCGTCTTCGGCGTCATCTTCCTCTTCCCGCTCGTCTTCATGTTCGTCTCGAGCTTGAAGCCCGACGCGCAGATCCTCCGCGACATCGGCACGCCGTCCGCCTTCCTCCCGGTGGGCGACATCTCCCTCGACAACTACTTCGGCGTCTTCGACCGCGTGCCGGTCGGGCAGTTCCTCTTCAACTCCGTGCTCATCACGGTGCTCACCGTCGGGCTCGGACTGATCGTCAATTCGATGGCCGGGTTCGCTCTGTCGCGACTGGAGTGGCGCGGCCGGATCGTCGTGCTCGCGCTCGTCATCGCGACGCTGATCGTGCCGTTCGAGACCATCGCGGTGCCGATGGTCTACTGGGTCGCGCAGCTGCCGACGCTCGTCATGGAGGGTGGTGTCCTCAAGTACGACTTCGGCTGGCTCAACACCTACCAGGTGCAGATCGTGCCGTTCATCGCGAACGCCTTCTCGATCTTCCTGTTCGCGCAGTACTTCTCGACGATCCCGAAATCGCTCGACGAGGCGGCGCGCATCGACGGCGCGAGCTGGTTCACGATCTACCGCCGCATCGTCGCGCCGCTGTCGGGTCCCGCGTTCGCGACCGTCGCGATCCTCACCTTCCTCCCGGCGTGGAACCAGTACCTGTGGCCCCTCATGGTCGTGCAGAAGGAGAACCTTCGCCCCGTCATGGTCGGCATGCAGTACTTCTTCCAGCTCAACACCGCGTGGGGCGAGGTCATGGCGTACACGTCGCTCATCACGCTGCCCGTGCTCATCGTGTTCCTGATCTTCCAGCGGGCGTTCGTGAGCAGCATCGCCGCGAGCGGGGTGAAGGGATGACTGATCGGGATGCCGCACCCCGCGTCGTCGTGGTCGGCGAGGCCCTGGTCGACATCGTCCACCGGGCGGACGGCAGGGTCGACGAGTCGCCGGGCGGGAGCCCCGCGAACGTCGCCCTCGCCCTCGGGCGGCTCGGCCGCGCGCCGCGGCTCGTCACGCGGCTCGGCGACGATCGGCACGGGCGCGGCGTGCGCGCGTGGCTCATCGACTCGGAGGTGACGGTCGACGCGGTGCCCGCACTGCGCACCGCGACCGCGACGGCGCGGCTCGACGCGGCGGGCGCCGCCGAATACGAGTTCGATCTCGAGTGGGCGCTCGAGGGCGCCTCCGTCGCCGATGCCGACATCGTGCACGCGGGGTCGATCGGCGCGCTGCTGCCGCCCGGCGGCGACGAGGTCGCGCGCCTCGCCGCCGACCTGGCGGGTACGGCGCTGGTGACCTTCGACCCCAACGTGCGGCCGTCGCTCCTGGGCGATCCCGCGGCGGCCCGCACACGGGTCACCGGCTACCTCGGCGTCGCCGACGTCGTGAAGGCCAGCGAGGAGGACCTCGCGTGGCTGCATCCCGATCTGTCGCCGCTCGAGGCGGCGCAGCGGTGGCACGACGCGGGCCCCGCCGTCGTCGTCGTCACGCGGGGAGGCGAGGGATGCCTCGCCGTGACGGATGCCGGCGTCCTCGAGGTGCCCGCCGTCACGGTCTCGGTCGTCGACACCGTCGGCGCGGGCGACACCTTCATGGGCACGCTCATCGACGGCCTCCTCGGTGCCGGCTACCGCGACGTGACGCATCGTGCGCGGCTGCGCGGCATCCCTCCCGCCGAGCTCGAGGCGATCCTCCGCGTCTGCGCCGAAGCGGCGGCGATCGCCGTCTCGCGTCCCGGCGCCGACCCGCCGTCGCGTGCCGAGCTCGACTCCACCATCTCCGCGCGCCTGCAGGCCGCGACCTCTACGAAGGGCTGACGCTGTGTTCGACCTCCCCGGTTCCTGGGTCTGGGACTTCTGGTTCGCCGACGACGGCGAGCAGTACCACCTGTTCTTCCTCTACGCCTCGCGGGCGCTGAAAGACCCCGACGCGCGGCACTACCGCGCCTCGATCGGCCACGCCGTCTCGACCGATCTCGTGTCCTGGACGCAGGTCGCCGATGCCCTCGTGCGCAGCGACGGCCCGGCCTTCGACGACCTCGCGACGTGGACGGGCTCCATCGTGCGGCATCCCGACGGCACGTGGTTCCTCTTCTACACCGGCTCGACGCTCGCCGCCCACGGCAAGAACGTGCAGCGGATCGGCTACGCGACCTCTTCCGACCTGCACGTCTGGACCAAGGCCCCAGGCCCCGTGCTGGAGGCCGCGGCGCCCTGGTACGAGACGCTCGAGAGCGATGCGTGGCACGACGAGGCGTTCCGCGACCCGTGGGTCTTCGCCGACCCCGACGGCGACGGCTGGCACATGCTCGTGACGGCGCGGGCGCCGCACGGACCGGCCGACGGACGCGGCGTCGTCGGGCACGCACGGTCGTGGGATCTGCGCCGGTGGGAACTCCGGCCCCCGCTCAGCGTTCCGAGCCCGCGCGGATTCGGGCAGCTCGAGGTGACGCAGGTCGAGGTCGTGGACGGACGCCCCGTGCTGTTGTTCTCCTGCCTCGCGGAGCACGCCTCGGCGGCGCGGCGCGGCACGCCCGGCGGCACGTGGGCGGTGCCCGCCGAGTCGCTCACCGGTCCGTTCGACGTGGACGCCGCCTACCCGGTGACCGACGACAGCCTGTACGTCGGCCGCCTGCTGCGCCGACGCGACGACGGGCAGTGGCTGCTGTTCGCGTTCCGCAACGCCGGACCCGACGGCTCCTTCGTCGGTGGCATCAGCGACCCCATGCCGGTCGCGTGGCGGCACGGACGGCTCACGGTCGAGGCCGGGCTCGCCCCGGCGACAGAGAACGGAACGGCGGCCATCGCCAGTCACTGATCCACCGAGCAAAGAGGAACGCCGACGATGTCGATTCCCCGCACCACCCGCATTCTGCGGCTGACCGCCGTCGCGGCACTGACCGCGACGGCGGTCGCCGTGCCCGCCGTCGCGCCGGCGACCGCCGGCGCCGAGGAGCCCGTGACCTATCGCGCGCAATACCACCTCACCGTGCCCGACCACTGGAAGAACGACCCGCAGCGGCCGGTCTTCGTGGACGGGAAGTTCCACTACTACTACCTGTACAACTCCGACTACGACGCCGACCCCGCGGCGAACTTCGGCACGGCGTGGCGGCTCGCCACGACGCACGACGGCGTCGTGTTCGCCGACCAGGGGATCGCGGCCCCCAAGAAGACGAACGCGAACTACGACCTGTGGTCGGGGTCGACCGTCGTCGACACCGCGAACACGGCGGGATTCGGCGCGGGCGCCGTCGTCATGCTCGTGACGCAGATGGACCACCCCACGCCGGCGCAGCAGGCGAACGCGTCGGGCCCGCAGGCCCAGTTCCTCTGGTACTCGATCGACGGCGGCCGCACCTTCCGCCCATACGGCGATCAGCCGGTCATCGCGAACGGCGGGCGCGCCGACTTCCGCGACCCGAAGGTGGTGTGGGATACCGAGCGCGGCCGCTGGGTCGCCCTCATCGCCGAACGCGACCGGGTGAGCTTCTACACCTCGCCCGACCTCAGGACGTGGACGCGGCGCGGAGAATACGTCAACTCGGGGATCGGCACGATCGAGTGTCCCGACCTCTTCCGGATCCGCGCCGACGACGGCACGACGCACTGGGTCTTCGGGGTGAGCGCCAACGGGTACGCGACGGGGGAGCCGGCGACCTTCGCCTACTGGACGGGCGACTTCGACGGCTCGAGCTTCCACGTCGACACGGCCTCTCCGCAGTGGCTCGACCACGGCTTCGACTGGTACGGCGCGGTCACGTGGGAAGACCCGGCGGCGCCGCTCGAGCGGCGATACGCCGTGGGCTGGATGAACAACTGGGACTACGCGCACAAGACGCCGACCTGGGCCGCCGACGGCTACAACGGCACCGACTCGATCACGCGCCTCATCTCGCTGAAGGAGGCGGACTCCGGCTACAGCCTCGTGTCGCAGCCGGTCCCCGCGCTCGACGGCATCGCGACCTCCCGCACGAACCTGGGCGACGTCACGGTCGACGGCTTCCTGCCGCTGGCCTACCAGGGTGACGCGTACCGCATCGAGACCGACGTCTCGTGGAGCACCGCGACGAACATCGGCCTTCAGCTGCGCCGCTCGGCCGACGGCTCGCGACACGCGGACGTCGGGGTGACCGATACCTACGCCTATGTGAACCGCGCGCAGACGGGGCATCCCGACAATCCGTTCAAGCTCGAGAGCCGCACGCCCTTCCCGTCGTCGGCGACAACCGTGCACCTCGAGATCCTCGTCGACCGCACGACGATCGAGGTCTTCGTCGACGACGGCCGGTACGTGCACTCGAGTCAGGTCTTCGCCCCTCCTGGCGATCGGGGTCTCGCGCTGTACACCTCCGGCGGGTCGGCGACCTTCCACGACCTGACGATCACCGAGTTCGGCAGCGTCGTGCAGCGGCCCGCGCGGGTGATCGCCGACTTCGAGGGCGGCTCGTGGGGGCTCGGCTGGACGGCCACGGCGGCGCTCGCCTCGGCGGCCCCGTCGGCCTCGGCGCTTGCGGGCCAGGTCGGGGCTCAGGTCGCCGACACCTTCGCGGGATCGGATGCCGCCACCGGCGTCGTCACCTCGCCGCCGTTCACGATCGACCGCGACTTCCTGCACCTCCTCGTGGGCGGAGGGCGGCATCCGCTCGGAGTCGAGCCGGCGACCTCCGTGCAGCTCCTCGTCGACGGCCAGCCTGTGCGCACGGCGACCGGCGCCGACGACGCGACGCTGCGCCCGGTGGAGTGGGACCTGCGCGACCTCGCCGGCAAGACGGCACAGCTGCAGATCCTCGACGATGCGACCGGCGCGTGGGGACACCTGATGGTCGATCAGGTCGTGCTGAGCGACTGACTCTTCGCGGGTTCAGAGGGTGCGACACGCGGCGACCTGCGACGGGATGCCGCGTGTCGCGCCACCGGGGGAACGTCATTTGTCAGGACAACCCCGAGGGAGCACCTAGCCTTGATCTGTGACCGACCTGACCGCCTGGGCGTGGACGCTGCTCGCCGTCGGCGCGCTCGTGGTCGGCGTGTCCAAGACGGCCCTGCCCGGCGCCGGGACGCTCGCGGTCGCGATCTTCGCGAGCGTGCTCCCTGCGAAGCACTCGACGGCGACGCTCCTGGTGCTGCTCATCGTCGGCGATGCCTTCGCCCTCATCACGTACCGACGCCACGCCGACTGGCCGACCCTCATCCGGCTCGCACCGGCCGTCGTCTGCGGCCTGCTCGTCGGGGCGGGCTTCCTCGCGCTCGCTGATGACGCGTGGGTGCAGCGCACCATCGCGATCATCCTCCTCCTCGTCGTCGCGTTCACGCTGTGGCTGCGACGGCGGGGCACCGGCACGTCGCTCGTCGGCAGGGGCGGCCGCGTCGCGGCGGCGGGCTACGGCACGCTCGGCGGCTTCACGACGATGGTCGCCAACGCCGGCGGACCCGTCATGTCGATGTACTTCGTCGCGGCGCGGTTCGAGGTCAAGGCGTTCCTCGGCACGGCCGCGTGGTTCTTCGCGATCGTCAACATCGCCAAACTCCCCTTCGCGATCGGCCTCGGTCTGCTGACTCCGCAGAGTCTGCTCATCGACCTGCTGCTCGTGCCCGCCGTGCTGATCGGCGCCTTCATGGGCCGGGCGCTCGCGGGGCGCATGCGCCAAGACGTCTTCGAGCGGATCGTCTTCATCCTGACGATCGTCGCGGCGCTCTACCTGCTCTTCACGGCGCCGGTCTGAGCGCTACCCCCGTCGCGTGATGCTGTCAACCATCTCGCGCGAGCCGCCGGGAGGAGCAGAATCCAGGTCATGCGATCGGTGCCCATGTTCGACCACGCCGAAAAGGTGACGACCTCCACGGGGGAGGAGGGGCGCGTCATCCATCCGACATCGGGCCCGCCGGTCGAGTTCTTCGATCCGCTCGAGGGCGTTTTCATCGAGCGCGTCGTGAACGTGGCGTTCCCGTCGGGTGAAGTGAGGAGGTTCCTCGCCTCGTCGCTCACGACCGTCGACGGCTGAGCGTCCCGCGGGTTCTCCACAGACCGAGCGCCGCTCGGTTTGACTTGCGCGTCGCGATCGCGGATGCTGTGCGGGCCTGCTTGTCACGATGGAGTGTCAATGAACCCCGCCATCCGGCGTCCCCTCGTCGCGCTCTGCGCCATGCTCGTCCTGGTCATCGTCCAGGCGATCCTCGATCCGACGGGGCTGCTCGCGCTCGTCGGCTGGTCGGGAGCCCTCCCCGCCTTCGACCGCGGGCTGTGGCCCGTCGCGCCGTACGTTGTGTTCGTCCCCGTCCTGCTTGGCATCACGTGGTGGACGGCGGCGCGCGCGGGCGACCGCTACTGGACCCTCGTACCGGGCCTCGTGCTCGCCGTGCTCCTTGCGCAGGCCGCGACGGTGCTCGCGATGACGGGCGACCTCGCACTCTCCGCGTGGGCGGCCGGCTACGTCACGGCGAAGGCCATCCCTGCGGCGCTCATCGTCGCAGGGTTCGCCCGCCGGCTCGGCGGACCGACCGATCGGCAGCGCCGCGACCCGGGCTCGGTCTGGGCGCCGGCTCTCCTCCTCGCCGCCGTCGCCCCGCTGCTGGCCGGCCTGTGGGGCACGGCTCCCGTGTACGCGGCCGCCGTGCCCGTCGCGCGGCCGGATCGGGGCCTGCTCTCGACGCTCGTCGCGATGGCGCTGATCGCCGTCGCGACTGCGCTCTCTCTCCGCTGGATGCGCTCGCGCGTGCCGGGTGTGCTGGGCGGCTGGCTCGCCGCGATCGTGGCGGGGGCGATGGTCGGGGTCGTCCAGGCGCTCGTCGCGACGATCGCCGATGGACTGCAAGGCGACCTCTGGCCGCTCATGAGCGCCTACGTCACGGTCGCCGACGGGCTGTCGTTCGGCGTGTGCGTGGGCTGGATCGCCGGCGTCGGAGCGCTCGTCGCCGATCGCCTGCGCGAGGGCCGCGCGGCGCGCGTGCCGTTCTACGCCGCTGCAGGGGTCGCGGTCGTCGCCCTCCTGGTGTCGGTCGTCGCGCCGTATGCCGGTGAGGCGGCCGCGGAGGAGCAGGCTGCCGCGGCATCCATCCCCTCGGGATTCCTGCGCGCGAACGGCGGGATCATCTCCGACGGAGACGGCAACCAGGTGCTGCTGCGCGGCGTCAACGTGAACCAGCTCGTCGACTTCTACGCGCCGCGCGCCGACGTGCCCACGACCTGGCCGCTGACGGAGGACGACTTCACCGGCATGGCCGCCGAAGGGTTCGACGTCGTACGGCTCGGGCTGTCGTGGTCGGCGCTCGAGCCCTCGCGCGGCACACTCGACCAGGACTACCTCGACCGCATCACGCAGGCGGTCGGCTGGGCGAAGGCGCACGGCCTGTACGTCGTGCTCGACATGCATCAGGACTCGTGGTTCAACGGCGCGACGCCCGACGGCACGTTCTGCCGCCCTGGCACGGACTCGATGTGGGGCTACGACGGCGCACCGGCGTGGGCGACGATCACCGACGGCGCGCCGCGCTGCCAGTTCCAGGGGCGTGACATCTCGCCCGCCGGCGACCGCGCGTTCCAGAACTTCTACTTCGACACCGACGGCGTGCAGACGGCGCTCGTCGAGACGTGGGGGCGCCTCGCCGAGCTGTTCCGCGACGATCCGACGGTCGCCGGCTACGACCTCCTGAACGAGCCGGGCTTCGGCGAGACGGCCCCCGTCACGACGTCGCTGCTGCTCGGCCGCTTCTACGACCGCGCGATCGGCGCGATCCGCGCCACCGGCGCGCCGCAGATCGTGTTCGTCGAGCCCAGCATCCTGTGGTCGGGGCTCGGCTTCGACAGCGGTCCGCAGCCCGGGTTCACGCACGATGCGAACTGGGCCTTCTCGCCGCATCTGTACGCGGAGTCGATCACGATGGACCGCTCGCTCGGCATCGCGCCGATCGTCTCGATGGAGCGCCAGTTCGCGCTCGCCCAGCGCGTCGCCGACGCCTACGGCGTTCCGCTGTGGTCGGGCGAGTACGGCTATTGGGGCGACGCGGCCGATCGCGTGGCCCGCCTCGATCGCTACGCGACGCTCGAAGACCAGTACGTGCTCGGCAGCGCCTACTGGGTGTGGAAGCAGGCGTGCGGCGACCCACAGGGTGGCATCGGCGACGTGGGCGACGCCCTCGTCCCGCAGGACTGCGCGAGCGGCGAAGGCCTCCCGAAGCGCGACGACCTGCTGAAGATCCTGGGGCGCGCGTACCCGCAGTCGGCCCCCGGCGCCGTGTACGACCTGTCGGCGAGCGACACCGGCTTCTCGATGAAGGGCACGGTCGGCGAGAAGGGATGCGGCCTGCGGGTGTGGTTCCCGGGCCCGGCCGAGCCCTCGCTCGAGGTGACCGGGATCACCGACCTGAAGACCACCCTCGTCACGGGCGGCTGGTTCGCGACCGGCTGCGCCGAGGGCGACTACTCGCTGGCCACGAAGTAGCGATCGAGCGTCGCAACGTCGGCGATGGCGTCGGGATCGAGGCCCTGCACGACGACGCCCTCGCCCGCGCGTCGAACGAGGAAGAGCTCGCGGGCGTGCTCATTGACGGTCGACGGGCCGTAGCCGACGCGCAGGCCGAACAGCTCGCGCACGGCGGGCCAGGCATCCACCGTCCTCACCAGGCGGGCGCGCTCGCCGAAGGCGAATCCGCGGTCGGCGCCGTAGCGGCGCAGGCGCGCGGGGGAGTCGAAGGCCGGGTCGTACGACATCGCGACGACGGCCCGATCGCCGCCGGCGAGGGCCGCGAGCCGCGTGATGGTGAGCGAGCAGCGCGCGGGGTTCATGCACCGCGTGTAGAAGAAAGCGAGCACCGTCTCGCCCTCGATCAGGTCGGCGAGGGTCGAGGCCCGGCCGTCCTGGTCTTCGACCGCGATCGCGCGCAGGGCCGCGGCATCCACCTCGAAGGACGGAGTCGGGATGCCGATGCTCGGCGCTTCTCGCGCAGCGTGGAGTTCGTCGATCGTCGCGAGCAGCTCGCCGCGCGCCGTGCGCATCCACGACGGCGCCACGACCCCGGGCTGCCAGCGGACGAAGACGTCGCTCGTCGCGATGCGGTCGGCGGCACCCTGCAGCAGCTCGGCCCAGTCGCCGCCGCGGTCGCCGCGCACGGCGCGCGCCGCGCCGGCCAGCACGACGGGGCTCTGGCTCGTGCGCAGCTCCTCCGCCACCACGGGGGCGACATCGGCGGGCATGCCCCGCGCCTCGAACGACGCGAGCAGGTGCGCGCGGACCCGCTCGGCGTCGGCCGCAGACAGGCCCTGCGCGTGTGCGGCGTCCTGGCGGAGGTCGGCAGCCGTCACCGGGCGCGCGAGGAGGTCGGCGATCAGCGCGTCGACGGGCTGCGGCATCCGGTCACTTCTCGGGCTCGTCAGGACGCGCCTGCGCGAAGCGGTCGATCGACGTCTTGAGCGACCGCGACGTCGTGGCGTCCTTCACCCTGTCGAGGCCGGCTCGGAAGTCGGGGTCGTCGACGGCCGCCGCGGCCTCGGGCGTGAACGCGACCGCCGACAGTGCCGTCGTGCGGAGGTGGTCGTCCTCGTCGTCGTCGAGCACGAGGCCGCGCGCGACGTCGGCGAACCGGGTCGGCGACTGCGCCTTGAGGCTCATGGCGGCGAGTTCCCGCACGGCCGTCCGCTCCGACTTGTCGGACGAGATCGAGGCCAGCAGCTCGACCGACTCCGGGTCGGCGGCGAGGGCGCGGAGGGCCTCTTCGCGCACGCGGCCCGTGCTGGACTGCGCGAGCTCGCGGAACAGCGGCGCCGCGTCGCCGTGCTCGTCGCGCGCGAGGAACCGCGCCGCCGTCGCAGCAGGCAGGAGAGGCTTGCGCGTGCCCTCGAGCCCTTCGCGCAGCAGCTGCTGGCCGACCTCGTCGTTCTCGAGCGTCAGGCGGTCGAGCGCCATGTGCCGCACGTCCTTGTCGGGCGAGAGGGCGAGTTCGCGCAGCCGCTCGATGTACTCGGCATGGAACGGTGCGAAGCGCACGGGCTGGAACGTCGCGGCGCCGAGCCGCTCGAGCGCGGTCAGCTGCAGGTCGGGCGTCGACGTCTGATCGGCGAGGATGTCGAGCAGCATCCGCATCGCCGACTCGAACGTCTCGGCGTCGACCAGCAGCGCCTCGAGGTCGTCCTGCGACAGCTCGGGCGAGCGGGCTCCGATCACCTGTTTGGGCGTGCGCGCCTTCGGCCGCGCCTTGCGGATCTCGGTCACCTCCGAGACGTACGCCTTGCGGAGGGCTTCGATGTCGGTCTCGTCGCTCATGGATGCCTCACACCGTCTGGAACGGCACGTCGTCGTAGGCGAACCCGAGCTGCGCGGGCCCGATCGCGCCGAGGTAGTCGATCGTGTCGCGGATGCGCGGGCTCTTGCCCGGGGCATCCGTCAGGGGCGACGCGGTCAGCCCGCCGCCGGGAGCCGTCGTCGGGCGCGGAGCTGCCAGCGGGCCGCCCCACGGCCACAGCTTGTCGGCCAGGCGGTGGCCCGGAAGCGTCGACGCGGGGTCGAACGAGCGCGCGGCCTGCGGGTCGTGGCGCTTGAACGCCCACTGCCATTTCGCCCACAGTCGGTCGACGTTGCAGTGCAGCAGGAAGAAGAGGGGGTCCTGCGGGGCCGTGGCGGGATCGGTGATGACGCCGCGGATGTGCGCCATGTGCGCGCGGCCGTGCGGGTTGCCCTGCATGATCTCGAAGCCGGCGAACTGCGCCGAGGGCGAGCCGCCGAGCGAGAGCGTCTGCTGCTCGGTGCGAACGAGGGGCACGGTCTGCGGCCCCACGCCCGGCCCGCGCTCGACGCCGGGCAGGTTGCCCGCGACCCATGCGCGCAGCGGATTGCCCATCGTGAACTGCACCCGGTCCTGCGGTCCGGGGATGCCCATGAACGAGCGGTTGAAGACGTTCGGCGCCGCGCGGTCGAAGCGCCAGTACGGCAGGGCGACCTCGCCGTCGATCTTCTGCAGCTCGCGCTCGAGGTCGAGGAGGTAGACGCGGTGCCACGGCAGGAAGCCCGAGCCGCCGTGCGCCTCCCGGTCGGGCGGGCCGCCGACGTGCATGTCGCGGAAGTCCATGAACCGCCCGCTCGCCGCGCCGTTGAGCATCGCGAAGGCCCGCAGGAACCTGTCGCGCTCGGCCGTCGAGAGAGCGTCGGCGTTCTTGCGCACGCGCACCATCGTCGGATGGCTGGTCTGCAGCGCGTTGGTCGCCTTGTCGCGCACCTCGATCACGACGTCGCCGAACCGCACGCTCGCTGCGGGGAACGCACCGCCCACCCACACGCTCACGGCCGTGCCGTTCGCGGGCAGGTTCAGATCGATGGATGCCGCACCCGCGTGCGTCAGCTGGTCGGCGAACAGCAGCTTTCCGCCGCCCGCGGAGCTTCGTCCCGACACCGTCACTGCCACCGGCCCACCGGCCTGCGCCGGCTTTACGGCGACCTTCACTTCGACGGGCCGCCACGTGACGTACGCACGCTGGCGGTCGTCGTAGCGCGGGAATGTCACGCTGATGCCCACAGCACCCCCCGATGCCCGATCTCCCTCGACCCCCGTGCCTCAGGGTAGCGCCGGGCGCCCGCCGGGTCGAGGGTTCCGACGCGCTTCGGGTGGCGCAACGCACGGCATCCCGCGACGCGTGACCGCGTGTCGCGCCACCTGAACAGGCACAGGGGTTGACCCGGGGTGGCCGGGACCGCTTGCATCGACGCGGGGGGGCTCGCGAGAGGACTGGGTGGATGACGGGATTCCTGGCGCGCCCGCGCGCCGGCGCGGAGCAGGCAGAGGCAGACGCACAACGGACAGAGCTCACAGCGGTCGAGCCGCAGAGCCGCGCACGCGGGCTGCTCGGCACGGTCGAAGAGGACCCGACGATCCTCGCGCGCCCGGTGCCGCATCCTGCCCCTCTGGTGCCACATCCGCGCGAGGTGAGCGCGCTCCCGCTCGCGATCGAGGAGCTCGACACCGCCGACGATTTCGCCGCGATCTCGACCGTCGCGGGCGACCTCGTCGCGAACGGCCGCGTCGCGAAGTTCCTCATCGACCGGCGCGACGCCGCGGCGCCCGTCGTGCGGTTCGTCAACGGCAACTACACGCAGAACGGCCGCACACCCGACGCCGCGAAGTACCACTACTACTTCGCGCAGGTCGCCTACGGCATCCCCGAGTCGCTCGACGAGTTCAACAGCGTGACCTACTTCACGCAGGACAAGCGCTACATCGCCGGCACGCTGCGCACGTATCAGCTGAGCGACAGCCCCGACCCCGTGTACGGGCTGCAGTTCTACCCGCAGGACCTCATCCGCGAAGAGCTCGTCGTCGAGGCGATCACGCTGCTCATGGCGAAGATCCCCATCGCGGGGGCCAGATTCGCGTTCGTGCCGACGGGGTCGCAGCAGACGACGGCGACGGTCGCCGACCGGCTCGCCGACCTCGGGGCGCCCGTGCTGCCGATCGATCGCATCCTCGACGGCATCCGCTACATCCCTCTCAACACGGGTGAGGCGTGGGGCTACTTGCGGATCTTCCCGCCCGACAACGACGACCTCTCGCCCTCCGACATCCCCGTGTTCGACGAGCTGCCCCTCGACCTCTCCGTCGTCGCGGGGGTGCTGACGCACGCCGTGCAGGACACCAACTCGCACGTCAACCTCAAGTCGAAGGAGCGCAAGACCCCTAACGCGGTGCTCCGCGACGCTGCGCGCGACAATCCGCGGCTCGCACCCTTCGCCGACCAGCCTGTGCACTTCGTCGTCGGCAAGGACGACTTCACGTTGGAGGCGACGACCGACGAGATCGTCAGAGCCAAGCTCGCTGAGAAGCTGAGCGCGCCCCTCACGACCCTCACGTGGCAGCCCGAGACAGCGCTGCGCTCGTTCACCGAGCTCGCGTCGGGCACACCGCAGGCGGCGAAGGCGGCGGCGCAGCGGTACGGGTCGAAGGCCGCGAACCTCGGGTTCCTCGCGCATCGCACGGTGCTCGGGAGGGTGATGGATGCCACGAGCCCGAGCGGCACGCGCGGCTACGACCTCGTGCCGCAGGGGTTCGCCGTGCCGCTGCAGGCGTATCAGGACTTCATCGACCATCCGCCGAACTCCGACGTGAAGGCGCTCATCGATGCCTTCGTCAAGGACGAGCAGGCGGGGATGCTGGCCCCGAAGCAGCGGGTGCGGCGCGTCGAGGAGATCCAGGACGGCATCATGGCGGCATCCTTCCCTCCCGGAGCGCTCGAGGCGGTGCGCGCAAAGCTCGAGGAGGTGCTGCCGGGCGTCAAGAAGGTCAAGGTGCGGTCGAGCGCCAACGCCGAGGACGTCAAGGGGTTCGACGGGGCGGGCCTCTACGACAGCTACGCCGCCGACACGACGAAGCGCGACCGGCCGATCGGCCCGTGCATGGTCGAGGAGGAGGACGGCGGAGACGGCGAGGTCAAGCGCAAGATCAAGCCGAAGTCGGTCGGCTGCGCCATCAAGGGCGTCTATGCGAGCCTGTGGAACAAGCGCGCCGTCGAGGAGCGATCGTTCGCGCGCATCGACCAGACCTCGATCGCGATGGGTCTCGCGATCCTGCCCGTCTACGACGCGGAGTCGGAGGTCGCCGCCAACGCCGTCATCGTGACGCGCGTCCTCAACACCGACGACGTCTACGGCTACTCCCTGTCGGTGCAGGTGGGCAACAACCTCGTCACCAACCCCGATCCGGGCACGTACTCCGAGGTGACGGTGGCAGGCTTCTACGGCGACGACGAGCCGATGAGTCTGTCGATCACGCGATTCGCCAAGCCTCGGCCCGATGCGCCGCAGCGCACCGAGCCGGTGTTGCCGACCGAGCGCATGCTCGAGCTCGTCGACCTCGCCAAGCGTGTCGAGCGCGCCTACTGCCGCGCGACGCCGGGGTACTTCGACGGGGGCTGCGCGAACGTCGCGGGCGCCAACGGCGAGGAGAAGGAGAACTCGCTCGACCTCGAGGTGAAGATCCTCGAGAACGGGCACCTCGTCATGAAGCAGGTGCGCGAGTTCGGCGGCCGCTGACTCGCGCACGACTGCGGAGGCTCGGGCACACTCGGGGGAGGGCATCCGACAGAGGAGTCACCGTGACCGTCACCCCGTCCCTGCACGACCTGCGCGCCGCCGCCGACCTTCTGAACCTCGAGGACGAGTTCTCCGACGCCGAGCGCGAGGTCCGCGACACCGTCCGCGAATTCGTCGACCGCCGCATCCGCCCTCGCATCGCCCGCTGGTTCGAGGACGCCGTCTTCCCCGCCGAGCTCGTCCCCGAGCTCGCGCAGCTCGGGCTGCTCGGCATGCACCTCGTCGGCTACGGCTGCGCCGGCCGCTCGGCCGTCGAGTACGGGCTCGCGATGCAGGAGCTCGAGGCCGGCGACTCCGGCATCCGCACCTTCGTCTCGGTGCAGGGCTCGCTCGCGATGTCGGCCATCCACAAGCACGGGTCGGAGGAGCAGAAGCAGGCTTGGCTGCCGCGCATGGCACGCGGAGAGGCGATCGGATGCTTCGCCCTCACCGAGCCGACCGCCGGCTCCGACCCGTCGAGCATGGCGACGACCGCCCGGCTCGAGCGTGGCGAGTGGGTGCTGAACGGCGCCAAGCGGTGGATCGGGCTCGCGTCGATCGCCGAGGTCGCGGTCGTGTGGGCCAAGACCGAGGAGGGGATCCGCGGATTCCTCGTGCCGACGGCGACGCCGGGGTTCACCGCGACGCCCATCGAGCCGAAGCTCTCGATGCGCGCGTCGGTGCAATGCGACATCGTGCTCGCCGACGTCCGCGTGCCGGAGAACGCCGTCCTGCCGGGCGCCGTCGGGCTGCGGGGACCGTTCTCCTGCCTCAACGAGGCGCGCTACGGCATCGCGTGGGGCGCCGTCGGCGCGGCGCGCGACAGCTTCGAGCAGGCGTTGGGCTACGCGCTGGAGCGCACGCAGTTCGGCACTCCGCTCGCCGGGTATCAACTGACACAGCTCAAGCTCGTCAGCTGGGCGCTCGCCATCCAGAAGGCGCAGCTGCTCGCCCTGCGCGTGGGGCGCCTCAAGGACGCCGGTCGGCTCGAGCCGCACATGATCTCGGCGGCCAAGCTCGACAACACCCGCATCGCGATCGACATCGCCCGCGACGCGCGCTCGCTGCTCGGCGGCAACGGCATCACGCTCGACTTCTCGCCCCTCCGTCACGCCCTCAACCTCGAGTCGGTGCGCACCTACGAGGGGACCGACGAAGTGCACACGCTCATCCTCGGACAGCGACTCACCGGCATCCCCGCCTTCCGCGCCTAGGCTCTTGCAACCGTAGGGTTGCGTTGTGAACGATGATGTGCAACTCTGAGGTTGCTCACAAGTGCAACGTCAGAGTTGCATGATCCCTAGGAGAGGAACCATCATCATGAGCATGACGACCAACCCCGGCTCGATCGTCGACGAGGGCCGATTCACCGTGCGGCGCACCATCCGCATCGAAGCCCCCGTCGAGAAGGTGTGGTCGGCCGTGACCGAGCCCGCGCACATCTCGCAGTGGTTCGGCATCGCCGAGTTCGCCGGCGCCGGCGTCGGCGCGATGGGTTCGCTCACCTTCGACGGTTACGGCGTCGTGCCGGTGCGCGTCGAGGGCTTCGACCCGTTCCGGTCGGTGACCTACCGGTGGGGCAACGACGACGCCCTCGGCTCCCCGGCCGCCGAGCTCGACGCCGCGCACTCGACGGTCTTCACCTTTACGCTCGAACCCGTCGAGGGCGGCACGCAGCTCACCGTCGTCGAGAGCGGCTTCGAGAGCACGTCCGACCCGGTCGCGAACCTCGAGTCGCACCGGCAGGGCTGGAACGACGAGCTCGACAAGCTCGTCACGCTGCTCGAGAGCGGCTCATGACGGCAGAGACGCTGGTATCCGTGTTCGCCGCCCTGGGCGACGAGACCCGGTGGAGCATCCTGGCGGCGCTCGGCGAGGGGGATGCCTCGGCATCCGCTCTCGCCGGGCGCCTGCCCGTCACGCGCCAGGCGATCGCGAAGCACCTCGCCGTGCTCGAGCAGGTCGGGCTCGTCGAGCCCGTGCGCGTCGGACGCGAAGTGCGCTTCCGGGTCGTCGGCGCCGAGCTGAGCGCGACGGCGCACCGCCTCGATGCCATCGGCGCCGAGTGGGACCGCCGCCTGGCCGCCATCAAGCGGATCGCCGAGGGGCTCTAGCGGCTCGCCCCGCGGCATCCGGTGTGCTCAGCTGCGGAGATCGCGGACGACACGCCGGTTCCGGATGCCGCGGCGCGGCGTGTCGCGCAGGATCTCCGCCGTTGTGCACGGCCTCCGGTCGCGCGTCACGCCGCGAGGAACTCGATCGCCACCCGGCGGAAGTCGCGCGAGCCGGGCGCGTTGAAGTGGTGGCGCCCCGGGATCTCGAAGAAGGTCCCGTTCGGCGTCGCCTCGGCGAGCAGGCGCGAGCGCTCGATGATCGCGTCCTCCGTGCCCGTCGCGAACAGGATGGGCTGCTGCGGCGGATTGGCCGTGTCGGGGTCGCTGTCGCCCAGGCGCATGCCCTCGCCGAGCGCGATGAGGGCACGCAGGTCGTTGGTCTCGACGCGCTCCGCGAGCGTGATGTAGTTCATCGTCACGCGGTCGGTGACGGGCGTGCCCTCCTCCGCGTAGCCTCGCGCCTGGTCGAGCTGCATGCGCGCGAGCGGACGTCCGTCGGGAATGCCGCCCAGCACGGCCCGCGTCACGCGGTCGCCGGCGTCGAGCGCGAACTGCCACCCGACCCGCGCGCCGAGCGAATACCCGGCGTAGATCGCGGTGTCGATGAGGTAGGTGTCCAGCACCATCTGCAGATCGCCGACGAGCGCGGGCATCGAGTACTGCCGGGGGTCGTGCGGCTTGTCGCTCGCGCCGTGTCCGCGCTGATCGACGCCGAGCACCCGGAACCCGGCGCGCAGCAGATCGCGCACCCATCCCGTGCTCACCCAGTTGTCCTTGCAGCTCGACGCGAAGCCGTGGACGCACAGGACGGTGGGGGCATCCGGGTCGCCCCAGCTGTAGGTGGCGATGCGGTCGCCGTCTGCCGTCATGATGAACGTCGGCGGCGGGACCTCGGTGACAAGGGAGGGGATCTCCATGCCACCATCCTCCCGCGCCGTCGGGCGCGGGAGGACGGTGTGACAGGGGTCAGCGGCGTCCAGGACCGCCGCCCATGCCACCGGCGAGGGCCGTGCCCTCCGTCGCGGTCGCCGCGCTCGAACCGTTGACAACGAACGAGTACGTGGCGCCGTCGACGATGTCGGGCGACGTGCACACGACGGTCGCGTAGTCCTTCTCAGCGGTGAACGAGGCGACGACGGTGCCTGCGGCATCCGTGATCTCGATGTCGTCTCCCGCCGACCCGCTGACCGTCGCCGCGACCCACTGCTGCGCCGACGACGAGTCGGGCGTCTCGGCCATGCCGGCGCTGCCGAGCGCCACCACGCTGCCGCCCGTGACCGTGATGCCGCCGTTCGAGTCGAGCGCGCCGTTGCCCTGGCCGGTCGGCCCGTAGACGACGGTGTCGCCGCCCGAGATCGTCATGGAGCCGTTCGAGTCGAGTCCGTCGCCCTGCGCGGAGACTGTGAGGGTGCCGCCCGAGATGACGAGCGTCTCGCCGCCGTCGGCCATGCTGCCTCCTCCCATACCGCCACCGCCGGAGCTGCTCGACCCGGCGCTCGCGTTGAGGCCGTCGTCGTCGGAGGTCACCGAGACCGTTCCGCCCGACAGCGCGATGTCCTTGCCCTCGAGGCCTTCGTTCGACTTCGCGACCGTCACGTCGCCCGCGCGGATCTCGAGCGTCGCCTCGGCGTGGATGCCGTCGTCGCCCGAGCCGAGCTCGACCGTGCCGCCGCCGATGCCGACCGAGCCGTCGGAGTGGATCGCGTCGTCGGCCGCGTCGATCGTCACGTCGCCGCCGTCGATCGCGACGACGACTCCCGCGACGATGCCCTTCGCGCCGTCGGCGCCGGTCGTCGTCACGTCGACACTTCCGCCCGTCACGACCACGTCGGTCGCGGCGGCGAGGCCGTCGTCGGCGCTCGTCGCGGTGACCGTGCCGCCCGAGATCGAGATGTAGCCGCGGGTGGCGTCCTGGTCGTCGTCGCTCTTGAGAGCGTCGCCGCCCGCCGTGACCTTCAGCGTGCCGCCCTCGACGACGAGCGCGTCCTTGCCGCGCAGGCCGTCGTCGGCGGCGTCGACGGTGATCGAGCCGGACAGGATCGCGAGGTCGTCGGTGCTCGCGATGCCGTCGTTGCCGTTGCCCTGCACGTCGAGCGAGCCCGTCCCCGAGATCGTGAGATCGGTGTCGGCATAGATCGCGGCGTTCGCCGAGGCGTCGTCGGCGTAGGACGAGGCATCCGACACGCTGTTGCTCGTGCCGTCGGCGAGCGAGATCGCGACGTCGTCGGCGGTGGACACCTCGATCGCGGGGCCGGACGAGTTGGAGATCGACGCGTCGTCGAGGATCAGCACGACCTGCGCGTCGTCGGGCGCCGCGATGACGACCGAGCCGTCGAGCGAGCCGCTCAGGCGGTAGACGCCCGCGGCCGTGATCGTGACGGTCGAGCCGTCGATCTCAACGCCCGACGCGGCCGACGGTGACGACAGGTCCACGTCCACGGCGTCGGAGGCCGACCACTCGTCGTCGCGCACGACCGTCGCGTCGTCGTTCGCTGAGAGGACGGCGTCGGCGGCGAGGTCGGAGTCGATCGTGACGGTGGCCTGC
The DNA here is from genome assembly GCF_044325405.1 of Microbacterium alkaliflavum. NCBI lineage: Bacteria > Bacillati > Actinomycetota > Actinomycetes > Micrococcales > Microbacteriaceae > Microbacterium > Microbacterium alkaliflavum. Next base: position 143,843 of record NZ_JBIQWL010000008.1, on the reverse strand, counting down.
GTTGTCGTCGTGTCGGAGCCGGACGCCGGTGAGGTCGCCTGGGTCTGGGTCGCGCAGCCGGCCAGCACGAGTCCGGCGATCGCGAGGGGGATGACGGGCAGGATCAGGCGGGGGCGCATGGCGGCTCCTCTGTTCGGGTGGTTCGGTCTGAGGGGGCGAAAGGTCCGCGCAGCAGGCGGGCCCAGCGGTTGTGCGGCAGCTCGGCGTGCAGCGCCGCGAGTCCCGTCGCGTACTTGCTGACGGTCGAGGGGCGGTGTCCGGCTCGCCACAGGAGGCGGTCGATTCGGGATGCCGCACCCGGCGACTTCGTCTCGACGATCGCGATGTCGGTCAGGGCGAAGCCGGAGCCGTCGGGCTGATCCCACCGCAGGTCGGTGTCGATCGTCGCCCGGCCCGCGCCGTCGGCGGCGAGGAGCGTCGCACGCCGATAGCGGGTCGTGAGCGTCGCGGCGAGCTCGTCGGCGCGCGATCCCTCGACGCCGATGGCGTCGAACGCCGTCGCCGCGTTGTCGCGGGCGTCGTCGGTGAGGATGCGGCGCAGGTGCAGGTCGTACTCCGACCGCTCCTTGACGGTCGTGCCGCGCGCGCCTCGGGTCTTGAGCTCGAGGTAGGCCGAGCCCACGTCGAGGTACGTGCGGGTGCGCAGCTTGAACCGTCGCCGCCGCGGCTGGGCCGCCATCCGGAAGCTCAGCAGGTCGGGCGTGTCGAAGTACACCGACTCGTAGGCGAAGTCGCGGGCGCCGTCGATCTCGAGCACGCGGGTGCCGGCGTCGAGCTCCTCGAGCAGCCGTGCGGCGCTGCCGCAGGGCACGACGTACTTGCGGTCGACGCGGGTCAGGAGCGCGGCATCCATCACCAGCTCGTCGAGCGAGACGGCGCCGAAGCCGTTCAGGGGGAGGGCGCTCATCGCACACCCGCCGAGACGCGCCGCGAGGCGCCCAGCCGGTACCGCACGTCGACGAGCGTCGTGTCGTTGACGAGGTCGAGCTCCTGCATCGTGAACGAGGCGATCTGGCCGCCGAGGCGCTCGGCGAGCTCGTCGCGCAGTTCTCCCTCGTCGGCGATCGCACGGTCGAGGCGCACCACCTGGTGGCGGCTGCGAGCGAGCACGGCGGGGTGGTCGGCGGCCCACAGCACGACGAGGAGCAGCACGATGAGCCCCCCGACGGGCCACGGATCGGTCGTCGGCAGCCCCGCCATGAGCCCCATCGCGAGAGCCGCGAAGTAGTACGCGACCTCGCGCTGCGAGATCTCCGATGAGCGCAGCCGGATGATCGACAGCACTCCGAAGATGCCGAGCCCGAGGCCCAGGGCGACCTCGGCCGTGCCGAGCACGGTCGCGACCGCGAGCACGCCGACGTTGACGCCGAGGAAGGCGACGACGAGGTCGCGGCGGTGGTGCCGGCGGTAGTAGAGCCCGAGGCTCAGCACGAGGGCGGCGGCGAGGTCGATCCCGATGAGGATCAGGGTCTGGGGGGTCATTGGTGTCTCCCGGTCGTGGATGTCTCGGCTTCTACTCGACCGCCCCGCTCTATGCGGTTCCTTTGACCCGTCTTTGCCGCGGTTACGGCTTCGGGCGGGAACACGAAGCTCTTCTGAACTCCATAGCTCGTGACGAACAGCACGATCTCGGTCGCGATCTTGGCGAGCAGGAGCGGGATGCCGAACTCGGTCAGCGCCGTCATCCAGACGACGTTCGACGCGAGCAGCGCGATCGCGAGCACCGCGTATCTGAGGATCTGCCGGCGGAGTCCAGGGCCTCGCGCGTGGCGGAACACGACGCGGCGGTTCACGGCGAAGTTGACGCTCGCGCTCACGACCCGCGCCGCGACGATCGAGGGCACGAGCCATCCCGTGAGGGTGGTGAACACGAGCAGGGCGACGGTGTCGACGAGGAAGGCGAGCACCGACGACCCCGCGAAGAGCACGAGCGGCAGGGCGACGCGCAGCGAGTCGACGATCGGGCGGAAATGGCTCGAGGCGTTGCCGTCGAGGTAGACGGTCTGGATCGGCACCTCGCGCGCGCTCCAGCCGGCGCGGCGGCTCGCGAGGAGCACGTTCTGCTCGTATTCGAAGCGGTCACCGTGCTGCTCGAGGAGCCACGGGAGCATGGCGGAGGGGATGCCGCGCAGTCCCGTCTGGGTGTCGGACAGGTGCCACCCTGTCGCGAGGCGGAAGACTCCGCGCGCGAGGGCGTTGCCGACGCGGCTGCGGAGGGGAACGCGGCCGGCGAAGGCGCGGCATCCCAGCACCATCGTGGGCGCCGGTCCCTGAGCCTGTCGAAGGGCGGCGGCGTCTTCGCGGATCGCATCGGCCACCCGGACGATGTCGGCGACCGTGTGCTGCCCGTCGCCGTCGGCGGTCACGACGTCGTCGCCCTCGTGCTCCGTCATCACATGGCGGAAGCCGGTCTTGAGGGCGGCGCCCTTGCCGAGGTTGACGTCGTGGGTCAGCACCGTCGCGCCGAGCGCGTGCGCCTGCGCGAAGAAGGCGCGGTGGTCCGGTCCGCTGCCGTCGTCGACGATGACCACCTCGACGTCGGGGTCGGCCGCGAGCAGCTCGCCGACCAGACGCGGCAGCGCGGGGCCGGGCTCGTACGCGGGGATGAGGACGATCACGGCGTCACCCTGCGACGTAGAGGATGTCGCTCGTGCCGCGCTCGCCGCCGTTGGACGGCTGGTTGACGACCTCGCCGTCGAAGTACATCGTCGACGAGCCGCCGCCGTCGAGGTTGTACGCGGTCGTCGCGCCGAGGTCGATCATGATCTGGGCCGCCTCGGTCATCGTGACGCCGCGGCTGTAGCCGGGGTCGCGCCCGTCGACGACGACGAACACGAGGTGGTTCTCGTCGATGACGCCGACGAGCGTGCGGGGCTGCTCGCCCTGGATCGAGTGGTTGCCGACGTTCGTGTCGACCTCGACGTCTTCGATGCCGTCGACGATCTGCCCGTTCTCTACGATCGCGGGGCCGAAGCTGAGGGTGTTCCAGACTCCCGCGGCGAGGAGGTCGGCACCCGTCGTGGTCGTCTCGTCGTACACCCTCACGGTGCCGTCGGTGTAGAAGGCGAGCCCCTCGCGGGCGCCTTCGTCGCGGTAGAGCACGCCGTTGCGGATCTCGATGCCCGTGTCGCGGAAGCCGTAATAGTCGCCGTTGATGGCGAAGACGGCGCCGTTGTCCCCGGCGATCGCGCTCGTGGTCTCGGTGATGTTCTGGCCGAACTGGTCCTTCGCGAACGCCGAGCGCAGGTCGGTCGCGTCGCCAAGAAGGACGTCGGCGACGTAGTAGGTCACAGTGTCGTCGCCCGAGCCCGTCGTGACTGTCGAGACCGTCACGCTCGTCGAGCCGTTCGTGTAGGTCGACCCCGAGACGGAACCGGATGCCTCGGTCGCCGTGGGGGTCGTGGTCGAGTTCTCGGCCTCGTACTCCGACACGTCGGCGATCTCGACGTGCTCCACGAGGAACCGCTCGGCGGCCCACACAGCGCCGCCGCCGCCCGCGAGCACGACAACGAGACCTGCGGCGATCAGGCTGTTGCGAACGGGGTGGCGGCGGCGCGTGCGGTGCTTGTCCATGCTTCATGGGTACGCACCCGACTTAGGCGGGTCGTCGCCGCGGTCTATGGGTCGTCTATGCCTCTCGCACGCCACAGCATCGGAGATCACCACGACGTCGGGACCCTCAGGCGGCGAAGCCCCCCAGAACCGGCGATCTCCGACACCGTGGTGTGGAAACGACGATGCCGCGCCCCGGCGGGGACGCGGCATCCATCGTGTGCGAGCTCTACTCCTCGAGCGGGCCCAGCTCCGGCGCAGCGACGAAGCGGGCGACGGCAGGGTCGGCGCCGTCGAGCTCGATGACGACGACCTCGTTGACTCCCGCGCGGGTCACGGGCGCAGGCACATAGAGGGTGCGCTGCGGGCCGTTGCTCCAGTAGCGGCCGAGGAGAAGGCCGTTCACGAATGCGAAGCCCTTGCCGAAGCCGGCCGTGTCGAGGAAGAGGTCGGCCTGGGCGTCGAGGGTGAACGACCCGCGCGCGACGCGCGGGCCCCACGCGAGCGGCGACCCCGACGCAGCGAGCTCGGCGAGGTCGATCGGCGTCGCGCTCCAGCCCTCGATCGGCACTCCGCCGAGGCGCGGCACCGCGAGCAGGCCCTTCTCCTCGCCGAGGCGGTGCTCGTAGTTGACGCGTCCCTGCTCCTCCACGAGGAGAGCGAGGTGGGAGCCTGCGGGCACGAGCAGCGTGCGCTCGCCGCGGGTGCGCGAGAGCGTGCCGACGGGGCGGCCATCGACGGCGACCCACGCCTGGTCGCGCAGCTCGTCCACCTCGAGCACGGTCGGCTCGCCGTCGCGCGATGCGCCCCCGGGCAGGTCGGCTTCGTAGAGCACGAGAGCGCCGAGATGATCGAGCGCTTCGAACGACGGGGGAGCGGGGTGCCGCGTCCCGGCGCGCTTCACGCCGTCGCCGACGATGGCGGTGAGCGCCACCGCGAACGCGGGCGCCGCGGCGGCGGGCGCGGGGGTCTCGGCGGGCACCTCGGCGTAGCGGGCGATGACCTCGCGGAACGCCTCGTACTTCGCCGTCGGGTTGCCGGCCTCGTCGAGCGGCGCGTCGTAGTCGTACGACGTCGTGATGGGCAGGTAGCGGCCCTTGTCGTTGGCGCCGTTGGTCAGTCCGTAGTTGGTGCCGCCGTGGAACATGTAGATGTTCACCGACGCCCCGGCGGCCAGCAGCGTGTCGAGCTCCGTCGCGGCCTCTTCGACGGAGGTCGTGTGGTGGAGGCCCCCCCACCAGTCGAACCAGCCGTCCCAGAACTCCGAGCACATGAGCGGGCCGGTGGGCTGGTGTTCGCGCAGCGTCTCGAGGCGCTCGGTCGCGCGCGACCCGAACGAGCCCGTGAGGTGCAGCTCGGGCAGGCTGCCGTCGCGCAGCATCTCGGGCTGCGGCTGGTCGACCGTCGTGAGCGGCACCGTGATGCCGGCATCCCGCGTGACCCGCACGAGCTCCGCGAGGTAGTCCTTGTCGGAGCCGTACGCTCCGTATTCGTTCTCGATCTGCACGAGCACGACGTTGCCGCCGCGGTCGATCTGCCGGGGAACGACGATCTCGTAGACGCGCTCGAGGTAGCGCGTGACCTCGGTGAGGTACTGCGGCTCCGACCGGCGCAGGCCGATGCCCGGCATCCCGGTGAGCCATACGGGCAGGCCGCCGTTGTGCCATTCGGCGCAGATGTAGGGGCCGGGGCGCACGATGGCGTGCATGCCCTCGGCGGCGACGAGATCGAGGAAGCGGCCGAGGTCGTTCCAGCCCGTGGCATCCCATTCGCCGCGCCGCGGCTCGTGCGCGTTCCACGCGACGTACGTCTCGATCGTGTTGAGCCCCATGAGCCGGGCCTTGCGGATGCGGTCGGCCCACTGGTCGGGATGCACGCGGAAGTAGTGCAGCGCGCCGGCGATGACGCGGTGCGGCTCTCCGCCGAGCAGGAAGTCGGTCTCGCCGATGGTGAAGTCAGGCACAGGGGCTCTCTCTGAAGCACGAGGGGCGGCCGGCTCGGCCGACCGCCCCTGCGCGTCTGTCGTTCTCTTACTTGTTGACCGTGAAGCCCTGCGAGTTCCCGTACTCGACGAGGGCGTCCTGCCATGCGGTCAGGCCCTCGTTGAGGTCGGAGTGGTTCTCGTAGGACTGGCCGACGGTGTCACCGAAGATGCTGTTCGCATAGACCTGGTAGGGCAGGTACTGCCAGCCCTTCACGACCGAGGTAGCGGCATCCGCCAGCACCTCGTTGATCTTCTGGCCGCCGAAGTAGTCCGGTGCGGCGCTGAGGAACTCGTCCGACGTGAGCTGCTTCGTGGTCGAGGGGAAGCCGCCTGACTCGAGGAAGATCGAGATGCTGTCGTCGCTGTTGTTCAGCCACCACAGGAAGCCGGCCGCGAGAGCCGCGTTCTTGCTCTGCTTCGTGACGGCCTGGCCGCCGCCGCCGTTCTCGGCCGACGCGGGCGTCCCGTCGTAGGTCGGCATGGGCGCGACGCGCCAGTTGCCCGAGCCGGCGGGGGCGCCGGATTCGAGGTTGCCGGGCATCCAGGCGCCCGTCGCGAGCGTCGCGATGGTGCCGTTGCCGAGAGCCGTGAACCACTCGTCGCTCCACGCCGAGATCGGCGCGACGAGCTGGCCCTCGACGAGGGTGTTCCACGTGTCGGCCCACTTCTTGGAGCCCGCGTCCTGCAGGTCGATCGTCACGTCCGTGCCGTCGGTCTGGAACGGCTGGCCGCCGGCCTGCCAGATCATGCTCGTCGTGAAGCCCGCGTCGCCCATGTCGGCCGTGATGTACTTCGTCGGGTCGGCCTCGTGCAGCGTCTTGGCCGCGGCGACGTACTCGTCCCACGTCGTCGGGACGGCGATGCCGTACTGGTCGAAGACGGCCTTGTTGTAGAAGAGGGCCATGGGGCCCGAGTCCTGCGGCAGGCCGAAGATCTTGTCGCCCGAGGTGACCGAGCCCCACGTCGACGGGGTGTAGTCGCCCTCGAAGTCGCCGAAGCCGTAGCCCGAGAGGTCGGCCAGCGAGTCGGTGAGCGTGAACTGGGGGAAGGCGTAGTACTCGATCTGCACGACGTCGGGGGCGCCCGAGCCGGCCTTGATGGCGTTCTGCAGCTTCGTGTACTCGTCGTTGCCGGTGCCGGCGTTGACGACGTTGACCTTGACGTTCGGGTACGCCTTCTCGAAGGCGGCGGCCTGGTCCTCGGCCTGCGGCGTCCACGACCAGTACGTGAGCTCGCCGCCCTCCTTGAGAGCCGACTCGACGGCCGAGAAGCCCTCCTTGGGGGCGTCCGAGGAGCCCGAGTCGCCCGAGCCGGCGCAGCCGGCGAGGGTGAGTCCGGCGACGGCGCCCATCGCCGCGATGGCGGCGATACGGCGTGCGTGTGACCTGTGCGTCATTGCTGTGTCCCTTTCAGGTGAACAGGACCGCGGGTGCGGCCCCACCGGGTTGTTCTTCGTCAACTGCAGGCCCCGGCTACTGCTTGACGCTTCCCGCGCTCAGCCCCGACTGCCAGAACCGCTGCAGCAGGAGGAACGCGACGATGATGGGGATGATCGTGAGGAGCGAGCCCATGATCACGAGGTTGTAGATCGGCTGCGATCCGGCGCCGATCGACTGCGCCGCCCACTGGTTGAGGCCGACCGTGAGGGGGTACCACGACGGGTCGCTCAGCATGATGAGGGGCAGGAAGTAGTTGTTCCACGTCGCGACGACGGCGAACAGCAGCACCGTCACGATGCCGGGCACGAGGAGCCGGATCGAGATCGTGAAGAACGTGCGGAACTCACCGGCTCCGTCCATGCGCGCCGCCTCCAGCAGCTCGGTGGGCACGGCATCCACCGTGTACACCCAGATGAGGTAGAGGCCGAAGGGCGTCACGAGCGACGGGATGATGACGGCCCACGGGGTGTTCGTGAGGCCGAGCTGGCTGAACAGCAGGAACGTGGGGACGGCCAAGGCCGTGCCGGGCACCGCGATCGCGCCGAGCACGATCGCGAAGACCGCGCGACGTCCGGGGAAGCGGTACTTCGCGAGGCCGTAGCCGGCGAGCGTCGCGAGGAGCGTCGCACCGCCCGCGCCGATCACGACGTACAGCAGCGTGTTGCCGAACCAGCGAAGGAAGATCCCGTCGTGGTAGGTCAGGGTCGCCACGAGGTTGTCCCAGAGGGCGAAGTCGGAGCCGAACCACAGGCCGAAGCTCGAGAACAGGCCGCCCTGCGTCTTGGTCGCGTTGATGACGAGCCACGCGAGCGGGATCAGCGTGTACAGCGCGTACAGCACCATGACGGCGAGCAGGATCTTCGAGCTGCGCGGGCGCAGCGGGTTCGTGTGCACGAGTGCAGGCTTGCGGCCGGGCTTCTTCGCGGCATCCCGATTCGTCTTGCGGGAGTCGATCGTGGCGGTCATCAGCGCACCTCCGCTCGGGAGCCGCGCAACTGCACGACGTAGGCGATGACGGCCGTGATGACGCCCATGATGATGGCGACGGTGGCCGCGTAGTTGAACTGCTGGCCCGAGAACGACAGGTAGTAGGCGTACATGTTCGGCGTGTAGTACGTCGTGATGACGTTCGGCGCGAGGGGCCGCAGGATGTTGGGCTCGTTGAAGAGCTGGAAGCTTCCGATGATCGAGAAGATCGTCGCGATGACGATGGCGCCGCGCAGCGACGGGATCTTGATCGAGAAGACGGTGCGCCAGGCGCCCGCGCCGTCGATCGAGGCCGCCTCGTACAGCTCCGTCGGGATCGTCTTGAGCGCCGAGTAGAAGATGAGCATGTTGTAGCCCACGAACTCCCAGGTGACGATGTTGCCGATCGCGACGAGCATCCACTGCTTCGCGAAGGGCGTCAGCAGCTCGAATCCGAAGAAGCCGTTGATGTTCGCCGTCAGGCCGAACTGGTCGCCGTAGATGTAGCCCCACATGAGCACCGCGACGACGGCGGGGACCGCGTACGGCAGGAAGAGCACGATGCGGAAGAAGGATGCTCCGCGAAGGCGTGCGCTGTCGATCGCGAGCGCCGCGCCCAGGGCGAGGGCGAGCATGATCGGCACCTGCACGACCAGGAAGATCAGCACGCGGCCGAACGCCTCCCAGAACTGCGGGTCGGTCAGCGCCGCGCCGTAGTTCGCGAGGCCGACGAAGGCCGTGCCGCCGATCAGCTGGTCGCGGAACAGGCTCAGGTAGAGCGCGTACGCGAGCGGCGCGAGGAACACGAGCGCGAACACGAGCATGAACGGGCCGACGAACCACCAGCCACGCCAATCCGTGCGGGGACGCCGCAGGCGGGCGGCACTCGCGAGTGCGGGGGGCGCGACGGTAGTCGTCATCGACGGGCCTCTTCTGGGATGGTTCCGAACGGGTGTTTACGCAAACATTCGCACGGATCACTCTACGATGTCAACGTAAACAATCTGGAGGTGACGATGGCTGCATCACCGGAGCGCACGGATGCGCCGGCGCCGCGACGCGAGCCCTCGATCCTCGACGTCGCTCGCGAGGCGGGCGTTTCAGCGCAGACGGTGTCGCGCGTCGCGACGGGCAAGGACGTCGTCAAGGCGGCCACCCGGGAGCGCGTCGTCGACGCGATGCGCCGGCTCGGCTACCGCCCCAACGGCGCCGCGCGCGCCCTCAAGGCGGGCCGCTATCGCAGCATCGGCGTGATCATGTTCTCGCTGGCGACGTACGGCAACATGCGCACCCTCGAGGCCATCGCCGGCGAAGCGACGGCGGCGGGCTACTCGATCACGCTCATCCCGCTGGATGCGGCGACGCAGGGCAGCGTCTCGGGTGCCTTCGCGCGGCTCGGCGAGGAGTCCGTCGACGGCATCGTGATCATCATCGAGGCGCACCGGCTCAACGAGTCCGAGATCGTGCTGCCCTCGGGGCTCCCCGTCGTCGTGCTCGACTCGAGCGCCGAATACGACCTCCCCGTCATCGACACCGACCAGGCGCAGGGCGCGCGGCTCGCGACCGAGCATCTGCTCGGGCTCGGCCACCGCACCGTGTGGCATGTCGCCGGCCCCGAGGAGTCGTTCTCGGCCCAGCGCCGCCGCGACTCGTGGGAGCGCACGCTGCGCGCGCACGGAGCCCCCGTCCCTGAGCCGATCATCGGCGACTGGACGGCCGAATCGGGTCGCGCGGCAGGCGCGCTCCTGGCGTCGATCCCCGAGGCCACCGCGGTCTTCGCCGCGAACGACCAGATGGCCCTCGGCGTCATGCACGCGCTGCACGAGGCGGGCCGGGCCATCCCCGGCGACGTGAGCGTCGTCGGCTTCGACGACATGCCCGAGGCCGCGAGCTTCTGGCCCGCGCTCACGACGGTCCGCCAGCACTTCCACGAGGTGGGGGTCGCTGCGCTGCAGGCGCTCGTCGCCTCGATCGAGAACGCCCACGTCGACGACACCGCCCTCGTGCCGACCGAGCTCGTCGTGCGCGCGAGCTCCGCCCCGCCGCGCGCCTGACCGCCGTCGGCGCCGGGGTCGAGGCATCCCGTCCCTCCTGGTTCGGGTGACGCAACACGCCGCAAGCCCGGCGAGCACGCCGCGTGTCGTGACACCCGAACGGTGCCAGGGCGTGAGGGATGCCGGGCCCTTGCGTGGCCACTTGCGCCGTCTTGCCGTGCGGGTCGCGAATCGACGCAAGCGAGTCTGACGTCTGCGGTTCGGTTGCGGTGTTTCGCGCGGCATCCGGGAATTCGGCGCAACTGAGCCCGGCGGGTTCCGGGACTCCACCTGCGGGAATGCCCGCTGATTTCCGCAGAACGGGACCCCGAACTTCCCACAGGCCCGACCGCGGGAACCTTGCGCGCCGCCGAGCCTGATCGCTAGGATCCGAATGTTCTCGCTAACTGTTTACGTAAACAACGCGATCCGATCCCGGGCCGACGAAGGCTCGCCGCAAAGGAGTGGAAGACAATGCCGTCACGAAGAGTCCTGGCGACGACCGCGGTCGCCGCCATGATCGCCGCCTCGGTCACGGCCACGGCGGTGGTGCCCGCCGCGTCCGCAGCGAACACGCCGGTGCGGATCACCCCCAACCCCGCGTACGCCTCTGCGCCCTTCGAGGGCTGGGGCACGAGCCTCGTCTGGTTCGCCAACGCGACCGGCGGCTACCCGGCGGACGTGCGCCAGGCGCTGTTCGACAAGGTGTTCGGCGAAGACGGCCTCAACCTCAACATCGCGCGCTACAACATCGGCGGGGGCAACGCGACCGACGTGCCGTCGTACCTGCGTCCCGGCGGCGCCGTCGAGGGCTACTGGAACGCGAACGCGAACCTCTCCGACGCGCAGGGGCCCATCACCTCGACCTTCGCCGACCGCCTGCGCTACAACGCGGCCTGGGACGGCGAGAGCGAGGTGAACTACGACTGGAACGCCGATGCGACCCAGCGCTGGTGGATCGAGGCGCTGAAGGACAAGATCACCCACTGGGAGGCCTTCAGCAACTCGCCGCCTTACTTCCTGACGCAGAGCGGCTTCGTCTCGGGCGGCACGAACGCGACGGCCGAGCAGCTCGGCTCGGCCGACATGGACAAGTTCTCGTCGTACCTCGTGAACGTCGTCGAGCACCTCGAGGACCAGTACGGCATCGAGTTCGACACGCTCGACCCTTTCAACGAGCCGAACACGAACTACTGGTCGACGCGGCTCGGCACCAACGGCTGGCCGACCACGGCGAGCCGGCAGGAGGGCGCGCACATCGGCCCCGCCGCGCAGAACGAGATGATCGGCAAGCTCGCCGCGCGCCTCGCGCAGCCCGGCACCAGCACAGATGTGAAGATCTCGGCGATGGACGAGACCAACCCGACGATCTTCACGACGAACTGGAAGGCCTGGTCGGCCGACTCCAAGTCGAAGGTCGACCAGCTCAACGTGCACACGTACGGCACGGGCGACCGCCTCGTCGCGCGCGACATCGCGAAGAGCTCCGACAAGCCGCTGTGGATGAGCGAGGTCGAGGGCGACTGGGACGGCACGGGCTTCAACCAGGTCAACATCGAGAACGGCCTCGGCATGGCCGGGCGCATCGTCGACGACCTGCGCGAGCTCGAGCCGAGCGCGTGGGTGTTCTGGCAGCCCGTCGAGGACCTGTACAACATGCAGAAGGTCGAGAACCTCAACTGGGGCAGCGTCTTCATCGACTTCGACTGCAACGCCGAGGGCAAGTCGCTGCGCCGCATCGCGGCCGGCGAGGCCGACCCGACGTGCAAGGTGCTGACCAACGCGAAGTACAACACGACGCGCAACTTCACGCACTACATCCACCCGGGCGATGAGATCATCCCGACGGACAACACGCAGACGACGGCCGCCCTTCAGGCGGACGGCGACGGCGTGACGCTCGTGCACGTCAACACCGACGCGTCGGCGCGCGACGTCACGATCGACCTCTCGCAGTTCGGCACGATCGCACCCGGTGCGACGGTGACCCCGATCGTCACGACGCAGTCGCCGGCGTCCGACCCCGAGGCCAACGCCCTCACGCAGGGCGCACCCGTCGCGATCGACGGCGTGTCCAAGACCGCGACGGTCAGCGTCCCGGCGAAGTCGGTCACGACGTTCGTCGTGAGCGGCGTCTCGGGCGTCTCGGCGAACGCGCCCGTGCTGCGCGACGGACACACCTACCAGCTCCTCGGCGTGCAGAGCGGCAAAGCCCTCGCGGCCGACCCGTCGTCGCTCGCGATCCGCACGTCGGCGACGACGGCCGCGGGTGCGACGGCTCAGGCGTGGACGGTCCACACCCTCGAGGGCGCCGGCACCGACCGTCAGCGCTTCGTGCTGCAGAACCGCGACGGACGCCTGCTCGGCACGTCGGGCGGAGGCACGACGCTCTCGACCAAGACAGTCGAAGCCGCGGCATCCGACCCCGCCCTCCAGTGGATCGCGTCGACGACCGACGGCAAGACCTACTCGCTGCTGAGCGTGGCGGGCGAGCAGGTGCTCGACGTCAACGGGCAGAGCACGGCCGACGGCGCGTCGGTGGGGCTCTACACCTCCAACGGCGGCAGCAACCAGCGCTGGACGCTCGCGGATGTCGCGGTCACCGGCGTCAAGGACGTGCGCACCGCGACGGCGACCGGTGTCGCACCGCAGCTGCCCGCTCAGGTGACGCTCGTCTACGCCGGCAACGTCGAGCGCACGGCGGCCATCACGTGGAACACGGCGGGCATCGACTGGTCGGCCGCGGGCTCCAAGACCGTGCCCGGCACGGGGACCGACGTCTTCGGGACGGCCTTCCAGACCACGGCCACGGTCGAGGTCGGACCGCTCGCCGCGACGCAGCCCGTCTCGCTCACGACCTACGCGGGCATCTCGCTCGCGCAGGTGAAGGGCGCCGCGCCCACGACGGTCCCGGCCGAGGCCGGCACGAGCGGCGGCACCGTCGCCGTGCCCGTCACGTGGGACTGGACGGGAGTGGATGCCGCGAAGCTCGCGTCGCCGGGAGTCGTGACCGTGTCCGGCACGGCCACCACGACCGACCCCGCGAACCCGCAGGTGCCCGCCAAGCTGTCGGTCATCCTCACGACGGCGACGGAGAAGAACGTCGCCCCGGCGTCGACGGCCGCGGCGACCTTCACGGAGAGCGCGAGCTACAGCGTCGACCGCACGAAGAACGGGGTGACGAGCGACAAGGGCTGGTCGAACTGGAAGTCGGGCACGAAGAACACGACCGACACCCTGACCTACACGCTCGCGAAGAGTGAGAAGGTGCAGCACGCCAAGCTGTACTTCTACAAGGACGGCACCAACAGCTGGGCGCAGTCGATCACGGTCGAGTACCGCACCGGCACGGGTGCGTGGACGACCGGTCCGACGGTGACCGATTCGACGCCGGCGAGCGGCACCGCGCCGATCATCGACATCCCGCTGAATGTCGACGCCGATGCCGTGCGCTTCGTCCTGACGGCCAATGCGAACACGCACATGATCGTGTCGGAGGTCGAGATCTACGCCGCGACGCCGTCGGCCTCGGCGGTCGCCGATCTCGCGCGGATCACGGTGAACGGCGTCGCGCTGCCGACCTTCACGCCGGAGCAGACCACGTACACGGTCGACTGGGACGGCGGCGCACTGCCGACCGTCGCGGCGATCGGGGTAGACCGCAACGCGACGGTGAACGTCGCGCAGGCGACGGCCGCGACGCCGACGGCGACCATCGGCGTGACCGCGCCGTCGGGAGCGAGCAAGACCTACACGGTCGCGTTCCAGAAGAAGGTCGCGCCGGCTCTGCAGGCGACGGCGACGGCGGTCACGCGCTGCGTCGCCGGCAAGGTGACCCTCGTCGTGTCGGTCGAGAACACCGACGACGTGCCGCTCGACGTGGCGCTGACGACGGCGTACGGCACGAAGAAGATCGACGACCTCGGGGCGGGCAAGAAGACGTCGGCGACGTTCACGTCGAAGCTCGCGAGCGTTCCGGCGGGGTCGGCAGGGGTGGTGGTGTCCGCTGTGGTGGACGGACACCCGACCCAGGCGACGCTGGAGGCGGCCTACCCGGCGGCGTCCTGCAACTGACGGACAGCAAGAAACGGGATGCCGCGGCCGTAGAGGGTCGCGGCATCCCTCTTGTGTCGTCGGTGACCCTGGATTCGGTCGCTGAGCTTGTCGAAGCGTCGAGGCCCGCGCTCCCGAGGAGCGTGTCGTTCGGCGTCGACCCCTCGACAAGCTCGGGGACCGGGGGTGGGGTGACCCTGGATTCGGTCGCTGAGCCGCTCGGGTCAGAGCGGGGCGGGCTCGGGACGATGCACTCCGCGCGGGCGGTAGCCCAGCGCGTCCGAGACGCCCGCGAGGTCCGCGAGGTACCAGATCGTCGCGAGCCACATCTCGGTGCCCTGCAGCCCGGGTCGGGATGCCTCGCGCGACGGGTCGTCACGGCTCGGCGCGCGGAAGCCGAAGCCCTCGCCGTCCACCCACCGGTCGAGCGCGTCGGCGAGCAGCCGGCGGGCGGTCGCCGCGACCTCCTCGGCGCGGTAGCCGGTCGCTCGGGTGAGCCACAGGGGATGCGCGACGTCGAGCACATTGCACGCATCGTGCCGGTCGGGCCGGAAGTACCGGTCGTCGCGCACGTGCGCGAGCACGGTGTCGACGACGCGCTCGGGGTAGGGCAGCGGCATCCCGAACTGTGCGAACGTGCCGCGCGAGGCGCGGTAGAAGCCGTTCACGATCTGCAGTCGGCTGCCGTCGGCCCCGATCGGGCCCCACATGCCGGTGGCCGGGTCGGCGTGCGTCACGAGCCAGCCGAGGAGGGACTCGTGGATGCCCGTCGGCAGCGCGTCGCCGCGGCGCTTCGACCAGAGCAGCGCCGTGCCGAGCGCGTCCACCCAGTGCCCCGCGTGCCAGGCCCGGTCGCCCCACGGCAGGCCGTCGACGAACGATGCGATCTCGCCCGCCGACGACGCCGTCACGAGCGTGAGCGGATGCGCGAACCCCGAGTCGAGCAGGTCGAGCGCGTAGCCGACCGACAGCACGTGATACGCGACATCGGGGTCGTCGGGCTCTGCTGCAGGCGAGCAGAGCCGCGGCACACGGCCGGTCGCGGCATCCTGCCATCCCCGAAGCCGTTCGATCTGAGTCTCGAGGGGCGCCTGCGGCGGCGCCGTGCCCAGGAGCAGGTCGGCGATCTCGATCGCGTCGGCCTGCGCACGCACGGTCGGCGCCACGCCCGGCCGGTCGGCGAACAGCGAGCCCTCCCACGAACGGTCGAGCACGTCGCCGGCCTGGTCGCGGGCCCGATCGGCGAACGCCGCGAGCCGGGCGCCCAGGTCGCCACGGGGTCCGGTGGGAGGGATGCGCCACCGCAGCAGCTTCGCGGGGTTGCCGCCGACGATCGCTCCGGCGGGGACGTCCTTCGTGACGACGGCTCCCGCCGCGAGCACCGAGTGGTCGCCGACCGTGACGCCGTCGAGGATCACCACGTGCGACCCGACCCACACGTCGTCGCCGATACGGATGCCCTTCGCCGTGAGCGGCTGCCGGAAGACGGGCAGCTCGGGGTCGCTCATCGTGTGGTTGAAGCCGAGGATCGACGTGTGCGCGCCGATGCGCACGCCGTCGCCGAGTTCGACCGTGCCCCGCACCACGGCGTACGGGTTGATGCTGCAGTCGGTCCCGGCCCGCAGCGATCCGGTCAGGTACGCGCCGGCCGCGACGTATGTCCGGTCTCCGAGTCGCAGCGCGTCGTTGTCGACGGACGCGAGCTCGGAGACGAAGCATCCCTCACCCAATTCATGCCCGGGGCGCTCACCCAGCCCGGACAGCAGGGCGCGCTGGCGGTCGTGGGCCGCTGCGTCGGCGCGGGTCCAGAAGTCCCACGGCGAGAACTCGAACGGGTCGATCATCGATCAGTGAGAGCGCGGCGGCGCCGTCGACTCGCGCACGTGCAGCGTCGGGTTGAGGGTCACGCGGTGGACGGGGCGGTCGGGCTCCTGGATGCGGCGGATGAGGAGGTCGACGGCGGCGGCGCCGACGTCCATCCGCGGCGGGCTCACGGCCGTCAGGGCCGGTGTGAACAGCTCCGCCACCTCGTCGTCGTAGGCGATGAGCGACAGATCCCCCGGCACCGAGATGCCCCGGGCGAGTGCGAGGTCGACGAAGGCCATCGCCTCGGCGTCAGGATGCACGAGGAGGGCCGTCGTGCCGCTCTCCATCGCCCGGTCGAGCGACGCGTTCACTGCGTCGGAGAAGTCGAGGCTGCTGCGGTCGGGCAGCAAGTGCTCGAAATGCTGCGTCGGCGTGAGGCCCAGCTCGTCGCACACCGCCTCCCATCCGGCGGCGATCTTCCGCGACGTGGGGGAGTCGCGCGAGAGCACGAGTCCCACCTTGCGGTGTCCGAGATCGGCGAGGTGACGAGCGGCGAGCACGGCGCCGAGCGCGTGGTCCGACGTCACGGACTCGACCGGCGTGCGATCGGGCAGCACGAACGCGTCGCGCTCGGTCAGGACGCTCGGCACCCCGCACTGCGCGAGCCACTGGACGACGTCCTGCGCGTGGGGCGTGTCGGTGTTCGGCGCGACGATGAGGCCCTTGACCCCGTCCGAGTGCACGAGCCGCTCGAGCACGGGCCGCTCGTCCTGCAGTTCGTACGAGGCGCCGCGCAGCAGGAGCCGATAGCCGCGGCGGCGCGCCTCGCGCTCCATGCCGCGCACGACGCTGGGCCAGTAGTAGTTGAGCGAGGGAACGAGCACGGCGAGGGAATCGGATGCGTCGGTCACGGCGTCGTCCGCCGTGCCCGCGGCTTCGGCGTGCCCGTTGCCGTCAGGAACGACGGCGCCGCCGTGCACCCGCACGAGCAGGCCTTCCTCCTCGAGCTGCGCGAGGTCGCGCCGCACCGTGACGGGCGTCACGCCGAGGTCGTCGATGAGCTGCGAGACGCGCACGATGCCGTCGCGCGAGAGCGCGGCGAGCACGTGGGCGCGACGCGCCGGGGCGAGCGGAGCGTGGTTCGGCTGATCGGTCATCGGGGGTCCTTGTCGGTGGCTGCGTCCAGTTCTACCGTGACGCGGAGGGTTCGGCGGTCCGTGACGAGCAGGTCGACGCGTGTCAGCGTGTCGCCCCACACGTCGGAGAGCATCGGGTCGTGCAGCGGCTTCGCGACGAGCGTCGCGGGCACCTCGGCGGGCCAGCGCACGACGACGGGGCGCGCACCGTCGAGCGGTGTCACGCGCACACCGTCGGACAGCGGCTCCACGCGCCCCGCGGCGAGCAGGCGCACGGTCGTGGGCGGCTCGTCGGCACCCGTCGACGGCTCGAGCTCCCACGTGTCGTCGACGACGACGCGTCCCGCGGCGCGCTCCAGCGCGGCATCCCTCCGCCAGGAGACGAGCCCGTGCGCGTCGTAGGCGCCCGCGAGCTCGAGGGCGAGCGCAGACCGCGCGTCGGCGACCGAGGCGGCGACGGCGGATGCCGCGTACTCGGCGCCCGCGGGCTGCGCGGTGCCGCGGATCTCGGGCACGTTGTGCCACGTGCTCTGCATGGTCCAGATCTCGTAGCGGTCCGGTCCGAAGGTCGCCGCCGTGTAGGTCGGGCGGCCCGCGTCGACGAGCACGGGCACGCCGTCGACCGCGACCACGAACGAGCCGACGTCGTTGTGATTGTGGTGCTCGGCGTTGTGCCCGCCCTTCACCGCGAGCGTCAGGCCCTGTGTCGAGCCGGCGTGCTCGCGCGCGAGGAGCACCTGCGTCGACGGCAGCCACACATCGCGCGGGAGAGGCGGGGTCGTCGGCTCCTCGGCGCGCCAGGCGGCGTCGGTCAGCCCGCGCAGCAGGCGGCCGAGCCCCTCACGCTCGGTCACGAGCGGTTCGCCGTCGCGTCGCTGCGCCGCCGCGTGGCGCCGCGCGTCGTCGTCGCCGACGCGCCGCGCGGCGCGGTGCAGCGCGTGCCAGGGCTGCTCCCAGGTCGGGCGGGCCTGCCCGTCGGCGAGGTTGAGGTACCAGTCGCCGCCGAGATGCGTTCGGTGCGGGAACGCGACGGTCTCGCGCAACCCGGCGACGCTGGACGCGGCATCCCATCGCCCCTCGGTCGCGAAGGCGAACAGGTCGAGAGCCTCGAGGGCACGGCACGCGCCGTTCCACCAGTAGGAGTAGCCCTCGTCGATCGCGCCGTCGTCGGGGAGGGCCGCGATGTAGCGGTCGAGCCCCTCGACGACGAGGGCGACGACTTCGGCACGGAGGGCGGGGTCGTCGAGCAGCTGCAGCGCCGCGAGCAGCACGTTGCCGTGGATCCAGGGGTTCCAGTTGTGCACGTCGCCGTCGAGTCCGAGCCAGTGCCAGTCGCGGCGGCGCAGGAAGGGGTCGACGACACGCAGGTGTGCTTCGCGGCGCATCCGGGTGCGCAGCCCCGGGTAGCGGTCGTCGAGCTGCGCGCCGAGGAGCCGGTCGATCCAGGCGAGCTGGCCGACCACCTCGCCGGCGCCGAGGTCGAGGAACGGGTCGTCGACCGTCGCGAGGACCGCGCCGTGGCGCACGGAGGTGTCGTCGTGGGCGGGCCAGCACCACGAACTCTGCTCGCACAGCAGCACGACGCCGTCGGCCACTTCGTCGATCCAGCGCACCTCGAGCGTGACGGCTGCGGCGACGGCGGCGCGGCTCAGGCGTCGCTGGCGCGCGAAGGCGAGCGACTCCCATTCCGAGCGGTCGCCGTCGCGATGCACGCGCGCCGCCTGGCTCGCGAGGGGAAGAGGCCAGGACGTGTCGAGATCCGCCTCGGCCCGACCCAGGAGATCGGCGATCGTGACGGCGTCCAGGGCTCGGGGATCCCAGACCGTGCGGTCGCTCGCGGGCGCGACGGGAAGCGCCTCCGAGCACGGGAGCAGCTCGTCGAGCAGCCGCGATGCCACATCGGTCGTCATGTAAACGATCATAAACGATCAAGAAGGAAAAACAATGTGTTGCTATGAACGAAATTGATTGCTAATCTCCCAAACGGCCGCAGTCTGGGCCGCGAAGGACTTCAAAGGAGAACGACGGTGACGCGCAACGACGACACCCCGCAGGGCGCATCGACGCCGGACTGGAGCCGCGCGCAGTGGCTCCGGTACGCGGACCGTCTCCTCGCCGGCGCGCAGGCCTGGGCCTCGCCCGGCCACGCTCGCATCACGCCTCCCGGTGCGGAAGGAGGTTACGGGAACGCCGTCGACGGGCTCGAGGGGTTCGCTCGCACGTTCCTGCTCGCGGGTTTCCGCATCGCGGGCGAGCGCGGCCAGGGCGTCGACGACCTCATCGAGTTCTATGCCCGCGGCATCCAGACCGGAGTCGACCCGGACGCACCCGACCGCTGGGTGCGGCTCGACGAGCACCCTCAGGCCAAGGTCGAGGCCGCCTCGCTCGCCCTCATCCTCGACATGACGCGCCCGTGGATCTGGGACCGGCTCGACCGCGTCACGCAGGATCGGGTCATCGCCTACTTCTCGCCCGCCGTCGGCGACGCGACCTACCCCCGCACGAACTGGCTCTGGTTCCGGCTCGTCGTGCAGACCTTCCTCCGCTCCGTGGGCGGGCCGTGGTCGCCGCGCGACGTGGCCGACGACCTCGCCCTGCACGACTCGTTCGCCCGCCCGGGCGGCTGGCTCTCCGACGGCGACGAGCGCTCCTACGACCACTACGTCGGCTGGGCGCTGCACCTCTACCCCGTGCTGTGGTCGCGCATGCAGGGCGCGCCCGAGCTCGCGGGCGGCCGCACCGTCAAGGACATCGCGCTGCTCGACCGCTTCCTTCGCGACGCCGTCGCGCTCGTCGGCGCCGACGGGTCGCCCCTCATCCAGGGCCGCAGCCTCATCTACCGCTTCGCCGCCGCCGCTCCGTTCTGGGTCGGCGCGCTCGCCGAGGTCCCCTCCACCTCGCTCGGGGCCCTGCGCCACGCCGCGAACCGCGTCGTCGGCCACTTCGAGGGCAACGGCGTGCCCGACTCCCGCGACCTGCTCAGCATGGGCTGGCACGGCGACTGGCGTCGCCTCGCGCAGGCCTACTCCGGGCCCGCGTCGCCGTATTGGGCCACGAAGGGGCTCCTCGGCATCTCGCTCCCCGCCGACCACCCCGTGTGGAGCGCGCCCGCCGAGCCGCTGCCCGTCGAGACGTCGGACTCGCTGCGCGCCGTGCGCGCGGCCGGCTGGCTCGTCTCGGGCACGCGCGCCGACGGCATCGTGCGGGTGATCAACCACGGCACCGACCACGCGATCGAGGGCTCGCTCGTCGGCGACTCGCCGCTGTACGCGCGGCTCGGCTATTCGACGGCGACGGCTCCGCTCGCCAACGGCCGTGCCTGGCGCGAGCCGCTCGAGCAGTCCGTCGCCCTCGTCGACGACGCGGGGGAGGCGACGCACCGCGCCGCCATGGAGCTTCTCGACGTGCACGTCGACGCGGACGGCGAGACCCCGGTCGGCGTCGCCGCCTCGACCTGGCCCGCGCACTGGATCGAGCCCGCCGACACCCAGGTGCGCCACGGCTCGGGCATCCAGGGCGACGTCATGGTCGCCGGCCGCCTCACCGTCCGCTCCCTCGCGCGCGGCCCGTGGGAGGTGCGGATCGTCGACGTCGACTCGCTCGAGCCGGGCTTCGACCGCGTCCTGACCCTCCGCGTCGGCGGGTGGGCGGTCGCCGACGCGGCGGCGGCGGTGAACGAGACGGCCCGCGCCACGACGGCACGGCTGAGCAGCGGCATCCATCCCCTCCTCGGGCCGGGCAGCGCAGGCGTCGAGGAGCGCCCCGACTCGACGCCCCTCGGGGCGACGGCGAGCGTGCCCGTCGTGACGTTCCCCGCGATCGCGGGTGAGCGCGTGGCCGTCATCGTCGAGCTCGCCGGCGCGGCCGCCGACCTCGGCGCCGCGCGGCTCGAGACCGTCGCGGGCGAGGCCCGCGTCACGTGGCCCGACGGCGTCGCGACGACGACGCCCCTTCCAGACCTCCGGATCGTCCAAACGACCCGGTGACCCCCCGGACCCGATGGAGGGTCCCGAATCTGCACTCGCAAAGGAGCAGCATCACAATGAAGCGCAAGTTCGCAGCAGCGGCGGGCATCGCCGTCGTGGCAACGCTGTCGCTCGCCGCCTGCAGCGGCGGCTCGGGCGACGAGCCCACCGAATCGTCGGGTCCTGTGACCCTGACGCTCTCGGGCTGGAGCCTCCAGACGACGCCCGAGTTCCAGACGCTCGCCGACGCGTTCCACGAGAAGCACCCCGACGTCACGGTCGAGCTCAAGGAGTACGACCCGGCGAACTACAACACGCTCGTGACCGCCGACCTCGCCGCGGGCGTCGGCCCCGACATCATCACGCAGAAGGAGGTCAAGTACGTCACGACCTTCCAGGAGGGCGGCCAGCTCATGGACGTCTCCGACGTCAAGCTGCCCGACGGCATCAGCGGCACCTCGTCGTACGAGGTCGACGGCACGGCCTACGGCGTGCCCTACCGCCAGGACTCCTGGGTGCTCTTCTACAACAAGGACCTCTTCGACAAGGCCGGCGTCGACTACCCCGACGGCACATGGACGTGGGACGACTACGACGAAGCCGCAGCAAAGCTCACCGACGGCCTCAGCGCCGCCGGCAGCGCCGCGAAGGGCACCTACCAGCACCGCTGGCAGTCGACGGTCCAGGGCTTCGCGAACGCGCAGTCGAAGGACGGCGACATCCTGAGCGGCGACTACGGCTACCTCAAGCCCTACTACGACCGCGTCCTCGCCCTGCAGAACGACGGCTCGCAGGTCGACTTCAACACCTCGAGCGCGAACCAGCTCACCTACCAGGGCGAGTTCGGCAAGCAGAACGCCGCGATGCTGCCCATGGGCACGTGGTTCGTCGCGACGCTCATCGCGCAGCAGGCTTCGGGCGACGCCGACACCTTCAACTGGGGCATCGCGCCGATCCCGCAGCTCGACTCGAAGACGACGGGACTCGACAACACTCCGGTGACGTTCGGCGACCCGACCGGCTTCTCGATCAACGCCAACGTCGACAAGGCGAAGGTCACCGCCGCCAAGGAGTTCCTCGAGTTCGCTTCGAGTGAGGACGCCGCCAAGGCGCTCGCCGCGATCGGCATCACGCCGGCGCTCCTGAACGACTCGGTCGTCGACACGTACTTCTCGGTCAAGGGCGCACCCACCGACGACCTGTCGAAGTTCGCCTTCTCGACGCACGAGACCAAGCCCGAGAACCCGACGTCGAGCAAGACCGCGGCGATCCAGGGCATCCTGGGCGACCTGCACACGGCTGTCATGTCGGGCTCTTCCAGCATCGACGACGCGATCAAGACCGCCGAGGACCGCGTGAAGAACGAGGTCGGTCTCGACTGACCGACCTGGGGCGGCCGGGCCGTTGCGTGAGCTGTCCGGCCGCCCCGCCATCTCGACCTTCCCCCTCAGGAGGACCCCATGACGAGCCTCGTCGCCGACGACGTCGCCACCGCCGCGAAACCGCCCGCATCACCCCGCCGACGGCGGTCGAAGCTGGCGCTGCGCAACACCCTGATCGGCTGGAGCTTCATCCTCCCGAACTTCCTCGGGTTCGCTCTGCTGACCCTCGTGCCCGTCGTGACGCTGTTCTACATGTCGTTCACGAACTGGAACGTGTTCGGCAAGGCCGACTGGATCGGCCTCGCGAACTTCCAGCGCCTGCTCGGCGACGGCAGCTTCCGCATCGCGGTCGTCAACACGCTGTACTACTCCGTCATGCACATCCCGCTGACGATCGCGGTGTCGCTCGGCCTCGCGCTGCTCCTGAACAACAAGCTCCGCGGCATCGCGTTCTTCCGCACCGCGGCCTTCTTCCCCTACATCACCTCGATCGTCGCGATCGCGGTGGTGTGGAACCTGCTCTTCAGCCCCGACTACGGGCCGATCAACCAGATCCTGCGGTTCATCGGCTTCGAGAATCCGCCGGGATGGCTCACCTCGGCGGAGTGGGCGATGCCCGCCGTCGTCATCGTGAGCACATGGCGCGACATGGGCTACTACATGATCCTGTTCCTCGCGGGCCTGCAGACGGTGCCCCGCGAGCTGCACGAAGCCGCCCGCGTCGACGGTGCCAACGTCTTCCAGCGGTTCTTCAACGTGACGCTGCCGTGCCTGCGCCCGACGATGTTCTTCGTCACGGTCATGCTCACGATCAATTCGTTCAAGATCTTCGACCTCATCCTCGTCATGACCAACGGCGGGCCCGGCCAGTCGACCCTCGTGCTGTCGCAGTTCATCTACAAGAAGGGCTTCGAGGAGAGCCAGTTCGGCTACGCGTCCGCCGCCGCCGTCGCGCTCTTCCTCATGTGCATCGTCGTCACGATCATCCAGTTCTTCTGGAACAAGCGGAGGAGCTACTGATGACCGCCATCGAAAGCCCCATCACCCGCCGGCAGCTGCAGGGTGTCGCGGAGGAGCAGTCCCCGCCGCCCGTCGACAAGACGAAGCTCACGCCGCGACAGCGTCTGCTCCGCATCGTCGGCTACACGCTGCTCGTCATCGCCGCCGCGGGCCTTCTCCTGCCGTTCTTCTGGATGGTCATGAGCTCGCTGAAGTCGGCCAACGAAGTCTTCTCGGTGCCGATCAAGTGGTTCCCCGAGACATTCGTGTGGAGCAACTACGTCGACATCTGGACGCAGTCGAACATGCTCACGTGGATCCGCAACACCCTCGTGCTCGCGGTCGTCGTGACGTTCCTGCAGGTGCTGACGGGATCGTTCGCCGCCTACGGCTTCGCCAAGATGCGCTTCCCCGGTCGCGACGTGCTGTTCCTCGTCTACATCGGCACGATCGCCGTGCCGTGGCAGTCGTACATGATCCCGCAGTTCATCCTGCTCTCGAACTTCAAGGTCTCCAACACGCTGTGGGCCATCATCCTCATCCAGGCGTTCGGCGCGTTCGGCGTGTTCCTCATGAAGCAGTACTACGAGACCATCCCCGAGGAGCTCTCCGAGGCGGCCCGCCTCGACGGCCTGAGCGAGTACGCGATCTGGCGCCGCATCATGCTGCCCCTGTCGATCCCCGCTCTCGCCTCGCTGACCCTGCTCACCTTCGTGAGCACGTGGAACGACTACCTCGGACCGCTCATCTACCTGCGCAACCCCGACCTCTGGACGATCCAGCTGGGCCTGAAGAGCTTCGTCTCGAACCTGTACGACACGAACTACGCGCTTCTGTTCGCGGGCCTGACGATCTCGATCATCCCGATCGCGATCATCTTCCTGCTGGGCCAGCGCTTCTTCATCGAGGGCATCGCGACGAGCGGAATGAAGGGATGAACGCCTTGCGCCGCATCTCTCACGAGTCGTACGCGAACGTCTTCGGCGTCGTCTACCTCGGCCTCATGACGAACGCGCTCCTGCTGGTCGCGAGCCTCCCGCTGGTCGTGCTGCTCGTGATGACCGACCCCGCGCGGTCGTGGCCGCTCCTCGCGATCGCGGCGCCCTTCGCGGCACCCGGCGTCACGGCGGCGTTCGCGGTGTTCCGCGAGCACGCCGCCGGCTCGACGAGCGTCGCCCGCGACTTCGTGCGGGGCTGGCGGGCGACCTGGCGCCCCGCAGTCGCCCTCGGCGGGATGCTGTCGGCACTCGTCGTCGTGCTGCTCGTCGATGTGCGGTTCTTCTCGGACTCGCCGTTCGGCGTCGTGGCGATCCCCTTTCTCGGCGTGCTGACTCTGCTCGCCCTCGGGATCGGACTCCTCGCCTTCGTCGCGATCGCGGAGGAGCCCGGCGCGCGGCTGCGCGACCTCCTCCGCGCGAGCGCCTGGCTCGCCGTGCGCCGCTGGTACCTATCGGCCGTCTCGCTCCTCGTGCTGGCGGCGCAGGCCGCGCTCTTCGCGTCGCTGCCCGCCATCGCGATCGGGATCGCCGCATCCGCCGCCCTCTACCTCGCGTGGGCCAACTCCCGCTTCACCCTCCGGCCCGTGCTCGCCATCGAAGACACGAAGACCGCCTGAAAGACCGACGAAGGAACACGACACCGATGACGACCACGCCCCCGACCCAGGAGCGGACCGCCGTGGCGGCGGAGCCGGCCCTCGCCGGAGCCCTCGCCACCGTTCGCCGCAACATCACCGCCTTCGGCGACCTGTATCCCGACGACACCACGACCGACGGCCGCTACCCGCTGCGGCCCGCCGAGGGGCGCTTCCCCGAGGGCGGCAACCGCGGCTGGACGACGAGCTTCTGGGCCGGCATGCAGTGGCTCGCGTTCGAGCTCACGGGCGACGGCGAATTCCGGGATGCCGCGCTCCGCCACGCCGCCGACTTCGAGCGTCGCGTGCGGGCGGGCGAAGACCTCGACACGCACGACCTCGGCTTCCTGTACACGCTCGCCTCGGTCGCCCCCTGGCGCCTGCTCGGCGACGAGAGCGCGCGCGAGGCGGCGCTCCTCGCGGCCGACCACCTGATGCTGCGCTACCTCGAGCCTGCCGGCGTCATCCAGGCGTGGGGCGACCTGTCCGACCCCGCGCAGCGCGGCCGCACGATCATCGACAGCCTCATGAACATGCCGCTGCTCACGTGGGCGTACGAGCAGACCGGCCAGGAGCGCTTCGCCGAGGCGGTGCGCCGCCACACGACCGAGCTCCGTGTGCACATCCTCCGCGAGGACGACTCCACCTTCCACACCTTCTACTGGGATGCCTCCACCGGCGAGCCGCTGCGCGGCGCGACCGAGCAGGGCGCGCACGACGACTCGTGCTGGGCGCGCGGCCAGGCCTGGGGCGTGTACGGCTTCGCGCTCAACCACCGCGCGACGGGCGACCCCGAGCTTCTCGAGGCGGCGTGGCGGTGTGCCGACTACTTCCTCGCGCACCTCCCCTCCGACGACGTGCCGTACTGGGACCTCGTCTACCACGACGGCAGCGACGCGCCCCGCGACAGCTCGGCGGCGGCGATCGCCGTGTGCGGGCTCTTCGAGCTCGCCGACCTCGAGCCGGGCACCGAGCGCGCTGCGCGCGCGACGGCGGCGGCGCACGCCATCCTCGTCTCGCTCATCGAGAACTACACGCCCGAGCGCTCCGAGGACTCCGACGCGCTGCTCCTGCACGGCGTCTACGACCTGCCGAAGGACAACGGCGTCGACGAGGGCAACCTCTGGGGCGACTACTTCTACCTCGAGGCGCTCACGCGGCGCGCGCTCCCGGGCTGGAAGCCCTACTGGTGAGGCTCGTCACCATCGGCACGTCGGCGGGTCCACGCGCGGCGTCCGTCGTGACGGACGCCGAGGGCACCGACCGGGTCGTCGAACTCGCGGATGCCGCGGCCGACCTCGTCGCGATCCTCGGCGACCCCGACCTGCTCGCCGCCGTCCGCGCCGAGACCGACGCCCACGATCGGGCCCGCCTGCCGCGGCTCGACGACGCCGACCTGCTCGCCCCCGTCGTGCCCGGAAAGATCCTCTGCCTCGGCTACAACTACCGCGGGCACGTCCCCGACGGCGTCGACCCGACGGCGAACGACCCCGAGTGGCCCGACGTCTTCGTCAAGACGCCGAACACGCTCGCGGGTCCGTGCGACGCCGTCGTGATCCCGCCCGGCGCGACCGACGTCGACTACGAGGGCGAGGTCGCGATCGTCATCGGGCGCCGCGCGCAGCGCGTGTCGCTGGAAGACGCCCTCGAGCACGTCGGCGGCTACACGATCCTCAACGACGTCTCCGATCGGGCCTGGCAGCGGCGGCAGAGCCAGTGGGCGCTCGGCAAGTGCTCCGACGGGTTCGCGCCGCTCGGGCCGTGGGTCGTGACGCCCGACGAGGTGCCCGATCCGCAGGATCTTCTCGTCGAGGTCGTGCGCGACGGCGTCGTCACCGTGTCGCAGTCGACGTCGACGACGATCTTCAGCGTCGCGTTCGTCATCCATCATCTGAGCCAGGTGCTCACGCTCGAGCCCGGCGACATCGTCTCGACAGGCACGCCGCAGAAGCTCTCCGACGCGCAGGCCGTGCACCGGCCGCTCGCCGACGGTGACGCCGTCACGGTGCGCGTCTCGCGCCTCGGCGAGCTCACCACCCGTTTCGTCGCCGCACAGGAGGCCGCCGCATGATCCTCGACTCGTTCCGCCTCGACGGTCGCGTCGCCCTCGTCACGGGGTCGAGCCGCGGGCTCGGCCAGGGCGCCGCGGTCGCGCTCGCCGAGGCCGGCGCCGACATCGCCCTCATCGATCGCGGCGACCCCGCCGAGACGATCGCCCTCGTCGAGGCGGCCGGCCGTCGCGTGCACAGCGTGCGCCGCGACCTCGTCGGCGCGGCCCCCGCCGACCTCGCCTCGGCGGTCGACGAGGTCGTCGGCGAGCTCGGCCGTGTCGACATCCTCGTCAACAACGCCGGCACGATCCGCCGTGCGCCGGCCGCCGAGTACGCCGCGGAGGATTGGACCGACGTCCTTTCGGTCAACCTCGACGCCGTCTTCCACCTCTCGCAGGCCGCGGGGCGGCACATGATCGCGCAGGGCCATGGCCGCATCATCAACGTCGCGTCGATGCTGTCGTTCCAGGGCGGCATCCTCGTCCCCGCCTACACGGCGTCCAAGCACGCCGTCGCGGGCCTCACGAAAGCGCTCGCGAACGAGTGGGCCGCCTCGGGCGTCACGGTCAACGCGATCGCCCCCGGCTACATGGCGACCGACAACACGGCGGCGCTGCGTGCCGACACGGCGCGCGAGGCATCCATCGTCTCCCGCATCCCCGCCGGCCGCTGGGGCACACCCGCCGACCTGCAGGGCGCCTTCGTCTTCCTCGCCTCGGACGCCGCGGCCTACGTCACGGGCGCCATCGTGCCCGTCGACGGCGGCTGGCTCGTGCGCTGAGACCCCCTTCACCCCGATATCCAGGAGCAGCCATGCAGCAGCGCTACGCGACCAACCCCGACCAGATCCCTGGCATGACGACGGCCGACCTGCGCGAGCGGTACCTCGTGCCCGACGTGTTCGTGCCCGGCGAGATCCGTCTGGTCTACACGCACCACGACCGCGTCGTGCTCGGCGGCGCGGTGCCCTCAGGTGCCCCGCTCGAGCTCACGGGCTACCCCGAGATCCGCAGCGACCACTTCCTCGAGCACCGCGAGCTCGGCATCGTGAACGTCGGCGGCACGGGCACCGTGACCGCCGACGGCGAGGTCTACACGCTCGTCAAGGGCGCGTGCCTGTACCTCGGCCGCGGCATCCTGTCCGTCACGTTCGACGGGGAAGGACAGTTCTACCTGTTCTCGGCGCCCGCGCACACGTCGTACCCCAGCGCGCTCGTCTCGCCCGGTGAGGGCACCGTGCGCGAGCTCGGCGACCAGCTCACCTCGAACCGCCGCACGCTCAACCAGTACATCCACGAGAACGGCGTGCGCTCGTGCCAGATCGTGATGGGCGTCACCGAGCTGCACCCGGGCTCGATGTGGAACACGATGCCCGCCCATACGCACGACCGTCGCACCGAGTGCTACCTCTACTTCGACATCCCCGAGGACGCCCGCGTCATCCACCTGCTGGGCGAGCGTGAGGAGACGCGCCACCTCGTCGTCGCCGACCGCCAGGCGATCATCTCGCCGAGCTGGTCGCTGCACTCGGGCGTCGGCACCGCGGCCTACTCGTTCGTGTGGGCGATGGCGGGCGAGAACCAGGCGTTCGACGACATGGACCCGGCTCCGGTCACCGACCTGCGATGATGGGAGCACTTCTCGCGGTCGGCGAGACCATGGCGATGGTCACGCCGGCGACCGCGGAGAGGCTGACGGATGCCGCGGACTTCCGTGTCGACGCGGGCGGCGCCGAGTCGAACGTCGCGGCGCACGTCGCCTCGTTCGGCGTTCCGGCGCGGTGGTTCAGCCGACTCGGCGACGACCCGCTCGGGCACCGCATCGCGCGGCAGCTCGGCGAGCGGGGAGTGGATGTCTCGGCGGTCGAGTTCGATGCGCGGCATCCCACCGGCGTGTACTTCAAAGACCCGGGCCACGGCGTGCGGTACTACCGCGCGGGATCGGCGGCCTCCTTCCTCTCCGCCGCGGACGCCTCGGCGGTCGACCTCGACGGCGTCGCCGTGCTCCACGTGTCGGGCATCACGGCGGCGATCTCCTCCTCGGCGGCATCCTTCCTCGAGGCTCTGATCGGGCGGGCCCGGGATGCGGGGGTGACGGTGAGCTTCGACGTCAACCACCGAGCGCCGCTGTGGTCCGCTGCTGCGGCAGGACCCGCGCTGCTCGCGCTGGCGGCTCGCGCGGACATCGTGTTCGTCGGGCGGGATGAGGCCGAAGTGCTCTGGGACACGGGGGATGCCGCATCCATCCGCGATCTCATGCCCGAAGTCGCCGAGCTCGTCGTGAAGGACGGCGACGTCGGCGCGACGGCCTTCGTCGGCTCGGGGGCCGTCTTCGAGCCCGCGCTGCGGGTCGAGGTCGTCGAAGCCGTCGGCGCGGGCGACGCCTTCGCGGGCGGCTACCTCTCGGCGCTCCTCGAGGGCCTCGCCCCGGCCGAGCGCCTGCGGCGCGGGCATCACCGCGCGGCGCTCACCCTGCAGACCACGAGCGACTCCGTCGACGAGAGGACCACGACATGACCGACTTCGAGACCATCTTCGGGCGCGTGCCGGTCATGGCGATCCTGCGCGGCATGGGCGTGGAGCGCTCCGCCGAGCTGTCGACCACCGCGTGGAACCTCGGCATCGACTCGGTCGAAGTGCCGCTGCAGACCGACGAGGACGAGCGCGCGCTGCGCGAGCTCGTGCGCCTCGGCGCCGAGCGCGGCAAGCTCGTCGGCGCGGGCACGATCGTGTCGGCAGAGCAGGTCGCGCAGGCCCAGGCCGCGGGCGCCGCCTATCTCGTGTCGCCCGGACTCGACCCGGTCGTCGTGCGGGCGGCGCAGGATGCCGGCATCCCGATCCTTCCCGGCGTCGCGACGCCGACCGAGGTGCAGCTCGCGC
>NZ_JBIQWL010000008.1:0-113868 GCF_044325405.1 Microbacterium alkaliflavum | reverse complement strand
CCTTCCCGGCGTCGCGACGCCGACCGAGGTGCAGCTCGCGCTGTCGCTCGGCCTGACGTGGCTCAAGGCGTTCCCCGCGACGTGGCTCGGCACGTCGTGGTTCCGGCACATCCGCGGGCCGTTCCCGCAGGCGACGTTCGTCGCGACGGGCGGCATCGACGCCTCGAACGCGGCGGAGTTCCTGGATGCCGGCGTGCGCGTCGTCGCCGTCGGCTCGGCCCTCGAGGACGCCTCGCAGCTCGACCGCATCGCGGCGCTCCTCGCATCGCGCTGACCCTCGTCCCGCCGCTCCCCGCCCCCTCGACAAGCTCGGGGACCGGGGTTGGGTGCATCCCTCATCCGGTCGCTGAGCTTGTCGAAGGCGTCGAACGTGAACCCGCGAGGGGTCACGGGTGAGGCATCCCGCGCCGCCGTCTTCGTGCACAGCTGCGGGGATCCCGCGCGACGCGCGGGCTCGCCCCGGCGTGTCGGCCGATTTCCCCGCAGCTGTGTGCACTGGCTCGACAAGCTCGGGGACCGGGGTTGGGTGCATCCCTCATCCGGTCGCTGAGCTTGTCGAAGCGTCGAACGTGAACCCGCGAGGGGCCACGGGTGAGGCATCCCGCGCCGCCGTTTTCGTGCACATCCGCGGGGATCCCGCGCGACGCGCGGGCGGGCGCCGGCGTGTCGCGCGAATTCCCCTCAGTTGTGCCCCGCCGGCGCCGAGCCCGCGCTACGGTGCGGTGGACTCGCGGGGGTGGAGCACGGGCAGCACGTACGTGCGCTGCACGGGACGGCGGGTGCCGTCGACCAGACGCGCGACCATCGTCTCGACCGCGAGGCGGCCCACGTGCTGCTTGGGCGGGCGGAGGGCCGTGATCGGCGGCTCGGCGCTCTCGGCGACCTCGTCGTCGTAGGCGATGATCGCGAGGTCGGCCGGGATCGACCAGCCGTGGTCGCGCGCGTACTGCTGCACGAGCACGGCCTGGGGATCGGAGTGGATCAGGAGCGCCGTCGTCGAGGTCTTGCGGCAGCGTTCCAGGATGTCGGCGATGAGCGCCTCGCGGGCGATGCCGTCCATCGCGTCGAGCGTCGCCTCGACGTCGACGGGAGCCTCGAGGCCAAGGTCGGCGACGGCGCGGTCCCAGCCGCGGCGCAGCTGCCACGACGTGGGCGATCCGGCGGAGGTCAGGATGCCGACGCGGCGGTGGCCGAGCGCGGCGAGGTGGTCGGCGGCGAGCGAACCGCCGAAGACGTGGTCGGTCGTGACCCACTCGAGGCTCGTGAGCGCGAGCGCCGACGGCGCGCGGCGCTCGGCGAGCACGACGGGGATCGGCAGCGACTCGAGCCAATGCAGGAACGCCCGGCCGTCGGCCCCGAGCGTCTCGGGGGCGGCGATGAGGCCGTGCAGGCTCCCCGACTCGACGAGCGACGCGATCTGCCGGCGCTGGTCGTCGACCGAGTAGCTCGCGCCGCGCAGCACGAGCTGCACGCCGAGCTCGGTCGCGGCGGCGCGGGCGCCGACGATGATGTGCGGCCAGTAGTAGCTCAGCGACGGCGTGACCATGCCGACCCGGAACCGGATCGGCGCGGTTGCGGCCGACGCCGTCGGCACGGTCGTGTCGAGGCGGCTGCGCAGCGTCGCGCCGCCGTGCACGCGTGTGAGCAGGCCGCGGTCGGCGAGATGGCTGATGTCGCGGCGGATCGTGAGCTCCGCGACCCCGAGCTCTCGCGCGAGGTCGGCGACGCGCACCGCGCCGGTGCGGCGCAGCTCGTCGAGGATCCGCTCCCGGCGCGACAGGCCGAACGGTGCGGGGTCTCCGGATTCCATCGCGGAAAGGCTACTCCGAAGTTCGGATCGATTCAATGATGAGCGAATGTGTTCGTTTTGTTCCACAGTTCGCGGTAACACGGCACAATCGCGCTTACGGGTACGTTGTCGTGCCCGCAGTCACACGGAAACGGAGAGCGCCGATGTCGGAGGCAAGGATGCCTCGTCCGAAGGACGACCGGGTTTCACGTCGGATGCGGATGGCGCTGGCGACGGCGGTGAGTGCGGCGGTCATCGCGGCTCCGCTCGCGGTGCCGATCGCGGCACAGGCCGCTGGGGCGGACTCCGTCACGGTGACCGTGGACGGGGCCGATGTCGCCGCGGCGGCGCTCAACAAGAACGGCCTGACCTTCAAGGGCTTCGGCGTGCTGTCGGCCAACTCGACCAGCGCCCTGCTGATGGACTACAAGTCGCAGCATCCCGACAAGTACTGGGAGCTCGTCGAGACGCTGTTCGGCGGCGACCACCCGATCATGAACACGGTCAAGATCGAGATGGGCAACGACCGCAACACCTCGACGGGTCCCAACGCCGCCTCGATGCGCACGCGCGACGAGTACCCCAACGTGCTGCGCGAGCCCGGCTTCCAGCTCGCCGCCGACGCGCAGAAGGTCGCGCACGGCGACATCCATCTGAGCCTGCTCCGGTGGAACCGCCCGACGTGGGTCACGAGCAATGCCGACCAGTACATCTGGTTCAAGAACACCGTGCTCGCGGCGTACCGCGAGTACGGGATCATGGTCGACTCGATCAACCCCGACACGAACGAGACGAGCACCCCCGACCAGCAGCTCTACAAGGACTTCTCCGGCTGGGTGAGCGCCGACACGAAGGGCTACGAGGGCGCGACCGCGGGCGACCCGAACAACGGCTTCAAGACCGCCGAGGAGAAGAAGCTCTTCACGAGCATCGAGACGATCGCCGCCGACACGGTCGGCACGCCGCCCGTCGCGTTCGGCAACGCGATGACCTCGACGACCGACTCGTCGCTGCGCGACGCCGTCGACATCGTGGGCTTCCACTACTCCAGCGCCGACGACAGCGCCGGCAACATGAAGAAGATCGCCGAGCAGCTCGACAAGGAGGTCTGGAACTCGGAGGGCCAGTCGACCTTCTCGAGCTCGGCCGACCGCCCGAACAACAACGCGAGCGACGAGCAGGGCGGCTTCGGCACGCAGTTCGGCGGCACCAACAGCGCCCTCGAGATGGGCAACTGGATCACGACCGGGTTCAACGCGTCCCGGCGCACGATGAACATCTTCCAGCCGGCGATCGGGTCGTTCTACGACGGGTTCCAGTACTCCTCGAAGGAGCTCGTGAACGCCCGCGACCCGTGGTCGGGCTGGATCTACTACGACGGCGGCCTCGCCGTGCTCGAGCAGTTCACGCAGTTCGCGAAGCTCGGGTGGGAGAACTCCGACAACACCGCCGGCATCTGGCGCGCCATCCCGAAGGCCTCGGGCAGCGAGCTCGGCACGGGCAACCCGCCGAGCGGCGCGCGCGCGGGCGGAGCGTCGTACACGACGCTCGCCGCCCCCGACGCCTCCGACTTCTCGACCGTCATCGTCAACGACTCGAAGTTCACCAAGACGTACAAGATCGTCGCGAAGAACCTGAGCCTCGGCGCCGACCAGACGGCCGAGCTCTGGGAGACCCGCGCCGCCGACGCCGGCGAGGCCTACGACGCGAACTACCTGCAGCCGGTCGGCGAGGTCACCCCCGACGGAACGGGCACCTACACGATCTCGGTCAAGCCGTGGTCGGCCCTGACCCTCACGACGCTCGACCAGGCGACCAAGGCCGCCGACGGCACCCTCACGGCGAAGGCCGGCAACGGCAGCGCGCTGCCGAGCTCGAGGGAGTACACGGCTCAGGGCGGCGGCCGGGACGTGCTCGACACCGACCCGACCGGCAGCGTCAACGGCGTGACGGACGACGCCACGATCTACGCGGACGACTTCGACTACAGCGGCCTCGCGAACATCAAGGGCTACGACCCCGCGACGGGTCAGCTCGTGGACTCGGGCCAGTCGTTCGTCGACGCGCGCGGCAGCAAGGCCAAGCCCGCGGGCACCCCGAGCGTGCAGGCCGAGGACGACGGTGCGATCCCGCGCTACACGAACGACACGAACGGCGCGTTCGAATCGGTCACGACAGCGGATGCCGCGCACGGCCGTGTGCTCCGCCAGCAGGTGGGCCCAGGCATGGCCGGCAGCGCCTGGAACAGCGGCGACCCCAAGACCACGATCGGCGACGCCCGCTGGGCCAACTACACCGTCTCGGCCGACGTGCTCTTCGAGGCGGCCGGCACGCAGTACGCGACGATCGGCGCCCGTGAGCAGGGCGGCACGGCCAACGGCCAGAGCGTCTCGGCCGCCGAGCTCAAGGTCGACGCCGCCGGCGCCTGGACGTTCATGCGCTTCGGCAGCACCCTGTCGTCCGGCACCGCACCGGCAGGCTTCAAGGCCGGCGCGGGCGTGTGGAACAACATCGCCGTGAAGGTCGCAGGCGCCGTCTACACCGCCTCGATCAACGGCGTGCAGGTCGCGACCTTCACCGACCCGACGCCGCAGGCGACGGGCCGCATCCAGCTCGGATCGAGCTTCAACTTCGTGCAGTTCGACAACCTCAAGGTCGAGACCGTGCCCGGCTACACGCCGTACTACTCTGACGTCATCGACGGCATGCACCAGACCAGCTGGGCCGACACCTCGACGAAGGTCCTGAGCTTCGACGCGAACTGGAGCCACGTCAACGGACAGGGCATGTTCGAATGGCAGCGCTCCGCCTCCAAGAGCACGGCGAAGGGCGCGGCACTGACCTACGCCTTCACCGGCACGGGCCTGGACATCATCGGCACCAACTCCGGCACCCCGACGCTCGACGTGATCGTCGACGGCGTGCAGGTCGTGGCATCCGCCCCCACCTACAGCGCCGGCAGCGAGCGGACCGCATTCATGCTGCGTGGCCTCAAGAGCGCCGCGCACTCGGTCGTCATCAAGACCGCCAACGCGGAGTCGATCAACGTCGACGCCGTCGGCGTCGTCAAGGCCAACGCCGATGCGACCAAGGTCGACACGACGGCGCTCGCGGCGCTGGTCGACTCCGTGAAGGGCCTCGCCCAGAGCGACTACAGCGCCGACTCGTGGACCGTGTTCGCCGCCGTGCTCGCCGACGCGAAGGCCGCCGTCGCCGATCCGGTCGGCTACGGGCTCGACGCGGAGGGCGCGACCGCCCTCACGGCGCGTCTCAAGACGGCCGCCGACGGGCTCACCCCGGTGGACGTGAGCGCCGACGTCGTCGACCTCGGCGTCGTCACGATCACGTCGCGCGATCGTGCGCTGCCCTCGCACCTCACTCTCGTCGGGGCCGACGCGCCCGTGACGTGGAGCCTCAGCGCCGCCGACGCGGCGAAGTCGACAGCGGAGCTCGCGAGCTTCGCCGCCACGGGACGCTCGACGCAGAAGAACGCGTCGGGCCTGTACCAGCGATTCAGCGCGACGGTGCTCGTCGTGCCGCCCGCCCTGAACTACTTCATCGACTCCGGCTCCTCCACCTCGGCGGCGGGCTCCGTGTACGCGGGGGTCAAGGCCGCCTTCCCGGGCCTGCTCAACGGATCGACCGACCAGAAGTGGGACGGCGCGGCGGCCGGCTCGACGTGGGGCTACTCCACGACGGCCACGACCATCGCGGCCGGGACGGCGGGGGACTGGGGCTCGTCGTACGTCGGCGCCGACTACAGCAAGCCGATCACGTACCACCTGACGCTGCCCGCCGGCACGTACAACCTCGTCGGCGTGCAGGCTCCGCGCGCGGGCCTCACCACCAACGTCTACTCGACGGTCAAGGGCACGGGCCTCACGAGCGCGACCAAGACGGCCACCTCGACCGGCGCGGCGACTGCCGTGTCGCAGACGGTGACACTGGATGCCGCCACTGTCGTCGACCTCGAATTCGGCACCAACGGCACGAGCGGCTACAACGCGCGTCTCGCGCTCGTCTACGTGCAGTCGCTGCCGCGCGACGTCGGAGTGCAGGGCGCCCTCGGCGTGAACGACGCACTGCCCGCGACGGTCGACATCAAGGGCACCGCGACGCCGGTGACGTGGGATGCCGCATCCGCCGCGCAGCCGCGCGCCGAGTACGCGAAGCTCACCGTCACCGGAAAGGTCACGGCGAGCGGCAACCCCGTCGTCGCCTCGTTCGAGATCATCCCGGCGAAGCTCGTGTACTTCATCGACTCGGGCACGAGCGGTGTGGACTCGCCGCAGTACCTCGCCGTCAAGAAGGCCGTGCCGACGCTGCGCAACGACAAGGTCGACCAGGTCTCGGCGGCGGCCGATCAGTGGGGCTACGTCGCCGACGGCATGAAGGTGAAGGCGACGACCGACATCAACGAGAAGTACTCGACGGGTCTGTACCAGGACACGACGAAGCTGATCTACCGTCTGCCCCTCGCGGCCGGCACCTACACGCTGACCGGCGGGTTCACCGAGTGGTGGGGCCTGAACCGCACGATGAACCAGACTGTCTCGGCCGGCGGGGTCGAGCTCGCGAAGGGCAACGTACCGCTCTCCGGATCGAACACGCCCCTGACGGCACCGCTCACGTTCACGCTCGCGGCGCCGACCACGGTCGAGTACGTCGTCACGAACGAGGGCGCGGGCAGTGAGAAGCCCGTCATCTCGTGGCTCGCCGTCACCGACGCGACGCCGCCCGCACCGACGGCAGACGTCACGGTCGCCAAGCGGTGCGTCGTCGGCAAGGTCGTCCTGACGGTGGGCGTCACCAACACGGGCACCGCCGCACTCAAGGGATCCGTCGCGACGCCGTTCGGCACTTCGGCCGTGAGCGACCTCGCCGCCGGGAAGTCGACGACGCTCGCCTTCTCGAGCAAGGCCGCCTCGGTGCCCGCCGGCACCGTGACGCTGACCACGACCGACCCCGCGAGCGGGGCGCAGCTCACCAAGACGACGAACTACGGAGCCCAGACATGCGAGTGAAAGCCGGCCTCGGGATCATCGGGGCGCTCGTGGCGGCCGCGCTGGTCGCGGCATCCACCCCCGCCTCGGCACTCCCGGCGGCGGCGGCCGTCGTCGCCGTCGTCACCGACCCCGCCGACGGCGTGCCGCGCACCGACCCGGTGCCCCTGTACGACGACTACCAGGCACTGGCCGACCCCGGTGCGAGCGCGGCCGGCTACTTCCAGCCGTACTGGTACGACACGCAGGGCCGCCACATCCAGGCGCACGGCGGACAGATCGTCACGACGCAGGAGAACGGCCAGACGGTCTACTACTGGTACGGCGAGGACCGCACGAACGGCTACTACGGCAGCCCCGGCGTCGCGGTCTACCGCTCGACCGACACCTACAACTGGGAGAACCTGGGCGACGCGCTCCGCGGCGTCTCGGACAACGCGGAGCTGACGACCGACCCGTACTTCGTCGACCTGTACGGCACGCTCGACGGTGCCGGGCAGCCCAAGACCGACCTGGTGCAGTCGCTGTCGTACTACCTCAACACCGACCAGAACTGGACGTACTCGGCGATCTTCGAGCGGCCCAAGGTGCTCTACAACGCCAAGACGGGCAAGTGGGTCATGTGGTGGCACGCCGACGGCCGCACGTCGGCGGGCGGGTCGATGTACGCCCGGTCGATGGCGGCGGTCGCCGTCGCCGACAGCCCTGCCGGCCCCTTCAAGATGACGGGCGCGTACCGGATGTACAACCGGTCGAACTACCAGGCGTGTACGACGAGCGCGGTGCCGGGGCAGGCGCGGGACATGACGGTGTTCCAGGATGCCGACGGCACGGCCTACATCGTCTACTCGTCGGAGGAGAACAACTCCCTCTACGTCTCGAAGCTCAACGAGGACTACACGAACGTCGAGCACACGACGACGACCGACCCGGTGCGCACGGGGTCGTTCGGCGGGTCGGCGAGCTACACGTTCCAGTACTCGGAGAGCGGGCAGTACCCGCACCTCTTCGCCGACGGCACGGCCGACGCACCCGTGCGCGGCACCGACTTCCAGATCGTCAAGGAGTGCGGCCACCTCGAGGCGCCCGCGATGTTCACGCACGGCGGCAAGTACTACGTGCTGGCCTCCGGGGCGACGAGCTGGGCACCCAACCCGCAGACGTACTACAGCGCCGACGACATCCTCGGCGGCTGGATCCGGGGCGTGCAGTCAGGCGACGCGTACGAGAACGTCTCGTACAGCTCGATCCCCGAGGGCGGCGACGGGCTCCTCTCGGTCGGCGATGTGCGGCGCACGACTTTCGGCTCGCAGTCGACCAACGTGCTGACGCTCGGCGACGGCAAGTACGTCTACATGGGCGACCGGTGGAACGAGGGCAAGTCCGACTCGACCTACGTCTGGCTGCCCATCACGGTCGCGGCGAACGGCGTCCTCGAGATGCGCAACCCCGCGACGGAGGATCCGGCGCGCTGGGGCTCTGGCTGGGGACCCTCGTACTGGGACGACAAGGGCGTCGGCGGCAAGATCTGGAGCGTCTCGGATGCTGCGATCCCGTCCGCCGTGCGGCTCGGCGCCACGCCCGCGAAGGCGCTGCCGGCGACCCTGCCGGTGACGGTCGACGGCCAGACGCACGACGTCGCGGTGACGTGGGATGCCTCGTTCACGGCCCTCGGCAGCGCGACGATCACCGGCATCCTCGCCGGTGACGCCGACTTCGGTCCGGGTCGGCGCGTGACCCGCACGGTCGACGTGTGGGACTACGGCGTCACGAACCTCGCCCCCGGCGCGGCAGTGACGGCGTCGAGCCGCTCCGACCTCGCCCGCACCGTCGTCGACCTCAACGTGAAGGGCAAGGGCTGGGACGACTGGCTGTCGGGCGGGGTCTACCCCAAGAGCAGCTGGCTCGCGTTCGACTGGACGAGCACGCAGCGGCCGCGCACGATCCTCGTGCACACCTACCGCGACGGCACGGCCTCGTGGCCGTCGACGGTCAAGGTGCAGTACAAGGCGAACGGCGCGTGGGTCGACACGCAGGTGAGCGCGACGCTCGACCAGACGGCCACTGTCGCGCCCGTGGCGACGCTCGACGTCTCGAGCCTGCCCGCGACGACCGGCATCCGGGTGCAGCTGCAGACCGCGACCAACGTGTGGCAGTCGATCTCGGAGGTGCAGATCTGGGGCGACGCATCGCAGGGCGGCAACGTCTGCCGGGTGCCGGGGGCGAGCGTCTCCGCCTCGTTCTCGCAGACCGACTACTCCGCTTTCCCGGCGACGAACGCGTGCGACGGGTCGACGAGCACGCCGTGGTCGACGTGGGCGATCGCGGGCGGTCCGAACCCCGTGACCTTCACGCTCCTGCCCGGGACGGCGTACGAGGTGTCCAGCGTCGCCTTCACCAACGGCGAGGGTTCGCCGAAGACCGTCGGCGTCCGCTACCGCGGCGTCGACGGGGTCTGGCGCGACACGTCGGCGACGGCCGCGCCGATCGCCGCGGCGGGCACGCAGACCACGGTGGGCTTCACGCCCGTCGTCGCGACGGCCGTGCGGCTGACGTTCGCGACGCCGTCGACGTACCTCAAGATCCCCGAGATCTCGGTGATGGGCACGCTCGCGGCAGCCCCGCCCGCCCTTCCCGTGGTCGAGGCGTCGGTGGAGCAGCGCTGCGCAGCCGGGAAGGTCGTGCTCGTGACCTCCGTGACCAACACGGACGACACCGTCCTCGCGGTCGACGTGTCGTCGCCCTTCGGCGCGAAGTCGTTCACGGCGGTGCAGCCCGGCAAGACGGTCTCGGTCGCCTCGACGACGAAGCAGGCGCAGGTGGCGGCGGGAAGCATCCAAGTGACCGCGGCCGACGGGTCCGGCACCTCGACGTCGCAGGTGGCGTACCCCGCGAAGTCCTGCGGATAGCCGAAACCCCGGTCCCCGATAGCTCGGGGACCGGGGTTCGGCCGGGTGGGGTTACTTGATCGAGCCCCGCGTGACGCCCGAGATGACCCAGCGCTGGCTGAAGATGTAGACGATCAGCAGCGGCGCCATCGCCATGAGGTACGACGCGAAGGCCACCGTGTAGTCGGTGTTGAACTGCCCCTGGAACACGAACTGTGCGAGGGTCAGTGTCCGCGACGAGGGATCGGTCAGCACGACGAGCGGCATGATGAAGTCGTTCCAGGCCCACACGCACGTGAGGATGCCGACCGTGGCGTTCATCGGCATGAGCAGGGGGAAGATCACCGACCAGAAGACGCGCCACGTGCTCGCACCGTCAATCCGTGCCGCCTCTTCGAGCTCGATCGGGATCGAGCGGATGTACGCGGTGTAGATGAAGATGTTCAGCGACAGCCCGTACACCGTGTACAGGATGATCAGGCCTGCCTGGTTGTCGAGCCCGAGAAGCGCCGTCTGCTTCACAAGCGGGAGCATGATGATCGGGAACGGGATGAACAGCGCCGCCAGCAGGTAGAAGAACACACCCTTGAAGAACGGCCGGTGGATGTTCCGCGCGATCGCGTAGGCGACGATCGAGCTCGTCAGCAGCGTGAAGGCCACGGCGCCGACGGTGATGATCGCGGTGTTCATCAGCGCCTGCGGGAAGTTCGTCCGCTGCCAGGCTTCGGGGAAGTTGGCCCAGTTGACCGGGTTCGGCCATTCGAATCCGGTGCCCTCGGTCAGCTGGTCGGGGGTCTTCAGGGCGACGACGACCGCGAGGTAGAGCGGGATCAGGACGGTGAGCGAGCAGACGGCGATGAGCGCGGTCGCCCACCAGTTCGTCTTGCGGGTGTCGAGGTCCTCGGGACGCCGGCGCAGGATCCGTCGGCGAGGCTCCACAGCCTCGGCGGGCTGCTCGAACTGGATCGAGGTGTTGGTCGTGGTGGTCATCAGAAATCGGCCTCTCTGCGCTGAAGGACCCGGAACTGCAGGAGCGAGACGATCGTGATCACGATGAAGAAGACCACGGCGTTCGCGGATTGGTAGGCGAACTCCCCACCGGAGAACCCGCCGCGGAAGATGAGCAGCGTGACGGATTCGGTCGCGGTGCCCGGTCCGCCGTTGGTGAGGGCGACGACCTGCTCGAACACCTGGAGGAAGCCCTTCAGGCTCAGCACGATGTTGATCGTGAAGAAGGCGCTGATGAGCGGGAAGGTGATCGACCAGAACTGCCGGCCAGCGCTTGCGCCGTCGATCGACGCCGCCTCGTACAACTCGGAGGGGATCGTCTGGAGCCCGGAGAGATAGATGATGATCGCGAACGCGCACGCCTGCCACACACCGAGCCCGACGATCGCCGTCCACGCCCACGTCTCGTTCGTCAGGATGTTGTCGGCGAACAGCGGGATGCCCGACAGGATCTTCGGCAGTGAGTTCGAGAAGAAGAACTGGAACACGTAGCCGATGACGAGGATCGCGAGCACATAGGGGACGAAGTAGACGCCCCGCCAGAGGTTGCGCGCCTTGATCTTGGCGTTGAGCCCGATCGCGATCGCGAGCGAGATGACGTTCGTGAGGATCGTCGCCACGATCGCGAAGAGGAACGAGAACCCATACGCGTGGAGGACCCGGTCGTCCTTGAACAGATTGATGTAGTTCGACAGCCCGATGAAGTTCCAGTCCCCGTACCCGGGGTAGTTCGTGAAGCTGAAGAAGATGCCGATGATCACGGGCAGCGTATGGAAGAACGCGAAGGCGATGACCGCCGGCCACACCATCCAGTAGTAGGCACTCGGCGCACGCTTGGTCGCCGTCCGGGTGCGGGTGGCACGCTTCTTCGCGGCGCCCCCCGTCGACGAGGCGCGCACGGCCTCAGTCATGGTCGTCATGACTACTCTCCCTTCACGGGGATCGTGCGGGCGGCCACCTTGGCCCACTCGCTGTCGAGGGTGGCGAGCGCCGCGTGGGTGTCGCCGCTGAAGAGGAACTGCTGGATGATCGCGGCGAGCGGGATGCTGGGCGGGATCTGGTGGTCGATGAAGCCCGTGATCTTGCCCTGGTCGAAGTAGGGCTTGACCGACTGCAGTGCCGGGTCGTCGCCGAGCTTGGCGCCCTTCACCGACGGGACCATGTTCTGGGAGGCCGCGAACTCCTCGATGACGCCCTTCTGGAACATGTAGTCGATGAAGCGCATCGCCTCCTTCTTGTGCGGCGGGTTCTTGCCCATCGTCACGACGACGTCGACGCCCGACACCAGCAGGCGGTCGTCGGGGTTGGCGGCTGCCGGATAGGGGAAGATCCCCGCGCGGATCTCGGGATTGATCTGCTTGATGGGGTTGGTGGCCCAGATGCCCTGGAGGAGCATCGCGACCTCGCCCTTCGCGAAGGCGGCGTTGCCGTCGTCGTACGTCTTGCCCCGGTAGCCGTCCTGCATGTACTTCGAGTACAGCTCGTACTGCTGGTCGAGCGCCTCGGGGAAGTCCTTCTGGAACGACACCTCCGAGTCGGGGCCGACGTTCTCGCCCTCCGCGCGCATCTTGTCCCAGAAGTCGCCCTGCGAGGGGTACGCACCGAGCGCGTTGAACGAGGGCAGCCCCGTCCACGAGTCGGCGAGCGTGCCGTAGAAGGGCGTGATTCCGGCGGCCTTGAGCTTGTCGCAGACGGCGATGAACTCATCCCACGTCGTGGGAACCTGAAGCCCCAGCTTCTCGAAGATGTCCTCGTTGTAGATCACGCCGTTGGCGTTGTTGACGTAGCCGAGGCCGTTGACCTCGCCCTTCTTGTTGCCGAGCTTGGCGAGGATCTCCTGCACGGCGGGGTTGATCGTCTGCAGGACGGGCTCCTTGGAGAAGTCGTAGAAGACTCCCGCCTGCGCGAGCTTGCCGAAGCCGCCGTTCGCGTTCAGGGTGATGACGTCGGGGACCTTGTCCTTGACGAGAAGCGTCCGGATGGTCGTGTCGGCGTCGGCCACCTGGTTCTGCACGACCTTGATGTCGGGGTTCTCGGCCTCGAAGTCCTTGATGATCTTGTCGAAGTCCTCGAGCGCCTCTCCCTTGAACTGGAAGAAGTTGAGGGTCGTGACCCCGTTCGAGGGATTGGCGGCGCAGCCGCCGATCATGACGGCGATGCCTGCGATGGCCAGCACCGCTGCCGCTCGGCCGATACGGCCGCGAGTGGGTTTCATGTGTGCGCCTCCTTGCGCGTGGGGAGTGTCAGGAGAGGGCGGTGAGCTCGACGACGGTCGAGCGCTGCGGGAGCTGGACGGGCGGGCGCAGGCCGA
Source organism: Microbacterium alkaliflavum (assembly GCF_044325405.1). Taxonomy (NCBI): domain Bacteria; kingdom Bacillati; phylum Actinomycetota; class Actinomycetes; order Micrococcales; family Microbacteriaceae; genus Microbacterium; species Microbacterium alkaliflavum. The sequence goes on along the minus strand of NZ_JBIQWL010000008.1, from coordinate 100,869 downwards.
TGGTCGCGAGCTCGCGACCCGTCAGCACGACGCCCTGCGCCGCCCATTCCAGGGCGGACTGCCCGGCGTCCTCGTAGGGCTTCCCGGGGGAGAGCACCTGCACGCGGTACCGGCGAGCGGGATCGAGGCCCGGCATCCTGACCCGTCCCGGCGGATAGGCGACCGTGGTCTCGACCTGCGTGATCGTGAAGAAGGCGGATGCCGCGTCCTCCGCGACGATGCCGCGCACGTCGATGCCGGGGTCGGTGCCGTCGACGTCGACCGTGCGGCCGGTCGCGACGAGCGGCCGCACGCGCTTGGCGAGGGCGACCCACTCGGCGACGCGGGAGCGCGTCTCGGTGTCGGCCGACGTGAGATCCCACTCGACGCCGAAGTGGCCGAAGAGGGCCACGGCCGCGCTGAGGCCGAGGCCGACGGCGCGGCCCGACGAGTGCACGACGGGGCTCGTGAGGTGCATGCCCATGAGCTCGGGCGGCACGACGAGGGCGGTGTGGCGCTGGTTCGCCAGGCGCTCGAGCGGGTCGAGGCTGTCGCTCGTCCAGATGCGGTCTGTGCGGTCGAGGATGCCGAGGTCGACGCGCGCGCCGCCCGAGGCGCAGCTCTCGATCTCGAGGCCGGGATGCGCGGCCTTGAGCTCGTCGATGAGGCGGTACACGGCGAGCGTGTGGTCGTGCACGCGGGCGACCCCTTCTGGGCCGGAGCCCGCGTCGACGAGGTCGCGGTTGTGGTCCCACTTGAGGTACGCGATGTCGTGCTCGTCGAGGATCGCGTGCAGCCGCTCGGCGATGTACGCGTAGGCCTCGGGGTGGGCGAGGTCGAGCACCTGCTGCTGCCGGGCCGAGGGCGGCAGCTGCATGCGGCCGCGGAGGATCCAGTCGGGGTGGGTGCGCGCGAGGTCGCTGTCGGGGTTGATCATCTCGGGCTCGACCCAGAGGCCGAACTCGAGCCCGAGACGCCGGACGTGGCGGATGAGGGGGTGCAGCCCGTCGGGCCACACCGTCGCGTCGACGTACCAGTCGCCGAGACCCTTCGTGTCGTCGCGCCGGCCCGCGAACCACCCGTCGTCGAGCACGAAGCGCTCGACGCCGACCGCTGCCGCGGCATCCGCGAGCTCGGTGAGCTTGTCGAGCGAGTGGTCGAAGTAGACGGCCTCCCACGTGTTGAGAGTCACGGGGCGGGCGCGGCGCGGGTGCTGCGGACGTCGGCGCCACTCGGTGTGGAAGCGATGCGACAGCTCCGTGAGCCCGTCGCCCCACGAGCCGATGACCCACGGCGAGCCGACCGAGTCGCCGGGTGCCAGCACGACCTCGCCCGGGCCGAGCAGCTCGCCGCCGGCGAGGAAGGCCTCTCCCGTGACGACGCGCTCGGCGAGCACGCGGTGGTTGCCGCTCCACGCGACGTGGATGCCGTGCACGCGACCCCGTTCGAAGCCGAAACCGGGGCGCCCCGCCGCGAGGAGCAGTGTCGCGTCGGCGCCGGGGCGCCCGCGCCGGCTCTCGCGCAGGTGGGTGCCGAACGTGAAGGGACGTCGCTGCGGGCTGCGCTCACGCAGGTGGCGTCCGGTCGTGTCGAGGAGCTCCGTCGCGTCCCACGGGACGGGGAAGAACAGCTGCAGCGCCTGCACCGTGTACGGCGTCTCTCCCGTGTTGCGGAGGGTCACGCGCTGGTGGAAGAGGCCGCTCGGGCCGATCCGCAGCTCGAGCTGCGCCGCCAGCCGGGATTCCGCGTCGACCAGCGCGAGGGTGGCGCGGTGGTCGTTCGCCTGGATGCCCGCCACCTCGAAGCGGGCGCTGAACCCGGCGCCGCTGCGGTGGCCCTCGAGTGCGGGGGTGCCGAGCCATCCCCCGGCGGGCGTCGGCAGCACCGTGAGCCGTGCCGTCTCATCGAGGCCGCCCGAGACGCGCTGAGGCCGGGCCGCGACGGCGAGCGACGCGAGCGACGCGTCGTTCGACTCGGTCAGCTCCTCGCCCCAGTGGACGATCGCGGGAGCGGGGGCGGCGGTGAGGTCGACGACGACGCTCGTGCCGCCTCGGCGAAGGTGGAGCACGTGCTGCGAAGTGCCGGTCGAGGAGGCGTCGGCGTCGAGCGCCCTATCGGTGGAGTGCATGCATTAGTTCTAGCACGGAAATAATACCCACGACAAGAGGGGGTTTCGAGAAACTTGACGGGTTGTGATGGCGGGTATTCATGCCAATATGGAACGAATGAGAGGATCCGCTTCATGCTGACCGACAGCGAGAAGGCGCTCGCTCGGGCCGTGCTCATCCACGGGCCGATCTCGCGCAGCGCCCTCACGACACGGCTCGGCCTCTCGCCCGCGAGCCTCACGCGGCTCGCCAAGCCCTTCCTCGACCGCGGGCTGCTCATCGAGCTCGATGACACCGCCGACGGCACGGTCGGGCGGCCCGTGCGCCCGCTCGACGTGGCGCCCGACATCGGCCGGTTCGTCGGCGTCAAGCTCACCGGCGACGCCCTGCACGTCGTCGCGACAGACGTGCGCGCGACGCTCCTCGGGGTGACGCAGCGCCCACTGCGCGATCGCCGGCCGGAGGCCGTCGCGGCCGAGGTCGCGGCAGCCGTCGCCGAGCTCGGCCTCCTGAGCCCGAGCGGCGTCGGGGTATCGCTCGGCGGCTCGGTGCGCGACGACGTCGTCGAGTTCGCGCCGTTCCTCGGCTGGGAGGACGTGGCCTTCGCGCCCCTCCTCGAACGGCTCGTCGGATCGCCCGTCTCGCTCGAGAACGACCTCGTCGCGCTCGCCGAGGCCGAACGCTGGTTCGGGCTCGGGCGCGGCATCCCGGGCTTCTCCGTCATCACCATCGGCGCCGGCGTCGGGTACGGGCTCGTCGTGCACGGCGAGGTCGTCCGCTCGCGCGAGGCGGGACTCGGGCTGGGCGGGCACCTGCCGCTCAGCGCCGTCGGCCCCGTGTGCCATATGGGCCACCGCGGCTGCGCCGAGGCGATGCTCACGTCGGGCTCGATCGCCGCCCAGGTGTCGGCATCCCTCCAGAGATCCGTCGGCTACGACGAAGCCCTCGCGCTCGCAGCCGCGGGCGATCCCGCGGCGCGGGCCGTCGTGGATGCCGCCGCCGATGCCCTCGCGCGATTCGTCGCGCTCGCCGCCAACCTCACGATGCAGCCCGCGACGGTGCTCGCGGGCGAAGGGATCGGGCTGTTCGCCGTCGCGGAGGACCGCGTGCGCAGGGCGATCGCGGGCGAGCGTGACCCGCGCGCCGACCCGATCGAGCTCTACATCGACGAATCCGGCTTCACGGCGTGGGCGCGCGGCGCCGCCGCCGTGGCGATCCAGGCCGCCGTCGACCGGCTGGCCCTGGACTGAAAGGACCTCATGAGCAATCCGCTGACCGACCCCGCCACCACCCCGTGGTGGACCGGGGCCGTCGTGTACCAGATCTATCCCCGGTCGTTCCAGGACTCCGACGGCAACGGCATCGGCGACCTGCGCGGTGTCCTGCAGCGCGTCGACCACCTCGCCGAGCTCGGCGTCGACGTCGTGTGGTTCTCGCCCGTGTACCGCAGTCCGCAGGACGACAACGGCTACGACATCAGCGACTACCAGGACGTCGATCCGCTGTTCGGCACGCTCGCCGATCTCGACGAGGTCGTGCAGGCGCTGCACGAGCGCGGCATCAAGGTCGTCATGGACCTCGTCGTCAACCACACGAGCGACGAGCATCCGTGGTTCGTCGAGTCGCGGTCGTCGGCCGACAACCCGAAGCGCGACTGGTACTGGTGGCGACCGGCGCGCGCCGGCATGCAGGCGGGCGAGCCCGGCGCCGAGCCCACGAACTGGGGCTCGTTCTTCTCCGGTCCGACCTGGGCGTTCGACGAGGCGACGGGCGAGTACTACCTGCACCTGTTCAGTCGGAAGCAGCCCGACCTCAACTGGGAGAACCCCGAGGTGCGCAAGGCCGTCTACGACATGATGCGCTGGTGGCTCGACCGCGGCATCGACGGCTTCCGCATGGACGTCATCAACCTGATCTCCAAGCGCACCGGCCCCGACGGCGAGCTCGCGGACGGGCTCGTGTCGGTCGGCCCGTACGGAGATGCCGGCCCCATCACGACCAACGGCCCGCGGCTGCACGAGTTCCTCCAGGAGATGCACCATGCGGTCTTCGACGGGCGCGACGGCGAACTCCTCCTCGTCGGCGAGACCCCGGGCGCCACGATCGAGGAGGGCAAGCTTCTCACCGACCCCGCGCGCGACGAACTCGGCATGATCTTCACGTTCGAGCACATGGGTCTCGATCACGGACCGGCCGGGCGCTTCGACATCAAGCCCCTCGACCTGCGCGAACTCAAGGCGACCATGTCGCGCTGGCAGGCGGGACTGCAGGATGCGGGCTGGAACTCGCTCTACTGGGAGAACCACGACCAGCCCCGCATCGTGTCGCGCTTCGGCGACGACGGCGAGTTCCGCCGCGAGTCGGCGACGATGCTCGGCACCGTGCTGCACCTGCACCGCGGCACGCCGTACGTCTATCAGGGTGAAGAGCTCGGCATGACGAACGCGCACTTCACCTCGTTCGAGTCATACCGCGACATCGAGTCGCTGCGCTACGTGGCGCAGGCGCGCACGATCGGACACCTCAGCGACGACCAGCTGCTCAAGGGCCTCCAGGACGGCAGCCGCGACAACGCGCGCACGCCCGTGCAGTGGGATGCCTCGCCCCAGGCCGGATTCACGACCGGCACGCCCTGGATCGCGGTCAACCCCAACCACCGCAGCATCAACGCCGAGGCGCAGCGCGCCGATCCCGAGTCGGTCTTCCACCATTACCGGCGGCTCATCGCGCTGCGCCACGACGAGGCCGTCGTGCGCTTCGGCGACTTCACCCTGCTGCTGCCGGAGGACCCCGACGTCTACGCGTTCACGCGCACGCTCGGAGACGAGCGGCTCGTCGTCGCGGCGAACTTCCGCGGCGAGTCGCGCACGGTGGATCTCGGCATCGACCTGCACGGCGCCGAGCTCGTGCTCGGCAACTACGCCGACAGCGCCGCGCCCGAGTCGGCCATCGTGACGCTGCGGCCCTGGGAGGCCGTCGTCGTCCGGGCCTGACCGTCAGCGGGCGCCGACGCCGACGGGTCTGCCTCGAGCGCCCGAGGCGACGACGTCGCCCAGCACGGCATCCCACCCCCGCAGGAAAGTGGCGTGGCTGAAGCGATGCAGGGCATGATGGCGCGCCCGCTGCCCCGCCTCGAAGGCGAGCCCCGGATCGACGATGTAGGCGATCGAGGCGCGCAGCAGCTCGTCGAGGTCGGTCGAGACGACTCCGGCGCCGTGCGGGACGGCGCGAGGCGCCTCCGTCGCGGCCACGGCGACCACCGGCATCCCGATCATCATGGCCTCGATGAGGGCGAGTCCGAGCGAGGTCCAGCGATGGGGATGCAGGTACACCCGCCGCTCTCCGAGTTCTCTGCGCAGGAGTTCGGGCGAGAGGTCGCCCGCCGCGACGATGCCCGTCTCCTCAGGCGGATACGTCTCCTCGAGCTCGACACCACCGCTGCCGAAGACGTCGACGGGCGCGATGCGCGCGAATGAGGGGAGCAGGTCGGTCCCCGTGACGCGGCCACGGCGGGCGGGCTCGTTGACGACGGCGCCGAAGTGCGCCAGCCCTCCCGTGTAGTGATCACCCGGGTCGGGCAGGCCGTGTTCGACCACCAGCGTGCGAGCTCGTCCGCTGTCCCAGAAGAGGTCGTTGAAGTGCGTGATATGGACGACCGGGATGGCGTCCTGATCGGAGAGCGGATGCCTGCTCCGGATCGAGTCGGGTGGCGGCGCATGATGCTCGAGGTAGACGGCGGGAAGCTCCCGTCCGACACGGCGGCCCGTGAGCCGTTCGACGAGCTGCAGCTCCTCAGGCCGCTGCAGCACCACGACGTCGATCTCCTCCTCACGGAGGGATCCGAGTTCGACTTCGCGCGCTCTGACCCACGGCCGTCCGGCGACGCCGAGGCCCCAGGCATCCCGTGCTTCGTCGACCGGGATGAGGTAGTCGTGGTCGCCGCGTACGAAGGCGTCGGTGTACGCGGTGTGCACGTTCCAGAGGAGCACTCGCATGACGGATCTCCTGTCCGCTCGCAGGGGCAACGCCCGCACGTCGCCGCGCTGCGAGAATTGTGCCGCCTGCGGGCCCGAATCTGTGAGGGGGTTGAGGTCGGCGCCGAGGGGGAGTAAAAGCGCCGCGCAGACGAAGCCGGCGCCCCCGTGGGGACGCCGGGTTCTTCGGTGCGACGAGTCGATCGATCAGGGTCGATCGTCGGTCTGCTCGCTCGTGCCCACGACTCCGCCGGAGTCGGAGGCGTGCGAGAAGTCGCCGGCCTCTGTCACGCCGCCGGACCCCGTGACGAAGGACGAGCCGCCCGTCGTGGCCGTGTCACCGGTCGCGCCCGTCTCGTCGGCAGTGCCGCTCGTGCTGCTGGTTCCGGGAGTGTCGCTCTTCCCGGGCGAGGCGCCCGCTCCGGGCTCGACGTCGCCGCGCCAGCTGCCCGTCTCGCCGCCTCGCTCCTCGATGAACTCCTTGAAGTTCTCGAGGTCCTTCTTCACGGCGTGCTGAGGCACGCCCACGAGCGAGCCCACCGTCTCGAGGAATCCGTCCGGATCCCAGTCGATCTGCACGGTGACCCGCGTCTGCGTGTCGCCGAGCCGGTGGAACGTCACGACGCCCGCGTGCTCTGTGTCTCCCCCGGTGCTGCGCCATGCGACGCGCTCGTCGGGATGCTGCTCCGTGATCTCGGCGTCGAACTCGCGCTCGGCGCCGCCCACCTTGACCTTCCAGTGCAGGTGCGTCGCGTCGATCTGCCTGATCGACTCGACCTCCTGCAGGAAGTGCGGGAAGCTCTCGAACTGCGTCCACTGGTTGTACGCCGTCGTCACGGGGACGTCGACGTCGATCTTCTCTACGATCTGCACGATCATTCCTTTCGTTCGTGCGGTTCACTCAGCCGGCGGAGCCGGTGTCAACCCTGTGGCCGGATGTCCGGTGCCGGGGGTTACTCTGCGGGCATGAAGCACGTGACGTACGCCGAGAAGTCGCTCCTGATGGATGACACGCTGGTCGCGCTCCTCATGGAGTACGCACGACTCGTCGCGAGCGCAGGCGAGGGCGATACGGTCGACCTCCCCGCTGTCGGAAGCGACGGCCATGAGGTCGTCGCGACCTTCCTGCTCACTCCAGCGACGGTGCTCATGGCGGAGTCCGCGGACTCCGCCATGAGACCGCCGACCGACGTCGGGGTCGAGGCCGACCTCAGGAAGCGCATCCGCCGCCTCTCGGCGACGAACCTCGCGCTTCCCGAGGAGGACGGCCCGATCGGCATCGACGACGAGCTCAGCTGACTCCGGAGTCGGAGCCCCACGACGTTCCGGTCGTGGAGGCGCCCGTGCCGCTCGCGGACGAGCCGTCGGCGCCGGCGGCCTGCTTCGTCTGGTCGGCGACCGTCTGACCGCTTGCCTTCGCGTCGTCGGCGACGGTCTGCGCGGCATCCTGCGCCGTCGTCTTGACCGAGTCGACGGCATCCTGTGCCGGCTCCTTGAGGTTCTGGCCCACTTCGCGCGCGGCGTCCTTCACCTCGTCCATCAAGGGCTGCGCCTTCTGCTCCACCTTCGCGGCGAGCTCGCGCTCCTTGTCGGAGGCGGGGATGAGGGATGCCACGAGCAGGCCCGCGCCGAAGGCGATGAGCCCTGCGGCCAGCGGGTTGCCCTGGGTCTTGACCTTGATCGCGTGGCCCGCGTCCCCGACGCCGTTCGCCACGGAGTGGCCCGCGTCGGCGACCGACGACGTCGCGTCGTCGGCGGCGCCCATGATGTGCTCGCGCAGGCGGTGCATGCCGTGCCGCACCTTGTCCGTCTGACGCTCGACGATCTTCGACGGCGTGACCTTGTCGGCCAGCGCGTCGACGTCCTGGCCCAGATCGCGCCGGGTCGTCTCGATGTTCGCCCGGATCTCCTCGGGTGATTGGTTGCTCATCGGTTCTCCTCGTTTCGCTTGAGCGTTCCCGGAATCTCCCTCAGCGTGTCCACCGTCTGGGGCACGCCCTGGACTTCCTTGATTTTGTTGCGGCCGACCACGATGAGGATCGCCGCGGCGATCCCCCAGAGGATGGCGACGACGAGTGCCCCCAGCCATCCGTTGTCGAAGAGCGATCCGAGGCCCCACCACAGTGCGATCGACAGGAAGAGGACGGTCAGGTGGCCGGCATACGCGCCGGCGCCCAACATGGCCCCCGCCTTGGCGGTCGTCTTGGCCGACTCGCGCAGCTCGGCCTTGGCGAGCTCGAGCTCCTGGCGCATGAGCAGCGACATGTCATGCGTCACCTCGCCGACCAGCTCGCCCAGCGAGCTGTTCGCCGCCTGACGTTCAGAGGGTGTCTGGTCGGTCATCCCCCGACACCTCCCCCTGGCGGTACAGGGCGTCGTCCGGCTCCTGGTCCGCTCGGGTGCCGTCTGCCGCCGTGGACCGCAGCGTCGGCGACGACGAGGTCGCGTCGTAGATCGGCGTCCCCGACCCGCCCGTGTCGGGGGCGCGGTAGCCATCACCGGAGTCGTAGGCGCCCATGCGGCCGTTCGTGCCGGGGTAGCCGGAACCCGTGGCGCCGGGATAGCCGGAGCCCGTGTAGCCGGTGCCCGTGTAGCGCGACGGCGATGACGGCGAACCCGCCGCGAGCGAGCGAGTAAGGCGTCCGACGACGATTCCCGCGACGGCCGCGGCCGCGAGGAAGACGACGGGGCGACGGCGCGCATAGCGCTTGACCTCGTCGAGCACCTGGCCGGGGTCGCGCGAGGAGAGCCACGAGCCGGCGTGGTCGAGCCGGTGCGAGACCTGGCGCACGACATCGGACGCGACGCCGTTCTGCGAGCTCGAGTCGGCCATGCCGCGCAGTTCGTCGCCTGCGGAGCGCAGTCCGTCGGCGAGCCGCTGCTGGCGGTGGGCCGCCTGGTCGCTCACCTCGTCGCGGGTCTGGTGGTACAGGCTCTTCAGCTGCGTCTTCGCTTCGCGCCCGACCTCCTTCGCCTGCTCCTTCGCGGTGTCGGCGACGCCCGCTGCTTCCTGCTTCGCAGTGTCGACGACATCACCGGCGGACGGCTTTCCCGTCGTGGAGGTGTTTTCGGTTGGCGAGGTAGTGGTCGGGTACGACGACCCGCCCGTTGGCAGCGTGTCACGAGTGTCCGACATCGCCACTCCCTTCATGTCGCGCGGCTGATCGGCCGCGGTCGTCCCAGTGAAACCCGACGATCCCCGCGGGACGCGGGGCTTGCGCCCGCGGGGGAAGGTGTGGGATAACGCGAGGTGCTTCAGTCCCGGTGCCATGCGCGCGCGGAGGCCGTCAAGCCCCTGCCGACCCGCACGGCCCGCGCCTACGGTCGTTGGAACCGGAAGCCGGAGAGGGGAGCGACATGGAGCCCGCAGCCGGCCGACTCGCACGGCGCGCGATGTTCTGGACCTGGATGGCCGTGATCGTCGTGGGACTCGCCATCATGATCGTCCTCCCGCTCACCGGGAGGTGACCCCATGAAGCGGTTCGCTCGCGACGCGGGCCTGAGCCTGTTCTTCCTCGTGATCTTCGTGCTCGCGCTGGTCGGTCAGTCGGTCGCGGGCTTCGCCAACGAGAACGAGGAGCTCGCGATGCATGGGCAGCCACCCGTGGGATTCGGCGAGTTCGTGACGTCGTCGAGCTTCCTCGTCGACGTCGCCGAGAACTGGCAGTCCGAGTTCCTGCAGTTCTTCCTGTTCATCCTCGCGACGATCTGGCTCGTCCAGCGAGGCTCCCCGGAGTCGAAGAAGCCGGGCGACGAGGGGGTGGAATCCGACAAGGAGCAGTACCTGGGCCGATACGCGCTCGCCGACTCGCCGCGCTGGGCGCGCAGCACCGGGCTGCGAGGCTGGGTCTACTCCAACTCGCTGCTCCTGGTGATGGGCACGATCTTCCTCCTGTCGTGGCTCGCGCAGTCGCTCGGAGGCGTCGTCGTCGCCAACCAGGAGAACGCCCAGCACGGGATGCCGGCCGAGTCATGGGCGCAGTACGTCGTCTCGCCCGAGTTCTGGAACCGGACGTTGCAGAACTGGCAGTCCGAGTTCCTCGCGGTCGGATGCATGGTGGCGTTCGCGATCTACCTGCGGCAGCGGGGGTCGAGTGAGTCCAAGCCCGTCGGGGCTCCGCACCACGAGAGCGCCGTGTCGTCGGAGTGAGCATGACTCGGATCGGATTCCACGCCTCTCACGAGCAGTTCGCCCCGTCGCGGCTGCTGGCCCTCGTGCGCGACGCCGAGCGCGCCGGCGACGACGCGGCGCTCGGCGCAGCAGCCGACCAGTGGCGCCAGGCCACCGCGCCGGGCGACGTCGTGTGGGACCTCGAGCAGCCCGAGGACTTCGATCGCCTGTCCGATCCGGGCGACGAGGACGCGCTCCGCGCGGCCGTGCTGATCGGCTCCGACCCCCGCGGGATGGCCGAGCGGCTCGCCCGGATCGCGGCGGTCGGCTTCGACGAGCTCTACGTGCACCACGTCGGGCTCGACCAGGATGCGTTCCTCGCGCGTGCGGCCTCCCAGCTGCTGCCGGCCCTGCGGAAGGCGCTCGCATGAGGATGTCCGACACCGGCGATCTGTGGTGGCGCAACGCCGTGTACTACTGCCTCGACGTGGAGACCTTCCGCGACGGCGACGGCGACGGCATCGGCGACTTCCAGGGGCTCACGGAGTCGATCGGCTACCTCGAGCAGCTCGGGGTCACGTGCGTGTGGCTCATGCCCTTCTACCCGACGCCCGACCGCGACGACGGGTACGACATCAGCGACTTCTACGGCGTCGATCCGCGCCTGGGCAGCCTCGGCGACGTCGTCGAGTTCGTGCGGACGGCTCGCAGCCGCGGCATCCGCACGATCATCGACCTGGTCGTCAACCACACCTCGGACAAGCACCACTGGTTCCGCGAGGCGAAGCGCTCGCGCAATTCGCGCTACCGCGACTACTACGTCTGGCGCGACCGCCCCACGAAGAACTCCAAGAACGAGGTCTTCCCCGGCGAGGAGCAGAGCATCTGGGAATGGGAGCCGCGCACCGAGCAGTACTTCCTGCATTCCTTCTATCGCCATCAGCCCGACCTCAACCTCGCCGAGCCGCGCGTGCGCGACGAGGTGTCCAAGATCGTCGCCTTCTGGCTTTCGCTCGGAATCGCGGGGTTCCGCGTCGACGCCGTGCCCTTCCTGCTCTCGGGACCGGGGGCGCCCATCGACTCCGACCCCCACGAGTTCCTTCGCGACCTCAAGCGGTTCATCCGCCGGCGCTCCAGCGAGGCGATGCTGCTCGGAGAGGTCTCGCTGCCCCATGACGGGCAGTTCGCCTACTTCGGAGGCGGTGACGGCGGCGAGCTCGACGCGCAGTTCGACTTCACGCTCATGAACGCCGTGTACCTCTCGCTCGCGAGCGGAGAGGCCGAGCCCATCGCGAAGGCGCTCGCCTCCAGGCCGACGACGCACGAGCCCGCCACGTGGGGCAATTTCCTGCGCAACCACGACGAGCTGACCCTCCACCTGCTGCAGCCCGACGAGCGCGAACGGGTCTTCGAGGAGTTCGCCCCCGATCCCGCCCAGCGCATCTACGATCGCGGCATCGTGCGCCGCCTCGCGCCGATGCTGGGGGGCGACCCCCGCCGGCTCAGGCTGGCGTACAGCCTGCTCTTCTCGCTGCCCGGCGCCCCCGTGCTCTTCTACGGCGAGGAGATCGGCATGGGCGAGAACCCCGAGCTGCGCGGCCGCCTGGCCGTGCGCACGCCGATGCAGTGGTCGCGCACCCGCAACGGCGGCTTCTCGTCGGCCCGGCCGTCGCGGCTGCCGGGTCCCGTCACGACAGGGGGCTACGGCCCCGAGCACGTGAACGTGCGTGACCAGCAGATGGACCGCGGATCGCTTTTCCACTTCATCGGGGCGCTCATCGCCCGGTACCGGACGACTCCGGAGATCGGCTGGGGGGACGTGCGCGTGATCGAGCACGAGACTCCGGGCGTACTGGCCCACCTCATCGCCACCGACCGCGGCGGCGGCCTCCTCGCGCTGCACAATCTGCTGTCCGCGCCCGCGACCGTCCTGCTGCCCACCGCCGACCAGCTCGGGGGCGAAGTCCTCACCGACCTCCTGAATCCGCGCGAGATCCCGATGGAGAGCGGTCAGCCCACAGAGGTGCAACTCGAGGGGTACGGGTTCCGCTGGCTGCAGATCACGCCGGAGGGCGGCGCCGTCGTCTGAGCCTTCCGTCGCGTCGGTGAGGGACGCGTCGGCTCGGATCTGTCAAGCCCCTCGTCGTGGCGGGATTCCGCGCGCACCATCGAACTGTGGGAAGAGCCGGCCCGCTTCGCGGCGCCGACGACGGGATCGAGTAAGGCACGAGGATGAGCAAGAGCAGGACGCATCACCGCCGTGAGGAGGCGGTCGATCCCTCGCAGCAGCCCGGCTATGCACCGAACAGACGTTTCGGCGGTGACAGTGACGACTATCGGCGCGCGGCCGGCAAGGGGTACATCCCCGTCCGGTCGTACCGCATCCCCGCGGACCGGCACGAGTGAGGCGATGACGATGACGATGATGGCGGAAGGGTCTGTGCACCAGCTCGAACTGGTGCCTCTCAGCGAGGACGCCTGGCGTCTGTGCGACCGCAATGTCGAGGAGGACGACCCCGCGAGCGTCGTGGCGTACGTCGAGGCGACGGCAGATGGCGTAGAGGTCATCTGGTTGCACGGTCGCAGCGGCTGGTCGCACTTCACCGAGCTGGGCGACGTGCTGCGTGCGGCAGCAGCCGACCTCTCGCCCGGCGGCGCCTTCGGCCGGGGGCATCGCCCGATCGAGATCCCCCACTTCCCCCCGATGCCCGCCGCCACGACCGGGTAGCCATGAGCTCGCCGACGTCGCCGCCGCAGTCCATCTGGGAGCGCACCTCGACGCCGGTCCGATCAGACCCCCGCCCCGACCGCGCCGACGTCGTGGTGGTCGGGGCGGGCTTGACGGGCCTTGCGACGGCGGTGATGCTCGCCCGCCAGGGCCGGGGCGTCCTGGTGCTCGAGGCGCGGACGGTGGGCGCGGCGACCACGGGGAACACGACCGGAAAGCTCAGCCTCCTGCAGGGGTCGATCGCGAGCGGGATCCGCTCGCACGCGGGCGACGACGTGCTGCGTGCCTACCTCGAAGCGAATCGGGAGGGTCCGGAGTGGATCCGCGCGGAGGCCGGTGACGACGCTGCCGTCATCCAGCCTCGCACCGCGTTCACCTATGCGACGACACCCGAGGGCGACGACGCGCTGCGCGCCGAGGCCGAAGCGCTCGTCGCGGGCGGACTTCCCGTCGAGCTCGAGGGCCCCGGCGCCGACGTCGGTCTGCCGTTCCCCGTCACGAGCGCTCTGCGCCTGCCGGGTCAGTGGCAGCTCCACGCGCTGCGGCTTCTCGTGCGCCTCGTCATCGAGGTGCGCCGGCTCGGTGGTCGCGTCGTCACGGGATGCCGCGTCACGGGCGCCGACGTCGTCGAGCACGGCGTCCGCGTGCACACCGAGGGGCACGACATCGACGCTCGTCTCGTCGTGCTCGCCACCGGCATCCCGATCCTCGACCGCGGCCTGTTCTTCGCGAAGGCCGTACCGTCGCGCTCGCTCGCCGCCGCGTATCGCCTGCCCGGCGGCGTCGCCGTTCCGGACGGGATGTACCTGTCGGTCGACCCGTTGGCGCGCTCCCTGCGCGGGGCGACGGATGCCGAGGATCGCACCGTGCTCATCGCCGGCGGCGGCGGCTTCGTGCCTGGGCGCGAGGAGAGCGTCCTGGCGCGCCGCGACGACCTCGACGGCTGGGTGTTCGACCGGTTTCCCGGGGCCGAGCGGCTCACGTGGTGGGCGGCGCAGGACTACCGCATGGTGACGCACGTGCCGTTCGCGGGGCTCATGCCCCGCGGCAGCGGCCGCATCTACACCGCCACGGGCTTCAACAAGTGGGGGATGGCGAACGCGGCGGCCGCCGCCCTCGCCATCAGCGGCGCGATCGCCGACAGTCCGCCGGTGTGGGCGGAGCAGCTCCGCTCGGGGATGCCGAGCCTCCCCGACGCGGGCGAGGCCGTGACCGCCAATGCCGAGGTCGCCGGCCATCTCGTCGGCGGCTGGACGCGAGCCGAGCTCTCGTCGAACCCCAAGCAGCTGCCCGCCGAAGGCGAAGGGCGCATCGTGCGATCCGGCATCTCGCCCGTCGCCGAGTCGCGCGTCGACGGCACGCTGTGCCGACTGTCCGCCGTCTGCACGCACCTGGGCGGCATCGTCTCGTGGAACGACGCCGAGCGTTCGTGGGACTGCCCGCTGCACGGCTCCCGCTTCGCCGCGGACGGCAGCCGGCTCGAAGGTCCCGCGGTCGCCGATCTCGGCCCGGCGGGCTGACCCTTTCCGACCCCGATCGAGGAGAGCACGATGAGCGACGAGCAGACCGACCCGCGCGAGAAGCACCAAGACCGGTTCCCACCGCAGTCGCAGGGCGACCAGCCCGGCAAGAGCGACGAGGTGAGGCCGAAGCCCGATGCCGGCGAGGACAGCTACCGCGGCTCGGGGCGCCTCGAGGGGCGCAAGGCGCTCATCACGGGCGGCGATTCGGGCATCGGGCGTGCCGTCGCGATCGCGTTCGCGCGCGAGGGTGCCGACGTCGCGATCGCCCACATGGCGGAGGAGCTGGAGGATGCCGACGAGGTCGTGCGTCTCATCGCCGACGCGGGGCGACGCGGTGTGAGCTTCGCCGGCGACCTCCGTGAGGAGCGGTTCGCCACGTCGATCGTCACCGACACGATCGCGCAGTTCGGCGGTCTCGACATCCTCGTGCTCAACGCCGCCTATCAGAAGGACCGCGATGGCCTGGCGACCCTCGAGACCGACGAGTTCGATCGCGTGTTCCGCACGAACCTCTACGGACTGCTGTGGTCGGCGCGCGCGGCCGCGCCGCACCTCGAACCGGGATCGTCGATCATCGTGACGGCGTCGATCCAGGCGTTCCATCCGTCGCCGAGCCTCGTCGACTACGCCATGACGAAGGCCGCCCAGGTCGCGTTCGTCAAGGCGATGGCCCAGGAGTTCGGCCCGAAGGGCGTGCGGGTCAATGCCGTCGCACCCGGGCCCGTGTGGACGCCGCTCATCCCGGCGACCGGCTGGGACCAGAAGAAGGTCGAGGAGTTCGGCACCGACACACCGCTCGGCCGCGCCGCGCAGCCGGCCGAGCTGGCCGGGGCGTACGTGTACCTCGCCTCCGAGGAGGCCTCGTACGTCTCGGCCGCCGTGCTCCCCGTGACGGGCGGCAAGGAGCTCTGACGTGCGGCGCCGGCATGCCCGCGGCCGGTGTCGATCCGCGCTCGCCGGCGGGCTCCTCGTCGTGCTCGCCGTCTCCGGGTGCGCCCCGACGCCCTCGCCCGACCCCGCCCTGGTCAGCCTCTCGCAGGACGCCCTGAGCTACACGCGGTCCGCAATCCTCGGCGTCGACCAGGAGAAGGACGGGCTGATGTTCCGGACGACGGCGACCGCGCTGCTCGGCGACATGGAGACCAAGCTCGCCGACCTCACGCGGGAGGTCGCGCTGCACAGGCCCGCGGATGCGGAGGATGCCGCCTACCGCACCGAGCTGCTCGACGCGAGCATGGCATCGCTCGACGCCGTGCAGGCCGCCGTGCGTGGCGGCTCCGGCGCCGAGGCGCGGCTCGAACGCGCAGCGGACCGCCTCGCGGAGCTCGGGAGCGCCGGATGAAGCGCATCTTCGCCGTCGCCCTCGGCATCCTCACCGCCATCGGCGGGTTCGTCGACATCGGCGACCTCGTCACCAACTCCGTCGTCGGGTCGCGGTTCGGCCTGAGTCTCGTGTGGGTCGTCGCGATCGGGGTCGTCGGCATCTGCCTCTACGCCGACATGGCGGGCCGGGTCGCCGCCGTCGGCGGCCGCGCGACGTTCGAGATCATCCGCGAGCGGCTCGGTCCCCGCACGGGTCTCATCAACCTCGGCGCGTCTTTCCTCATCAACCTGCTGACCGTGACGGCCGAGATCGGCGGCATCGCGCTCGCGCTCCAGCTCGCCGCGGGCGTCGGGCCCGGGATGTGGATCCCCGTCGCGCTGTTCGGCGTCTGGATCGTCCTGTGGCGCGTGAAGTTCTCGATCATGGAGAACGTCGCAGGTCTGCTCGGGCTCTCGCTCATCGTCTTCGTCGTCGCGCTCTTCCTGCTCAAGCCGGACTGGGGGAGCCTCGCGACGGACGTCGTGCAGCCCTGGACCCAGGGCGGCTCGAATCCGCTGTCGTACTGGTACTTCGCGGTCGCGCTGTTCGGCGCCGCCATGACCCCGTACGAGGTGTTCTTCTTCTCGTCGGGCGCCCTCGAGGAGCACTGGACGACGAAGGACCTCGGCACCGAGCGCGCCAACGTCTTCATCGGCTTCCCGCTCGGCGGCATCCTGTCGGTCGCGATCGCGGCGTGCGCGGCGGTCGTGCTCATGCCGCAGGCGATCCAGGTCGAGACGCTGTCGCAGATCGTGCTGCCCGTCTCGCAGGCGGGCGGGCAGCTCGCCCTCGCCTTCGCGATCGTCGGCATCCTCGCGGCGACGTTCGGCGCGGCGCTGGAGACGACGCTGTCCAGCGGCTACACCCTCGCCCAGTTCTTCGGGTGGAGCTGGGGAAAGTTCCGGCGCCCGACTCAGGCCGCCCGGTTCCACCTCGCGATGATCGTCTGCCTGCTCGTCGGGGGAGGCATCCTGCTCACGGGCGTCGACCCGATCGCCGTGACCGAGCTCTCCGTCGTGTTCTCGGCGGTCGCGCTGCCCCTGACGTACTTCCCGATCCTCGTGGTCGCGAACGATCCCGACTACATGGGCGACGAGGTCAACGGGCGCGTGCGCAATGCGCTCGGCGTGGTCTTCCTCGTCATCATCCTGATCGCCGCGATCGCGGCGATCCCGCTCCTCATCGTCTCGGGGATGGGCTCATGACGCATGCACGAGAACCGCAGCATCCGCTCGAGTGGTACCGCGACGTCGATGGCCGCGGCGTCGACGCGCGCCTGCACCTGCTCGACCGGCAGATCCTCGACCGCGACGGCGTGCCGGTCAGCACCGTCGACGACATCGAGCTCGACGGCGTCGCGGTCGGCGGCTCCCCGGATCCCGAGAGCCCGCCCGTCGTGACGGCGATCCTCGTGGGCGCCGCCGTGCTGCCCCGGATCGCGGGCGGGCACATCCCCCGGTCCCAGTGGGACCGTCTGCCGTGGAAGGACGTGAAGCGATTGGGCTCGGCGCTCGAGCTCTCGGTGAAGGCCGACGATCTGGATGCGACATGGGTCGAGCGCTGGGTGCGCGATCGCATCATCGCGCGCATCCCGGGAGGCCGTCATGCTCCTGAGTGAGCTCCTCGGCTGCCGCGTGCACGCCCTCGACGGCGCCGACCTCGGCGTCGTGGTCGATGCGCGCTTCCGCCGAGGCGCGCGGCAGGGTCGGCGGGAGGGCGACCTCGAGCTTGTCGCTCTCATCGTGAGCCCGCACAGCCGGCTCTCGTTCTACGGGTACGAGCGGGGCCGGGTCAATGCCCCCGCGCTCATCAACGCGATCATCACCCGCATGCACCGGGCATCGCGGATCGTGCCGTGGGAGTGCGTCGAGACCGTCGGCGACGGCGATGTGCGACTCGGCGTCGACGCGCCGTTCATCCCGCTCGACGCCCGTCGCCCGATCGGCGAGGCGCGTGGGGCGTGACTTCTCATGCGAACGCCGGATCGGCCCTGTCCGCGTCGATCAGGATGCCTGAGGAGGAGTTCGCGGACGCGGCGAGCTCTTCGTCACACGAACCCGAAGAGCGGCGGGAACACGACGGTGACGATCGTCGCCCACGCGAGGTAGACCGGCACGTAGGCGGTCTGCCACCGTTCGACGCGGCCGAATGCCGTCCTGCCCATGACGAATCGGGCCTGCAGCCACGCGGCCCCCGACAGGTTCACGAGCAGGATGAGGTTGAGGCCGAGCGACGCGAGCTTGTTGGGACTCGCGCCGAACTCGCTGATGCGGCTGATCATCGCGACGAGCACGAGGATGTCGACGACGAGCGCCGCGACGAGCATGAGCAGCTGCAGTCGCTCGAACCATCCCGGCGGCTGGGTCGCATCGCGCGCCGACAGCGAGTACAGGAGCAGTCCCAGCACGACGACGAGCACGATGTCGAAGATGATCAGGAGGTCGCGCTGCCCGAAAACCTCGATGTCGGACTCACCCGTCGTGCCGCTCCTGCCGAACTGCACGAATCCCGCGACGATGAGCGCGAGCAGCAGCAGCGTGAACAGGGGCGTGAAGAGCTTCGTCAGCACCGGTGCGATGTTCTCGATGACGCTCTGCTTGGCCTCGACGAGCCATCCCGCGATGACGACGGCGCCGGCGAAGCCGCACGGCACGAGCCACTCCTGCACGAACCAGCCAGCGTCGAGGCCGATCGCGCTGAACACCCCCATCGTGAGCGCCGCCAGGACGCCTCCGCCGAGGGCGATGAGCACGAGGTAGATGAACCATTCACCCGTGAAGCGGATGAAGTCCATGCGCGCACGATCGGAGCGCCAGTCGCCGTCCGCGTACGCGATGCCCGTCACGAGCCACAGCGCGACGGCCGCGTGGAGCGCCGCGAGCATCATCGTCGCGCCGTCGGGGGCGAAGGGATAGGCATTGAGCAGCACGGCGGCGATGACGAACGGCACGCCGACGGCGATGACGGTCGCGATGGCGGAGTGCCGGCGCACGAGGAAGTAGGCGGCGAGGAACGGGAGCACGAGCACCGCGAGGTTGAGCGCGTAGAACTCGGGGTCGGCTCCGAATCGGATGCCGAACAGGGCCGGGATCTTGACGACGACCGCCGCGGCGACGGCGAGCCCGACCGCGAGGGCGAGGCCGTTCGCTCTTCTCGGTGCCGTGTCGGCGTCGCCGACGACGAGCTGCTTCCACAGGCGCTCGGAGTGCTCGCGCGCGAACTCGCGCGAGAGCTCGTCGAGCTTACCCAGGCGTCCCACGGCGACGAGGAACGCCTCGTCCGGCGAGAGACCGGATGCCTCGAGCCCGTCGATCTGGTCGCGGAGGTGTCCTTCGAGCTCGCGCGCGTCGCCGGGGGAGATCGCCTCGCTGCGCGAGACGTATCGCCGCCACTGCTCGATCTGCGCCTCGATCGCTGCGTCGCGGTCGGCGTTGTGCTTGGCGTCGCGCCCGGCGTCGTGCTCGGCCGGGGTCATGCCGGGCTCCCGAGAGGGAGCGCCGCGCGCGAATCGCCGCGGTCGCGCCAGACCTGCTGCAGCGTGTGGCTCACGACGGCCCACTGCCGGCGCTGCTCGGCGAACGCGGCCTCACCGGAGCGGCTCAGGCGGTAGTGCTTGCGCGGCCGGCCGTTGGGCGCCGCACTCCAGGCCGACTCGATGTGCCCGAGCCGCTCGAGGCGGTGCAGGAGGGGGTACAGCATCCCGTCGCTCCACTCCAGCTCGCCGTCGGACAGTTCGCCGATGCGGCGGAGGATCGCGTACCCGTACGACTCGCCCTCCGCGAGGATGCCGAGCACGAGCGGTGTCGCGGTCGCCGCGACGAGGTCCTTGCCGATGCGCATGCGCCCTCCATACCTCGATGTTCTAGGTACATAGAACTACAAGGTACCTAGAACTGCAAGGTAACTGAGCCTCGGCTGCTCGCCCATAGCCCGTGCTCTCGCCGAAAGCACCCGTTCCGAACCGTGCAGAACGTGGGCGCTCGGTGAGAGCACGGGCTACGGGCACGGGCGGGTCGGGGTGCACGACGGCGCACGGGAGCGCACCTCGGGAGGAGATCGCGGCAGGGGAGGTGGATGCCGTGCCCCGGCGCCCTCCTGAGGCGACATCTCCTCCCGGGACACTCGCAGTGAGGAAGGTCAGGCGAGCGCGGCGTCGGCCTCGTCGAGCGCGCCGTCGATCACGTCGAGGCCGCGCCCGAGGTCGTCCTCCGAGATGACGAGGGGCGGCGCGACGTGCACGCGGTTGAAATGCGTGAAGGGCCAGACGCCGCCCCGCTTGCACGCCGCGGCGACGGCGGTGACGGGCGCGGCATCCGCTCCGCTCGCATTGAACGGGACGAGCGGCTCGCGCGTCCCGCGGTCGCGCACGAGCTCGATCGCCCAGAAGAGGCCCATTCCGCGGATGTCGCCGACGGAGGGATGCCGCGAGGCCATGTCGCGCAGGTGGGGCTCGACGACGCGCTTGCCGAGGTCGCGCACGCGCTCGAGGATGCCGTCGCGCTCGAACACCTCGAACGTCGCGACGCCCACCGCGCACGCGAGCGGGTGCCCCGAGTACGTGAGCCCGCCGGGGAAGGACACCGTGTCGAAGTGCGCCGCGATGCGCTCGGAGATCACGACTCCGCCGAGCGGCACGTAGCCCGAGTTGACGCCCTTCGCGAAGGTGATGAGGTCGGGGGCGACGTCGAAGGCCTGGAACGCGAACCACTCGCCGACACGGCCGAAGCCGACCATGACCTCGTCGGCGATCCACACGATGCCGTACTTGTCGCACAGCGCCCGGACGCCCGCGAGGTACCCGGCCGGCGGCACGAGCACGCCGTTCGTGCCGACGATCGTCTCGAGCACGATCGCCGCGATCGTCGAGGCGCCCTCGAGCACGATCACCTGCTCGAGGTGCTCGAGCGCGCGCTGCGACTCCTCCTCGGGCGTCGTCGCATGGAACGCCGAGCGGTACGGGTAGGGGCCGAAGAAGTGCGCGACGGAGCCGTCGCCGGGCTCGTTCGCCCAGCGGCGGGGGTCGCCCGTGAGCGAGATCGCCGTCGTCGTGTTGCCGTGGTAGCTGCGGTAGGCCGACAGCACCTTGCGCCGGCCGGTCACGGCGCGTGCCATGCGCACGGCGTTCTCGTTGGCGTCGGCGCCGCCGTTCGTGAAGAACACCTTCTCGAACCCGTCGGGCGCGACGTCGGCGATGCGGCGGGCGAGCTCGCCGCGCACGTCGCTGGCCATCGACGGCTGGATCGTCGCGAGGCGGCCCGCCTGCCGCTGAATCGCCTCCACGAGATCGGGATGCTGGTGCCCCAGGTTGAGGTTGACGAGCTGCGACGAGAAGTCGAGGTAGGCGTTGCCGGCGTAGTCCCAGAAGGTGGCCCCTTCGCCCGCGGCGACGGGGAGCGGGTCGATGAGCGCCTGCGCGCTCCACGAGTGGAAGACATGCGAGCGGTCGTCGGCGCGCACGCGCGCATCCGCATCGAGGTCGGGAAGCGCGACGGAGCGCAGCAGGGTATCGGTCATGGTTCCTCGCCATTGTCGGAACGGAGCACGTGTGGACACGGATCGGACAGATCGACCGGCATCGTCTAGGCTGTGCGGAATCCCAGTCTGACAGAGCAGAAGAGGCCAACCCGATGGCTGATCGTCGCGAAGTGCAGATGATCCAGACGGATCGTCCGAGCGGCCATGAGAGCCTCCCCACGGTGCGTGAGGTGGTGCAGCTCGAGGCCTTCGCCTCGGGCGTGCCCGAAGTGCTCGTCGGCGACGACGCGCTCGACGCGCGCGTGCGGTGGGTGCACACGTCCGACAGCGCGGGCGTCGCGCGCCTGCTCGACGGCGGCGAGCTGCTGCTGTCGACGGGGTCGGGCTGGCCGACCGAGCCCGTCGAGCTCCAGGCCTTCGTCGAGGGGCTGGTCGCGGCGGGGCTCGCGGGACTCGTCCTCGAACTCGGCACGCACTTCCGCTACGCCCCGGCCGTCATCGTCGCCGCGGCCCGCGCGCACGGGCTCGCGTTCATCGTCCTGCACCGGGAGCTCAAGTTCGTCGCGCTGACCGAGGCCGTGCACAGCCGCATCATCTCGGAGCAGACGGCGGCCCTGCGTGCCCGCGACGAGGTGCGCGAGCGCTTCACAGCCCTCGCCCTGCGCGGCTCGCCGGCCGATTTCATCGTGCATCAGCTCGGCCAGACGCTCGGATCGCCCGTGGTGCTCGAGAACCTCGCCCACGAGGTCGTCGCCGCCGAGGTGCCGCCCGCCGCCGAGGAGGAGCTCTTCTCCCGCTGGGAGGCGCGGTCGCGCCACGCGCACCGCGAGAACGTCGCGGGCCGAGACGACGTCGCCGGCGGCTCGCGGCGAGCCGACGCGTGGCTCATCGTGCCCGTCGAGGCGCGCGGCATCCGCTGGGGTCACCTCATCGCCCTCCCCGGCCCCGATCACCCCGCGGGGCGCGCCGGCGTGCTCGAACAGGGCGCGATCGCGCTGGCCCTCGGCCGCCTCGCCGACGGACCGGCCGACGAGTGGGCGCGCATCGGCCGCCGCCGGCTGGTCGACGGCCTGCTCGCCGGCCGCTACGGCCCCCTCGGGGGAGCCGCCGCCCGCGTCGAGGCGGCGGGCCTGCCCATCGAGGGGCAGCAGCTGGTCGGGGTCGTCGTGTCGGGCCCCGGGCTCACGCCCGCGACGGCGGAGGGGGCGGATGCCGCGGCCCGCGCCCTCGGCGGGCGCGCGCTCGCCGGATCGGGCCCCGCGGGAGTCGACGCTCCGGCCGTCGCGATGCTGCTGTCGCTCCCGCCGCGCGCGCGGCTCGACGACGCCGCGGCGCTCGCGTTCCTGCGCGCCCTCCTCGCCGGCGAGCCGTCGGCGACGCTGTCGATCGGCTCGTCCGCCGACGGACTCGAAGCGGGGCTCGTCTCGCTGCAGGAGGCCATCGACCTCGCCCGCGGCCGCCAGGCCGGCCGGGTGCGGGGTCCGCAGGTGCGGCGCGCCGAGCTCCGGCCGCTCGTGCGCCTCGTCACGACGCTGCGCGACGACCATCGCCTGCTCGACCACGGCGAGCGGATGCTCGCGCCCCTCATCGACCACGACCTCGCGCGCGGCGGCGACCTCCTCGATGTGCTCGGTGCGATGCTCGCGCATCCGGGCAACCGCACGGCCGCGGCATCCGCGTCGCACTTGTCGCGGTCGGTGTTCTATCAGCGCCTCGCGCTCATCCAAGAGCTCCTCGGCGTCGACCTCGATGACGGCGAGACGCAGACGGCCCTGCACCTCGCTCTGCTGGTGCGGCGGTCGGCCGGTCGCTGAATCGACCTGTCGCTTCGCGGAGCGAGCTGTCAGCGCGACCACGGGTCGATGAGCTCGACCCCGAGGCCCTCGAAATCGGGCGTGTTGCGGGTGGCGAGCACCGCCCCTTGTGCGGCGGTGATGGCCGCGATCATTCCGTCCTCGACGGAGAGCGGGCGGCCGGCCGAGCGCCGTGACTCCTGCATGCCCGCGTAGATCCGTGCTGCCCGATCGTCGAAGGCGAAGACCCGGTTCCCGGAGAGGATCGCCTCGATGTCGGTGATCAGCCGGTCTCGCCGG
The DNA here is from genome assembly GCF_044325405.1 of Microbacterium alkaliflavum. Lineage (NCBI taxonomy): Bacteria > Bacillati > Actinomycetota > Actinomycetes > Micrococcales > Microbacteriaceae > Microbacterium > Microbacterium alkaliflavum. The sequence goes on along the minus strand of NZ_JBIQWL010000008.1, from coordinate 77,515 downwards.
GAACCCGCAGGCAGCCGGTGTGCGCCGACGAGAAGCTCCGCGACCGATATGGCGGTGACGGCCAGGTCGGCCTCAGCGCGCATCCACCGGATGACCGCCTCGTCGGGCGACGGGCGCAGCGGCTCCGACAGCACATTCGTGTCGAGGATGATCACGACAGGTCGAGCTCACGGGGAGCGCTGCGCTGCGGCAGTTCGAGTTCGACGCCGTGCCGGGACGCGGCATCCACCCAGTCGACGATCATGCTGCTCGTCGACACGGCGGCCGTGAGGATCTCCCGGGCCTCCGCTTCCATGGACCGGCCGTGCGCCGCCGCCCGCACCTTCAACCGCTGCTGGACGCCGTCGTCGAGGTTCCGCACCGTGATCGCCGCCATGCCAGCAATGCTAGCACTGCCATCATCCTGCGATGTACACCTTCCGCAGCGTCTCGCGCACGGTCCACACCGTGCGCATCCCCTCGGCGAGCCGCGCGACCGACCCCGCTCGCAGCTCGATCGGCGGCAGCGCCGGCTCCTCGAACTCCACCGTCGCCGATCCGGCGAGCACGACGAACACCTCGTCGGCCTCGACGTCGCGCATCGCGCCGGGGGTCATCTCCCACACGCCGATGCTGTCGTCCAGCTCCACCCAGCCCGTCGAGGGCCGCCCCGACACGACCTGGTCGGCCGGCACCGGCTCGTGAGCGAGCGCGCGGGTCGTGGCATCCACTTCTTCACCGGGTGCGAGGGTCACGAGTCGAAGCCCAATCCCAGCGCGTCGAGGGTCTTCAGCAGCACGTTGCGACGGCCCTCGCGGTGGTCGGCCTGATCGAGCGACCAGCGCGTCGCCTGGATGCCGATCGACGCGGCGGGCTCGGGCGGGAACGGCAGGCCGCGCTCGCGCACCATCTGCAGCTGCGTGCGCTCCGTCTCGCGGCCCTCGAGGAAGTCGAGCATGACCTCGCCGGCGAAGCGGGTCGAGCCGACTCCGAGTCCCGTGAACCCCGAGGCGTACGCGATGCGGCCTTCGCGGGCGACGCCGTAGAAGGCGCAGAAGCGCGTCGACGTGTCGATCGCGCCGGCCCAGCGGTGCGAGAACCGCAGGCCCTCGAGCTGCGGGAACGTCGTGAAGAAGTGGCTGGCAAGCTCGTTCCACACCCGCGGGTTGTTCTCGTAGCCCGGGCGCACGCGGCGACCCCAGTGGTACAGCGCCGCGTAGCCGCCGAAGAGGATCCGGTTGTCGGCGCTCAGCCGGTAGTAGTGGAACTGGTTCGCGAGGTCGCTGACGCCCTGCCGGTCGCGCCACCCGATGGCGTCGAGCTGGGCGGCATCGAGCGGCTCGGTCATGAGCGCGTAGTCGTACACCGGCACCGTCATCAGCCGGTTGCGCTTCAGGAGCGAGGGGAAGACGTTCGTCGCGAGCGCGGCCTGGGCCGCCGTGATCTCGCCGCTCGCCGTCACGACCTTCACGCGCCCCGGCTCCGCCGTGTCGATCCGCTTCACGAGCGAGTGCTCGAAGATCTCGACGCCCTGCGCCTCGGCGGCGCGGGCGAGCTCGGCGGCGAGCTTGCCGGGGTGCACGAGGGCGGCCGCGCGAGTGTCCCACACCGCGCCCAGATAGGTCGGAGACGCGATGGATGCCTGGATCGCGGCCTCGTCGAGCCGTACGACCTCTTCGCCGTGCGATGCCGCCTCGGCGGCCCAGTCGTCGAGCCACTCGAGTTGGTGCGGCTCGGTCGCGACCGAAAGGGTGCCGGTGCGCTCGAAGTCGGCGTCGAGCCCCCAGCCGGCGACGTCGGCTTCGAAGGCGTCGAGGTTCTCGTGGCCCAGGCGTTCGAGCTGATCGATCTCGCCGGGCCAGCGGTTCTGGCCGTTCTCGCGCCCGTGCGTCAGGCTCGACTCGCAGAAGCCGCCGTTCCGGCCCGAAGCGGCCCAGCCGACGGTGCGCGCCTCGACGATCGCGACGCGCCGCCCGGGGTCGCGGCGCTTCGCGAGCAGCGCCGTCCACAGTCCCGTGTAGCCGCCGCCGACGACCACGAGGTCGGCGGTGTGCGAGCCGGCCACGGGTGGCCGCGAGGGCTGCGGGGGCAGGTCGTCGAGCCAGAAGACGGAATGCCGGGAGCCGTCGAGGCTCTCACGGACGAGGGATGCCGGCGGCCGGTGTCGTTCGAAGACCGTGGTGCCCACGGCTATCACTTCCCTGTGCGATGTCGGTCGTGCGGGTTGCCAGGAGATCCGGCGAAGGGATGCCGAGTCGCCACATCCCGTGGTCGATCGGCGGTCTCGCCAGTCAATACGTCGGACAGCCCGCGCGGCAACCGGGAGCGGGCGGGAACAGACGAACCTGCAGTCCGTCGCGGGAAGCCCGACACTCTGTCCGGGGAGCCCTCAGTACGCTGACCTCGTGGACCCCATCGTCGCGACTCTGGTGATCCTCGTCCTCGCGGTCATCGCCTTCGTGAGCAACCGCATACCGCTCGGCATCGTCGCCATCGGCGTCTCGCTCGCCCTCTACTTCACGGGCGTCCTCACCATCAACGAGGCACTCGCCGGATTCGGCGACCCGACCGTGCTCTTCATCGCGGGCCTGTTCGTCGTGAGCGAGGCCCTCGACGCGACGGGCATCACGGCGTGGGCGGGGCAGAAGGTCATCGCCCGCGCCGGCACGAAGCGCCGCACCCTGCTGCTCGTCGTGGGGCTCCTCGTCGCCGTCGTCGCGGCCGTGATCAGCGTCAACGGGGCGGTCGCGGCGATGCTGCCGCTCGTCGTGGTCGTCGCCGCGCGCGCCGAGATCGTGCCGTCGCACCTCCTCATGCCGCTCGCCTTCGCGGCCAGCGCGGGCTCGATGCTCCTGCTCACCGGGACGCCCGTCAACATCATCGTCTCGGAGTTCGCGGCGACGAGCAGCGCCGGGCGCGAGTTCGGGTACTTCGAGTTCGCGCTCGTCGGCATCCCGCTCGTGATCGTCACCGTGCTGTACCTCACGCTCTTCTCGCATCGCCTGCTGCCCAAGCGCGAGAGCGCGACGATGCCGCTCGACCTCGTGCGCCACGCGCGCATTCTGCGCCAGCAGTACTCGCTGAGCCTCGACACCTCGATGCTCGTCGGTCCGACGAACGGCGTCACGGAGGTCGTCGTCGCACCGCGCTCGCCGCTCATCGGCGCGAAGATCTTCCCCGGCATGGCGACGCCGACGGGCGATCTCGTCGTGCTCGCGGCGCGCCGCGGCGAAACGCTGCTGAAGGGGGACATCCGCGTGCAGGCGGGCGACGCGCTGCTCATGCAGGGCGGATGGGACGATCTCGCCCGGCACGCGGAGGAGACGGGCATCCTGCCCGTGCACTCTCCGCAGGAGCTGCGCCGCGCCGTGCCGCTCGGCAAGGGCGCGAAGCGCACGCTGTGGGTCGTCGCGGCCATGGTCGTGCTCCTCGCGACGGGGGTCGTGCCGCCCGCCGTGGCGGCGCTCCTGGCGGCCTGTGCGCTCGTGCTGCTGCGCGTCGTGCGGGTGCCGCAGGCCTACCAGTCGATCTCGTGGACGACGATCGTGCTCATCGCGGGCATGATCCCGCTGTCGACGGCTTTCACGAAGACCGGCGCCGCCGACCTCATCGCGAGCTGGCTGCTCCGGCTCATCGGCGACGCGAGCCCGTCGGTCGCGCTGCTCGTGCTGTGCCTCCTGACGCTCGTGCTCGGCCAGCTGATCAGCAATTCTGCGACGGTGCTCATCGTCGCGCCCATCGCCCTGTCGGTCGCTGCGACGATGGGCGTCTCGCCCCTGCCGTTCCTCATGGCTCTCGCCGTCGTCGCGGCGGCGGCGTTGCTCACTCCGGTCGCGACGCCCGCCAACCTCATGGTCATGGAGCCGGCGGGCTACCGTTTCGGCGACTACTGGAAGCTCGGCCTTCCGCTCGCGATCTTCTTCCTCCTGATCGGCGTCTTCTACGTGCCGCTCATCTGGCACTTCTGACGACGGCGGCCCCGCAGCGAATCGCTGCGAGGCCGCGGGGAGAAGGCGGGTCAGGTGGCCGACCAGCCTCCGTCGCTCGCGAGGACGACGCCGGTCACGTTGACGCCGTCGTCGCTCAGCAGGAAGGTGATGGATGCCGCCAGGGCCTCCGCCTCGGCAGGCTCGGGCAGGATCGCCATGGCGCCCTGCACGCGCTCGGCGCCGAGCGGCGAGCCGAAGCTCGCCTCGATGTTGGTGATGGTCGGCCCGGGGGCGACGGCGTTGACGCGGATGCGGTTCGGCGCGTACATGAACGCGGTCGACTTCGTCAGACCCACGACGGCGTGCTTCGAGGCCGTGTACGCAGCGCCGGCGGCCGAGCCGCGGAGGGCCGCCTCCGACGCCGTGTTGACGATCGAGCCGCCGCCCTGCGCGAGCATCGCGGGGATGACGGCGCGCATGAGCTTCATCGTGCCGGTGACGTTGACACGCATGACGCGCTCCCACACGGCGTCGCTGAGCTCGCCGACGGGCGTCATGTCGTCCATGATCCCGGCGATGTTCGCGAGGCCGTCGATCGTGTCGCCCGCGGCTGCGACGATGGCGGCGACGCCGGCGTCGTCGGTGATGTCGGCGACGATCGTCACGATGTCGGCGCCGGCGTGCTCCGAGGCGAACTCGTCCAGCCGCTCCTTGCTCACGTCGACGGCGACGACGCGGCCGCCCTCACGGGCGATGCGGGATGCCGTCGCGCGGCCGATTCCCGAGCCGGCGCCCGTGACGATGACGGTCTGTCCCGTGAAGCGGCCCTGATCGAGGCGCTCGGCCCATTCGCGCAGCGTCACGGCATCGGCGTCCTCACCCGTGGCACCGGGCGTCTCGGACGCCCCGGCGGGCACGTCCGCAGTGGCGGCGCGGTGCACGAGGTCGTCGAGCATGTCCTGCGTGAAGGCGCCGCGGCTCATCTTGACGAGGCGCTTGATCGCGAGCTTGTTGATGGGGCGGAACACGTCGGGCGACTGGCCGCCCTGTGCCAGCAGGTCGGTCAGAATCGCCCCGCCGACGGGGTCGGCGAGCCAGGTCGCGATGGAGGAGTCGCCGGTGAGCGGCTTCACGGTTGCCATTTTCGGGTCCTTTCGAGTACCGGACAACATTGTCCGGTACTAGGTTATACCCGTGCCCAACGTCGTGGAACCGTCCGTGCGCGTCAATCGCGGACCCGCCGCCGGACCTGAGAATCGCCGGGCGCTCATCGCCGCCGCCCGCGAGGTCTACGCCGAGGCGGGGCTGAGCGCGCCGTTCAGCCAGGTCGCCAAACGTGCCGGCGTCGGACAGGGCAGCCTCTACCGCCATTTCCCCGACCGCACGGCGCTCGCCGTCGCCGTCTTCGAGGAGAACATCGGCGACCTCGAGGCGTTCGCGTCCGACCCCGAGCGCACGATCGACGACTTCCTCGACCTCGTCGCCGACCAGGCCGTCGTCTCGACCGCGTTCATCGAGCTTCTGTCGGCCGACGTCGCCGACCCGCGGGTGAAGCACATCGGCGCACGGTACCGGGAGGCGGTCGAGCTCCTGCTGGAGCGTCAGGCCGCCTCGGGCCGGACTCCCGAGGGATTCGACGTCGACGACGTCCTCGTCGCGACCGACATGCTCGCCGCCGTCATCGCCCGCACGCCGCCCGAAGGCAGGGCGGATGTCGCGGCACGCGCGCGTCGCCTCGTGCACAGCGCTTTCCGCCCCGCCACGCGATAGCCTCGAAGCGACGGAAGGGTACTCCGATGGGTCGGTTCATCTATGACACGATGGCGAACTCGGTCGACATCGACGACCGCACGCTCGCGCACCTGCGCATCGTGGTGATGAACAAGCTGCGCCGCTCCGAGGCCTTCATGTTCGACGTCGAGGTCGGCGACGGCAGCGGGCGGCGGAGCTTCTGGATCCACCCCTCGGTGCCGTTGCAGTTCCACTTCTTCGGCAGCCGGAACCCGCGCATCAACCGCCTGTGGATCGAGGAGCTCATGCAGTCGGCGAGCGGTCCGAACGGCCTCTCGATTGTGCCGGAGCCCGACGAGCCCTCGGGCGAAGAGGCCTGAGAGCCCGTCCGGCGAAGCGGCGGGGCGTCAGTCCTGCTCCTCGCTGACCTCCACGACCTGCGGAGCGTCGTCGGCGATCGGGATGGGTCCCGTCTCGATGTGCTCGGGGACGAGCATGATCCCGCCCGAGGAGTTCGCCGAGTTGGCGAGTTCCTCGATCCACTCGCGGCTGAGGTCGGTCGGCTCAGGGTCGTCGAACACGAACCGCAAGGGGATCGAGGGGTGCAGCCAGATCGTGCTGCGCCCGCGCGGCTGATCGTCGGGATGCTTCCATGACACCGTGAACGCCTCGCCGCGCCGGAGCTTCGTCGCGACGACGACTTTCAAGTGCGCGAGGGCACGGTCTTCGATGTGGATCGGGGTGGCGGAGCCGCCGTAGTAGATCGTGCCCATGCGGACACCTTAACCCCGCTCAGCGCTGTGCGCGCGAGAGATTCTCGACGAGTTCCTCGCGGTCCTGGCGGACGACGTAGGCGGGCTGATCGCGCTCCACGCGCCAGCTCTCGGCGAGGGGGCCGACGTCGACGGTGTCGAACCCGAACGCGTCGTACAGCTCGGTCACGAGGGTGGACGCCTCGGGGAAGTCGCTCGCCGTCGCGAGGGCCCGGCGCCCCGGCGTTCCCGCGGGAGCGCCGTCGCTGTTGATCTGTCCCGCCATGATGTGGTTGAACGCCTTCGCGACCTTGGAGGCGGGCAGGTGCTGCTGCAGGAGACCGCTCGTCGTGGCGCGCTTCTCGTCGAGTTCGGAGATGCGACCGTCGCGCTCCCAGTAGTAGTTGTTCGTGTCGAGCACGACCTTGCCGGCGAGCTCGTCGACCGGGACGTCCTGGTACGCCTTGAGCGGCACGGTGACCAGCACCCAGTCGCCGGCCGCCGCGGCATCCGTCGCCGTCGCTGCGGTCGCGCGGGGACCGAGGTCGTCGACGAGGTCCGAGAGTGTCTCAGGCCCGCGCGAGTTGGCGATGACGACGTCGTAGCCGCGCTCGACGAGCCCGCGTGCGACGGCCGATCCGATGTGTCCTGCTCCGATGATTCCCACAGTGGTCATGCGGGGGTCAAACGCGCCGGCGCGGCGGGTATTCCGTGTTACGCGATGAGTCGCGTCAGAGCCGCGACCATGCCTCCGTCAGCACGCCGCGCAGGATCTGCTCGATCTCGTCGAACTCCGCGGGGCCGATCGTGAGCGGAGGGGCGAGCTGGATCACGGGGTCGCCGCGGTCGTCGGCGCGGCAGTACAGGCCCGCGTCGAACAGTGCCTTGGAGAGGAATCCGCGCAGGAGGCGCTCCGACTCGTCGTCGTCGAACGTCTCGCGCGTCGCCTTGTCCTTCACGAGCTCGATGCCGAAGAAGTACCCGTCGCCGCGCACGTCGCCCACGATCGGGAGGTCGTTCAGGCGCTCGAGCGTCGAGCGGAACACGGGCGAGTTCTCGCGCACGCGCTCGTTGAGGCCCTCCTCCTCGAAGATGTCGAGGTTCTCCAGGGCGACCGCCGCCGAGACGGGATGCCCCGCGAACGTGTAGCCGTGCGGGAAGCTGACGTGTCCGTGCGCGAAGGGCTCGTGGATGCGGTCGCTCACGATCGTCGCGCCGAGCGGCGAGTAGCCGCTCGTCATAGCCTTCGCGCACGTGATCATGTCGGGCACGTAGCCGTACGCGTCGCACGCGAACCACTCGCCGATGCGGCCGAACGCGCAGATGACCTCGTCGCTGACGAGCAGCACGTCGTACTTGTCGCAGATCTGGCGCACGCGCTGGAAGTAGCCGGGAGGCGGGGGGAAGCATCCCCCCGAGTTCTGCACCGGCTCGAGGAAGACCGCCGCCACCGTCTCGGGACCCTCGAACAGGATCATCTCCTCGATGCGGTCGGCGGCCCACACCCCGAACTCCTCGAGCGAGCCGCGGAAGCCCATCTCGGCGGCGCGGTAGTAGTTCGTGTTGGGCACGCGGAAGCCGCCCGGCGTGACCGGCTCGAACATCTCCTTCATGGCGGGCAGGCCCGTGATCGCGAGAGCGCCCTGAGGCGTGCCGTGGTAGGCGATCGCCCGCGAGATCACCTTGTGCTTGGTGGGGCGGCCCATGAGCTTCCAGTACTGCTTCGCGAGCTTGAAGGCGGTCTCGACCGCCTCGCCTCCGCCCGTCGAGAAGAAGACGCGATTCAGGTCGCCCGGCGCGTACGACGCGAGCCGGTCCGCCAGCTCGATCGCGGACGGGTGCGCGTACGACCAGATGGGGAAGAACGCGAGCTCCTCGGCCTGACGCGCGGCGGCCTCGGCGAGACGCCGGCGGCCGTGCCCGGCGTTGACCACGAACAGACCCGACAGGCCGTCGATGTAGCGCTTGCCCGCAGCATCCCAGATGTGATGGCCCTCGCCGCGCACGATGATCGGGACGCCAGGGCCCTCGGTCATCACGGACTGGCGCGCGAAGTGCATCCAGAGGTGGTCGCGCGCCTTGTCCTGCAGCTCCTGCTGGTCGGTGCGCGCCGCGCTGTCGGTCGTCGTGGACATGGGTGAGCCTCCCCGGGCGGTGTTCCTCGACACTATCCCCGCCCATCGGGCCCGACCAGGCTCGGCCGCGTTCGGATTGACCGGACTGCCTGCCGCGGCCCGACAGGTCGTCGGGCCGCGGCAGAGCGTCAGGCGCGGACGGCGTCTGTCACCGTGATCGAGACCAGACGTCCGTCGGCGGCGGTGACCTCGTGCACGGCGCCCGTCAGGCGCACAGTCGCCTCGGTCTCGCGCTGGTCGCATGAGGCGCCCACCCAGAGCTCGACGTCGCCGGGCTCGACGACCCGCACCCCGCGCCGGTCGGTGAAGGACAGGCGTGCGGAAGGCACCGAGAACTCCACGACGGCCTGCTCGCCGGGCTCCAGCGCGACTCTCGCGTAGCCCACGAGCTGTGCCACCGGTCGCGTGACGCTCGCGTAGACGTCGCGGGCATACAGCTGCACGACGTCGACGCCGGAACGCGGACCGGTGTTGCGCACCTCCACCGCGACAGCGAGGTCGGACCCCGTCGCGGACTCGGCGGGCGCGCTGAGACGGGTGTGCTCGAAGCTCGTGTAGGTCAGTCCGTGACCGAAGGGAAGGGTCGGGCTGCTGTCGGCGCTCGTGATCTCGGACGGTCCGCCGAGGATCGGGTGCAGGTAGCTGTACGGCTGAGCACCGGCGGCCCGAGGAAGCGACACGGGGAGCCGGCCCGAGGGCGCCTCCCGTCCGGAGATGATCCCCGCGAGTGCCGCTCCGCCTTCTTCACCCGGGAAGAAGGCCTGCAGGACGGCGGCGGGGTCATCCGCGCCGCTGAGCGCCCACCCGATCGCGTACGGGCGACCCGAGAGTACCACCATGACCGTCGGCGTTCCCGTCGCGACGACCTCTTCGACGAGCCGGCGCTGGATGCCCGGCAGCTCGAGATCGTCGACGTCATTGCCCTCGCCCACCGTGCCGCGGCCGAACAGACCGGCGCGGTCGCCCACGACGACGATCGCCACGTCCGCGGCGCGCGCTGCGGCGACGGCATCCGGGATGCCGCGGTCGTCCGCGCCGGACACATCACAGCCGGCGACCACGTCGATCGAGGCATCCGGCAGCTCGGCGCGAAGCGCCTCGGCGAGGCTCGGCAGCTCGAGGCCGAGGGGCACCTCAGGATGGTGCGCGAGCACGTGGTTGACGAACGAATAGCAGCCCATGAGCGCCTCCGCGGAATCGGCGTTGGGGCCGACGACCGCGATCCGCGCGCCCGCGCGGGGGGCCAAGGGGAGCACCCCGTCGTTCGCGAGCAGGACGATCGACTCCGTGGCGAGCTTTCGCGCGAGCGCGCGATGCGCCGCCGAGTCGAGGTCGATCTCGGTGGGCGCGTCGTCGAAGCGCTCGTCGAGCAGGCCCAGCTCCTCCTTCTCGGCGAGCACGCGCAGCACGGCGCGATCGATGAGCGCCGCATCCACCGCTCCATCGCGCACTGCCTCGGCGAGGGGGCCGGTGAAGGCGTCTCCCGTCGGGAGTTCGACGTCGATGCCCGCCGCAAGGGCGAGCGCGGCCGCCTCACCGAGATCGGCTGCCACCGCATGCATCGTGTGGAGGAACGCGACGGAGAAGTAGTCCGAGACGACGACGCCGTCGAAGCCCCAGCGCTCGCGCAACAGACCCGTGAGCAGCTCCTCCGACGCCGCGACCGGCACGCCGTCGATCTCGGCGTACGAGTTCATCACGGACCGCACTCCGCCGTCGCGAACGGCCATCTCGAAGGGGGGCAGCAGCACATCGGCGAGCTCGCGCGGGCCTGCATGCACGGGCGCGTGGTTGCGTCCCGCCTGCGAGGCCGAGTAGCCGACGAAGTGCTTGAGAGTCGCGTGGATGCCGGCATCCTGGAGCCCCCGCACATACGCGGTTCCGATGGTGCCGACGACGTACGGATCTTCCGCGATGCACTCGTCGACGCGGCCCCACCTCGGGTCGCGGATGACGTCGAGCACGGGTGCGAGGCCCTGATGGATGCCGAGCTGCCGCATCGACCCGCCGATGAGGCGTCCCATCTCTTCGACGAGCTCGGGGTCGAAGGAGGCGCCCCACCCCAGGGGGGTCGGGAAGGTCGCGGCCTTCCACGCCGCGAGGCCCGTGAGGCACTCCTCGTGGACGATGGCGGGGATGCCCAGCCTGGTCTCGTCGCGGAGGCGGCGCTGCTCGGCCCAGAGCCACGCGGCGCGCTCGACCGGTTCGACCGGCCGGGTGCCGTACACGCGGGTCAGGTGCCCGATGCCGTGAGCGGTGGCATCCTCGTACTTCGTCGAGGTCACCATCTCTCCGGCCATCGGCGCCACGACCTCGTCGCCCTGGTCGACCCAGTAGCCGACCAGCTGCGCGAGCTTCTCGTCGAGCGTCATGCGGGCGTGGAGCGCCCGCACCCGCTCGGATACGGGCGGGAGTCCGATGTCGCTCATCCCTTGACCGCCCCCTGGAGACCGCCCACGATGCGACGCTCGAACAGGCTGAAGAACGCCAGCGCGGGAATCATCGAGAGGGAGGTGAACGCGAGGACCTTCGCGGTGTCGACGGAGTACTGCGACGAGAACGCCTGCACACCGAGAGGCAGCGTGAAGTTCGCGTTGTCGTTCAGGAGGAACAGCGGCAGGAGGTAGCTGTTCCAGCTTCCGATGAAGGCGAGGATTCCGACGGTGATGACTCCGGGGACGGCCAGGGGCAGCACCATCCTCCAGAAGAAGCCCAGCCGGCTGCACCCGTCGATGAACGCGGCCTCCTCGATCTCATCGGGGATCGCGCGGAGGAACGGCACCAGGATGATGATCGTCGTCGGCAGCGCGAACGCGATCTGGGGCAGGATCACACCGCCGAGCGAGTTGATGAGTCCGATGTCGCGCACGACGATGTACAGCGGCGTGATCGCGACCGTGATCGGGAACATCAGCCCGGCCGCGAACAGCGCGTACATGGCTCCCCGACCGCGGAACCGGTATCGCGCGAGCACATAGCTCGCCGCAAGTCCCAGCACGATGACGCCGACCGAGGTGGCGATCGCGACGATCGTGGAGTTGAGCACGAGCTGCCAGAAGACGCCGCCGGTCAGCACGTCGAGGTAGTTCGTGAAGACCCACGGGTCGGGCAGGCCCCCGGGGTCGGTCGTGATCTGGGAGTTCGTGCGGAACCCGCCGAGGATGATGTACAGGACCGGCCCGAGCATCAGTGCGATCACGACGAGCGCGACGAACCATACGGCGGGCGTGGCGCGCCGCATGCGCTGGCGTCGGGGCGGCGGCAGCTCAATGGTCGCGAGGGCCGCGGTGGTCATTGGGCGTTCCTTTCGGTGAGCGCGCCGGCGGTGTCGCGGCGCAGCACGAAGCGCTGATAGATCAGGGCGACGATCAAGGAGATGAGGAAGATGACGACGGCGACCGCGCTGCCGTAGCCGAAGTTGCCTGCGTTGCGACCGTTGGCGACCATGTAGGTCGCCATCGTGGAGGTGCCCGCGACGGGAGCGACGTACTGTCCCCAGATGATGTACACGAGGTCGAACAGCTGCAGGGCGCCGATGATCGACAGGAACGCCCAGATGCGCAGGGTCGGTCCGAGCAGCGGGATCGTGATGCGCCGCTGGATCTGCCAGTAGGTGGCGCCGTCGATGGCGGCCGCCTCGTAGAGCTCATCCGGGATGCCCTGGAGACCGGCGAGGAAGAGGATGACGGCGAACCCCACGTACTTCCAGGTGATGATCCCGACGAGCGTCCAGATCGCGATGTTCGGATCGGCGAGCCAGTCGTGGGTGAGCCCGGACAGGCCCCACTTCTCCAGCACGCCGTTGAGGCCGCCGTTGGTCGCCAGCAGCAGGCTGAACCCGGTGCCCACGACGACCTCGGCGATGACGTAGGGCACGAAGATCAGCACGCGGATGACGGACTGGCCGCGCATCTTGCGGTTGAGCAGGAGCGCCAGGAGCAGCGCGAGGGGGCCCTGGATGAGGAGCGAGGTCACGACGATGAACGCGTTGTGACCGAGCGCTTCCTGGAAGTCCGGGTCGGTCAGGATCGTGACGTAGTTCTTCAGGCCGATGAAGTCGGTCGCCGGGCCGTAGCCGTGCCAGTTGAAGAAGCCGTAGTACGCCGCCAGGATCACGGGAAGGATGACGAACCCGATGAAGACGAGCATCGCCGGGCCGGCCAGGATCGCGATCTCCAGACGGCCCATCCAGCCGAGCCCGCGGGGTCGGCGGCGCCGCGATGCCGAGGGCGGCGGTGTGACGCCGCCGCCCCCGGAACGCTGCGCGAGATCCGTCCCCGGGCGATCGTCCGTCTTCGGGGTCTCGCTTGTCTGCATGAGAGGTCTTCCTAGCCCTTCGCCCCGGCCTTGTTGGCCTCGTCGATCATCTGCTGAGGCGTGCTCTGCCCCGCGAGCATGGAGACGACGGCCACGTTGAGCGCGTTGCCCACGTTCTGGCCGAGCACGGTGTCGAGCCACTGCGAGACGAACGGGGCCTTGTTGTAGGCCTCGAGGATCTGCTTGAGGTACGGCTCCTGGACGGCCGCCTGTGCCGCGCTGTTGACAGGCGGGGAGTTGAAGGCCTTGTAGTACGCCGTCTGCTGAGCGTCGCTTGCGACGAAGTTCAGGAAGTCGACGCACTCCTTGGGCGCCTGCGCCGAGCAGGAGTACCCGTCGACGCCACCCATGATCGAGCCCGGCTCACCCTTGCCGCCCGAAACCTCGGGGAAGGGGTACCACGCGAGATCGGCGAGAGGCTTCTGGTCGGGCGTGAGCGAGGCGATCACACCGGGATCCCACGCGCCCATCAGCTCGCCGCCGGCCTTGTGGTTGGCAACGAGACCGGCCGAGCTGCCGGCACCCTGCTGGGCCGACGTCGTGAGGAAGCCGTCGTTGAAGGGCTCGGTCTTGGCGAAGTCCTCCAGATCCTGTGCGGCCTTGAGCCAGCAGGGGTCGCTGAAGTCCTTGGAGTCGCCGGTCTTCTCCATCGTCGCCGGGGCGCACTCGCGCAGCGCGAACCAGTAGAACCAGTGCGCTGCCGGCCAGGCGTCCTTCGCGCCGAGCGCGAGGGGGGCGACCCCGGTCGCCTTGAGCTTGTCGTTGGCCGCGACGAGGTCATCGATCGTCGTGGGCGTCTCGGTGACTCCGGCCGCGTTGTAGAGGTCCTGGCTGTAGAAGATGCCGCCCGGAAGCACCGAGAGGGGCATCGCCCAGACCTTGTCCTGGTACGTCTCGGCCTTGAACGAGCCCTCCGAGATGTTCTTCTTGGCTTCGCCCTCGATCTTGCCGGTGAGGTCCATGAGCTGGCCTGCCTGCACCATCGCGGCCATCTTGCCGCCGCCGCGCTGCAGGAAGATGTCCGGCGGGTCGCCGGCGTTGAGCGACGTCTGCAGCTTGCCGTCCATGTCCTCGTTCTGGATGGACTGCATCTTGATCGTGACGTTCGGGTTGTCCTTCTCGAACGCCGCGATGGCGTCCTTCCAGAACTGCTGGCCGGGGCCCGTCGTGGAGTTCTGCCACAGCGTCATCTCGACCTTGCCGTCGCTGTTGCTGGTCGATCCGCCTGCGCTGCAGCCGGCCAGCGCCATGGCGCCGACGACGAGCGCGGCAGCACCGGCGAGGATCCTGTTGCCCTTCATGTGATTCCCGTTCTCTTCTTCGAGGAGCACCTCTGCTCCGGGGTGCGGTGTGGCGCGATTCGGATGTCGCGCACTCTCGGAGCGCGTCCGAGCAGGAAAAGTCTGCGCGAACAACAAATCCGTTGTCAAACGTTTTCAATAACGGTTTCAATGACGTTATGCTTTCGAGATCATGAAGCGCCGACCCACCATCACCGACGTCGCCGAAGCGGCGGGCGTCTCGGTCTCGACCGTGTCGAAAGCCGTCAACGGCCGCTACGGCGTGGCGAGCGAGACGGTGGACCATGTGCTGGCCGTCGTGGCCGAGCTGGGCTACGAGTCGAGCCTCATCGCGAGCAGCATGCGCTCCCGCACGACAGGTGTCATCGGCGTGCTGGTCGCCGACTTCGAGCCGTTCAGCGCCGAGATCCTCAAGGGCGTCGGGCAGGCGCTGCGCGATTCCGCGTACGACCTGCTGGCCTATTCCGGGACGCACGGCACGGCCGAGGGCTGGGAGCGGCGCTCGCTGTCGCGCCTCAGCGGCACCCTCATCGACGGCGCGATCATCGTGACCCCCACCGTCGTCAACGTCGGCACCGAGGTCCCAGTCGTCGCGATCGATCCGCACACCGGACCCGCCGACCTCCCCACGGTGGAGGCCGACAGCTTCGGCGGCGCCCTGCAGGCGACGCGGCACCTCCTCGACCTCGGCCACACCCGCATCGGCTTCATCGCCGGCCGCCCCGACCTGCGCTCGTCGATCGCGCGCGATGCCGGCTACCGCCGCGCGCTCGGCGACGCCGGCATCGCCGTCGATCCGCGCCTGGTGGGGTCGGGCAGCTACCGGCAGGATGCTGTGCGCGTCGCTGCGCTGGAGATGCTGGAGCGGCCGGACCGTCCAACGGCCATCTTCGCGGCGAACGACATCTCGGCGATGGAGATCGTGAAGGTCGCGGGCGAGCTCGGGCTGGACATCCCGACCGATCTGTCGGTCATCGGGTTCGACGACGTTCCCGAAGCCTCGAAGTCGACGCCGGCGCTGTCGACCGTGCGCCAGCCCATGCAGACCCTCGGCGCGGAGGCCGCCCGGCTCCTCCTGTCGCTCATGCGGGGCGAAACGCCCCCCGCGACCCATCTCACGCTGCCGACGCGTCTCGTGCCGCGAGCAACGACCGCACCGCCGAAGTGATCCGCCCGGCGGACTCGCGACAGCGCGATCCGAGCCGACTCAGCGCAGCAGCGCTCCGGCAGGGTCGCGCAGCAGCTCGTCGAAGGCCGCCTCGGCGGCCCCGATGAGGAGGCGGTCCTGGGCGAGCGCGGCGGAGCGGATCTCGAGCTCCTCGACGTTCGCCCACATCGCCTGGCGGGCGACGAGCTCGCGCAGCTCGTCCGGATCGTGCTCGGAGATCGTCGCGAGGAACCCGCCGAGCACGACCGCCGAGGGGTTCAGCACGTTGACGGCGTTGGCGAGCGCCGTCGCGAGGATGCGGCGCTGTCGCGCCAGCTCGTCGGCGGCCTCCGGCGAGGCCGAGCCGGCGAGTGCCGCCGCCAGTGTCGCATCGTCCGCCGATGTCAGCCCGGCGACGCTCAGCAGACGCGCACGGCTGACCTCGTCCTCGAGCACGCCGTCGTGGGCGCGGCGGTCGGTCTCGGCCGCGATGCCCGGGCGGTTCTGTCCGAACTCGCCGGCGTAGCCTCCGGCACCTGCCACGAGAGCGCCGTGGACGATCAGGCCTCCGCCGATGCCGCTGGCTCCGCCGTTGAGGTAGACGACGTGGTCGAGGCCGCGGGCCGCGCCGAAGAGGTGCTCGGCGAGCGTGCCGTAGGTGGCGTCGTTGCCGACGACCGTCGGCAGTCCCGTCGCCTGTGCGACGAGGTCTCGCAGCGGCTCGTCGATCCAGCGCAGGTGCGGGGCGTTGCGGACGAGTCCGTCCGAGGTGCGGACGAGTCCCGGTACCGCGACCCCGGCCGCGGCGATGCGTGCGCCCGCGAGTGGTCCATCCCGCCAGGCTGCGATGGTCGATGCGATGAGCTCCGCGGTCTGCGGCGGGGTGAGCAGGTGGTTCACCTCGATGCGCTCGCGAACGCGGATGCCGCCGTCGAGGCCCACCGCGGCAAGTTCGAGTGCGTCGACTTCGGGGTTCGCGGCGATGGCGACGATCGACCGCGACCCGGCCACCACGGGCGAAGGCCGACCCACCCGCCGGGAGGGATCGGGCGCGCGCTCCTCGACGAGGCCGCTGCGGACGAGCTCCCCGACGAGATCGGCGATCGTCGATCGGTTGAGCCCTGTCGTCTCGGTGAGGGTCGCTCGGGACTGGGGGCCGTCGACGTGCACGATCCGGAGGATCCGCGCCAGGTTCCGCTGGCGCACGCCCTCGATCGAGCCCCCGTTTTCGGCCACGTACCCACCCTACGAGACGGATGGCCCCGGTGTCGGCTATTTGTTGGCAGAGCCACGAAACAGGATGAGACGGGCGGAACAGGGCTGGACGCCGCCGTCATTCTGATATACGTTGTCTTCAACAACAATTTCCTCCGGTCGTTCGCAAAGGAGCGCCATGCCCACCCCCACGCCCGCCGACAAGTTCACGTTCGGCCTCTGGACCGTCAACTACAACGGTGCGGACCCCTTCGGCGGCCCGACCCGTCCGTCGATGGACGTCGTGCACGTCGTCGAGAAGCTCGCCGAGGTCGGCGCTTATGGCATGACGTTCCACGACGACGACCTGTTCGCCTTCGGCTCGTCCGACGCCGACCGTCAGAGCCAGATCGACCGCCTGAAGGGCGCGCTCGAGGCCACGGGTCTCAAGATCCCCATGGTCACGACCAACCTCTTCTCGGCCCCCGTGTTCAAGGACGGCGGCTTCACGTCGAACGACCGCGCCGTGCGCCGCTTCGCGATCCGCAAGGTGCTGCGCCAGATCGACCTGGGCGCCGAGCTCGGCGCCGAGACGTTCGTCATGTGGGGTGGCCGCGAGGGCGCCGAGTACGACTCGGCCAAGGACATCCGCGCCGCGCTCGAGCGCTACCGCGAGGCCGTCAACTTCCTGGGCGACTACGTCGTCGAGAAGGGCTACAACCTCCGCTTCGCGATCGAGCCCAAGCCCAACGAGCCCCGCGGCGACATCCTGCTCCCCACGGTCGGCCACGCGCTCGCCTTCATCGAGTCGCTCGAGCGCCCCGAGCTCGTCGGCCTCAACCCCGAGGTCGGCCACGAGCAGATGGCGGGCCTCAACTTCGCCGCCGGCATCGCCCAGGCGCTCTACCACGGCAAGCTCTTCCACATCGACCTCAACGGCCAGCGCGGCATCAAGTACGACCAGGACCTCGTGTTCGGCCACGGCGACCTGCACAACGCCTTCGCGCTCGTCGATCTGCTCGAGAACGGCGGCCTCAACGGTGGCCCCGCGTACGAGGGTCCCCGCCACTTCGACTACAAGCCGTCGCGCACCGAGGACGAGAACGGCGTGTGGGACTCCGCCCGCGCCAACATCCAGACCTACCTCCTGCTCAAGGAGCGCGCCGCGGCCTTCCGCGCCGACCCCGAGGTGCAGGCCGCGCTCGAGGCCGCCCGCGTGACGGAGCTCTCGCAGCCGACCTTCGGCGAAGGTGAGACGTACGACGACTTCGTCGCCGACCGCAGCGCATACGAGGACTTCGACACCTCCGCCTACCTCGGCGGCAAGGGCTTCGGCTTCGTCAAGCTCCAGCAGCTCGCGACCGAGCACCTGCTCGGCGCTCGCTGACCCGACTCACCCCCTCCGCGAGCCGATACGTTTCGCACGAGCCGATACGGCTCGTCCCGTCTGAGACGTATCGGCTCGCGGAGCATGTATCGGCTCGCGAGGGTCGGATGAAAGGAATGCAGGGATGACCCTGGTCGTGGGAGTCGACTCGTCGACGCAGTCGTGCAAGGTCGTGGTGATGGATGCTTCGACCGGAAGCGTCGTGCGCCAGGGGCGCGCGTCGCACCCGGACGGCACCGAGGTCGACACCGCTGCCTGGTGGGTCGCGCTCCAGGCGGCGCTCGCCGATGCCGGCGGCCTCGACGACGTCGAAGCGTGGGCGATCGGCGGGCAGCAGCACGGCATGGTCGTGCTCGACGTCGAGGGACGCGTCATCCGCCCCGCCCTGCTCTGGAACGACACCCGCTCGGCGGGCGCCGCGGCAGACCTCACCGCCGAGTTCGGCGCCGACGAGCTCGCGCAGCGCACGGGCCTCGTGCCCGTCGCCTCGTTCACGATCACGAAGCTCCGGTGGCTGCGGGACAACGAGCCCGACAACGCCGCGCGCGTCGCCGCCGTCGCGCTGCCGCACGACTGGCTCACGTGGCGCCTGCGCGGCTTCGGCCCGGCGGGCGAGTCGCCCCGCGGTCCCGTGCTCGAGGAACTCGTGACGGACCGGTCGGATGCCTCGGGCACGGGTTACTGGAACCCCGGCACCGATGGGTACGACCGCGACCTCCTCGTGGCCGCTCTCGGGCACGACGCCGTGCTGCCGCGCGTGCTCGGACCGCTCGAGTGGGTCCAGGACGAGGCCGGTCGCCGCGTCGGACCCGGCGCCGGCGACAACGCCGGTGCGGCGCTCGGTCTCGGCGCCGGTCCGGGCGACGTCGTCGTCTCGATCGGCACGTCGGGCACGGTCTTCGCCGTGAGTGAGACGCGCACGATCGACCCCACAGGGACCGTCGCGGGCTTCGCCGATGCCGACGGCCGGTTCCTGCCGCTCGTCGCGACCCTCAACGCGGCGCGCGTGCTCGACGCGATCGGCCGTGTGCTCGGCGTCGACCACGCCGAGCTGTCGCGCCTCGCGCTCGCCGCCGAGGCCGGTGCCGGCGGCCTGGGCCTCGTGCCGTACTTCGAGGGGGAGCGCACCCCGAACCTCCCCGACGCGACCGCGTCCCTCACCGGCATGACCCTCGCCTCGACGACCCGCGAGAACTTCGCCCGCGCTGCCGTGGAGGGCATGCTGTCGGGGCTCGGCGCGGGCCTCGACGCCCTCCGCGGGCTCGGCGTGCCGCTCGAGCGCGGCCTGCTCGTCGGCGGCGGCGCTCAGTCCGAGGCGGTGCGCCTCATCGCGCCCCTCGTGCTCGGCATCCCCGTCGAGGTTCCCGAGCCCGGCGAATACGTCGCGCTCGGCGCCGCCCGCCAGGCCGCGCGCGTCGCCGCCTGACCCGGACGCCCGCCCGCGGCATCCCGTCCCCTCCCTGTCCATAGCCCGTGCTCTGACCGAGAGCCCGTGTTTCGCACCGTTCGTTTCGTGGGCGTTCGGCGAGAGCACGGGCTATGGACGACAAGCGCGCTGGGCTCAGGCATCCACTCCTCCGCGCACAGGCCCGGCATCGATCGGGCATGAGCGTTTCACAGGAGTCGCCTAGGGGAGCCCCGTAGGTTCGACGGCATGGCGATACCCGCGGATGACCCGTCTTTCACGATCTCCGCATCCGAACTGCGCTCGGCCCGTGACGAGATGCAGCGGTTCCTCCTCGAGTACCGCTTCGGCATGCAGGAGATCGAGACGAAGATCGGCATCCTCCGCGAGGAGTTCGAGCACACGCACGCGTACAACCCGATCGAGCACGTCACGAGCCGGCTCAAGTCGCCCGACAGCCTCGTCGACAAGGTCGCGCGCAAGGGCATCGACCCCGACTTCGACACGATCCGCGCCCGCATCACCGACATCGCCGGCGTCCGCATCACGTGCAGCTTCGTGACCGACGTCTACCGGCTCTTCGACCTGCTCTCGCACCAGGACGACATCACGGTGCTGCAGGTCAAGGACTACATCGCCGAGCCCAAGCCGAACGGCTACCAGAGCCTGCACGCGATCGTCGAGGTGCCCGTCTTCCTCTCGACCGGACGCGTCGCGGTGCCCGTCGAGGTGCAGTTCCGCACGATCGCGATGGACTTCTGGGCGAGCCTCGAGCACAAGATCTACTACAAGTACGCGAGCCAGGTACCCGAGGGGCTGCTCGCCGAGCTGAAGGATGCCGCCGACTCGGCCGCGGCGCTGGACCACCGCATGCAGCGCCTGCACCGCGAACTCCACGGACCCAGGCCCGGCGCGATCGTCGCCGTCTGACCGGCTGCCTTCCTCAGGACGAGAGGATGGATGCCGCGGCCGCGACGTACTCGGCGGGCTCGCGCGGGCCGAACACGGCCGTGTTCGCGATGTAGCCCTGCGCGAGAGCCGCGAGCGACCGGGCGGACTCCCGTGCGAGCGCCGCGGCGGCATCCTCCGACGCCGTCCGGCTCCGCGCCCACGGGAGGGTCGCGGTCGCCAGCGCGCCGAAGAGCCGAGCGGCCGTCGTGGTCATCTCACGCTTGAGGTCGGCATCCACCATCGCCTCGCCCCAGAACTGCACGACGAGCGCAGGGGAGAGGTCATGGTCGGCGAAGGCGCCGAGCATCGACTCGAGCACCTCGCGTGGGGGCAGGACCTCGCCGGCGCGGCCGCGCGCTTCGAGCGCGTCGAGTCGCACGATCAGGAACCGGCCGACGATGTAGCGCGCGAGCTCGGCCTTGTTCGAGAAGTGCGAGTAGATCGCGCCGGTCGAGAGTCCGGACTCGGCGACGATGTCGGCGATCGACGTGTCGCGGACGCCATTGCGCTCGAGGCAGCGGATGGCCGCCTGCGCGATCTCGTCGCGACGGGCTTCGCGGTACTGGTCGGACACCTTCGGCATGGAAAAAGAATAGCCGTTCTGTTATTGTCACAAACAGAACAGCTATTCTCTTTCCCGGGAGGACGCCATGAGCGACCGCACCACCTCCACCTCCACCCCGCGCCCCACGCGCTGGAGCTTCGCCGCCGTCTTCGGACTGGTCGGCGCCGTCCTCGTCGGCATCGTCGTGATGGCCTTCGTGTGGCCCGCCGCGACAGCGCAGCCGCAGAACCTGCCCGTCGGGATCAGCGGACCCGACGCCGCTGTCTCCGCGATCCAGGACAAGCTCGCCGAGCAGGACCCGGCTCCGTTCGCCCTGCAGACCGTCGACTCGCGCGACGACGCCGTGAATCTCATCGAGACGCGCGAGATCTACGGCGCGATCCTCCTCGGCGACAAGCCCGAGGTGCTCATCGCGACCGCCGCCGGCGCCGCACCCGCCGCGGCGCTCAAGGCCGTTGCGACCCAGCTGCAGACGCAGATCGACGGGGCCGTGCAGACGGCCCTCAAGGACCAGCTGACCGCGATCGTCCAGGCGCTGCAGTCCGGCCAGAAGCCTCAGCTGCCCGCGGGCGCCGCCCCCACCGACGTGCCGACGGTCACCGTCACCGACGTCGTGCCGCTGTCGCCGGACGACCCGACCGGCGCAGGCCTGGCCGCGGCCTCCTTCCCGCTCGTGCTCGGCGGCATGCTCGGCGGCATCCTGCTGACGCTCCTCGTCCAGGGCGCCGTGCGCCGCCTCATCGGCCTCGTCGTCTTCGGCGTCGCAGCCGGAGCGGTGATCGTTCTCGTCATGCAGACCTGGTTCGGCATCCTCGAGGGCGACTGGCTGCTCAACGCGGCCGCCGTCGGGATGGGCGTCACGGCGACGTCCGCCTTCATCGTGGGCCTCGCGGCGCTCATCGGCCCCGCCGGCGTCGGCGTCGGCGCGGCCGTCACGATGCTCATCGCCAATCCGATCTCGGGCGCCGCTCTGCCCCCGCAGTTCCTGCCCGAGCCGTGGGGCGCCGTCGGTCAGTGGTTCGCCCCGGGCGCCGCGTCGACCCTGCTGCGGTCGGTGAGCTACTTCCCCGAGGCGTCCACCGCCTTCCCGTGGCTCGTGCTGGCGGGGTGGGTCGTGCTCGGCGTCGTGCTGACGCTCGTCGGCCACCGCCGCACGGCGGCCGAGCTGACACCGCGCCCCGCCGAGCTCGAGCCGGCCGAGCCTGTGCCCGCCGCGGTCTGACGGTCGGCTCGGCGCCCGGCTGGTCCGGGCGCCGAGCCGATCGAGGCGCGGAAGGCCGCGGCGCGGCAGAATGAACGGGATGCCGCCTCCCCGCGACGAGGACGAGCTCGACGCCATCGCCGTCGAGCTCTACGCCCTGCCGCCCGCCGAGTTCACGGCGGCGCGCAACGCGCGGGCCGCGGCATCCGATCGCCTGCTCGGAGCCCGGGTCAAGAAGCTGCCCAAGCCTGCCGTCGCGGCGTGGGCCGTGAGCCTCCTCGCGCGGGAGGGCCAGCTCGCCGAGGCGCTGGAGCTGGCCGCGGCGCTGCACGAAGCGCAGGACGACCTCGATGCCGCCGAGCTCTCGCGCCTCAGCGGTCAGCGGCGCGCGCTCGTCGCGGCGCTGTCGAAGCAGGCCGTCGCCTTGGCCGGCGAACGGAGTGTGACGGTGGGGGCGGCGGCGCGCGAAGACGTCGAGAAGACCATCAACGCCGCGGTGATGGATACTGCGGCCGCCGCCGCCGTTCTCACGGGCCGGCTCGTCCGACCACTCGAGGCCGCCGGCTTCGACCCCGTCGACCTGACCGACGCGCTCGGCGGATCGGCGCCCGACGGCACCGCCGCACCGCCGCCGCCGTCCCGCGACGACCTCGCCGAACGACGTGCCCGCAAGGAGGCCGAGAAGGCCGTGCGGGACACCGAGCGGGAGGAGTCCGAGGCGGCGCGCGACCTCACCCGCGCCGAGGCGCGGCTCGACAAGGCGCGCGAACGCGCCGACCTCATCAACGAGCGCCTCGACCAGCTGCGCGCCGAGCTCGCGCGGGTCGAGTCCGACGCGGCCGGCGTCGAAACCGAGGTCGATCGGCTCGACGAAGAGCGCCGGGAGGCGGCATCCCGGTCCCGCACCGCCGAGAAGAAGGCGACGGCGGCTCGCGCCGCCCTTCAGGAACGGACGTCGCCGATCACGACGTGAGGCGGCAGGCGATGGGGGTCGCGTATGAGACGACGATTTCGGGGACCGCGGTTCGCGTTCGCCTATTTCGCCGTGGTGCTCGCCGTCGCGGGAGCCCTCGTCGCGGCGGTCGCCCTGCGGATCGCGGGTGACGCCCTCGAGCGTCCGGGTGTCGACGAGTTCTACGCGCAGCCGCCGGACGCGGCGGACGGGGATCCCGGCGGCCTCGTGAAGTCCGAAGCCCTCCTCGGCGCGCCGCTCGCGAGCAGCGCGTGGCGCATCATGTACCGATCGACGACGGCCGACGGAGACCCTGTCGTCGTCACCGGCACGGTCGTCGTCCCGTGGGGGCCGACGCCGCCCGGCGGGAGGACCGTCGTCGCGTGGGGACACCCGACGACGGGCTCGGCGCGCGACTGCGCGCCGTCGTACGGCTTCGACCCCTTCGTGGGCATCGAGGGGCTGCGCTGGCTGCTCCTGCGCGGCTACGCCGTCGTCGCGACCGACTACACGGGGATGGGAACCGACGGACCCGACTCCTACCTCGTCGGAGGCACGGCCGGCGCGAACATGCTCGATGCGGTGAGGGCTGCGCGCGAGCTGCTCGGCGCGCAGGCGAGCGACCGCGTCATCCTGTGGGGGCACTCGCAGGGCGGGCAGGCGGCCCTGTTCGCCGCCGAACGGGCGGCGGACTACGCGCCCGAGCTCGACATCCGCGCCGTCGCCGTCGCAGCGCCCGCGGCCGATCTCCTCGGGCTCATGTCGGCGCATCTCGACGACATCTCCGGGGTGACGATCGGCTCGTACGCCTTCCAGGCCTTCGCCGACACGTACGGCGACAGCGTGCCGGGGGTTCAGCTCGACTCGATCCTCACCCCCGAGGCGATCGCGATCCTCCCCGAGATGAACGAGCTGTGCCTGCTGTCGAACATCGACCGGCTGCACGAGATCGGCGAACCGGTCGTCGGCCGGTTCACGACGAGCGATCCGACCACGACTCCGCCCTGGTCAGAGCTGCTCGCCGAGAACTCTGCGGGATCCGTCGCCTTCGACGCGCCTCTCTTCGTCGCGCAGGGCCTCGACGACGCCCTCGTCGTGCCCGCCGACACGACCGGCTTCGTGGCGCACGAGAGGGCGCAGGGGATGTCGGTGCGGTACGACCAGATCCCGTTCGCGACGCATGCGACGGTCGCCTATCTCGCCCTGCCGGGCATGCTGGAGTGGCTCTCCCGCGTCACGGGGGACTAGCGCGGGGACGACGGCCCGTCGCTACTGTGATCCCGTGAGCACCGAGCAAACGACGATCTTCGTCATCTTCGTCCTGGCAGTGCTCGCGCCCCTGGCAGCGCGACTCCTCGGCCGCTGGGTGCGCGTGCCGATCGTCGTCTTCGAGCTCGTGCTCGGCATCCTGGTCGGCCCCAGCCTCCTCGGCTGGGCGCAGCAGTCGGACTTCGTCGAAATGCTGTCGAACTTCGGGCTCGCGATGCTGTTCTTCATGGCCGGCTCCGAGATCGAGCTGACCGCGCTGCAGGGCCGCACGGGCCGACGGGCTGCGGGCGGCTGGCTGATAAGCCTCGCCCTCGGCATCGCGGCCGGATGGGTCATCGCACCGGGCGAGGGGGCCGTCGTGATCGGCGTCGCGCTCTGCTCGACGGCGCTCGGCACGCTCCTGCCGATCCTGCGCGACGAGGGGGAGCTCAAGACGCCGTTCGGCAAGTCGATCTCGGCGATCGGCGCCGTCGGCGAGTTCGGTCCTCTCATCGCGATCTCGCTCTTCCTCGGCGGCCGCAATCCGGGGCTCTCCACGATCGTCCTGCTCCTGTTCGTCCTGCTCGCCGCGCTCACGATCTGGTGGGCCTTCCGCATGCCGCAGGGCGCCCTGCACCGCGCTGTCAACGCGTCGATGCACACGTCGGGCCAGTTCGCCGTACGGTTCGTCGCGTTCGCCCTCGCCGTGCTCGTCTCCCTCAGCATCGTGCTCGACCTCGACATGCTCCTGGGCGCGTTCACGGCCGGCGTCGTGTGGAAGCTCGTCATGCGCGACGCGAAGGAGGCGGACCGCAAGGCGGTCGAGAGCAAGGTGGAAGCCGTCGCCTTCGGATTCCTCGTGCCGTTCTTCTTCATCTACACGGGCATCACCTTCGATCTCCAGGCACTCTTCGACAACCCGGTGCTGTTCCTGCTGCTGCCGATCGGCCTCGTGCTGCTGCTCGTCATCCGCGGCCTCCCGTCGCTGCTCGCGGCGCCGGAGGGCGCGTCCCGGCGCGATCGGACGGCGGTCGCGCTCTTCGGTGCGACGGGCCTTCCGATCATCGTCGCCGTGACCGCGATCGGCGTCGACGAGAAGCTCATCTCCAGCGGGCTCGCCTCGGCGCTCGTCGGCGCCGGCATGCTCTCGGTGCTGCTCTACCCGCTCATCGGCACACTCGTGCGCCGGGAACCGGTGAAGGCGTCCCCCCGGCTCGAGGACGACATGGCGTGAGCATCGTCGCTCTCTTCGACGCTGCCCGCGCGCGCCTGCGGCCGCTGCCCCGCGAGGCGCTCGGCGAGTTCGTCCAGCCGAGGCGAGTGCTCGGGATGCCACGCGCTCCGCGCATCGTGCCGCGCGGCGAGGCCTGGCATCTGGGCGCGCTGCTCGTCACCGACGACGCCGTGCTCGCGACGGGTGACATCGTGCGGGCCCGCACCGAAGCGCGGCGCGGTTACGCCGCCGAATCGCAGCGACGGCGCGCCGAGCTCGCTGCCGCAGCGCGACGCGGCGGCTTCGCGGAGGGGCAGACGGTGCACATCGGATGGACCGTGCTCGATCTCGGCGCCGTCGCGGCGGGCGCGGCATCCGGTCCGCTGTCGCTCCGAGACGGCACGCCGAGCGTCCGCTGGAGCGCGTCGGGAGGATGGATGCCGCTTGCGGCATACCTCGACGAGCGCGTCGGGCTCCTCGAGCAGCCGCCGCTGGGCGCGTCCTGACGCCTTGTCAAGCCCGTGCCTCGGAGCGCGGGCATCCGTAGCCTGAGGCGCATGACAGCCGCAGCCCACTCGCAGGCCGCCGTCGCGGCATCCCGTCCCCTCGACCTCGGCCGGCAGATCGCGGTCATCGCGGCCACGTGCTTCATGCTCGTGGCGGCGGCCGTCGGCACCGGCGCGCTCGGCGGGACGCCCGTGCAGGATCTTCAGGGCGGAGCGCTCGACAGCGACGGGTCGCTTCTCGCTCCCGCCCGGCCGGCGTTCTCCATCTGGAGCGCGATCTATCTCCTGCTCATCGCGTACACCGTGTGGCAGGCCCTCCCCGGTCAGCGGTCGGATCGACGTCAGCGCGCGCTCGGGTGGTGGATCGCGGCGACGGCGGTGCTGAACGGGCTCTGGCTCGTGGCGGCGCAGTACGCCACTCTGCCCGTGACGGTGCTGGCGATCTTCGCGCTGCTCGCGGCGCTCGCCGCGACGTTCCAGCGCACCGTCGCCGTGCCCGCGGAGCGTGCCGTCGACGCGATCCTCATCGACGGCGCGACCGGACTTCACCTGGGCTGGGTCTCGCTCGCCTCGGTCGCGAACACGGCCGCATGGCTGACGGATGCCGGCCTCGACGTCGCGGCGCCGGCGGTCTGGGGGATCGGCGTTCTCGTCGTCGTCGCCGCGATCGGCGTGGCGATCCCGGTCGCGAGCGGCGGACGCTTCGCGCCGGGACTCGCACTCGCCTGGGGACTCGTCTGGCTCGCCGTCGGCCGGCTCACGGGCGATCCGGCGAGCGTGCCGATCGGCGTCGCGGCGCTCGTCGTCGCCGCGATCGTGCTCGTCGTCCCGGTCGTCATGATGGTGCGGCGACGCGAGGTGCGACCGTGAGCCGAGCCGCGCGACCGTGAGTCGGGCGGTCAGGACTCCGGGCCGAAGGTGGGCGCGAACGTGCGCCGGCCGGTTCAGGACTCCGGGCCGAAGGTGCGCGCGAACGTGCGCCGGCCGGTTCAGGACTCCGGGCCGAAGGTGGGCGCGAACGTGCGCCGGCCGGTTCAGGACTCCGGGCCGAAGGTGCGCGCGAACGTGCGCAGCAGCCGCACCGGCTCGGTGACGGATGCCGCGAGCACCTGCGAGGCGATCCGGTCGTAGTCGTGCGCCGCGAAGTAGCCGTCGTCGCGGTAGACCGCCATCCGCTGCGTGAACGCCTTCGTCGTCGGCTCGGGGTGGAACTGCGTCGCGTAGAGCCGATCGCCGACGCGGTAGGCCTGCACGGGGCACGCGTCATTCGACGCGAGCAGCACGCCGCCGGGCGGCGGGACCGCCGAGCCCTCCTTGTGCGCCGTCAGGGCCGCGAACCTGTTGGCGAGCTCGCCGAAGAGCGGGTCGCGGCGTCCTTCCTTCGACACCGTGACGACGGTCGCGCCGGTGTCCTCGGGATACGCGCGGCTCACCGTGCCGCCGAGGAAGCGCGTCACGACGCCGATGCCGTAGCACGTGAAGAGCGCCGCCGTCGCGGCCGCAGCCGCGCGTTCGGCGATCCGCTCGAGGTCGCGCTCGAGGCGGAGCTGCACGTCGGTCTTGGCCGACTCGGGGTCGGTCGCGTTGAACGGGCTGCCCCCCACGAGGAAGCCCGAGTACCGGTCGAACACGTCGGCCGGCAGGGGCTCGCGCACGAGATCGTGCTCGTGGAGCATCGTGTGATCGAGGCGGGTCGCGAGGCGGAACGACTCGTACTCCGCCTCAGCGGCGCCCTGCTGCGGGCGCACGCAGACATACAGCAGCGGGGCACGCGTCATGGCGCGATTCTAGGCGGGGAGGGGTGGTCGGCGCCGCCTCGCCGTCATGCGCGCGTCATGCGAGCGGCTCTGGCGAAGTCGGTGCATCTCGAAGGCCGTGGGACGTCGGGCTCAGGCAGGCGACGCGGAACCGCTTGCGAGGCCCATGAACCCGCGTGCCCGCGATCGTCGGTCCAGGTGCGCTGCAGTCAGGCGCGCGACGAGTTCGACGTGCGGCCCCGGACGATCCCGACGAACGTCTCGACGTGCGGCGTCGTGCGGTCGGCTGGCCACGCGAGGGCGACCCGCGAGACGGGGCCGTCGCGAAGGGGGATGGATGCCGCGTCCCGCCGATGATGCAGGCGCGCGAGCGACATCGGCACGATGACGATCCCGACTCCCGCGGCGACGGTCGCGATCGCGTCGGCCGTCGTCTCGGGCGGATCGAACGCCGGCGCCTGGGCTCCCGGCACATCGACGGAGAGCACGTCGTCGACGGGCACGATGACGACCTCGCCCTCGAGGTCTGCGAGCTCCAGCTCATCGGCCGCGTTGAGGTGCGAGTCCTTCGACACGACCACGACCGGCTGCTCTTCGTAGAGCGGGATGACGTGCAGCCCGTCGGGAGCGATCGGCAGCCGCACGATGGCGGCATCGATCGGTCCAGCAGCGGAGTCGACCGCTCGCGGCTCCGCGGTCTCGTCGCCCGGTCCGCGCTCCTCGTCGGATCCGTCGTGTGCTTCGGCGGCCGCATCGTGTGGTTCGGCGGCTGCGGGGCGCGTGTCGGCGGCTGCATCGTGTGGTTCGGCGGCTGCGGGGCGCGTGTCGGCGGCTGGATGGTGTGGTTCGGCGGCTGCGGGGCCCGTGTCGGCGGCTGCATCGCGTGCTTCGGCGACTGCAGCGGGCGTGTCGGCGGCTGCATCGTGTGCTTCCTCGGCCGGCGAGCCGATCCCGAGGAGTTCCTCGCGCTGGGTCGCCACGGCGATCGGCCGCAGTTCAAGCTCGACCTGCGGCATCCGCTCTCGCCAGATGTCGACCCACTTGCCGGGGGTCGCCCCGGGCACCTCGCCGAGCACGAACGTGGCGGGCGCGTGCCAGGCCGGGGGATCATCCGTGGTCGGCACCGAGCCTTGACCGCCGCGGTCGTTCGCCGCCGTGCCGCTCCCGGACGTGCGGGTCTTGCCTCCGGCGGCCTTCGGAGGAGTCGTGCGGCCGGGCTTCGCCGCACGCCCCGGCGCGGCATCCCTTCGTCCGCGCTTCGACGCGCCGCGCGAACCACCGCTCTTCGCCATCCCGTCAGCGTACCCGGGCGATATCGTTCGCTCATGGTGGCGATCATCGCGACGGTCTTCGCGGCACTGGCAGCTGTGCTGCACGTCTACATCTTTCTCATGGAGAGCGTGCAGTGGACGCAGCCCCGCGTCTGGAAGCGCTTCAGCGTTCCCGACCAGGCGACGGCCGACGCGATCAGGCCCATGGCCTACAACCAGGGCTTCTACAACCTCTTCCTCGCGATCGGCGCGACGATCGGTCTCGTGCTCTTCTGGGCCGACGGCTCGGGGACCGCAGCCGACGTCGCCGGCAGGACCCTCGTGCTGTTCACCCTCGGGTCGATGGTCGCGGCGGCGCTCGTGCTGATCTCGAGCGGCCGGAAGTATCTGCGCGCGGCGCTCCTGCAGGGCACGCTTCCGCTCGTCGGCTTCGTACTCCTGCTGTTCGCCTGATCCGCGGGGTCACGAGCACGCACCCCACTGGCCGGCACTGGCCGCTCGCGCATGCGCCTCGCTGGTCGCCAAGAGCGCGGCGAAGTCGTCGTTCGGCGGGATCGTCATCGTCTCGGCGTCGCCGGCCGCGACGAGGTCGCGGTTGATGAAGCGCCCGTCATCGGTCCAGAGGTAGAGGAGCAGGCGGTCGTAGCGGTCGCGCGGATCGTCGCCGAACGCCGCCCAGACCGTGGCGCCGACCGGCGCGAGCGCGGCGAGATGCGCCTTGGCCTGCTCGGCCCAGCACTCCGCGGGATCGCTGATCTCAGGCGTGTCGATGCCGATCAGCCGGACACGCACATCGTCGGTCTCGGCGATCGCGGGGTTCGGCGCCGTCGGCACGGCGCGAAGAGTGTCGCCATCCCACACAGACACGACGGTCATGGCGAACGCGTCGTCGGGCCGTGTCGGCACGGCTGAGTCGGGTGTCGCCGGTGCGGGATGATGCAGCCGACCGGCCACCAGCCAGGTGCCCGCGACGACCGCGGCGATCAGGATCACGACGCCGATCGTCCGCTTCATCCCCCGACGCTATCGGCGACGTCCGACACCCGTCGCGGCCGCGGGTCGTGGCATCCCATCTCTCGACGGATGAGGCGGGCGAGCGCCTTGCGCCCGCGGGACACTGTGCCCGACGCGCGCACAGCTGCGGGGATATCGACCGGCGCGCCGGGGGTGCGCGGCGCGCCGTGCGAAATCCCCGCCGTTGTGCACGGGGTGGGTGCGGCTCCGCGCGCACAGCTGCGGGGATATCCGCCGGCGCGCCGAGGGTGCGCGGCGCGCTGTGCGAAATCCCCGCCGTTGTGCCCGGGGTGGGTGCGGCTCAGCGCGCACAGCGGCGGGGATATCCGCCGGCGCGCCGAGGGTGCGCGGCGCGCTGTGCGAAATCCCCGCCGTTGTGCCCGGGGTGGGTGCGGCTCAGCGCGCACAGCGGCGGGGATATCCGCCGGCGCGCCGAGGGTGCGCGGCGCGCTGTGCGAAATCCCGCCGTTGTGCTCGGGGCGGGTGCGGCTCAGCGCGCACAGCTGCGGGGATATCGACCGGCGCGCCGAGGGTGCGCGGCGCGCTGCGCGAAATCCCCGCCGTTGTGCACGGCGGGCACGACTCCGCAGCGGCCGCGGAGAATCAGGCGGCCAGGCGCAGCCCCCGGCGGTCGGTGGCGACCCGCTCGCCGTCGGCGATCGTCTCGTCGTCGCCGATCAGCGAGCCCACCGCGACGCGGGCGTCGCGGCCGACCTGCGTGCGCACGCCGATCTTCGCACCGGCGCCGATCGCGGCGCCCGGACCGATGTGCGCGTGCGGCGCGATGTCGGCATCGGGGCCGATGACGGCATCCGATTCGACCCACACTCCGCGCCCGACATGAGCACCGGCGGCGATCTGCACACCCGGTTCGACATAGGCGCCCGCTTCCACGATGGCGCTGGGGTGCACCTTCGCTCCGTGCGCGATCAAGCCTCGGCCGTTGGCGTGTTTGCGGTAGCGCAGAGTCTCGCCGTGGTCGTTCTCGATGTCGATATAGTTCTTGCCCACTGTCCCCTCCTGCGGCCCCACTGGGTGCCGAGTACAGGAATAACCTCGCCGAGCGGGAATTCATTCCCGTGCATGGCCTTGCATCCATCACCCCTCAGAAAGGGTTCGTCACCTAGGGCATTGCGGATTGCCTCGAGGTGTGGCACCACCGCCGATTCAGGGCGCGGGGGTTCCCGGGGGAGTGCCGCGCGGCCGTCGCACGACCAGGTAGATGACGGCGGCGAAGATCGCGGCGAGCACGATGCCGACGACCCAGGGCACCCACCCTGCGGTGCCCTGATCCGATGCAGCGGCTTCGGAGGTCGACGTGGGCGTGGGCGTCGGCGTCGGCGTGGCAGTCGGGGTCGGCGTCGCGGTGGGAGTCGGGGTCGCCGTCGGAGTCGCGGTCGGCTCGGGCGCGACAGTGGGTTCTGGTGCCACGGTGGGCTCGGGCGCGACCGTCGGCTCGGGCGCGACGGTCGGCGTCGGCTCCGGAATGACGGGGATCGTCGCCGTCGGCCCCGGCTCGACGGTCGGCTCGGGCGTCACGATCGGGTGGGCGATGGTCGGCGTCGGTACGGCCACCGTGAGCGTCGGCGTGGGCACGGTGCGCGTCGGCGTCGGCAGAGTGATCGTCGCGGACGGGAGGGTGATCGTCGGCGACGGGAGCGTCGTCGGCAGGTTGACGAGCCCGCATCCGGCCAGCAGGAGAATGGATGCCGCGAACCCCACGATGATCGCAAGGGGCCGCCTCGGGCGGCGCGGAGCGGGGGTCGTCCTCATGGTTCCATCCCTGCGAGATCGGGGCGAATGACAGCACGCTAGCCGTCGCGGCCCGTTCCGCGTCGAGGGATCGTCCGCCGCGTATGAGGCTCGCTCAGCGCTGACACGACGGGCACCAGAAGACGATGCGCTCACGTGTCGGATCTGCGCCGAGAGATCCGCCTTCGATGAGCGTTCCGCACCGGCGGCACGGCCTGCCCTCGCGGCGGTACACCCACGTCGTGCGGCCGGGCCGGGCGTCGCCCGTGAAGGTGCGGTCGATCCGTTCGCGATTGGCTCGGATCATGCGGGCGCCCAGATCGACGAGGGCGGCGGCATCCGTCTCATCCGCCGGACGAGTGGGGAGGATGCCGCGCACGAACAGGATCTCGTTCGCGTACTCGTTGCCGAACCCGGCGACATTGCGCTGATCCTGGAGCGCGACGTGCGCGGGACGATGATCGGCGCCGAGGCGGCGCGCGGCCTCGGCCGGATCCCACGCGTCGGACAGCGGATCGGGGCCGAGGTGGTCGACGAGACGGCCCTCATCTCGGGTGGGGACCACTTCGATCTCAGCGAGGTCGAATCCCACCGTCTCGCAGCCCGCGACGGCGATCACGGCCCGCGCCTTGAACGCGGGTTTCCGCCACCGCTCGCCCGCACGGTAGACGTGCCACTCACCCTCCATCTTGAGGTGGGAGTGCAGCGTCCAGTCGCCGACGCGATGCAGCAGATGCTTGCCGCGGGACACCACGTCGCGCACGATCTCGCCGCGCAGATCGACCGTCGCCGCCTGCGGCACGCGCAGCTCGAACCGTGTGACCTCGCGACCCGCGAGCACGTCATCGAGTCGCCGCGCCGTGCGGAAGACGGTGTCGCCCTCAGGCATCCCGGACCATCGCTAGGCGCGCGCCGCCTCGCGCGCGGCGTCGCCCGCCGTGAGCCGGCGCAGGGTCAGCCCGCGCGGGGACTCGACGAACCCGGCATCGCGGAGCGCCTGTCCGACGGGACTCGTGTAGACGAACGCGCCGTTGATCTGCTCGATCGTGAGGGTGTCGAGCCGTCGGCTGCGGGCGGTCGCCGCGAGATCGCGCGCCGCCGCGGCGAGGCGCTCGCCGTCGTCGGTGAACACGAGCGCGGATTTGCCGCCGCGCTCGAGGTAGAGGGTCAGCGCGCCGTCGACGAGCACGACGAGTCCGCCCGCCTTGCGGCCCGGCCGGTGGCTCACCCCCTCGAGGGCGGGCCACGCCAGCGCCGCGCCGTAGGGGTTGGCGGGATCGGTCGCGGCGAGGGTCACGGCGTTGAGAGGCGGCGGGTCGGGGAGCCCGGCGAACTCGCGCAGCCGGTCGACCGTCGCCGACGCGGCGAACTGCGCTGCGCCGAGCTTCTCGATGACGTACCCTCGCCGGCAGTGCCCCGCTTCCTCGAAGCCCGCGAGCACGCGGTACGTCTGGGCGAAGCCGCCCGGCACGCCCTCGGACTGCACTGCTCCGCGCGTGACGACGCCGTAGCGGTCGAGCAGCAGGCTCGCCGACGCCGTCGCACGCAGCGACGGATCGGGTTCGACCTCGGGCAGCAGCGACCAGCGCCCGCCGACCGACGGCGGCCGGGGAGGAACGGATGCCGCGACCGTGCGCACCGCCGCGCCCCGGTACATCCGCGCCCGCGGCGTGCGCCGCGTCACCCGGTGCGCCTGCGACCCTCCCGTGAGCAGGGTGCGGACGGGGGCGAACGTGTCGTTGGTGACGCGCCCGCTCCACGTCAGGTTCCAGAGCGCCTCGATGACGGACAGCTCGTTCTCGGCTCCCGTGAGCTGACGCAGCTGCGTCGCGAAGTACGCGCCGCCCGCGGACAGCGCCTCGAGCAGCTGCGTCTCGAGGCTGCCGGGCGCGATCTCGTCGTCGGGAGGGGTGAGCGTCAGCGGTGCGGCATCGGCGGGATGAAGGGCGATCCAGCCGTCGTGCCCCGGCAGTGAGCCATGCCCCGACCAGACGACCTCTCCCGTCGCCGTCAGCTCGTCGAGCATGCCGGGCGCGTAGTCCGCGACGCGGGCCGGCAGCACGAGCGACTCCCATGCGCTCGCCGGAATGGGCACGCCGGCGAGCTGGTCGATGACGGCGGCGACGCCGTCGATCCCCTCGAGCGGGCGGGCGAGGTGCTGCCACACGGGCAGGAAGCGGGCATACGCATGCTGCGAGACCGGCTCGACACTCCCGCGGATCGCGGCGAGCGACCGCATCCTGAGCCGCCGGAGCACCTCGGTGTCGCACCATTCGAGATCGTCGCCCCGGATAGCGGAGCCGGTGGCGGATCCCGCGGACGGGTCGGGCAGGAAGAACCCGCTCGACACGCGGCCCTGCGACTCGAGCCGCTGCAGCGTCTGCCGCACGACGGCGACGCCGACCCCGAATCGCGTGGCGATGTCGGCGGCGGCGAACGGCCCGTGCGTGCGGGCGTGCCGCGCCACGAGATCGCCGAGGGGGTCGGCGAGCGGGTCGAGGAACGCCGTGGGGATGCCGACCGGCAGCGCGACGCCGAGCGCGTCGCGCAGGCGCCCCGCGTCTTCGATCGCCGCGATGCGCGCCACGCCGGCGATCGTCACGGGGATGGCCCGGCGGGCCGCGATGAGGGCGTCGAGATGAGCGGATGCCTCGCCGGTCAACCGCGGCGCGTCGGCGACCGGCGGCTCGGCGCCGGCGGGCGGGTCGGCGGGCTCCAGGCGCTCGGCGACGTCGGCCGCGTCGAGCGGACCGAGCATGCGGAGGAGATCGGCGACGCCCTCCACGCCTCGCGCCTTGCGCTCCGGGTCGAGGCGCTGCGCCTCGCGTTCGAACTGCGCGATGACGGCGGGGTCGAGCAGCTCCCGCATCTCGACCTTGCCGAGCAGCTCCGACAGCAGCGCGGGGTCGACCGAGAGCGCCGCGGCACGCCGTTCGGCGAGCGGCGAGTCGCCCTCGTACATGAACGCGCCGACGTACCCGAAGAGCAGATCGCGGGCGTACGGCGACGGCTGCGCCGGCTCGGTCTCGACGAGCCGGATGCGGCGCTCGCCGATGCCCCGTGCGATGCCCAGGAGCGCCGGGACGTCGTAGACGTCCTGCAGCACCTCGCGGAGCGTCTCGAGGATGATCGGAAAGGTCGGATACCTCCGCGCGACCTCGAGCAGCGCCGCCGAGCGCTGGCGCTGCTGCCAGAGCGGACTCCGGCGGTTCGGGTTCATCCGCGGCATGAGCAGGGCGCGCGCCGCGCACTCGCGGAAGCGCGAGGCGAAGAGGGCCGATCCGCCGACCTCGTCGGTGACGAGCTGCTCGAGCTCGTCGGGGTCGAAGACGAACAGCTCGGCGCCGGGGGGCTCGGCCGTGGCATCCGGGATCCGCGCGATGATGCCGTCGTCGCTCGCCACCGCCGACCCGTCGACCCCCAGCCGCTCGCGGATGCGTGCGTTGACGGCGAGCGCCCAGGGGGCGTGCACGGGCATGCCGAAGGGGGAGTGCAGGATGACGCGCCAGTCGCCGACCTCGTCGCGCCCGCGTTCGACGGTGAGCGACTTGTCGGTCGGGAGCGTGCCGGTCGCCTCGCGCTGCTCGGCCAGGTAGGCGAGGAGGTTTCCGGACGCGTTGTCGTCGAGGCCGGCGTCGCGCAGACGTGCCTCGGCGGCCTCGGGCGCCGCCGTCGACACCTCGCGGGCGAACGCGCCGAGGGCTTCGCCGAGCTCGGCGGGGCGGCCGAGGCCGTCGCCATGCCAGAAGGGCACCTTGCCGGGCTGGCCGAATGCGGGCACGACGTTGACGCGGTCATGCGTGATCTCGACGATGCGCCAGCTCGTCGTGCCGAGCGTGAAGACGTCGTTGACGCGCGACTCGTAGACCATCTCCTCGTCGAGCTCTCCGACGCGCGCGTTCTGCGACTCGCCCGCGACGAAGACGCCGAACAGGCCTCGATCGGGGATCGTGCCGCCGCTCGTGACGGCGATGCGCTGGGCGCCGGGCCGTCCGGTGAGCACGCCGAGGTCGCGGTTCCACACGACGCGCGGCCGGAGCTCGGCGAACTCGTCGGACGGGAACCGCCCCGCGAGCAGATCGAGCGTCGCCTCGTACGCCGAGCGGGGGAGAGCGCGGAACGGCGCGCTGCGCTTGACGGTCTCGTACCAGCCCTCGACATCGACCGGGCCGACGGCGCACGCGGCGACCGTCTGCTGCGCGAGGATGTCGAGCGGA
Source organism: Microbacterium alkaliflavum (assembly GCF_044325405.1). Classification (NCBI taxonomy): domain Bacteria; kingdom Bacillati; phylum Actinomycetota; class Actinomycetes; order Micrococcales; family Microbacteriaceae; genus Microbacterium; species Microbacterium alkaliflavum. The sequence goes on along the minus strand of NZ_JBIQWL010000008.1, from coordinate 41,591 downwards.
TTCTGCGGCACGGCGATCGCCTCGATGCGCCCTGCGAGCATGCGCTCGGTGACGATCGCGGTGTGCAGCACGTCGCTGCGGTGCTTCGGGAACAGCGCCGCGCGGCTGATCTCGCCGACCTGGTGCCCCGCGCGTCCGATGCGCTGGAGTCCCGATGCCGCCGACGGCGGCGCCTCGACCTGGATGACGAGGTCGACGGCGCCCATGTCGATGCCGAGCTCGAGGCTCGAGGTCGCCACAACGCAGCGCAGGACGCCCGACTTGAGCTCCTCCTCGACCTGCGCCCGCTGCTCCTTCGACACCGAGCCGTGGTGCGCCTTCGCGAGCACGGGCGCCGCGCCGGCCGTCGACCCGGCCTGCGCCATGGTGGCCGCAGGGATCGTCGGCTCCGGAAGGTCGAGTCCGAGCCGCTCCGAGTAGATCTCGTTGAGTCGCGCCGTGAGCCGCTCGCCGAGGCGGCGGGAGTTGACGAACACGATCGTCGACGTGTTCTGCAGGATGCGGTCGACGATCGCCTCCTCGACGTGCGGCCACAGCGAGCCGGTCATCTCGGTCGACTCGGGCCGCGGAGACGCGAACCAGTCCTCGCCGTCGGCTTCGGCGGGCTCGACGACCGGTTCACCAGGCGGAGGGGGCGGGTTGAGCATGTCGTCGACGGGGACGACGACCGACAGGTCGAACGTCTTGGATGCCTTCGGCGCGACGATCTCGACGGGCGCCGCCCCGCCGAGGAAGCGCGCGACCTCGTCGATCGGCCGCACGGTCGCCGAGAGGCCGATGCGCTGGGCCGGCGGCGAGCCGGGTTGAAGCGACTCGCGCAGGGCGTCGAGTCGCTCGAGGCTCACCGCGAGATGCGCACCGCGCTTGGTCGCCGCGACGGCGTGCACCTCGTCGACGATCACGGTGTGCACGCCCGCGAGGGTCTGGCCCGCCTGGCTCGTGAGCATGAGGTAGAGCGACTCGGGCGTCGTGATCAGGATGTCGGGCGGTGCCGTCACGAGCTTGCGTCGATCGCTCGACGTCGTGTCGCCCGAGCGCACGCCGACCGAGACGTCGGGGAGCGCTATGCCGAGCCGACGCGCCGACTGCCCGATGCCGACGAGCGGGGAGCGGAGGTTGCGCTCGACGTCGACGCCGAGCGCCTTGAGCGGCGAGATGTACAGGACGCGGGTGGGGGATGCCGCGGCCTCGGCCTTTCTACCACGTGGGCGCGCCTGCGTCGCGGGCTGCTTCTCGTGGAAGACCCGGTCGATCGCCCAGAGGAAAGCCGACAGCGTCTTGCCCGACCCGGTCGGTGCGACGACGAGTGCGTGCTTGCCGGCGGAGATCGCGTCCCATGCGCCCGCCTGCGCCGACGTCGGCTGCGCGAACGCGCCGCGGAACCAGTCCTGCGTGGCGGGACCGAACCGCTCGAGCACCTCCCTCATCTCTCCATCATCGCCTGGGCCACCGACATCGGGCGCGCGAAGATGAGAGATTTCTCCTGGTGATTGGAGCATTCTCCCGGGCTTCGGCTGTGCCGCCGCCGTAAAATCGGGACTCGTGCCTGCAGCCCGGACAGGCACGCGTCTTGTCGGAGCGGTATGGAATCGACGTCGGCACGCCCGCGTACGCGAGCGGAGGCCCGCGCCGCGCAGTCGCCGGTGTTCGTCAACCGCTCTGGTCGGCGACTGCGCGGCATGCGCATCCTCGTCGTCGTCGGCATCGCGGCAGTCGCGGCCTATCTCGTGCTCGCGATCGCGTCACTGCTCGGTGCGCCGGCCGTGCGCTCGCCGCTCCTGCCTCCGCCCATCGCGGCCCCGCCCGCACCCGTGCCCGTCGTCGCGGCGACACCGACGCCGCAGTCCGACACGCCGTCGCCGAGCGTCCCCGCGGCGGAGCCCGTGCCGCCTGCCGATGCCGTGCCCGTATCGAAGCCGACGCCCGCGCAGGCTGCTCCCCAGGCGACGTCCGCGCCGGCGCCCACGCCTACGGCCGAGGAGCATGGCAAGAGCGCGTCGGCTCCCGGTCGCACCAACGCCCCGACGCCGCCCGGCAAGCCGTGACCTCCATCGCTCCGACGCGGCGCGCCGCGCGCCGCGCCGCGGCATCCCCGCGCGCCCGCATCCACTGGATAGCCCTCGCGGTGCTCATCGTGGGGCTGGCGACAGCTCTCCTCGTGCACGGCGTGCTGCACCGCGCGTCGCCGGGGCAGGATGCCGCCGCACAATCGACCGCGACATCACACGTGCCCGCCGCGATCACGACCGGCGGGCCCGTGATCGACGCCTCGGCCGATCCGCGCACGGCCTCGCCGCGGGATCGGACTGTCGCGCTCACGTTCGACGACGGTCCCGATCCGGAGTGGACTCCGCAGATCCTCCGGATCCTCCGCGAGCACGGAGTGCACGCGACATTCTTCGTCGTCGGCAGCGCCGCGATCGAGCATCCCGACATCGTCCGCGAGATCGTGGCCGACGGCAACGAGATCGGCGTCCACACGCTCACGCATGTCGACCTCGGCACGCTCCCGGAGTGGGCGCGGTCGCTCGAACTCGGCACGACTCAGCGCGTGCTCGCCGCGGCGAGCGGCGTGACGACGTCGCTGTTCAGACCTCCGTACAGCGCGACCAACGCCGCCGTGTCGGATTCCGCCTGTAGCGCCATGCAGTCGGCGGCCGACGACGGCTACCTCTCCGTGCTGTCGACGACGGACAGTCGCGACTGGACGCGCCCGGGCGCGCAGGCCATCGTCGACGCGGCGATGCCGAGCGGAAGCCACGGCGAGATCGTGCTGATGCACGACGGCGGCGGCGACCGCAGTGAGACGGTCGAGGCGCTGGACGCGCTGCTGACGAGCCTCGAGTCCGGGGGCTATGAAGTGACGACGGTGGGCCACGCCGTCGGGCTCGACGACACGATGACGGCCGCGCGTCCCGCCGACGTCGCGGCAGGCTCGGTCGTGATCGTGGGTGCGACGACGAGTGAAGTCATCGTCGCGGTGCTCGTGGGGATGCTCGCGATCAGCGGCCTCATCCTCCTCATCCGCGCCGTGCTCGTCGTCGGCGCTGCGATCCGCCACGTGCGCCGGACGCGCAGCGAGCTCGGCGAGTGGCGCCACGACGTCTGGGACCCCGTGACGGTCATCGTGCCCGCTCACAACGAGTCCGCGGGCATCGAGGCGGCGGTGCGATCGATCGCCGCGTCGACGCACGAGGTGGAGATCCTCGTCGTCGACGACGGCTCGACGGACGGGACCGCCGACCTGGTCGAGGCCCTCGCGCTCCCGCGAGTACGGGTCATCCGCCAGGCCAACGGCGGCAAGCCCGCCGCACTCAACGCGGGGCTGCGCGAGGCATCCCACGAGCTCATCGTCATGATCGACGGCGACACCGTCTTCGAGCCTGAGACGATCGGGCGCCTCGTGCGTCCGTTCGCGGACCCGATCGTGGGTGCGGTGTCCGGCAACACCAAGGTCGCCAATCGTCACGGCCTCCTCGGCTCGTGGCAGCACATCGAATACGTCGTGGGGTTCAATCTCGACCGGCGGCTCTTCGACGTCGCGGAGTGCATGCCGACCGTTCCGGGTGCGATCGGGGCGTTCCGCCGCTCGGTGCTCGAGCGCATCGGCGGCGTGCCTGCCGACACCCTCGCCGAGGACACCGACCTGACGATGGCGATCGGACGCGACGGCTGGCGCGTCGTCTACCAGGAGGATGCGATCGCCTGGACCGAGGCGCCCGCGAGCTTCGGAGCGCTGTGGAAGCAGCGCTACCGCTGGTGCTACGGCACGCTTCAGGCGATGTGGAAGCATCGCCGCGCGGTCACGCAGTCGGGGGCGGCGGGCACGCTCGGGCGGCGTGGGCTCGGCTATCTGCTCGTGCTCCAGGTGCTGCTGCCGCTGTTCGCACCGGCTGTCGACCTTTTCGCGCTGTACGGCCTGTTCTTCCTCGACGCGCCGCACGTACTCGTGGTCTGGCTCGCGTTCCTGCTGGTGCAGATGCTCATGGCGCTGTTCGCCTTCGCGCTGGACGGCGAGTCGCCGAAGTCCCTGTGGACCCTGCCGCTGCAGCAGTTCGTCTACCGCCAGTTCATGTACCTCGTGGTCGTGCAGTCCGTGTTCACGGCGCTCGCCGGCACGCACCTGCGCTGGCATCGCATGGAGCGCTACGGTTCGCTGCGCGAGCCCGCTCGTCGCTGATGCGGGATCCCGCACCAGGCGGGAACGGCTAGTCGCGCGCGAGCGGGATCAGCAGCCAGAGCAGCGGGTAGAGCCAGAGCGACAGGCCGAAGAAGACGACCGAGCCGACCATGAGCACCCGGATGACGAGCGGGCTCATCTCGAAGCGATCCGCGATCGCGGCGCAGACGCCGCCGATGACGCGACCGGAGCGGGGACGGACGAGCGCAGCCATGCGCCCATCCTGCCCCCTTCGCCCCCGCACCGGTAGATCACCGCTCTGTGAGCGCTCCGCCCCGATCGAGCTCGAGCACGAGGTCGACGCCGAGGCGCTCGAGGAACGCGTCGTCGTGGCTCACGACGAGCACGGCGCCCCGGTAGGCCGACAGCGCATCGACGAGCTGGTCGACCGTGTCGAGATCGAGGTTGTTCGTCGGCTCATCGAGCAGGAGCAGCTGCGGCGGCGGGTCGGCGAGCAGCAGCCGGGCCAGCGCGACCCGGAACCGCTCGCCGCCGGACAGCGTCGAGACGGGCCGGGTCACGGCGTCTCCTCGGATGAGGAACCGCGCGAGCCGGTTGCGCAGCTCGGCCGTCGGCACGTTCGGCGCGGCCGCCGCGACGTTCTCGAGGACGGATGCCGCATCGTCGAGCCCGTCGACGCGCTGCGGCAGGTAGCCGATGCGATCGGTGTGCGCCTCGGCCCGTGCCGCATCTCGGCTGAACATGACTCCGGCCGCCGACGGCCCCGGAATTCCGGGCTGCGAGTTCTCCGGAAGTCCCACCCCGCCGAGATCCGGGACGCCGTGCGCCCCGCCGAGATCCGAGACGCCGTGCGCCCCGACGAGCCGCTCGAGCAGCGTCGTCTTGCCCGCGCCGTTCGGGCCGACAAGGGCGACCCGCTCGGGCCCCTGGACGATCCAGGAGCGTGAGCCGTCGCCGATCGTCGCGATGCGCCGTCCCGCCGGCACATCCGGGTCGGGCAGGTCGATGCGCACGGAGCTGTCGTCGCGCACGCGTCGCTCGGCGGCGTCGAGCGTCGCGCGCGCCGCGGCCTCGCGATCGGCCTTCTCGCCGCGCAGCCTGCCGGCCGACACCTGGGCCGCACTCGCGCGGTTGCCCGCCACGATGCCGGGCACGCGCTTCTCGTGCTGCGCCTTGCGACCCATCGCGGCGCGCTGCGCGAGCTTCGACTCGGCCTCGATCCGCTGTCGCTTCTCACGCTTGACGGCCGCTTCGGCGGCGCGCTCGGCCTGTTTGGCGGCGCCCTGCTCGGCATCCAGCCACGCGCGCCATTGCGAGTACGGGCCGCCGAAGACCGACAGCTCGCTCTCGTACAGCTCGGCGGTCTCGTCCATCAGCTCGAGCAGCGCCGTGTCGTGGCTCACGACGACGAGCGTTCCCCGCCAGCCGCGGACCATGTCGTACAGCCGCGCCCGCGCTTCGCGGTCGAGGTTGTTGGTCGGCTCGTCGAGCAGCGCGATGGGCGCGCCGCGCAGCCGCACGCCGGCGATCGCCGTCAGCATCGCTTCGCCGCCCGACAGCTCGCCGATGGATCGGTCGAGCATGCCGGGGGCGAGTCCCGCCTCGGCGAGGGCGGCATGAGCGCGTGCCTCGACGTCCCAGTCCGACCCGACGGCGTCGAAATGGTGCGGGTCGACATCGCCCGCCTCGATCGCGCGGAGCGCGGCGAGCGTGTCGGCGACGCCGAGCAGCTCGGCGACGGGCCGGTCGACGTCGAGCGTCAGCTGCTGCGGCAGGTAGGCGGCATCGGCCTGCCGCACGATCTGGCCCGTGTCGGGTGCGAGCTCGCCGGCGACGAGCCGCAGCAGCGTCGACTTGCCCGAGCCGTTGCGGCCGACGAGGCCCGTGCGGCCGGACCCGAACGAGCCGGAGACGCCGGCGAGGGCGGTCTGCCCGTCGGACCAGGTGAACGTGATGTCGTCGAGGACGACGGAAGGGGTTTGGGTGCGGAATGGCATGAGGTCTCCTCGGTGTCGTGGATGCACTGACACCGAGGAGCCGCGAAGCGCGCAGGCGTGAAGCCGGGCCGGGAAGCGGCGGAGGTCGACGGGTCAGCGCGGATCAGGGCGCAGACTCGCGTCGAAGATGTCCTCGGGATGACGGACAGGGGGATCGACGGATCAGCGCGTGGTCACAGCGCGTTCGCGACGATCTCCGTCAACGTCTTTCCTCACACTCGGGACAAGGACCGAGCCAGCATAGCGAACCCGGGCTGGGAGGGGAATGGATGCTGCGACCCCGCGCACCTCGCGGGTTCGGGCTCGACCCCTCGACAAGCTCGGGGACCGGGGGCGGCCGCGGGGTCGGGTCAGCCGGCGAGCGCCTCGAGCTGCTTGTCGAGGAAGACGCGCACGTCGGCGAGCTCGGGCTCGGAGACGCTGTGCGTGAGGCCCTGGTACACGCGGCCGCTCAGATCGACGTGCGCCGGGAGCCACTCGACGGTGTGCGCGACGAGGTGCCCGGGGATGACGTCGTCGTTGGTGCCGCGGCCCCAGAAGACGGGCGGCTTGCGCTCGGCGAGCGCCGCGTCGCCGGGGAGGTCGCCGGGCGTCGCGTAGCCCGACAGGTTGACGGCGAATGCGAAGCGCTCCGGGGCGAGCCGCATCGCCTGCAGCGACACCGCCGCACCCTGCGAGAAGCCGAGGAGGCCGACCGGAGAGGGCGCGGGGGCGACGGCGTCGAGCCAGTGCAGAAGGCGGGCGGCGGCATCCGTCGTCCGATTCGGACTCTGGCCGTCGAGCCCCTCGATCGGATACCAGGAGTAGCCGGGCGCGGGCCAGGGGGGAGTCAGGGGAGCGCGCACGGCCGCGACGGCGAACTCGGCCGGCAGGTAGGGCACCAGCCCGAAGAGGTCGCGCTCGTCGGCGCCATAGCCGTGCAGCAGCACGAGGAGCGGGCGGCCGGCGGGCTCGCCCGACCACAGCACGATGTCGGGATCGAGGTGCGGGGTCTCGGCCTGAGGGTCGCTCATCTCCCCATCGTGCCAAAAGATCAGCCTCGTGCGGCGGCCGTCCGCTCGGCCGAGTCGAGGATCATGTCGACGCCCGCGAGGTACGTCTCCTCGTCGCGCACCTCGGCGAGGAGGGCGCTGTGCGCAGCGATCAAGGGGAACTCCCGAGGGTCGGCGAGGATCGCCTCACCCAGCCACATGCCGTCCCATTCGCCGCCGCGCTCGGCGCGGGCCCGGGCGATGTTGGCACTCGTCGAGAGGACGTGTCCGGCCAGCAGGGCGTAGTGGCGCACGAGATCGTCGCCTTCCAGGCCCGCGCGGGCGAAGGCGTCGAGCGTCATCTCGATGGCGGTGTGCTCTCCCGGTCCGTTCGTCGTCAGGACCACGGCTTCGACACCGATGGCGGGGTAGCGCCCGAACTGCCGCAGCGTCATCATCGCGAGCTCGCGCAGCCGCCCGCGCCAGTCTTCGGCGGGCACCTCGATCTCGGCGAGCCCGACCGCGGTGATGTGGTCGAGGAGCGCCTTCATCAGCTCGTCCTTGCTGCGGAAGTGCCGATACACGGCGGTGGGATCGACCCCGAGCCGCGCGCCGAGCTCGCGGAACGAGATCGCCGATACGCCGGGCGTCGCGGCCAGTTCGAGCGCGGCCGCGAGGATCGTCTCGCGGTCGAGCCGGGCCTTGCCGGCGCGCGCGGACGGCGCTCGCTCGATCGACATCATCGCCTCCTCGCAGTCGAAGTGTTCGGTGTGGTTCCACTTTAGGACCGAATGTCACAGTCCTGTCAACGCCGTTGACAGCGATGTTGGCGAAGACCTACTCTCCTCAGCATCCCCCAGTGACGACTCACGGAAGCGAGGCGACTATGGCAGTCGCAGATGTCCTGTTCACCGGCGGCCGGATCTTCACCGGCGCCGGCCTCCCCCTCGCCGGCCACGCGGTCGCCGTCATCGGCGACCGCATCTCGGCGATCGTGCCCGACACCGAAGCGCGGGACCTCGTCGGCCCGGCCACCGAGGTCGTCGACCTCGACGGGGCACTCCTGAGCCCCGGCTTCCAGGACGCCCACATCCACCCGGTCGCGGGCGGCATGGAGCTGCTGCAGTGCAACCTCGCAGGGTCGGTGGATGCCGCGGACTCGGTCGCACGCGTCAAGGCCTACGCCGCCGCCAACCCCGCAGAGGCGTGGATCCTCGGCGGCGGCTGGTCGATGGACCACTTCCCCGGCGGCGCGCCGAGCCGCGCCCTGCTCGACGACATCGACCGCCCCGTGCTGCTGCTGAGCCGCGACCACCACAGCACGTGGGTCAACACGGCAGCCATCCGGCTCGCCGGCATCGACGCCTCGACGCCGAACCCCGCCGACGGCTGGATCGAGCGCGAAGCCGACGGCCACCCCGCGGGCACGTTCCACGAGGGCGCCGGAGATCTCTTCAACGACGTCCGCCCGCCGCACAGCGACGACCTCGCGTTCCGCGGTCTGCTCGCGGCCCAGGACGAGCTCATCGCGCTCGGGATCACGGGCTGGCAGGACGCCATGGTCGGCACCGCGAGCATCATCGCGGACCCGATCGAGGCCTACCGTCGCGCGATCGAGGAAGGGCGTCTCCTCGTCCATGTCAACGGCGCCCAGTGGTGGGAGCGCGACGGCGGCCTCGAGCAGGTGGAGCGCATGACAGCGCGCCGCGACGCACTCGCCGCCGAGGTTCCCGCCGAGCGCCTGACGATCACGACGACGAAGATCATGGTGGACGGCGTGGCCGAGAACCAGACCGCGGCGATGCTCTCGCCGTACAAGGACGCCCACGGCCACGTGACGCACAACAGCGGGCTCTCGTTCGTCGACCCGGCGCTCCTGCGCGGAGCCGTCACGGCGCTCGACGCCGCCGGCATGCAGGTGCACTTCCACGCGCTCGGCGACCGCGCCGTGCGCGAGGCGCTCGACGCCGTCGAGGCCGCGCGCGCCGCCAACGGTCCGAGCGACGGCCGGCACCACCTCGCCCACCTCCAGGTCGTCGACGAGGCCGAGGTGCCGCGGTTCGCGCAGGCCGACGCCGTCGCGAACCTGCAGGCGCTGTGGGCGACGCACGAGCCGCAACTCGACGAGCTGACGCTGCCGTTCCTGCGAGAAGGGGCCGAGCAGCGCCACTACCCGTTCGGCGACCTCGTGCGCGCGGGCGTCAAGCTCGCGGCGGGCAGCGACTGGCCCGTCTCGAGCGCCGACCCCATGGACGCCATCCATGTCGCCGTCAACCGCAGCTTCCCCGGCTCCGGCGCCGAGCCGCTCGGCGGCGAGGGGCAGTGCCTCGACCTCGCGACCGCGATGGCCGCGTACACGTCGGGCACGGCCTACGTGAACCATCGCGAGCACGACACGGGCTGGATCCGTGAGGGCTACCTCGCCAACCTCGTCGTGCTCTCCCCTGACCCCTTCGCCGTCCCCGCGACCGAGATCCACCGCTCCACCGTCCTGTCCACCTGGATCGAGGGGCGTCCGGCCTACCTCGCCTCCGACACCGCAGAGGAAGCAGCATGACCCGCCCGACTCTTCCCCGCGCGCTCGCCGCCACGGCGGCCGCGGCCGCGATCGCCCTCGTCGTCGGCGGGTGCGCGGCATCCGACACCCCCGACAAGACCCCCGTCGACTGGAAGCTCTCCGACTCGACGCCCGCCCCGGCGGGCGACATCGACTCGTTCACGTGGGCGTCGTACGCCGAGCCGTTCTCGCTCGACTACGCCTACGCGTTCGACTACGCCGACAACCAGATCCTCGCCAACGTGTGCGAGTCGCTGCTGCGCCTCAACCCCGACTTCACGCTGAGCCCGGGTCTGGCCGAGTCGGTGGCCCATCCGACGCCCGAGACGTTCGTCTATACGATCCGCGACGGCGTGACCTTCCACGACGGCACCCCGCTCACGGCGGCCGATGTCGTGGCATCCATGAGCCGTCATCTCGACCCCGCCGTCGGATCGTTCTGGTACTCCTCGTATCAGAACGTCGTATCCATCGAGCAGACCGGCGACCGCGACGTCACGGTCACCCTCTCGGTGCCCGGCGTGCAGTTCAACCTGGCGATGGGCAGCTCGGCCGGCGTCATCGAGTCGGCCGCGACCCTCTCCGCGAAGGGCGCCGACTACGGCAACTCGACGGGCGGCGTGAACTGCACGGGCCCGTACGAGCTCGCCGACTGGAAGGCGGGCGAGTCGATCACCCTGAAGCGCTACGACGGGTACTGGGATCCCTCGCTCAAGGCGCACGCCGAGCAGGTGAAGTTCGTCTTCATGGCCGATCCCACGGCGCGCGTCAATGCGCTCGCGTCGGGCGACGTCGACGGCTCGTGGCTCATCCCGTCGTCGGCCGTGCAGCAGCTGCAGGGGTCGAAGGCCGGCGACATGTACTTCGGCCTGACGTCGGCCGTCGGCAGCCTCGTCGTCAGCAACCTGCAGGGCCCCCTCGGAGACCTCAAGGTGCGTCAGGCGCTCATGATGGCCCTCGACCGCAAGGGGATCCTGGATGCCGCGGGCGCGGGCATCGGCGAGGTGACGAATGTGCTCACTACGAAGTCGGTCTGGGTCGGCGCCGATCCTGCGGCCGTCGACAGCGCGTTCACGGATGTCGAGGGGTATGGCTACGACCTCGCCGCCGCGAAGAAGCTCGTCGAGGACGCCGGCGTCGCGGGCGAGGAGGTCACGATCATGACGGCGCCCATCTCGGGCGAGTTCGCCGTCATCTCGCAGGCCACGGCAGCCGCGCTGGAGTCGATCGGCCTGAAGGCGAAGATCGAGTCGGTCACCCCCGGCGCGTACACGGCGCTGTTCTCCGACCCGAGCGCACGCGAGGGCGTCGACCTCTTCTACACGAACTGGTACCTGTCCAGCCCCGACCCGCTCGAGATGTACGCCGTGCTGCGCACGGGGGAGTTCAGCAACTACGGCGGCTGGAGCGATCCCGAGTTCGACGAGGTCGTGAACACCGCCATGGCGATCGACGACCCGGCCGAACGCAGCGCCGAGACCGTCAAGGCGCAGCAGATCGCGAACGCCCAGCTCCCGTGGCTGCCGCTCTACTCGGCTCCCACGACGCTGTTCCTCGGCAAGCGCATCACGGGCGCCGCGCCGTCGATCGCGTACCTCTACTACCCGTGGGCGGCGACCATCGGCGCGCGGTAGCGCCCGATGGTCCTGATCGCCGGGTCGGCCGCATGATCGCCGTCCGTCGCGTCGCGGGGAAGCTGGGTGGGCTCCTGCTCACCCTCTTCCTCGCGTCGCTGCTCATCTTCTTCTCGCGCTTCCTCGTGCCGGGCGACCCCGTCGACTTCCTCCTGCGCGGGCGCAAGCCCAGCCCCGAGGCGATCGCCGAGGTGACGGCGCAGTACGGGCTCGACCTGCCGCCGTGGCAGCAGTACCTGAACTGGGTCGGCGGCATCCTGCACGGCGACTTCGGCCGCTCGCTGCAGTACCGGCAGGACGTCACGACCGTGATCGGCGACAGGCTGCCGGTCACGCTGGGCCTCGTCGTCATGGCCGGTCTCATGATCGCGATCGCCGGACTCGGCTTCGGCACGATCGCGGCGCTCGACCGGGGCCGCTCGGGCGACCGGCTCGTGCTCATCGCGCTCACGATCCTCGCGGCCATCCCGTCCTTCGTCGGCTCGATCGTGCTCATCGCGGTCTTCTCGGTGCAGCTCGGCTGGTTCCCGTCGTTCGGGTCGGGGGAGGGGTTCTGGGACACCGTGTATCACCTCGTGCTGCCGTCGGTCGCGCTCGCGATCGTCTTCACGGTGCTCGTCGCGAAGGTGACGCGCTCGGCGATGGTGGAGCAGCTCGATCGCGAGCACGTCGAGGTCGCGACGAGCCGCGGGCTCTCGCGCGGCGCCGTCGTGCGGCGGCACGTGTTCCGCAACGCCCTGTGGCCCATCGTGACGGTGAGCGGCATCCTCGTCGCGGGCCTGATCGTCGCGAGTTCGATCGTCGAGTCGGCGTTCGGCCTCGCGGGCATGGGCTCGCTCCTCGTGCAGTCCGTCGACCGGCTCGACTTCCCCGTCGTGCAGGCGATCGTGCTGCTCGTCGTGACGGCCTTCGTGGTCGTCAACGCGATCGTCGACGTGCTCGAGCCGTGGATCGATCCGCGCACGGCGGCGGGGGCGGGTGCACGATGACCTCTCCCACGATCGCCGTCCGCGTCCTGCGCACTCCGCGTGCGACGCGGACGGATGCCTTCTTCCTCGTCGCGGTCGCCGTGCTCGTGATCTTCGCGCTCGCCGCGATCTTCGCGCCCTTCGTCGCCCCCTACGACCCCGAAGCCGTCGACCTCGGCGCCGTCTACGCCGCGCCGAGCCCCGCGCACTGGCTGGGCACGGACGCGCTCGGGCGCGACATCCTGAGCCGTCTCATCTACGGCGCCCGCACGGCCCTGCTCGGACCGCTTCTCGTCGTCATCCTCTCGACGGCGCTGGGCGCGCTCCTGGGCCTCGTCGCGGGATGGCGGGGCGGATGGCTCGACGCGACGCTCGGGCGCCTGTTCGACGTCGTCTTCGCCTTCCCGTCGCTGCTCATCGCGATCATGGCGGTGGCGTTGTTCGGCAAGGGCCTCGTCGCCCCGGTCATCGCCATGAGCATCGCGTACATCCCGTTCGTCGCGCGGCTCACCCGCACGCTCGTGACGGCCGAGCGCAACAGGTCGTACGTCGCGGCGTACCGCGTGCAGGGCTTCGGGGGAGCCTGGATCGCGGTGCGTCGCGTGCTGCCCAACGTCACCCCCGTCGTCGGGGCGCAGTCGACGCTGAACTTCGGCTACGTGCTCGCCGAGCTCGCTGCACTGTCGTTCCTCGGCCTCGGCGTGCAGCCGCCCACCCCCGACTGGGGCGCCATGATCAACGAGGCCCAGGCGGGGCTCGCGGGCGGACACTTCATGCCCGCCATCGCGCCGGCCGTCGCAGTCGTGATCGTCGTCGTGGCGGTCAACATCATCGGCGAGGAGCTGTCCCGCCGGGTCGGAGGCGGATCACGATGACCCTGCTCGACATCGATGCGCTCACGCTCGCGCTGCCCGACGGCACCGAGCTGCTCCGCGGCATCTCGCTGTCCGTCGCGGCGGGCGAGACCGTGGGGCTCGTGGGAGAGTCCGGATCGGGCAAGTCCCTCACCGCGCGCTCCGTGCTGGGCCTCCTCCCCGACCGCGCCCGGACCACCGGCTCCGTGCGGGTCGGCGGTCTCGAAGTGCTCGGCGCGGGCGGCCGCGACCTGCTCGACGTGCGCCGCCGCCGTGCGGCGATGATCTTCCAAGACCCGCGCGCGGGCATCAACCCCATGCGCACGATCGGCGACCACATGACGGAGTCGCTGCGGCTCTGCCAGGGGGTCGGCGGCGCCGCCGCGAAGGAGCGTGCACTCGAGCTGCTGGCCGCCGTGCGGCTTCCGCGGCCCGAGGACCACTGCTCGCAGTACCCGCACGAGCTGTCGGGCGGGATGCTGCAGCGCGTGATGATCGCGGGCGCCCTCACGAGTGATCCGACGCTGCTCGTGTGCGACGAGCCGACGACGGCGCTCGACGTCACGACGCAGGCCGACATCGTCGCACTCCTGCAGGAGCTGCGGGATGCCCGGGGCATGGGCCTGCTGTTCATCACGCACGACCTCAACCTGGCCGCGTCGCTGTGCGACCGCCTCGTGGTCATGCGCGCGGGGGCCGTGGAGGAGGAGGGACCGGCGCGGACCGTGCTCCTCACGCCGCGGACGGCGTACGCCGAGCGGCTCGTCGCCGCGACGCCGTCGCTCACGGCGCCGCTCCTGGACGCGCCCCAGGAGGTCGACGGCGAGGCCCTCTTGAGCGTCCGCGGTCTCGGGAAGACCTACACGCCCCGCCGCAAGCCGCCGGTCGTGGCGGTGAAGGATGCCTCCCTCGAGGTGCCTGCCGGCGGCGCGCTCGCGATCGTGGGGGAGTCCGGCTCGGGAAAGTCGACGCTCGCGCGCATGATCGTGGGGCTCGAGCAGGCCGACACCGGCGACATCCGCGTCGCAGGCAGGGAGCGCACGATCGTACCGCGCACGCGCGACGAGCGCCGCGCCCACGCACAGAGCGTCCAGATGGTGTTCCAGGACCCGTATCTGTCTCTCGACCCTCGGATCACGGCCGGGCGCGCGATCGAAGACGCGCTGCGCCTCCACGGCCGGGCGAGGTCGCGGGATGCGGCGAGGCAGCGCGTCGTCGAGCTGCTCACCTCGGTGGGGCTCGAGGAGAAGCACGCCGCAGCTCGCCCACGCACGCTGTCCGGCGGCCAGCGCCAGCGCGTCGCGATCGCGCGGGCGCTCGCTGTCGAGCCCGACGTGCTCGTCATGGACGAGGCGACGAGCGCCCTCGACGTCTCGGTGCAGGCGCAGGTGCTCGACCTCGTCGCGCGCATCCGCGCCGAGCGCGGCCTCACCCTCCTGTTCATCAGCCACGACCTCGCGGTCGTGCGGCGGGTGTGCGAGCAGACGCTCGTCATGAGCCGGGGAGAGATCGTCGAGCAGGGCCCCACGGCGGAGCTCCTCGCCGAGCCGCGGCATCCCTATACCCGTCGGCTGCTCGCGTCGGTGCCCGAGCCGCTCAGCCGCTGAGACGCACGGCTCCCGCACCTCGCCGTGCGGGGGCCGTGCTGTATACAGGAGGCATGCCGGTCCGCACGCCAGACCCCGATCCCAACGAGAGCGACGACTCGGGCACGCCCCGCGATCCGCTCGAGGGGATCGGCGCGTCCTTCGGGGTGCCCGGCCGCCCGCTCGGCGACGGGACGTTCGGCTCGCCCGCTCCCGGGAACGCCACGAACCCGGGCTGGCTCACCGACATCGAGCTCGCCGAAGCGCGCCGTCGGCTGCCGATGCTGTACGTCGAGGCGATCCCGGTGCGCACCGACGGTGTCGGCGCCGTCACTCAGGTCGGCATCCTCCTGCGCGCGACGCCCCTCGGCGAGATCACGCGCTCGATCGTGTCGGGCCGCATCCGCTACGGCGAGACGGTGCGCGACGCCCTGTTCCGCCACCTCGAGAACGACCTCGGTCCGATGGCCTTCCCGCTTCTGCCGCCGCAGCCGCTGCCGTTCACGGTCGCGGAGTACTTCCCGATCCCGGGCGTCAGCGCCTTCCACGACGACCGTCAGCACGCCGTCTCGCTCGCCTTCGTCGTGCCGGTGACCGGCACATGCGAGCCGCGCCAGGACGCCCTCGAGGTCACGTGGCTGTCGCCCGAGGAGGCGGCATCCGATTCCCTCGCCGCCGAGATGGAGGGCGGCCGCGGCACGCTCGTCCGCCTCGCGCTCGCGAGCGTCGGTGCCCTGCGCTGACCCCCGCGGGGCGGCTTTCCCGGGTGCCGGAACCGGGGTGCGGAACTCCCAGGTGCGGGAGGTAGAGTTCTCACACCCGAGGCGCCTTCACCGGCGCCGAATTCCCCCCATTTTGTCGACGCATCTGCGACGCCAGCCTCGCCCTTCGCGCTCCCGCCGGAAGACGTCGTCTCGCCCGCGCGCGCCACGATCCCCTCCCGAACGGAGACATCGATGTCCGACCAGCACCCTCCCGCTCGCCCGGCCAATTCGGACGGCGCCTCCCCCTTCCAGGAGCTCCTCGACGCGGGCGGTCTCGTGCCCGAGGCCTCGGGCTTCACGACGGCTTTCCGCGGCTACGACAAGGACGAGGTCGACGCCGCCCTCGCCACCCTCAACGCCCGTGTCCGCACCGCGACGGAGCAGATCTCGGTGCTCAAGCAGCACCAGCGTCGCGCCGCGTCGGCGCTCGCCCAGAGCCGCGAGAAGGCCGAGCTGCTCGAGACCGAGCTCGCGACCGCCGACGCCGAGCGCCGCGACGCCCTCGACCGGGTCGACGCCGAGGTCAAGGCCGCCAAGGCGCAGGGCCGCGACGCGATCGAGCGCGCGCAGGCCGCGTCGGCGCAGGGTCGTGACGAGGTCGACCGACTGCAGGCCGACCTCACTGCTGCCGAGGCGCGCGCCGCCGACGCCGAGAAGCGCGTGCAGACGCTCAGCGACGAGCTCGTCGGCGCGACGGCCGACACCCCGAACCGTCCGCAGTTCGAAGAGGTGCTCCGCGTCGCCGAGGAGCAGGCCGGCGTGCTCCTGCGCAACGCGACGGTGCAGGGCGAGCGTCTGCTGGAGGTCGCCCGCGAGGAGATCGACAAGCGCCACAAGGATGCCCGCGCCGAGGCCGAGGCGATCATCGGCCAGGCGCAGCACGACGCCCAGCAGGCGCGGCTGCGCATCGACACCGAGCTGACGGCGCACGAGGCGCGCCTCGAGCGCGAGGCCGCGCACGCCACCGAGAAGATCTCGCAGGCCGAGCGCGAGGCCGCCGCCATCCGCGCCGAGGCCGAGAAGGGTGCCGCGGCGCTGCGCTCGATGGTCGCCCGCGAGACCGACCTCGCCCGTGCGGAGGCCGACGAGGCCGTGCGCGAGCAGCGCATGCGCGCGCTCGAGTTCGAGGCATCCCTGACCCGCCGTCAGGACGATGCGCAGCAGGAGTTCCTCATGCTGCACAACCAGGCCGTCGCGCACGCCGAGCGCATCACGCTCGACGCCAACGAGCAGGTCGCCGCGTCGCTCGAGCACGCGCAGCGCGTCGCGTCGAAGGCGGAGGACTTCGAGCGCCTCATGCGCGCGCAGGCGCAGCAGATCGAGGCCGACGCCAACATCCGCGCCCGCGAGACCCTCGAGAAGTCGCGCGACAAGGCGCAGCGCATCCTCGAGCTCGTCTCCAACCACTCGCAGTCGGTGCTGCGCGACGCCGAGGACCGCACGCGCCAGCTGCGCTGGCAGCAGCACCAGCTCGTGAGCTTCATGGCCGAGGTCAAGGAGCTCATCCGCCCCGAGACGCCGCTCGACCTCGCCGCCGCCGCGATCGGCGCGCAGCTCCCGGTGGCCGACTCCGACCTGGACGAGACGCTCACAGCCGACGTCGACGCCGAGCTCGCCGAGCTCGTCGAGCAGGGTGCCGACGACGAGGCGACCGGCCACGACGAGCCCGCCGAGGAGTCGCACGACGACGAGCACCACGACGGCGGCTCGCACGAGGGCGACGGCCAGACCGAGGAGCTCTCGCACGCCGAGAACTGACCCCCGCACGCGAAGGCGGGGCCGGTGCCATCAGGCAGTCGGCCCCCCGTTCGCGTTTCAGGCCGGGATCAGCGCGACGTCTCGCGGGCGATCGCGGCGATGAACGCGTCGATGTCGTTCTCGCTCGTGTCGAACGAGCACATCCAGCGCACCTCGTTGCGTGCGGCATCCCAGTCGTAGAACCGGAACGACTCGCGGAGGCGCTCGGCGACGCCGTCGGGCAGCGTCGCGAAGACGCCGTTCGCCTGTGTCGGCTGCGTGAAGGCGACGCCGCGGATCGAGCCGTCCGCGAGGCCCGCCTCGACGCCCGTGCGCAGGCGCTGCGCCATCGCGTTGGAGTGGCGCGCGTTGCGCAGCCAGAGGTCGTCCTCCAGCAGCGCGACGAGCTGCGCCGACACGAACCGCATCTTCGACGCGAGCTGCATGTTGAGCTTGCGCAGGAATTTCAGGCCCGACGACGCCTCGGGGTCGAGCACGACGACGGCCTCGCCGACCATCGCCCCGTTCTTCGTGCCGCCGAAGCTCAGCACGTCGACGCCCGCGTCGCGCGTGAAGGCGCGCAGGGGCAGGTCGAGGGATGCCGCGGCGTTGGAGATGCGCGAGCCGTCCACATGCAGGCGCATGCCGAGGGGATGCACGTGGTCGGCGATCGCACGGATCTCGTCGGGCGTGTAGAGCGTGCCGAGCTCGGTCGACTGCGTGATCGAGACGACGAGCGGCTGCGCGCGGTGCTCGTCGCCCCAGCCCCATGCCTCGCGGTCGATGAGCTCGGGGGTGAGCTTGCCGTCGTCGGTGGGGACGCCCAGGATCTTGATGCCCGCGACGCGCTCCGGTGCGCCGCCTTCGTCGACGTTGATGTGCGCCGTCGAAGCCGACACGACGGCGCCCCACCGCGGCAGCATCGACTGGAGGCCGACGACGTTGGCCCCCGTGCCGTTGAAGACGGGGAAGGCCTCGGTGTCGTCGCCGAAGTGGCGGTGCATGACCTCCTGCAGGCGCTCGGTGTAGGCATCCTCGCCGTAGGCGATCTGGTGGCCTTCGTTGGCGGCCGCGATGGCCGCGAGGATCTCGGGGTGGATGCCGGAATAGTTGTCCGACGCGAAGCCGCGCACGTTCGGGTCGTGGATGGTGGTCACGGGTCTCCAGCCTAGTTTTCGAGGGTGACGATGGTGTCGTTGACGGAGGCGGCGTCGGCGTCCCACAGGTCGCAGAACGCGTCGGCGACGGTCTGCTCGAGGCCGTCGAGGGCTTTGACGCGGAACACGACGGATGCCGCGGCCAGCGGCTTCTGGGCATCCCGGGCCGCCTTGGCGAGGCCCTGCGCGACGGCCCTCGTCCAGGCTTCGCTCGCCGCTTTGATCGCCGCGTAGTTCGCCCCGCTCGCGAGCGGCCGCGCGACGGCGGTCGACGAGACCATCGCGAAGCGCCCCGCTGCCGACGCGCGCAGGTCGTCGTCGAAGGTTCGCGTGACGTGGCGCAGGGACGTGAGCGAGCGCTCGAGGAAGCGGTAATCGTCGTCGCTCTGACCTGCGAGGCCGCCGCCGCCGCGCCAGCCGCCGACGAGATGCAGGACGCCGTCGAGCCGGCCGACCATGCTGTGCGTGCGCTCTGCGAGCCCGCGCACGGAGGTCTCATCGGTGAGGTCGCAGGTCTGGGTCATGAGACGGGGCAGCGCTTCCGCGAGTTCCGCGATCTTGTCGGGGTCGCGGCCCGCCACAATGACTCGGGCGCCGCGATCGAGGAGGGTGCGGGCGGCGACGGCGCCGACGGCGCTCGTCCCGCCGGAGAGCAGCACGAGGCGGCCGTGCAGGGCTGTGGTCATGGGTTCATCCTTCCATCGGGGTTTCCGCGGGGCTCCGGGCTCCGCGGGCTCCGTGGGTTCCGCGTGTCGGAGGGGCGGGCTAGCCTGCCACCATGGCCGACGAGACCGAAGCCTCCGACCATCCCACGACCGACGCGGTGCTGGCCCCGCCAGGCGGCATGCGCGTGTTCGTGCAGGTGCTCGTCAACACGGCGGTCGCCAACATCACCACGAGCTTCCTCTGGTTCGCCCTCACCTTCTGGGCCTACCTCGAGACGAAGTCCGTGCTCGCGACCGGTGTCATCGGCGGCGTCTACATGCTCCTGATCGCGCTGTTCGGGATGCTGTTCGGCACCCTCGTCGACCGTCACCGCAAGCACCGGGTCATGGTGCTGTCGGGCTTCGTGACCCTCGCGGCCTTCCTCGTCGCCGGCGCCCTGTGGGCGGCGCTCGGCGAGCAGACGCTCATCGACCTGGGCCAGCCGTGGTTCTGGGTCTTCTCCGGGATCATCCTCGCCGGAGCCGTCGTCGAGAACCTGCGGAACATCGCCCTGTCCACGACGGTGACGCTCCTCGTGCCCGTCGAGCGGCACGCCAACGCCAACGGTCTCGTCGGCACGGTGCAGGGCATGGCCTTCATGGTCACGAGCATCTTCAGCGGGCTCGCGATCGGCCTGCTGGGCATGGGGTGGACGCTTGTCATCGCGCTCGTCCTGACGGCTGCGGCCCTCGTGCATCTGCTCTTCCTCCGCATCCCCGAGGCGGCGCCGGCGACGACCGAGAAGATGCCTCTCATCGACCTGCGAGGCAGCGTCCGAGCCGTCGCGGCGGTCTCGGGACTGTTCGCCCTCATCATCTTCTCGACGCTCAACAACCTCATCGGCGGCGTGTACATGGCCCTCATGGACCCGTACGGCCTGACCCTCTTCCCCGTCGAGTGGTGGGGCGTCGTGCTCGGCATCACGGCGACGGGCTTCATCATCGGCGGCGCGCTCATCGCGAAGTTCGGGCTGGGCCGCAACCCGATCCGCACGATGCTCCTGTTCGTGATCCTGATGGGCGTGCTCGGCAGCCTCTTCACGATCCGCGAGTGGTGGTGGCTGTACGCCGCGGGCATCTGGCTGTACATGTGCATCATCCCGGTCGTCGAGGCGTCGGAGCAGACCGTCATCCAGAAGGTCGTCCCGTACCGCACGCAGGGGCGCGTGTTCGGCTTCGCGCAGGCCTTCGAGGCCGCCGCGGCGCCGATCACGGCCTTTCTCATCGCGCCCCTCGCGCAGTTCTGGGTCATCCCGTACATGAACTCCGACGAAGGGCAGCAGACCTGGGGCTGGCTCCTCGGCGAGGGCGACGCGCGGGGCATCGCGCTCATCTTCCTCATCTCGGGCCTGATCATGGTCGTGCTGGCGCTGCTCGCCTTCACGACGAAGGCCTACCGCACGCTGTCGGCCGAGTACGAGACCGGAGAGCCGGTCCCCGCGCCCTGACGGCCTTCGGTCCCCGAGCCTGTCGAGGGGTCGGGGACCGGCGCCGGGCTGTGCCCGCGCGGGCCTAGTCCGTGCCGCGGATCCCCTCGGTCGACTCGATCACGGGGCGCATCTTCTTGTCGAGCGCCTCGTAGAACATCGACAGCGGGAACTCGTCGTCAAGCACGGCGTCGGTGTAGCCCTTCATCGGCCCCGCGAGCACCTCGTCGGACAGGCCACGGGCCCACGCCGAGGCGGGGTGAGGCGTCAGGGCCCCGCGCACGAGGTCGTACGCCGCGAGCCAGTGCGCCGACTTCGGCCGGTCGATCGAACGCCAATACAGGTCGTCGATCGCGTCGCCGAGCGCGACGACCGCTGCGGGGACGTCGTCCCAGTCGAACGCGAGCGACGTGTCGGTCCAGTGCAGCACGTTGCGCTGGTGCAGCCACGCGAACAGCAGCTGACCGCCGAGCCCGTCGTAGTTGCGCACGCGCGATCCGGTGATGGCGAAGCGGAAGATGCGGTCGAAGATCACCGCGTACTGCACGAGCTTGGCGTGCTGGAGCATCTCGCGCTCTGCGTCGTCGAGGTCGTCGGTGCGCGCCGCCAGACGCCGTTCGATCGCGACGCACTCGCGGAACGCCGTGAGGTCGCAGCGCAGCTCCTCCAGCGAGTACAGGAAGTACGGCATCCGCTGCTTGATCATGAACGGGTCGAACGGCAGGTCGCCGCGCATGTGCGTGCGGTCGTGGATGATGTCCCACATCACGAACGTCTGCTCGGTCAGCGCCTGGTCGTCGAGCATTCGCGCGGCGTCGTCGGGCAGATCGAGCTTCGTGATCTCGGCGGCGGCGCGCACGACGCGTCGGTAGCGTGCAGCTTCCCGGTCCTGGAAGATCGCGCCCCACGTGAAGGTCGGGATCTCGCGCATCGCGACGGTCTCGGGGAACAGCACGGCCGAGTTCGTGTCGTAGCCGGGCGTGAAGTCGACGAGCCGCAGCGACACGAAGAGCTTGTTGCCGTAGTCGCCCGCTTCGAGCTGCGCGATGAACTCGGGCCAGATCACCTCGACCAGGAGGGCCTCGACGAAGCGGTTCCGCGAGCCGTTCTGCGTGTACATGGGGAAGACGACCAGGTGACGGATGCCGTCGACGCGGTGCCGCTGCGGCTGGAAGGCCACGAGCGACTCGAAGAAGTCGGGCACGCCGAAGCCTCCGTCTACCCACCGCTGGAAGTCGCGCACCGCGGCGAGGAGGTACTCGTCGTCGTGCGGGAAGCGAGGGCGCAGCGCCTCGATCGCGGTCGTGATCGTCGCGACATGCTCGCGCGCGCCGGGGTGGATCGCGGCATCCGGGATCGACCCGTCCTGGGCCTGCAGGCTCTGGAGCGCGGTCGCGGCCTCCTTGAGCGAGAGCCAGGCGGCGGAGTGCTCGACGACGCGGGCGTCCTCCACGACCTCGGGCTCGCCGACGACGGCCTGGATCGCACCGGTGGGGGCGTGGCTGATGGGCATGGGAACCTCCGATCGACTGATCCTGGATTGCGGTACGCCGATTCTACGGGAAGGGTTACGTCGCTTCCGAATGAGCACAGGAAAGTTTCCTGTTCTGAACCGAGGCGCTGGTACCCTCCGGAGCATGACCGCCTCCGACCCGACCACCGACGAACTCGGCGGACCCCGCCTGGACGACCCGGTCGACTTCGGCATCGTGCGCGAGGTGTCGCGCGACGCGCGAGCGACGCTCGCCGACATCTCGAAGGCGGTGGGCCTCTCGGTGTCGGCCGTGCAGGCGCGCCTGCGCCGGCTCGAGGCGCGCGGGGTGATCGTCGGCTACCGCGCCGTGCTCGACCCTGAGGCGGTCGGCCGGCCGCTCTCCGCCTTCATCGAGATCACGCCGCTCGATCCCGCGCAGCCCGACAATGCGCCAGAACTGCTCGAGCACCTGACGGCGATCGAGGCGTGCCATTCGATCGCGGGTGCGGCCAGCTACATGCTCTTCGTGCGCGTCGCCTCGCCCCGCGCCCTCGAGTCGCTCATCCGCGACATCCGGCTCGCGGCATCCGTCAGCACGCGCACGACCGTCGTGCTGCAGACCTTCTACGAGAACCGCCCGACCGCGCCCGCGCAAGGGGGCGACTGACCCGCACGGGATCGGTAGTCTCCCGGGATGACGAAGCCCGAGGCGGTCCTGGAGCCGCGCCCGACGGGCGCGGGTGTGCTGATCGTGCGCAATCGGCAGTCCGGTCGCGCCGTGGTCCGCGCCGACCCGTCCGAGATCATCGCCCGGCGGCTTCCCGACGCCCGCGTGCACGAGCTCGCCGACGGAGAGCTGCTGAGCGATGTCGTCATGCGTGCACTCGGCGGCGATGATCCGCCCGAGGTCCTCGGCGTGCTCGGCGGCGACGGGTCGGTGGCCCGCATGGCGCACCTCGCGAGGTGTCGCGATCTGCCGCTCCTGGTGCTCCCGGGCGGCACGTTCAACCATTTCGCACGGGCGGTCGGCATCGATGATCCCGATGCGGCGATCGAGGCGCTCGTGGCGGGCGAGGGGACGCCGGTGACCGCCGCCGAGGTCTCGACCGATGGCGCTGAGCCGATCACGGTGCTCAATGCCGTCTCGATCGGCACGTATCCGCACGTCATCGCCGAGCGCGAGGACCGCATGGATGACATGGGCAAGTGGCTCGGAGGCGTCGCGGCGACGTGGCATGCCTTGCGGGAGGCCTCGCCCGTCACGATCGCCCGCGAGGGGCGTCGCGCGAAGGTGTGGTCCGTGTTCGTGAGCGTCGGCGAGAACGATCCCGACCGGGTCGCGCTGATGCAGCGTCAGACGATCCACGACGACCTGCTCGACGTCCGTATCCACCACGCGCGCGGCTCGCGGCTGCGCGCTGTCGCATCCCTCGCCTTCGGCCGGAGGACGACGGCGATCCTGCGCGCCATCGGACTGATGCCTCCCGACTCCGACGTGCAGCGTCTTGTCGCACCGGAGTTGACGCTGTCCGTGCGGACCGCGCCGGGCGCGCCCTCCGTGTACGTCCACGACGGCGAGCTCGAAGACGGGATGCCTCGCCAGTACGAGTTGCACTGCCGGATCGTGCCCGATGCCGTGCGCGTCTACGCGCCGCGCGGAGCGAGCGAATGAGCGGCGGGGGCGGCATCCATATCTTCCTATTGACAATAGGAAGATATCTGCCCATACTTCGGGTATGAGGCGACGCGCGGGAACCCTGGTGCCGCTCGAGGCCGAGATCCTCGATGCGGGGCTGCGCCTGCGACGCGCCGGCGATGAGCAGTTCCACGGGTTCGCGCTCGCGAAGGTGCTCGCCGGTGACGGGTCGACCCTCACGGCGCACGGCACCCTCTACAAGGCGCTCGGCAGGCTCGAGAAAGCGGGTCTGCTCGAGAGCGAGTGGGAGGATGCCGAGGCCGCCGGCGACGAGGGGCGTCCGCGTCGGCGTCTGTACAGCGTGACGGGTGCGGGTCAGCTCGCCCTCGCCGCGCATCGGGCCGAGACCGCACGCAGCGCTCCCGTCGGGCGCGCCGCGTGGGAGGCGCTGTGAGCGCCATGGTCCCGAACCCGACAGTCCGAGACGATCGCGCGGCGGAGGCCGCCGCGGCGATCGCGCGGGGCTGGGTGCGCTGGTACTGCGGACTCGTGGGCACGGAGGCGGCCGAGCGTCGCCGTGCAGAGATCGAGTCCGATCTGTGGGAGCAGCGCGCCGACGCGCGGGGGAGCGGACGGCGATCGCCGATCGTCGCGGGCTCGATCGCGTGGCGGGTCGTGGGCGGAATGCCCGACGACCTGCTGTGGGTACGAACACAACGCCTGGCGATGCGGGGTCAGCGGGCCGACCGAAAGGCATCCGCCATGAACACTCTCGGACACACCCTCGCACGCTGGTGGTGGGTGGCCGGCGCAGCGATGTTCGCCGCGATCTATCTCTACTTCGGCATCGACAACCTCGTGGGCGCGTACGCTCCGCTCATCGAAGGCGCCATCCAGTGCGTCGTCTACGCGACGCTGCTCGTCGTCGGGATCGCTCTGCGGGTCAAGGCTCCGCGCACCTCGGCCGTGCTCATCACGGCCGGAGTCGCGCCGTCGCTCGGCCTGTGGTGGGCGCCGATCCTCCCCGTGCTCGCCGCGGTCATCGTGGTCGGCGCGCTCATCGAGGTCGTGCGCACGAGCGCGCCCGGCGTCGCCCCGCGGCTCGGCGGGGCCCTCGGTGCGTTCCTGCTCGGCGTCGCCTGCGCTCTTCCCGGGATCGGCCTCCCGCTCCTCCTCGCGTTCGGGATCGCCGCGGTGGTCGCCGCGGTCGGCATCGGCCTGGTCGTCGCGACGCGTGCGCGTGACGCGCACGTGCCACAGGCGCCCGTCGCGACCGCCTGACCCCTCCCCAGAACCCGGCACGTCCGCGGCTCCGCCGCGACCCCGTGCGTGCCGGCCGCGGTCCGGGATGCCGCTCGGCACGGCATCCCGGACCCGTATCTTGCCTGGGCCTTCGGGAGTCGCGTCCGGGCTTCGCAGGTTCGGGATGCCGGGAAGCTGCGTTTCCTGGACCGCGCGGGGTTTCCGCATTCGCGCGCGGGCTCGGCCTCGCGGGTGAGGTCCGGGTTCGGCAGGTTCGGGATGCCGGGATGCTGCGTTCCTGGACCGGACCGGGCATCGTCGTGCAGGATGACGCGGATACATCGCACGGCGGATGCCGCGGCATCCGCTCTCCCGTAGCGTGAAGGCGATGTTCCGCCCGCTCAAGCCGTACCAGATCGTCGTCGACGTCGTGCTGGCGGGGCTGTTCGCCGCGATCATGGCTCCCGTCGAGCTGCGGCTCGCGGTGACCGCCGACACCAATGCGCTCGGCACGGCCCTCATCACGGTGATCTTCGCAGGCGCGCTCGCAGTCCGCCGGCTGTCGCCGGGGTTCTCGCTGAGTCTCGCGTGGCTCGGGGCGATCGTGCAGATGGGGTTCGGGCGCAACCCGGGACCCGTCGACTTCGCGATCTTCGCCGTGCTCTACGTGACGGCGGCGTATGGCTCGCGCCTCGTGTTCTGGCTCGGATTCTCGTCCGCGATCGTGGGGGCGGGCGTCATCACGCTGTACCTGTTCGCGGGGCCCGTCGTCGTGTCGGGCCTCGACTGGTCCACGATCACGACCGCCGCCGCAGTGCTCATCGCGGGTACCTTCGCACTCCTGCTCGCCTGGACCGTCGGAGCGCTCGTGCGCACGGCCGTCCGCGCGCGGGAGAACCGCGAGGCCCAGCAGCGCGCCGAGGGCGAGACGGCCGCCGAGCAGGAGCGCGTGCGCATCGCCCGCGACGTGCACGACGTGGTGGCGCATTCGCTCGCGGTCGTGATCGCGCAGGCGGACGGCGCGCGCTATGCCGCGGCATCCGATCCGTCCGCCGCGCCCGCGGCGCTCGAGACGATATCCACCACCGCGCGCTCGGCCCTCGCCGACGTGCGGCTCCTGCTGACGCAGCTGCGCCACAGTCAGTCCGACGGCCCGCAGCCGACCCTCGCCGACCTCGAGGAGCTGTACGGGCAGGTGCGTGCCGCGGGGGTTCCGCTGCGCGTCGACGTCGATCCCGCTCCCGTCGGCGATCCGCCCGCAGTCGTGCAGCTCGCCGTGTACCGCATCCTTCAGGAGGCACTCACCAACGCGCTGCGGCACGGCGACGGGGGCCCGGTGGCGGTGCGGATCGCGTGGCTCGGCCCCGACGCGGCGCGCGCCCGATCCGAAGTGCTGCTCGAGGTGCGCAACGGCCTTCGTGGCGGCGACGATCCGAAGAGCACGGGGCACGGCCTCATCGGGATGGGCGAGCGGGCGAGTCTCGTCGGCGGGATGCTGAATGCCGCACCGGCCGACGGGGAGTTCGTCGTGACGGCGCGACTGCCGATCGGAGTCGCCGCGTGATCCGCGTCGTGCTGGTCGATGACCAGGCGCTGTTCCGCGCCGGCATCCGCATGCTCGTCGATTCGCAGCCCGACCTCGAGGTCGTCGGCGAGGCCGCCGACGGGCAGGAGGCCATCGCCGTCGTGCGGGCGACCACGCCGGACGTCGTGCTCATGGACATCCGGATGCCCGTGCTCGACGGCCTGGCAGCGACCGGCGAACTCCTGCACGACGCCGATCCGCCGCGCATCGTCATGCTCACGACCTTCGACCTCGACGAGGCCGCCGCTCGTGCGATCCGGCAGGGAGCGAGCGGATTCCTCCTCAAGGCCGCCGACCCCGAGTTCCTCCTCGCCGCGATCCGCACGGTGCATTCGGGTTCGGCCGTCATCGCGGCATCCGCCACGCGCGACCTGTTCGCGAGGTTCACCGAGGCTGCGCCCCGGCAGGTGCCGCCCGCCTACCGCGAGCTCACCGAGCGTGAGCGCGAGATCTTCGCGCTCGCCGCGCGCGGCCTGTCGAACGCCGAGATCGCCGCGCGCGAGTTCCTTTCGGAGGCGACGGTCAAGACGCACATCAGCCGCATCCTCACGAAGCTCAGCCTGCGCGACCGCGTGCAGCTCGTCGTGTTCGCGTTCGAGCACGGCCTCGCCTGACGGCTTCGAGTCCCGTCTCCCGGGTCGGCCTCGCCTGACGGTCAGCGGCCCTCGAGGGCGGCGCGGTGTCTCTCGTAGCGAGGCTTGCCGACCCATCGCCACAGCAGCCGCACGGGGCCGGGAAGGCTCTTGTGCATCCACTCGTCGCCGCCGTCGGGCTGCGACGCGAGGATGAGGCCGAGCGAGTTCCACGCCTGGCCCTTCGGCGTCGCCTTTCTCCCGTGCTCGCCGAACCAGTCGACCTCCTTCTGCGTGATGACGGTCTCCATGACGGGGACGATGTTCGCCTCCTCGTCGGGGAGGTGCACGTCGAGGGCGTGGTTGATCCCGCCGATCGCTGCCAGGACGGGCGCGGCATCCCCTTTCTTCGCCGTGCGGCGCCAGGCAGGAAGCGCCGCGTCGAGCTCGTCGAGGTGCACGAGCAGCTCGGCGTGGTGCTGCTTCATTCGCTCGACGTGCACGATGCACGCCGGCGCGCGCTCTTCGAGAGGAGCCCAGAGCCGCTGATCCTCGCCCTCGTGGTGGGCGTGCAGGGCGACCGAGAGCAGGTTCAGCTGGTCGGCCACGCCGCCGGCGTGCGCGAGGTCGCCGTCCGCGACGCGCCCCACGAGGTCGGGGGCCTCGCCGAACCCCACCTTGTACATGCGGTGGATCTCGGCCATCCCGCTCGCATCGCAGGTTTTGGCCTTCGGGACGTCGCCGCTCGGCGGCAGGGAAGTTGCGGGCATCGTCGGGCTCCTTCCGCGGACTCGGCTCGACGCTAGCGGCCGCCGCCGACGGCGGGAAGGGGGCGTCGCCCGGGATCATCCTCGAGATGTACGCGGATGCCTCTCGCGGCCGACGCGCGCACGCGGGCGCGATTCCTAGCGTCGAAGCATGCACATCTCATCGACCGACCTCGGCCTCGCGGCCCGGGTGCAGCAGCTGACCAAGACATACGGCTCGGGCGAGGGCGCGGTGACCGCCCTCGACGGCGTCAGCGTCGGCATCCGCCGCGGGGAGTTCACCGCGATCATGGGTCCGTCCGGCTCGGGCAAGTCCACGCTCATGCACATCATGGCCGGACTGGATGCCCCCACCGGCGGCCGCGCGTGGATCGGCGACACCGAGATCACGGGCCTCAGCGACCTCGAGCTGACGATCCTGCGCCGACGGCGGGTCGGGTTCGTGTTCCAGGCCTTCAACCTCGTGCCGACGCTGGACGCGATGGCCAACATCCTCCTGCCGTTCGACCTCGACGGCCGCCGCCCGAGCGCTCTCGAGCGGGCTCGCATCGACGGACTCGTCCAGTCGCTCGGCCTGGCCTCCCGCCTGAGGCACCGGCCTCACGAGCTGTCCGGCGGACAGCAGCAGCGCGTCGCGATCGCCCGCGCTCTCGCGACCTCGCCCGACCTCGTCTTCGCCGACGAGCCGACCGGCAACCTCGACTCCCGCACGGGACGCGAGGTGCTCGCGCTGCTGCAGACGGCGACTCGTGAGCATGGCCAGTCGATCGCGATGGTCACGCATGACCCCGTCGCCGCGAGCCATGCCGACCGCGTGCTCTTCCTCGGCGACGGTCGCATCACGGCCGACAAGCCGCGGCAGAGCGCCGAGGAGATCTCGGCCTACATGCTCGCCGCCGAGCTCGGCACTGCGCCCGCGACGTCCGCGATTCCCGTCGTCAGGTCTGCCGAGGTGCCGGCGTGACCGCCGCGGCTGTGGACACGCGGATGCCGCGCGTCGCGTCATCCGGCTCCCTCGCCTGGCTTCGGGAACGGGGCATGGGGGCGAGCATCCTCGTCGCGGCGCTGTCGAGCGCCTTCGGCGTCGTGCTGATCTCGGCGACCGGGTTCATCGGCGCGATGCTCCGCGCCGATCCGTACATCGGCGACAGTGGCACGCTCGCGTTCGTGCTGAGCTTCATGACGACGCTGCTCGTCGGCGTCGCCGTGTACGTCGCGGCGATCGTGACCGCCAACACGTTCTCGACCGTTGTCGCCGGACGCACGCGGAGCATCGCACTTCTGCGCCTCATCGGAGCCTCCGCGCGGTCGCAGCGTCGCGAGGTCGCCCGGCAGGGCCTGGTCGTCGGGATCATAGGCGCACTGGTCGGACTCGTCGCCGGCACCCTTCTCTCGGCCGCAGGCGTCGCCGTGCTGACCGCCGTCCTGGGGCTCGACGGCGTCTCTTATCCCGTCGTGCAGGGCGCGCTCCTCCTGCCCGCGGCGATCGTCGCGCTCACCACGTGGACCGCCGCGTGGGCGGGGTCGCGCCGCGTGCTCACCGTCACGCCGCTGCAGGCGCTCGGCGGCTCGGTCGAGGCATCCCGCGAGACGATCGCCCGCCGCAGCGGACGCCACGTCGCGGCCCTCGCGCTGTTCGTCGCGGGCGGAGCGCTGCTCGCCCTCGGCATCCTTGCGGGCCTTTACACGCCGCTCGGGGTCTTGGTCGCGTTCATCGGCGGCATCCTGTCGTTCACGGGACTCGCGCTCGGTGCGACGCTCGTCATGCCGCCCGTCCTGCGCCTGGTCGGCCGCTGCTTCGGGTCGTCGGCGACCGCGCGGCTCGCGGCCGAGAACGCGCTGCGCTATCCCGAGCGCTCGAGCCGCATGGCGATCGGCGTCGTCATGGGCGTCACCCTTGTCACGATGTTCGCGGTCGCCCTCGAGACGGTGAAGGCCGTGCTCACGGTGTCGGCGGGCGGGGAACTGCCGAGCGAGATGTCGACGGTCATCGACTCGTTCGCCGCCATCATGATGGGCCTCGTCGCCGTGTCGGCGGTCATCGCGGCCGTCGGCCTCGTCAACCTCCTGACGCTCGGGGTCGTGCAGCGCCGCCGTGAGCTGGGGCTGCTCCGCGCGCTCGGGCTGTCGAACCGCCAGGTGCGGCGCGTCGTGCTGCTCGAGGCCGCGCACATCACGATCGCCGCCCTCGTGACCGGCCTCGTGCTCGGCGTCGCCTACGGATGGGCGGGCGCGCAGTCGCTCCTCGGCTCGGTGCCGATCGACCCCGAGGCGCCGAGCGTCATGAACTTCGTCGCGCCGGCCGTGCCGATCTGGCCCGTCGTCATCGTCGTCGGCGCGACGGCGCTGCTCACCCTCGTCGCGACGGTCGTGCCGACGCGGCTCGCCACGCGCGTCGCGCCCGTCGAGGCGCTGGCGGAGTAGGTTCCGTCGCCGTTCGGGGCGGCGACGGTTCGGGATGCCGCGGCCCGGCTTCGGCCGCGGCATCCCGCTTCGCGGTCATGCCGCGATCGGCGCGCGACCGGCCGCGATCGGCGCGGCGACCGGCCGCGATCGGCGCGGAGACCGGCCGCGATCGGGTCCCGGGTACCGGCCGCGATCGAGTCCCGGGTACCGGCCGCGATCGGGTCCCGGGTACCGGCCGCGATCGAGTCCCGGGTACCGGCCGCGATCGGGTCGCGGGTCAGGCGGTGGGTGCCGGCTCCGGGTCGTGCGCCCATGTCGGCGCGAGGGCGCGGATGCGCGCGGCGCGCCACTGCCACACGCCCCACAGCACGGGCCAGAGCGCGGGCGCCGTCGGCCCGCCGATGACGAGCCGGTCACGCCAGAGCGTGCGCGACGGGTCGCCGGGGGCGGGCGAGACCGCCATCTGGTGGTCCCACACGTCGAGGCTCGACAGCGGACCGGTCAGCGGGATGCCGCTGTCGCGGAAGATCCGGACCGGGCCGCTCGGGCCGTCGGCGAAGCGCTCGCTCATGTGGATGAGCTGGCGCCCCATCGGCACGACGCCGAGGGCGCTGAGCTGCACGGGCACGTCGTCTCCGGGCGACCATGAGGTCGGCAGCCCGTGCGGCACGAGCGGATCGAGGTCGAGCAGAGGACCGTACAGTTCGGCGACCGCACGGGGCGAGTGGACGGCCCGCCACGCGGCATCCGCATCGCAGTCGATCACGAGCTTGAGCAGAACGCGCATGCTCCAGTCTCGCACTCGACCCCGCCTAGGCTGTCGGGGTGTCTTCGCCTTTCGACCAGTCCACGTACCAGGTGCGCTTCGAATGGGGCGCGGACGGGCTCGCCCGTCTGGCTCCTGCCGACGTCGTGGTGCTCGTGGACGTGCTCGAGGCCTCGACGAACGTCATCGAGGCATTGGATCGGGATGCCTCCACCGGCGTCGCCCCGTTCGGCGAGCTCGCGGGAGGCTCGGCGCTCACGCTCGTCGGCGCTCTGACGAACGCGTCCGCGGTCGCCGGCGCCGTGCTCGCGGAGCAGAAGCGGCGCAGTGCCCGCACGAGCGTCGCCGTGATCGCCGGCGGCGACGGGCCGCGGTTCGCCGTGGAAGACCTCCTCGGAGCCGGGGCGATCATCGCGGCGCTCGCCGACCGCGGGATCGACCACTCCTCACCCGAGGCGGCGGTCGCGTGCGAGGCCTTCCGCGCGCTGCGCGGCGCGACCCGGCACCTGCTGACGGCGAGCGGATCGGGTCGCGCACTCGCCGAGCGCGCCGACGGGGTGCGCGCCGCCGCGGCCCTCGACGCGTCATCGGCCGTGCCCGTGCTGCGCGACGGCGCCTTCGTCGCACTCTGACCTCCCCTGCTCGTCGGCCGACGCGACCGACTGCGCCCGCTGGAGGCGCGGCTGCGTCGGGCCGGCCGCGTTGGGTGGGCGCGTATCGTCGGTGCCGGCGGGTGACGCGACGGACTGCGCCCGCTGAGGCCGCGGCTGCGCCGGACGGCCCGGTTGGGTGGGCGCGTATCGTCGGTGCCGGCGGGTGACGCGACCGACTGCGCCCGCTGAGGCCGCGGCTGCGCCGGACCGGCCGGTTGGGTGGGCGCGTATCGTCGCTGCCGGTGGGTGACGCGACGGACTGCGCCCACTGAGGCCGCGGCTGCGCCGGACCGGCCCGGTTGGGTGGGCGCGTATCGCGCTGCCGGTGGGTGACGCGACGGACTGCGCCCACTGAGGCCGCGGCTGCGCCGGACCGGCCCGGTTGGGTGGGCGCGTATCGCGCTGCCGGTGGGTGACGCGACGGACTGCGCCCACTGAGGCCGCGGCTGCGCCGGACCGGCCCGGTTGGGTGGGCGCGTATCGCGCTGCCGGTGGGTGACGCGACGGACTGCGC
Organism: Microbacterium alkaliflavum; assembly: GCF_044325405.1. Taxonomy (NCBI): domain Bacteria; kingdom Bacillati; phylum Actinomycetota; class Actinomycetes; order Micrococcales; family Microbacteriaceae; genus Microbacterium; species Microbacterium alkaliflavum. The sequence goes on along the minus strand of NZ_JBIQWL010000008.1, from coordinate 9,479 downwards.
CCACTGAGGCCGCGGCTGCGCCGGACCGGCCCGGTGGGTGGGCGCGTATCGTCGTTGCCGGCGGGTGACGCGACGGACTGCGCCCGCTGAGGCCGCGGCTGCGCCGGACGGCCCGCGTTGGGTGGGCGCGTATCGTCGGTGCCGGCGGCCGACGCGACGGACTGCGCCCACCGAAGGCGCGGCGCGACCGGGGTCAGCGCGGGGTCATCGCGGCGAGCCGCGTCGCGGGGCTGATCTCGCGGCGGGTCCAGGTGAACAGGAACCGCTGGTCGAAATGCGGCGCGCACTTCACGCATGAGGTCGCGCGCGACGGCCGCCGATGCCGGTACGCGGTGTGGCCCGACGGGCACACTCCGACCCACGGGGCGAGCTCGGTCGCCGTCTCGCCGTGATGCGTCACTCCGCCCGTGTAGCCGAGGTCGCGGGCGACGGCCTTCCAGCGCGCGCCGTGCGCGGCATCCGGCCCGGCCATCGCGTGGGCGACCTCGTGGAGGAGCGTCTGATGGTTGTCGTCGTCGTCGTAGCGCGCCGCGAGGTACCGCGAGACCGTGATGCGCTTGCGCGTGTAGTCGCACTGCCCCGCGCGGCGCTTGGCGTTGTCGAATGCGAACGACCAGGAGTCGTCGAGGTGGGCCGCGATGAGGGCCTCCGCCCATCGGCGGACGCGATGCAATTCCGACATGCCGGAGAGACTAGAACAGACCTACGACACTCAGCTGGCGACGGCCCGTGCGCGTCGTCGATCCGCGGCGTCGATCGCCAGCAGCGTCGACTCGAGCTGGACGTCGGTCGCACCCGACTCCTGCCGCAGGAAGAGCGCGCGCTTGAAGTCTTCGCGCGAGGCCTCGTAGTCCTCCGCGTCGTAGTGCACCTTGCCGCGGTGCTGGTAGGCGAACGCCGCGATGGCGCTCCAGCCCTGCCCCTCGGCCTCCTCCGCGCACATGTTGAGCTCCTGCTCGGCCGCGGCGTAAGCGCCGCGCTGCTGCATGACCGACGCATGCAGGATGCGCGCCCGCAGCAGATCCTTGCGCGTGCCCGCCATGCGCGCGAGCCGCACCGACTGCTCGGACAGCACGAGCGAGTCGTCGAGCCGGTCGAGCACCTTGAGCAGCCAGACGCGCTCGAGGAGGGCCGCCAGAGAGCGCTGCTCGCCGATCTCGTCGAGCCGCTCCTTGCACTGGCGGGGGTCGATCCGTTCGCGAAGCGTATCGGGGTCGTATCCGTGGATATAGCTCACCGTCGACTCCCTTCCGCTCTCACCGGTTCGCCGTCCCAGTCTGCCCCGCACCCCTCGGCAGTGCTGCCCCGGCACGCCGGGTCGCGGCATCCCTCATCGAAAGTTCAGCGGTCGAAGACGGATGCCGACGGCTTCGGCGACGGCGTCGCATCGACGTCGGTCGCCGGCCGCGCTCCGCGCACGAACTCGTCGAGCTCGGTGCCCTGGGCGACCTTCGCGGGATGGGGTCCCGCGGCCATGAGGCGCGGCAGCCACTCGGTCGGCAGTGGAGCGGGGGATGCCGCGATCACGAGGTTGCCGAACCGGCGACCCTTGAGCGTCTGCACCTCGGCGAGCACGACGACGTGGGCGAGCACGGCCCGGACGGTCGCGACCTGCCGCCGCGCGAAGCTCAGCCCCGCGCCGTCGGCGACGTTGACGAGCAGCACCCCGTCGGGCGCGAGGAGTCGCGCCGCCGCCGTGTAGAACTCGATGGTCGTGAGGTGGGCCGGCGTCTGGGCGCCCGAGTAGACGTCGGAGACGAGCAGATCGACGGCGCCGACGAGCGCGGCCGGGAGGCGTCCGAGCCCGTCGCGGGCGTCGCCGATGCGCACGCGGATCGCTGCGCCGCGCGGGAGCGGCAGGTTCTCCCGCACGAGATCGACGAGCGCGGGCTCCAGCTCGATGACCTGCTGACGAGAGCCAGGCCTGGTCGCCTCGACGTAGCGCGGGATCGTCAGGGCGCCGGCGCCCAGATGCACGGCCGTGAGCGGCTGTCCCGGCATCCTGAGCCTGTCGATCACCGCGCCCATCCGTGCGACGTATTCGAAGTGCAGGTGCGTCGGATCGTCGAGGTCGACGTGCGACTGCGGCGTGCCGTCGACGATGAGCTCGTGGCCGCTCGTGAATCCCGACGGGAGGATGCGCGCGAGGGTGCCGTCGGAGAGCCGGGTCTGCGGTTCGTCGGTCGGTTCCCGTCGCGCCCTGGCCATGGTTCCCACGGTATCCCGTGCCGAACCACACTCCCGCGCCCAGCCCACACCCGATTCCCGACCATCGACTGTGGTGTCGAGCACGGAGTGCGGGTTTGCGGGCCGAGGGGCCGGACTAGCGTGGATTCATGAGCGCCATCGACCTCAACGCCGACCTCGGCGAGACCGTCGACGGAGTGCCGACGGCCGACGACGAGGCGATGTTCGCCGTCATCTCCAGTGCGAACGTCGCATGCGGCGGGCACGCGGGGGATGCCGCCTCCATGCGCGAGGCCGTCGAGCGCGCCGGCCGGTTCGGCGTGGCCGTCGGCGGCCACCCCTCGTACCCCGACAAGGCGGGCTTCGGGCGGGCGCGAATCGAGATCGAGCCCGCCGCGCTGCGCGCGAGCGTCGAGGCGCAGCTCGCGGAGCTGATCGACGCCGGCGCGAACCTGCGCTACGTCAAGCCGCACGGCGCCCTGTACCACTCGGTCACGACGGGCCGGCGTGAGGCCGCAGCCGTCGTCGCCGCGATCGCCGACGTGTCGGCCCGGCTCGGTCGCGCGCTCCCGATCCTCGGGCTCGACGGCGCCGTCACCATCGCCGCGACCGAGGCGGGCCTCCCGTTCGTGCGCGAGGCGTTCCTCGACCGCGGCTACCGGCCCGATGGGTCGCTCGTGCCGCGCGGCGAGCCCGGCGCCCTCCTCGACGATCCGCTGCTCGTCGCGGCCCGCGCGGTCCGGCTGGCGCGCGACGGCGTGGTCGTCGCGGTCGACGGTTCCGAGATCGCGGCGGACGCGGCATCCCTGTGCCTGCACGGCGACTCGCCCGCGGCGGTCAGCATGGCGCGCGCCGTGCGGTCCGCGCTCGACGCCGAGAACATCGAGGTGCGCGCGCCGTGGTGAGGGTGCGGCTCCTGCCGATGGGCGAGCGCGCGGTCGTCGCCGAGGTCGTGTCGCTCGACGAGGTGCTCGCGCTGCACGCCGCACTCACGGCGTCGCGCCCCACCGGTGTCGTGGACCTCGTGCCGGCGGCCCGTACGCTGCTCGTGCACGTCGACCCGCGACAGACGGCGCTCGCGGCCGCGCGGGCGTGGATCGAACGGACCGCGAGGGGAGTGGATGCCGCGGCCCGCCCCGGCTCGCAGACGCACGTCGAGTTGGACGCCGTGTACGACGGCCCCGACCTCGCCGAGACTGCCGCGCTGCTCGGGCTCGGCGTCGACGAGCTGGTGGCCCGGCACTCGGCGGCAGCGTGGACCGTCGCGTTCACGGGCTTCGCACCGGGATTCGGGTATCTCGTGAGCGACGATTGGCGGTTCGACGTGCCGCGCCTCGCGAGCCCCCGTACGCGCGTGCCCGCCGGCGCGATCGGCCTCGCCGCCGGCTTCACGGGTGCCTATCCCCGCGAGACGCCGGGCGGTTGGCGGCTCATCGCGACGACCCGGACCGTGCTGTTCGATCCGGATGCCGCGTCCCCCGCTCTCCTCGCCCCGGGCACGGAGGTGCGCTTCCGCCCCACCTCACCCCGGTCCCCGAGCTCGGCGACTGGCGCGGCCTCGACCTCCCCCCGGTCCCCGAGCTTGTCGAGGGGTCGGGCCCGAGCCGCCGAGGAGCAGGGGGCCCTGAGCTCAGGGACCGGGAAGACCCGGTCCGCCGCGTCGTCACGCGTCCCCGCCCTGCGGATCGTCGAGCCGGGCCTGCTCGCGACGATCCAGGACCTCGGCCGTCCCGGCGCCGCGTCGCTCGGCGTCGCGCCTTCGGGTGCGCTCGACCGCGGCGCACTTCGCACGGCGAACCGCCTCGTCGGCAACCGCGAGGGCGCGGCGGGCGTGGAGGTCACGATGGGCGGGTTCCGTGCCGTCGCCGAGGCCGACCTCTGGTTCGCGGTCGCGGGTGCGTGGGGGGCGGTCCGGCTCGACGGCCGTGAGGTCGACCCGTACGAGGCGCACGCCTGGGCCGCCGGCGCCGAGCTGCACCTCGATTGGTTCGCGCACGGCGCCCGGGCCTACCTCGCGGTCCGCGGAGGGCTTGACGCCCGCACGGTCCTCGGCTCCCGCGCGACCGACCTGCTCGCGGGGCTCGGCCCCGAGCCGCTCCATGCCGGCACCGCGATCGCGCTCGCGGGCGAGGCATCCCTCCCCATCCCGCCTGCCGCGATCGCACCCTGGGGCGTGCCGCACGACGACGGGCTCGAGGTGGAGCTGGCCCCCGGAGCGCGGGCGGACTGGTTCGCGGCATCCGCTCTCCGCGACCTGTTCGAGGCCGTCTGGACCGTCACGAACGACGCGGACCGCGTCGGCGTACGTCTCGACGGTCCCGTGCTCGACCGGGCGCGGGAGGGTGAGCTGCCGAGCGAGGGCATGGTGCCGGGCGCCCTCCAGGTGCCGCCGACGGGCCGGCCCACCATCCTCCTCGCCGACGGCCCCGTGACCGGCGGGTACCCCGTGATCGCGGTCGCGACGGATGCCTCGCTCGACGCGATCGCGCAGGCGCGGCCGGGCAGCCGCATCCGGTTCCGTCATGCCCGCGCGACGTGAGCGACGACTTCCAGCTCGTCGTTCCTCTTCCAAAGCCCGTGCTGGCACCGAACGCCCACGTCGTGCCACGTCCACAGCGTGGGCTCTCGCCGAGAGCACGGGCTATGGACCGAGTGAGACGACGGATGCTGCCGCGTGGGACCCGGGAGTCCTCGACGGACTCCCGGGTCCCGCCGCGAGTTCAGTCCTCGATGAACGCGAGGATGTCCGCGATCAGCGCCTTCTGGTACTCGCCGGCGATGCCGTGCGGGGCGCCCTCGTAGACCTTGAGCGTGCCCTCCGAGACGAGGGCGATCGACTTCTCGGCGGCCGCCGCGATCGGCACGATCTGGTCGTCCGAGCCGTGCGCGAGCAGGATCGGCACCTCCAGCGCTTCGAGGTCGTCGGTGAAGTCGGTCTCGGAGAACACCTTGACGCACTCGTAGGCGGCCGCGAGACCGGCGAGCATCCCCTGGCGCTGGAAGTCGTCGATGAGACCCTGCGAGACCGCCGCACCCTCGCGGTTGAAGCCGTAGAACGGCACCGCGAGGTCCTTGTAGAACTGCGAGCGGTCGGCGAGCACACCGGCGCGGATGCCGTCGAAGGCTTCGATCGGCGTGCCCTCGGGGTTCGTCTCGGACTGGACCATGATCGGCGGCACGGCACCGGCGGTGACGACCTTCCGGACGCGGCCCTTCCCGTGCTGCGCGGCGTAGCGGACGACCTCGCCGCCGCCCGTCGAGTGACCGATCACGACGAGGTCGGTGAGGTCGAGGTGCTCGATGAGCTCGGCCAGGTCCCGGGCGTAGGTGTCCATGTCGTGCCCGCGGTCGGTGTTGGTCGAGCGGCCGTGACCGCGACGATCGTGGGCGATGGCGCGGTATCCGGCGTCGGCGAGCAGCTTGGACTCGACGGCCCACGCGTCTGAGCTCAGGGGCCAGCCGTGGCTCAGCACGACCGGCTTCCCGGTGCCCCAGTCGGTGTAATGGATCTCGGTGCCGTCGGAGGTGGTGAACGTCGGCATGGGGGACTCCTTGCGATCACTGGGCCGACCCGTCGCCCCACTCGCCGGAGCCGTCACGGGCGACGGCGCCACCTCGAGCCTCGCCGAACCACGGCCTCCGCGCCCCGCGAGAACGGCCGCGCATCCCACGAATCGGGACCACTTCGCGGACACCGGGATGGACAGTCATCGAACGGCCGAATTGGACGCGCACGAGGCATCCAGAAGGATGTCGGTATGCGCTCGACCCCCGCCCGCCGGAGAATCGCGTTCCTGCTCTTCGACGGTGTGAAGAGCCTCGACTACGTGGGCCCGGCCGAGGTGTTCGTCGAAGCCAACCAGGCGGTGCAGGGCTATGAGGTCGTGCTGCTCTCACCCGACGGGCGAGAGGTGATGACATCGCTCGGCAGCACGGTCTCGGTGCACGGATCGGCCGGCGACGCCGGAGACTTCGACACCGTGATCGTGCCGGGCAGCGAGTTGCCGCCTCGCGAATTCGCCCGAGCGCCGTTGACGGATGCGACAGCCGCCCTCGCATCGCGCGCACGCCGTGTCGTCTCCATCTGCAGCGGCGCCTTCGTCCTCGCCGAGATCGGTGCGCTCGACGGCAAGCGCGCCACGACGCACTGGAAGTTCGCGTCGGAGCTGCAGAGCCGCTACCCGCGCGTGCACGTCGAGCCGGACGCGATCTTCGTCCGAGACGGCGACGTCTCGACGTCCGCCGGCGTCGCGGCGGGCATCGACCTCGCGCTCGCGCTGGTCGAGGACGATCACGGCGCCGACGTGGCACGGCACGTCGCCCAGCTGCTCCTCGTCTACCTGCAGCGCTCCGGCGGCCAGTCGCAGTATTCGGTGCCGCTGCGCGCCCGTGCCCAACCGGCGTCGATCGTGCGTCGGGCGACCGACCTCGTCGACGCGGATCCCGCGCGCACCTGGAGCGTACCGGACCTCGCCGGACTGGTCGCGGTGAGCCCGCGCCACCTGACACGCCGCTTCCGGGAAGAGCTCGGGCAGTCGCCGTCCGAGTACGTCAACGCCGTGCGCTTCGACCTCGCCCGGGTACACCTCGAGGGTGGTGCGAGCGTGACGGCGACCGCCGCGCAGGCGGGCTACGGCAGCGCGGAGGGGATGCGCCGCGCGTTCATCGCCCGCCTCGGGATCTCGCCGTCGCAGTACCAGCGGGCGTTCCGATCCGCGATCCCCGCTGCGCCGGACGGGCGCACCCCGCGCCTGCTCGATCTCGCGTCCTGACGCCCGGTCGCGCTACCGCCGGGCGAGCTCGTGTCGTCCGCCCTTCCGCGCTGATCCGGCCTCCGTCAACTACGTACGATCTCGCCCAGCACACACGTCGTTCGCGTCGACGACGTGTGGCCTCGGCGAGTGCGTACGAAGTCGCCGGGTGGATACCGTCTCCCGGCGCCGCTCGTCCAGAGCCCGTGCTGTCACCGAGCGCCCACGTCGTGCACGGTGCGGAGCGTGGGCTTTCGGCGAGAGCACGGGCTATGGACAGGGAAGAGAGAGAGGACGGGATGATGCGCCGCGGCGCGGGTCACCAGTGCCGCAGGGCTCCCTCGAGGGGGCGGAGCTCGGACTCGGGGAGGGCGAGGGCGATCGCCTCGGCGGCGGTCAGATCGGCGCCCGCGAGCTCGCCTGCGGCGACGCCGTCGGGGTCGGATTCGCGCAGCGCCGCGAGGTGCGGCGTGTGCACCGTGAACGCTTCGACATCGAACACGCCGATGCGGTGCCGGATCGTCTCGGCCGCCTTCGCGAGGGCGCCGGCGCGCCAGGCGTCGCCGCGGACGGCGGCCACGGCGCACACGCCCTCGAGGCCGTACGCGACGCCCTCGTCGTAGTGCAGCCGGATCGACAGGTGCAGCGTCTCGATGAACTCGGCCTCGGCCGCCTCGACGTCGCCGCGCAGGAAGTTGAGCCGCGCGCGCAGGTTGCCGCCCACCGACGTCGTGAACAGGTCGCCGCTCGCGCGCGAGACGGCCAGCGCCTCGCCGAAGCGCTCGAGCGCGGCATCCGTGTCTCCGCGCACCCACGCGAGGCGCCCGAGCGAGACGCGCGTGATCGCCTCCGCCCAGTTGTTGCCGTGCTCGTGCAGGCGCGCGACGGCCTCGGTGAGCTCGGCTTCGGCCTTCTCCCCGTCGAGGTCGGAGTACTGCACGCGCGCCGTCGCGCGGGCGGCGAGCGCCATTGCCGAGGCATCGGCGTCCCCGCTCTCGGCGAACAGGCGCACGCACTCGCCGAGTCCTGCGACGACCTGTTCGCTGGGGCGCTGCCACATCTCGCCCCACAGCGCGAAGAACCACGCGACGGCGCGCGTGTGCTGCGAGATCGGGGCCTCCTTCTCGAGGAGCTCGAGCATCCACACGCGCACTTCGCCGAAGAACCCGGCGATCCACCAGTAGATGAGCAGCCGCCACGCGAAGTGGCCCGCGTCGTCGAGGCGGTCGGTGTAGATGAGGTGGCGCTCGGCCGCGCGCAGATTGGGCAGCTCGAGGGCGAGCTCCGCGACGGCGCCCGCCTGTCGCCTGCCGCCGAGGTCGGGGGCGACGCGCTCCACGAGCGACCCGTAGTAGTCGGCGTGCGCGGCGCGCATGCGGTCGGCCTCGCCGCGCTCCTTGAGGCGGCCGAGCGAGTACTCCCGCACGACCACGAGCAGCGCGTACACGGTGCGCCCGTCGACCTCCGTCGCCTTGACGAGCGAGCCGTCGACGAGGGCCGTGATGCCGTCGATGCCCTGGCCGTCCCACGAGCGTCCGGCGCCGAGGGCTTCCACGGCCTCGAGGGTGAACCTCCGGGCGAAGACGCCGAGGTCCTCCATGAGGTCGCGCTGCTCCTCGGGGAGCAGGCTCACGCTCCAGTCGATCGTCGCGCGCATCGTGCGGTGGCGCTCGGGGAGGTCGCGGACGGCCGCCGTGAGCAGCGGCAGGCTCTGCTCCAGCCGCTCCGCGATCGCCTGCGGCGTCAGCAGCCTCACCTTGGCTGCGGCGAGCTCGATCGCGAGAGGCAGCCCCTCGAGGCGGCGGCAGATGTCGGCGACGGCGCGCGCGTTGTCCTCGGTCAGCTCGAACCCCGGCTTCGCCGCCTCCGCGCGGTCGACGAAGAGGCTGCAGGCCGTCGACCGCCGGGCGCGCTCGAGCGACGTCGGCACCGTGTCGTCGGGCGTGGCGAGCGCGCCGACGTCGTAGACCCGTTCGCCGCGGATGCGCAGCACGATGCGGCTCGTCACGAGGAAGGTCGCGAGCGGCGCGAGATCGTAGAGCCGCACGAGCAGGGGCGCGGCATCCACGATCTGCTCGAAGTTGTCGAGCACCACCAGCACCCGGCGCTGCGCGAGGGCGTGCGCGATGCGCTCTTCGAGGGCGGCCTCGCCGTTGTCGCGGATGTTGAGGAAGTACGCGATGGTCGGCAGCAGCAGGCCCGCCTCGAGCACGCCCTCCAACGGCACGAAGTAGACGCCGTCGGGGAAGATGTCGGCGCTTCCGAGCGCCGTCTCGATCGCGAGCCGGCTCTTGCCGATCCCGCCGGGCCCGATGAGGCTCACGACGCGGTGGTCCGCGGCCAGGAGCGCCCGGACCGCCTCGAGATCGTGCTCGCGACCGATCGTCGTCGTGTACGGCACCGGCACCCTGCCCGCCATCGGTTCGACGGAATCGCCGGATCTGGGAACGGGGGATGCCTCGTCCCGCGATTCGTCGAAGCGTTCGGCGAGGAGGGTGGCGAGGTCGTCGGCGATGCGGTCTTGGAGTTCTTCGGCGGTGG
>NZ_JBIQWL010000007.1:140206-196200 GCF_044325405.1 Microbacterium alkaliflavum | reverse complement strand
GATGGCGGCGCGGGCGGCGCGGCGCTCGTCGGCGAGCTCGCGCAGGGTCGAGCTGACGAAGACCCGGATCCGCTGGTCGGGCGTGCGGATCACGGGCCGATACGCCCCGGTCATGCCGCGGTTATACCGCAGCATCCGGCCCTCGTCAAGAATGGTGCTGGACATGGCGCGTCGCAAGACGTATAGTAGGTAGTTGCGCTCTTGGATTCCCCCTGCCCTCATATGGTGGTCGGCTGCGCCTGCGTGCCCCCGCTTCATCGCGGTGTGCGACATGCAGGCTACGGGGACTGACGAGCACTCCACCTGACGACAAGGAAACGAGCCTGCGGGCTCATGGAGGAATTCCCTTGGCTGCTGCGCCCAACGCATCCACCACCCCCAAGAACGGCCGCGGAGCTTCCCGCCTCTCGTTCGCCAAGATCTCCGACACGCTGACGGTCCCCGACCTTCTGGCACTGCAGACCGAGTCCTTCGACTGGCTCGTCGGCAACGAGGCGTGGAAGGCGCGCGTCGCCGACGCGCAGGCCGTCGGACGTACCGACGTGCCCGAGGTCTCCGGCCTCGAGGAGATCTTCGAGGAGATCTCGCCCATCGAAGACCTGAGCGAGACGATGCAGCTCTCGTTCACCAACCCCTACCTCGAGCCCGAGAAGTACTCCATCGAGGAGTGCAAGGAGCGCGGCAAGACCTACGCGGCCCCGCTCTACGTCGAGGCCGAGTTCATGAACCACCAGACCGGTGAGATCAAGACCCAGACGGTCTTCATGGGCGACTTCCCGCTCCAGACCGACAAGGGCACGTTCATCATCAACGGCACCGAGCGCGTCGTCGTGTCGCAGCTCGTCCGTTCGCCCGGCGTCTACTTCGACCGCACGCCCGACAAGACCTCCGACAAGGACATCGTCTCGGCCCGCATCATCCCGAGCCGCGGCGCGTGGCTCGAGTTCGAGATCGACAAGCGCGACCAGGTCGGCGTGCGCATCGACCGCAAGCGCAAGCAGTCGGTCACCGTCTTCCTCAAGGCCCTCGGCCTGACCAGCGAGGACATCCTCAATGAGTTCGCCGGCTACGAGTCGATCGAGGAGACGCTCTCGAAGGACACGATCCTCACCAAGGAGGACGCCCTTCGCGACATCTACCGCAAGCTGCGTCCGGGCGAGCAGGTGGCCGCCGAGGCCGCTCGCGCGCTGCTGGACAACTTCTACTTCAACCCGAAGCGCTACGACCTCGCCAAGGTCGGCCGGTACAAGATCAACCAGAAGCTCGGCCTCGACGCCGCGCTCGGCGAGTCGGTGCTGACGGTCGGCGACATCGTCGCGACCATCAAGTACCTCGTGCGCCTGCACCGCGGCGACGTCGTCTTCGACGGCATCCGCAACGGCCAGGAGGCGGAGATCCGCCTCGACGTCGACGACATCGACAACTTCGGCAACCGCCGCATCCGCGCCGTCGGCGAGCTCATCCAGAACCAGGTCCGCACGGGTCTGTCCCGCATGGAGCGCGTCGTCCGCGAGCGCATGACCACACAGGACATCGAGGCGATCACGCCGCAGACCCTGATCAACGTGCGTCCCGTCGTGGCGGCGATCAAGGAGTTCTTCGGAACGTCGCAGCTGTCGCAGTTCATGGACCAGAACAACCCGCTCGCGGGTCTGACCCACAAGCGTCGCCTCTCGGCGCTCGGCCCCGGCGGTCTGTCGCGTGAGCGCGCAGGTGTCGAGGTGCGTGACGTCCACCCGTCGCACTACGGCCGCATGTGCCCGATCGAGACGCCGGAAGGCCCGAACATCGGTCTGATCGGCTCGCTCGCGTCGTTCGCGCGGATCAACGCGTTCGGCTTCATCGAGACGCCGTACCGTCGCGTCGTCGACGGCAAGGTCACCGAGCAGATCGACTACCTCACGGCTTCGGAGGAGAGCGACTACATCGTCGCGCAGGCCGGCGCCAAGCTGAAGGCCGACGGCACGTTCGCCGAGGACCGCGTCCTCGCCCGTCGCGGCCAGGGTGGCGAGGTCGACCTGTTCCACGCCGAGGAGATCGGCTACATGGACGTCTCGCCGCGCCAGATGGTGTCGGTCGCGACGTCGCTCATCCCGTTCCTCGAGCACGACGACGCCAACCGCGCCCTCATGGGTGCGAACATGCAGCGCCAGGCCGTTCCGCTCCTGCGCTCCGAGTCGCCCGTCGTGGGCACCGGTATGGAGGGCTTCGCGGCCATCGACGCCGGTGACGTCGTGACGGCCGAGCGCTCGGGCGTCGTGGTCGAGGTCTCCGCCGACGTCGTGACCGTGCAGCTCGACGAGGGCGGCACGCAGGACTACTTCCTGCGCAAGTTCGACCGCTCCAACCAGGGCACGTCGTACAACCAGCGCGTCATCGTCTCGGCGGGCGACCGCATCGAGGCCGGCGAGGTCATCGCCGACGGCCCGGCGACGGAGAACGGCGAGCTCGCGCTCGGCAAGAACCTCCTCGTCGCGTTCATGACGTGGGAGGGTCACAACTTCGAGGACGCGATCATCCTCAGCCAGAACCTCGTGAAGGACGACACCCTCTCCTCGATCCACATCGAGGAGTACGAGGTCGACGCCCGCGACACGAAGCTCGGCAAGGAGGAGATCACGCGCGACCTGCCGAACGTGAGCCCCGACCTGCTGAAGGACCTCGACGAGCGCGGCATCATCCGCATCGGCGCCGAGGTGCGCCCCGGCGACATCCTCGTCGGCAAGGTCACGCCCAAGGGCGAGACCGAGCTGTCGGCCGAGGAGCGCCTGCTGCGCGCGATCTTCAACGAGAAGAGCCGCGAGGTGCGCGACACGTCGCTCAAGGTCCCCCACGGTGAGCAGGGCACGATCATCGCGGTCAAGGAGTTCAACGCCGAGGACGGCGACGACGAGCTCGGCTCGGGCGTCAACCGCCGCGTCGTGGTCTACATCGCCCAGAAGCGCAAGATCACCGAGGGCGACAAGCTCGCCGGCCGCCACGGCAACAAGGGCGTCATCGCGAAGATCCTCCCCGTCGAGGACATGCCCTTCCTCGCCGACGGCACGCCGGTCGACGTCATCCTCAACCCGCTCGGCATCCCCGGCCGCATGAACTTCGGCCAGGTGCTCGAGCTTCACCTCGGGTGGATCGCAAAGCAGGGCTGGAAGGTCGAGGGCACGCCCGAGTGGGCCGCGAAGCTCCCTGAGCAGGCGTTCCAGGCTCCCGCCGGCACCAAGGTCGCGACCCCGGTGTTCGACGGCGCTTTCGAGGACGAGATCGCGGGTCTTCTCGACTCGACGACCAAGAACCGCGACGGCGATCGCCTGATCGACTCGACCGGCAAGACGCTGCTGTTCGACGGCCGCTCCGGCGAGCCGTTCCCGGCGCCCATCTCGGTCGGCTACATGTACATCCTGAAGCTGCACCACCTCGTCGACGACAAGATCCACGCACGCTCGACGGGCCCGTACTCGATGATCACCCAGCAGCCGCTCGGTGGTAAGGCGCAGTTCGGCGGTCAGCGCTTCGGTGAGATGGAGGTGTGGGCCCTCGAGGCCTACGGCGCCGCGTACGCCCTCCAGGAGCTCCTCACGATCAAGTCCGACGACATCCTCGGCCGCGTCAAGGTCTACGAGGCGATCGTCAAGGGCGAGAACATCCAGGAGCCCGGCATCCCCGAGTCGTTCAAGGTGCTCATGAAGGAGATGCAGTCGCTCTGCCTGAACGTCGAGGTGCTCTCGGCCGACGGCACGGCGGTCAACCTCCGCGACACGGATGACGACGCCTTCCGCGCAGCGGAGGAGCTCGGCATCAACATCTCCACCCGGTTCGAGTCGTCGTCGATCGACGAGATCTGATCCGTTCCCGGCATCCCGACTCTGACTGAATTTTCGACACAGGAGAACTAGTGCTCGACGCAACAACTTTCGATGAGCTTCGCATCGGCCTCGCGACCGCCGACGACATCCGTCGCTGGTCCTACGGCGAGGTCAAGAAGCCCGAGACCATCAACTACCGCACGCTCAAGCCCGAGAAGGACGGCCTCTTCGGCGAGCAGATCTTCGGCCCCTCCCGCGACTGGGAGTGCGCCTGCGGCAAGTACAAGCGCGTCCGCTTCAAGGGCATCGTCTGCGAGCGCTGCGGCGTGGAGGTCACCAAGTCCTCCGTCCGCCGCGAGCGGATGGGCCACATCGAGCTCGCCGCGCCCGTCACCCACATCTGGTACTTCAAGGGCGTCCCGTCGCGCCTCGGGTACCTGCTCGACATGGCTCCGAAGGACCTCGAGAAGGTCATCTACTTCGCCGCCTACATGGTCATCTCGGTCGACCAGGACGCCCGCCACCGCGACCTCCCGACGCACGAGAACAACCTGCGTCTCGAGCTGAAGACGCTCGCCGACCGCCGTGACTCGCGCATCGCGACGCGCCTCGCCAAGCTGGAGGAGGAGCTCGCGGCGCTCGAGGAGGAGGGCGCCAAGGCCGACCAGAAGAAGAAGGTCAAGGACTCGGCCGAGAAGGACATGGCGGCGATCCGCAAGAACGCCGACGAGTCCATCGCCAAGCTCGAGCGCGTCTGGGAGGAATTCCGCAACCTCGAGGTCGGCTCGCTGAAGGGCGAGGACGAGATCTTCCACGAGCTGCAGGACCGCTTCGGCCAGTACTTCGAGGCCTACATGGGCGCGGAGTCGATCCAGCGTCGCCTGCAGGCGTTCGACCTGGCCGCCGAGGCCGAGAACCTGCACCTGCAGATCTCGGAGGGCAAGGGCCAGCGCAAGATCCGTGCGATCAAGCGCCTCAAGGTCGTCAACTCGTTCCTGTCGACGGGCATGAGCCCGGCATCCATGGTCCTCGACGTCGTCCCGGTCATCCCGCCGGAGCTTCGCCCCATGGTCCAGCTCGACGGTGGCCGCTTCGCGACCTCCGACCTGAACGACCTCTACCGTCGCGTCATCAACCGCAACAACCGTCTCCGTCGCCTCATCGACCTCGGCGCCCCCGAGATCATCGTGAACAACGAGAAGCGGATGCTGCAGGAGGCCGTCGACGCGCTGTTCGACAACGGCCGCCGCGGCCGCCCCGTCACGGGGACCGGCAACCGCGCCCTGAAGTCCCTGAGCGACATGCTCAAGGGAAAGCAGGGTCGCTTCCGCCAGAACCTGCTCGGCAAGCGCGTGGACTACTCGGGCCGTTCGGTCATCATCGTGGGTCCGCAGCTCAAGCTGCACCAGTGCGGTCTGCCCAAGCAGATGGCGCTCGAGCTGTTCAAGCCGTTCGTGATCAAGCGCCTGATCGACCTCGGTCACTCGCAGAACATCAAGGCCGCCAAGCGCGCCGTCGAGCGCACGCGCCCCGAGGTGTGGGACGTGCTCGAGGAGATTATCCGCGAGCGCCCCGTGCTCCTCAACCGTGCGCCTACGCTCCACCGCCTCGGCATCCAGGCCTTCGAGCCCCAGCTCGTCGAGGGCAAGGCCATCCAGCTGCACCCGCTCGTCTGCGCCGCCTTCAACGCGGACTTCGACGGCGACCAGATGGCCGTGCACCTGCCGCTGTCGGTCGAGGCCCAGGCCGAGGCCCGCATCCTGATGCTCGCCTCGAACAACATCCTGAAGCCGTCGGACGGCCGTCCGGTGACCCTGCCCTCGCAGGACATGATCATCGGCCTGCACCACCTGACCACGGTCAAGGAGGGCGCCACGGGTGAGGGTCGCGTGTTCGGCTCCGTCGGCGAGGCGATCCTCGCGAAGGACGAGGGCACGCTCGACCTGCAGGCCAAGGTGCGCATCCGCGTCCCCGGCCTCACGTTCCTCGAGGGCGACGCCCCCGAGGGCTACGAGCGCCACGGTCTCGTCGACGCTTCGCTCGGCCAGGCGATCTTCAACGACACGCTCCCCAAGGGCTACCCGTTCGTGCGCGAGCAGGCCGACAAGGGCAAGCTGTCGCAGATCGTCAACAAGCTCGCCGAGGAGTACCCGAAGGTCGAGGTCGCGGCATCGCTCGACCGGATCAAGGACGCCGGCTTCTACTGGGCCACGCGTTCGGGCGTCACGGTCGCGCTGTCCGACATCCTGACCCCGCCGAACAAGGCGGAGATCGTCGCGGGCTACGAGCAGCAGGCCGCGAAGGTCCAGGGCCAGTTCGAGAAGGGTCTCACCACCGACGCCGAGCGTCGCCAGGAGCTCATCAAGATCTGGACCGAGGCGACGGATGCCGTGCAGAAGGCGATGCGCGACAACTTCCCCGAGGACAACACGATCAACCGCATGGTGTCGTCCGGCGCCCGTGGCAACTGGCTGCAGATCCGCAACATCGCGGGTATGCGAGGCCTGGTGAACAACCCGAAGGGTGAGATCATCCCCCGCCCGATCATCTCCTCGTACCGCGAGGGTCTGTCGGTGGCGGAGTACTTCATCGCGACGCACGGTGCCCGCAAGGGTCTGGCCGACACGGCCCTCCGTACGGCCGACTCGGGCTACCTCACGCGTCGTCTCGTCGACGTCTCGCAGGATGTCATCATCCGCGAGGAGGACTGCGGCACGACGAAGGGCCTCGAGCTCCCGATCGCCTCGCAGGGCTTCGGCGGCGCGCTCGTGAAGGACCCGAACGTCGAGAACTCGGTATTCGCCCGCACGCTCGCGTCGGAGGTCGTCGACGCCCAGGGCACCGTGCTGGCCGAGGCCGGCGACGACGTGGGCGACGTGCTCATCGACAAGCTCGTCGAGGCCGGCGTCGAGACCATCAAGGTCCGCTCGGTGCTCACGTGCGACTCGGCCGTCGGCGTCTGCCAGAAGTGCTACGGCCGTTCGCTCGCGACCGGCAAGCTCGTGGACATCGGCGAGGCGGTCGGCATCATCGCCGCCCAGTCGATCGGCGAGCCCGGCACCCAGCTGACGATGCGTACGTTCCACACGGGTGGTTCGGCCTCGGCCGACGACATCACGCAGGGTCTTCCCCGCGTGCAGGAGCTCTTCGAGGCCCGCACCCCCAAGGGCGCGTCGCCGATCGCCGAGTCGGACGGTCGCATCACGATCGACGAGACCGAGCGCTCGAAGAAGGTCATCCTGACCCCCGACAACGGCGACGAGCCGCACGTCTACCCGGTCCTGAAGCGTGCGACGCTCCTCGTCGAGGACGGCCAGCACGTCACGGTCGGCCAGCCGCTGCAGGTCGGCACGCTCGACCCCAAGGAGGTCATGCGCGTGCAGGGTGCCCGCGAGGTGCAGAAGTACCTCGTCAACGGCGTCCAGGGCGTGTACCGCTCGCAGGGTGTGCCGATCCACGACAAGCACATCGAGGTCATCGTGCGCCAGATGCTGCGGAAGGTCACCGTGGTCGACCACGGCGACACGACGCTGCTGCCGGGCGAGCTGGTGGACTTCAAGCGCTACCAGAGCATCAACCGCGAGGCGGTCGGCGAGGGCAAGCGCCCGGCGTCGGGTCGTCCCGAGCTGATGGGTATCACGAAGGCGTCGCTCGCGACGGAGTCGTGGCTGTCGGCCGCGTCGTTCCAGGAGACCACCCGCGTCCTGACGCAGGCGGCCATGGAGGGCAAGAGCGACCCGCTCCTCGGCCTCAAGGAGAACGTCATCATCGGAAAGCTCATCCCCGCCGGAACCGGCCTTGCGAAGTACCGCAACGTCACGGTCGAGGCGACGGAGGAGGCCAAGAGCGAGCGGTACCCCAACCGCATCTTCGCCTCGGACGGCGCGTACAGCGACTCCGACCTGAGCTACGTCGACTTCGACAGCTTCTCGACGGACGACTTCAGCGGCAACTACAACTGAGTGATCCGGGATGCCTCGGCATGAGGCATCCCGGAATCCCCTCGTCACGAAGGCCCCGGCTCGCGCCGGGGCCTTCGTCGTGCCCATCCGGCCGCGCGCCGTGCGGGCCGACCCGGCAGCGCCGCTTACCGTGGGATCGGAGGGGCGGATGGCGCGGATCGGCGGTCGCAACCTGTGGCTCGCGTGGCCTGCGGGGCTCGTGTGCGCGGGTGTCGTCGCCGCGCTCGTCTACCTCGCCGTGCCGGCCGTTCCCGGCACGGTGCAGTTCGTGGGCGACACGCTGCGCGCGGCGACCTCGACGCCGGTCGCGGCGGCGAGCGAACCCGTTCAGGAGGTCGCACTCGGCGGTACGGCCGAGATCGACTGCCGCGACCTCTATCCCGGGTCGCTGTGGTCGGAGCTCGCCTGGTCGCCGAACGTGCTGCTGACGCAGAATCGATCGCTGCCCCCGACCGCCGTGACCGCCCTCGTGGACGCCCTGCAGCCCGACGTGCGGGTCACCTGCGTGTGGAAGGGGCCGCAGGGCACCGTCGTGTCGTCGCTGTCGCGCGTCGGCCCGGATGCGGCGACCGTCGCCGATCCGGCGCTGCGAGGGCAGGGGTTCTCGTGCGAGGCCTACGGGTCGGGCACGACGTGCCGGCGCACCTCGGCCGGCGTGCGGGAGGAGCACACGGTGCGCGACGGCCTGTGGCTCGCGAGCGTCGAGACGACCTGGATGCCGGAGGACTACGGCGCGCGCCTCGCGGCGTTCGTCTGGAGCTGACTCAGCCCCAGATGTGATCGATGATCGCCGACGTGTACCCGGTCGGCGCGAGGTTCGAGTACTTCGTGTCGATGAGGATGTCGTCGCGCCAGAACAGCGTGCGCCCGTCGGTGACGGGGTAGGTCCCGTTGGGCCAGGTCTTCTCGCACCGCGTGCCGCCGTCGGGCGTGTAGCAGGTGAAGCCCGCGGTGTCGGCGAGGTCGTTGAGCATGTCGAGCGCGGGACCGCGCGACATGGAGGTGATCGACGTGTGCAGTCCCGTCGTGTCGGCGGCGGGGTCGGCCCAGATGCAGATGAGGCTGCCGTCGGGCTGGGGTCCCGACGGCCCGAACGCGGGGTCGTTGAGCGGGACGCCAGCGAGCTGGGCGAGCACGTCGTCGGTGAGCATCTCCTGGCAGTCGTCGGGGATCTCCGCCTTCGCCGTGGCGGTCGGGCTCGGGGTGGCCGTCGCGGTGCCGGACGGGCTCGACGTGGCGATCGAGGTCGGCGACGGACCACCGGCCGTCGGGCCGGCCGCCTCGGGAGCGCAGGCCGAGAGGAGTGCTGCAAGGGCGAGGGATGCCGCGGCGGCGGCGACCAGGAGCGGGGTGCGGGCCGCTGCGAGGTGGGACATGGCGCTCACCCTAGCCGTGCGACTCGCGCCGATCCGCGGCGAATCGCCGCGGCATGCCTCCGCGGGCATGACCGGGCATCACGCTACCCTCACTGTGCGGGGACCGGTCCCGTGTGAGGAAGTGCATGCGATGAGTGAGCCCCAGTCGTCCTACGGCGAGCCCGTCGCGGAGCCCCGGCCCGCCGACGACGATGTCGTCGGCAGCGTCAACGAGGGCCTCGCGGATGCCGAGGCCGCAGGCCGCGGCGCCACGTCCGAGGCGGACGGTCCTGCTGAGTCGGCACCGGAGTCCGCAGAGCCCGCCACTCCCGTCGCCGAGGCTGCCGCCCCCGAGACGAGCGACGAAGAGATCACCGACGCCGCCTCCTACATGGCCGCCTACAACGCCGCCTCGGCCGGTGACGAGCAGCCCGCGGCTGCCCACGCGCCGGAGAGCAGCGTCGCCCAGGCCGCCTACGACTCCTCCGCCGAGACCGTGGCGGTCGCTCCGGTCGTCGCCCCGAGCGAGCCCGTGGCCGCCGAGCCGGCCGTCGGCGCCGCCGCCGTGGCGCCGCAGCCGATCTTCGTGCAGGCGCCCGAAGCACCGCGTCCTCGCGGCAACCGCGCCGCGGCCGGTGCCATCGGAATCCTCGCCGCGATCGCGTTCGGCGTGCTGTATCTGGGCGCGTGGCTCGGCGTCGGGCTGCTCGACGGCGACATCGCGGGCGACGCCGTCGTCGACGCCATCACGAAGGCCCTGACGTCATGGATCTTCTGGACCCCGGTCGTGGTCTTCTTCTTCTCGTTCTGGCTGCTCGGCGCCATCATCAACCGCGGACGCTGGGGACACTGGGTCGTCTTCGGCCTCTTCGTGGGCCTGCTCAGCTGGGCCGGCTACATCCTCGGCGAGTACTTCCAGGCGCCGTTCTGGCGGCTCACGCCGAGCGAGGGCATCGAGCTGCTGACGGCGAACCTCTTCTCGCCCCTCGCCGTCATCGCGTTCATCATCGGCCGGGAGCTCACGATCTGGTTCGGCGCGTGGGCGGCGGCGCGCGGCAAGCGCGTCACCGAGCTCAACACCGAGGCGATGCGCGAGTACGAGCGCACGCTCGAGGCGGGCCCGCAGCTCTACCGTCAGTGACAGCGGGCTGGCAGGCGCCTGAGCATCTCGTCGCGCGCTTTCGCGCCGACGTATCGTCGAGACGTGACGGTTGATCGTCCGCCAGAGCACGGGCACGTGCGTCCGGCGGTCGCCCTCGGATTGACGACCGCAGGCTTCGTCGCGCTCCTGATCTTCGGTCTCGGGATGACGAGCCTCTACCTCGACGAGGACGTGCTGGCCGTGCCGGGGCTCGGGCAGGCGCCCGGGATCACGGGAACCATCTTCGCGACGGGCGGCTTCGCCCTGTGCGTCGGCGTCGGGACGCGGCATCCACACCCTTCCTACTGGCTGGCGGCCGTCACGACGCTCGTGGTCGCGCTCGCGTACCCGCTCGGCGTGTGGTTCGGCGCCGTGACCTCAGGCGCCGACGTCGCCGCCGCCACGAAGGCCGCGGGCGGGGTGCTCACGTCGTGGTTCGGGCTCGTGGTCGCGGCATCCGCCCTCATCTGCTCGTGGAGCGCGGTCGCGCTCGTGCGCACCTCGGCGCGGCGCCCGCGATGGCCGTGGGAGAACCCGGACGACGAGTAAGGCGGAAAACCGGGCGGATCAGGCCCGCACCGGATACGTTTGACACCGTGGAGCGGTCGCTCGAGACCCAGGTGAGCCAGGCGGTGGACGCCTGGCTGAAGTGGCTTCCCCGCTGGGAGCCCTCCACGCATCGAGGCCGCGTCGCCCCGTGCCGCCGCTGCTTCGGCTCGCCCGTGCTGTCGGCTGCGGGGCTGGGCTCCGACGTGCCGCACGGGGTTCAGCACGGGCTGTCGACGCGCATCAAGGCGATCGTCGACCACGCCGTCGCCGAGTACACGGCGCGCAACCTGCCGATGCTGCAGGCCGAGCTCGACCAGCAGGCCGCCCGCAACCGCGCCCGCACCTACCGGCCCTCGGAGGGCCTCGAGCCCGAATACGAAGGGCTCCCGCTAGATCCCGATCCGGTGCCCGGGGCTCCGTTCCTGTTCACGATCTCGGGGCTGGCCGAAGAGGCGGATGCCCACATCCCGGCGCTTCCGCCGCTCAGCGACGAGGCGAAGGCCGCGCTGCGGCAGGAGGTCGGACTCGCCGACGACTACGCCAACATGGTCGGTCGCGAAGTGTGCACGATCCTGCTGCACCACCGCCTCCGCATCCAGGCGGCGATCGGCCGGTACGTCGAGCCGCAGATCGAGGCCATGCTGCAGGAGCTCACGCGATCGCTCGACGCGCCGTTCGACCCGAACGACCCGACAGCGGGCTGAGGCGTCTACCGGGCCGATCTCAGAGGGTCGTTTCAGGCGCGTTTGTTAGCATGACGAAGTTTGCAGAGCGTGCGCTCGCCCGCCTCCACGGCGGTCCTGGAATCTGGGGAGGTCAGGATGGCCACACGCCTCCCTTCCGCGCCCCCGATTCTCCCGGGACTCACCTACATCAGGCCGCTCGGCTCGGGCGGATTCGCCGACGTCTTCCTCTATGAGCAGGACATGCCCCGCCGCGACGTCGCGGTCAAGGTGCTCCCGAGCGACGTGCGCGATCCCGAGCTGCGGCGCATGTTCAACGCCGAGGCCGACGTGCTCGCGCACCTCTCGGCGCACCCATCGATCGTCACCGTCTACCAGGCCGGGATCTCGGCCGACGGGCGCCCCTACATCGTCATGGAGTACTGCCCGGGCTCGCTCGCGCAGCGGTACCGCATCGAGCGACTGCCGGTCGCAGAGGTCCTCGAGATCGGCGTGCGCATGTCGAGCGCCCTCGAATCCGCGCACCGCGCCGGGCTCGTGCACCGCGACGTGAAGCCGAGCAACATCCTCGTGACGACTTTCGGCGCCCCCGTGCTCGCCGACTTCGGCATCTCGTCGTCGCTCACCCGGGCGACCGCCGACGAGGTGCTCGCGATGTCGATCCCGTGGAGCGCGCCCGAGGTCGTCGCCGAGCAGACGGCGGGCACCGTCGCGAGCGAGGTGTGGAGCCTCGGGGCGACCGTGTACTCGCTGCTCGCCGGGCACAGCCCGTTCGAGCGCCGCGAGCGCGGCCAGAACACGAAGGAGCAGCTGCGCCGGCGCATCGCCCGCGCGAGCTACACCCCGATCGCGCGCACCGACGTCCCGCAGGCGCTGCAGGACGTGCTCGCGCAGTCCATGAGCCGCGACCCGGCACGGCGCCACGCATCGGCGCGCGAGTTCGCCGAGGCGCTGCGGGGCGTGCAGTCAGAGCTCGGCATCCTCCCGACGGCGCTCGAGGTGCCCGTCGACGAGTGGGCCACGGCATCCGCCCCCGTCGACTTCGCCGACTCCACGATGCGCGGGGCGGCGCGCAGTCACGTCCAGCACGACGAGCGCCGCAAGACGCGCCCGGGCATCGGCGTCGCGGCGCTCGCGCGCGACGAGGACACCGAGATCTCGGCATCGCTTCCTCCGCGGCGTCGCGCGCTGCCCTGGATCGTCGCCGGCGTCGCCCTGATCGTCGCGATGGGCGCCGTCGGCGTCGCCCTCGTGATCACGGGGGTGCTCTGACATGAGACGCCGGACGATCGCCGGCGTGGTCGCGGCGGTCGCGGCGGGCGCCCTCGTCGTCGTCGCGAGCGTCGTGTGGCCCGGCCTCGACGCGCAGGAGACGCCTGACGTCGACACCTCGGTCTGGGCCCTCCAGACCGAGACCGGACGCCGGTATGCACGCGTCAACACGAGCGTCGGCGAGCTCGACACCGTCCGCAGCATCAGCAACCCGAGCGAGGTCGCCGAGACCTCCGAAGGCGCCTTCCTCTTCTCGGACAGCTACAGCAAGCTGACCAAGATCGACCCCGCGATGCCCGTCGACCTCGACGAGGAGTCTCTGCGCGCCTCGCCATCGACTCCCGCCGGCACGACCGACGTCGCGACGGCGGGCGACTTCGTCGCGTACCGCACCGACTCGGGCGCCGTGTTCGTCGGTCGCCTGTCGTCGGGGGAGTCGACGCAGCTCGATCCGTTCCCCTCCGACGCGGAGGACGCCCCGCAGTACACCGCCGACGCGATCGCCGTCGACGCGCGCGGCATGCTGTTCAGCTATTCGCGTGCCGACGCCTCGGTGCTGCGCTACGACATCGCGTCGTCGACCGTGAGCGGGCGGGATCCGCTCAGCGTCGACGGGCTCACGACGCCCGCGATCACTGCGGCGGGCGACGACTGGACCGTCGTCGACGTCGACGACGGAGCCGTCTGGCTGCGCCGCGCGGACGCCGCGGTCTCGGCCGGCACGACGGGCACCGTCGTACTGAGCGAACCCGACCCGGAAGGGTCCGCCGTCTACCTCGCCGACGAGACCGGGCTCGTGCGCATCGCCGTCGACGGCTCAGGCGTCACGCAGGAGCTGCCCACGGGGTCGACGGTGCTCGGCGACCCTGCCCGCCCCATCGCCCACGACGGCGAGGAGTTCGCCGCGTGGCTCCCGCAGGGCGACGGCGGCGGGGTGCTGTGGAGCTCGCGGACGGGACAGAAGCCGCTCGACTACGCCGCCGGCACGCTCGGCGACGAGCGACGGCCGATGTTCGTCGCGACCCCCGAGGCGGTCATCCTCAACGAGACGCGCAGCGGCTGGGTGTGGACCGTGCCCGACGGCAAGCTCGTCGCGTCCAGTCAGGACTGGACGCTCGACGACCGCACCAATCCCGAGGCGCAACCCAGCGACGAGCAGCTGACGATCATGATCGACCCGAAGCCGCCGGTCGCGGAGCCCGACAGCTTCGGCGTGCGCGCGGGCAGCCTCGTCACGCTCCCGGTGCTCCTGAACGACCACGACCCCAATGAGGACGTGCTGTCGATCGATCCGACCTCGGTCACGGGTCTCGATCCCGGATTCGGCACCGTCTCGATCACTGACGACGGCGAGCGGCTCGCGGTGCGGGTCGCGCCGGGCGCGACCGGAACGGCGACCTTCTCCTACGCCGTGACCGACGGCACCAGCGAGGGCGGGCTGCGCTCCGACCCTGCGACCGTCACGATCGAGGTCAAGGGCGACGGCATCGAGTCCGCACCCGCCTGGTGCGGGGTGGAGGGATGCCTCACCCCCTGGCCCGAGCCCGAGGTGGCCCGCGGCGGCACCGTGACGGTGCCCGTGCTTCCCGGCTGGGTAGACCCGGAGGGCGACCCCCTCCTCCTCCTCTCGGTGGAGAACCGCTCGGGCATCGGCAGCGTCGCCGCGACGCCCGCGGGCGACGTCGTCTACCAGCACGCCGACGACGGCCAGAGCGGCGAGCAGCTCATCGAGCTCGCCGTCACGGTCTCCGATACGCGGGGACAGACCGCGACCAAGTCGCTGGTCGTGCGGGTCTCGGCCGAGCCGAAGCTCGCGGTGCAGTCCTTCGCCGTCGTCGACACGATCGATGCCGGACTCACCGTCGACGTGGCGCCGCACGTCACCGGGACGGCGGGCGCGCTCGCGCTCGAGTCGGTGCGCGTGCTCGACGGCGCAGCCGCGACGGCGACCGTCGTGGGCGGCACGACCGACTTCGACTTCACGGCGCGCAGCCCGGGCACCTTCCGGGTCGGCTTCACCGTCACCGACGGGCTCAGCGACGCCGACGGCACGGCGCGCATCACGATCCTTCCCGCCGATGCGCCCCCCGAGCTCGCGACCGCGCCCGTCGTCGCCTTCGTGCATCCGCAGGAGGATGCCACGCTCGACGTGTTCGCGGCCGTCTCGAACCCCACGCGCCGCGTGCTGCTCCTCAGCGACGTCGTGGCCCACGCCGACGAGGGCGCCTCGCTCTCGGTCGACGCCGTGGGCCAGAACTTCCTCCGCGTCTCGGGCACGACGGCGTCCGGCGCCGCGGGGCGGCTGGGCACCGTGAGCTACACGATCAGCGACGGCACGCAGGACCGCGGCGCGAGCGTGCAGGGCGAGGCCACGGTGTACCTCCTGCCGCCGGCTCCCGAGCTCGCGCCGATCGCGATCGACGACACTGTCGTCGTGCGGGCGGGCTCGCAGGTCGACATCCCGGTGCTCGACAACGACATCGCGCCTGCCGGCGGCCGGCCGACCCTCAACCCGGCGTCGGTCGTCTCGTCGAGCGACGAGGCGCTCGCCTTCGCGTCGGGCGACACGCTGCGCTACCTCGCGCCGACCGAGCCCGGCGACTACCGGGTCGAGTACTCCGTCTACACGACGGGGGCGCCGTCGCTCGCCGACACGGCCGACGTCCGCATCCAGGTGCTGCCCGACGACGCGAACCGTGCGCCGCTGCCCGAGACGCTCGAGGGCCGCGTGCTGAGCGGCCAGTCGACCGTGATCGAGTTCGACGGCTTCGGCATGGACCCCGACGGCGACGTCGTGACGCTCGACCGCATCGTGAGCCAGCCGCAGAGCGGTGCCGCGACGATCTCGGCGGACGGCACGTCGATCCAGTACACGAGCGTCCCCGGCTACCGCGGGCAGGTGTCGTTCCGCTATCGCGTCGTCGACGCGTTCGGGGCGACGGGCGAGGGCACCGTGCGGGTCGGTGTGCTCGACGGCCAGTCCAATCCGAGCCCCATCACGTTCACCGACTACGTGCAGGTGCAGGCCGGCGCCGACAGCACGATCCGCGTGAGCCCGCTCTCCAACGACATCGACCCCACGATGGGCGGGCTCGAGCTCACCGACGTGCGGCCCGATGTCACCGAGACCCTCGCGGACGGTACGCCCAACCCCGAGTACAAGCGGCTCGACGGTCTCATCCGATCTCAGTCGAAGACCTCGGTGGTCATCGAAGCGGGGACGCAGCCCTCGACGATGTCGTTCCTCTACGACGTCGCCTCCACCTCGGGCAACACGGGGCGCGGCCTCATCGTCGTCAAAGTGGTGCGCGAGAGCGTGCCCGACTACCCGGTCGTCACCGACACGGTCCTCACGGTCGAGAATCGCGACGACTTCGAGCGCGGCGTCGACGTGCTCACGGGCAAGGCGATGTGGTCGGGCGGAGAAGTCGCCGATCTGACCGTGAGTCTGTGGGGCGATCCCGCGGGGGTCGCCGTCAAGGGCCGCAAGATCAGCGGCAGCCTTCCCGCCACGACGCGCATCATCCCGTTCGCCGTGACGGGTGAGGGCCCGTCGGGGCCCGTCACGACCTACGCGTTCCTGCGCGTGCCGGGCGACGACGACCTCTCGCTCGTCCTGCGCAGCGGTGCCCAGACCCCCGAGGTCGACGAGCTCTCGTCAGTCACGTTCGACATGGCCTCGCTCGTCGCACGCCCCGCCGGCAGCCGGCTCGAAGTGGGCGACGACGTGCGCGCGTCGGGAGCGCGGGGCGCGGCATCCTGCTCCCTCGACTCGGGCACGTCGGTGCGATACGACGCGGGAGCGGGGGCGCCGTGGGCCGACGCGTGCCAGGTGCCCGTGCGGATCGCGGGCCAGGAGGACTGGACCTACCTCTCGGTGCCCATCGTCGTGCGCGCGCTCGAGCCGCAGCCCGTGCTGCGTCCCGCCTCGCTCACCGTCGGACCGGGCGAGACCGCGACGTTCGACCTCAAGCAGATGACGACGTGGCAGCTGCGCGAGGACTGGGAGGGCATCGTCTACGCCCTCGACTACGCGGGGTCCGCGTTCGACGTGTCGCAGTCGGGGAGCATCGTGACGATCACGGGCCGCGACCGCGCCGTGCCGGGCACCGAGGAGGCCGCCGTCGTCTCGGTCACGAGCCACAAGGCCGTCGCACCGGCGCGGCTCATCCTCCGCGTCGGAGCCGCCCCCTCGACCCTCCCGCAGGGCGGGTCGGCCGTGCAGCAGTGCTCGGAGGCCGCCGGCACGTCGTGTGCGATCACGGTCGTCGGCGCGGCCGGCGAGGTCAACCCGCTCCCGCACACGCCGCTCGAGGTGGTCGACGTGCGACCCACGGGAGCCTGCGTCGGCGTGACCTTCCAGGTCGCCTCGGCGTCGGCCGTGGTCGCCACGTGGACACAGGATGCCCCGGGTGCGACGTGCACCGCGA
The DNA here is from genome assembly GCF_044325405.1 of Microbacterium alkaliflavum. Classification (NCBI taxonomy): domain Bacteria; kingdom Bacillati; phylum Actinomycetota; class Actinomycetes; order Micrococcales; family Microbacteriaceae; genus Microbacterium; species Microbacterium alkaliflavum. The sequence goes on along the minus strand of NZ_JBIQWL010000007.1, from coordinate 179,008 downwards.
CCTTCTCCGTGCAGGATGCCCAGGGCCGCCGCACCAACGCCGAACGCGACGGCCGACTGCTGCTCGATCTGCAGGGCTTCCCGAAGACCCCCGCCAGCATCAGCCAGACCGCGTACGGCGACGGCACCGCGACGCTGCGCGTCGATCCCGGCGAGTCCCGGCTCGCGTACCCCGCACTGACGGAGTTCATCGTGCGCTCGAACGGCCAGGAGGTCGCCCGCTGCACCGCCGATGGCGCCTGTCCGCCGATCTCGGCGCCCAACGGCGAGCAGCGCACCTACGAGGCGGTCGCGCTCAACGCCGTCGGCGAGTCGCGCGGCAGCGTGCGCACGGTCGCGTGGGCCTACAACCCGCCGGGCGCGCCGAGCTCGGTGACGGCGCAGCCCGCGGTCACCTCGGGCGACGGGGGGGTCGTCTCGCTGAGCGTCTCCGGCATCGACACGGCGCAGACCGGCGGCCTGGAGATCACGAGCCCGGCGGGCGAGACCGCCCGCATCCCCGTGCACCCGAATCAGGATCGCGTCGACCTGCCCTCGTACCGCGTCGGCTCGAACTCGTCGTCGCCCATCACGATCACCCCGTACTCGCGCTTCGATCTGCCGCCGGGGCTCGCAGGCACGCAGAACGGCTCGACCGTCACGGTGTGGTCGAACGGCATCGGAGCGCCGCGCGACCCCGTGCTCACCCTGAGCGCGCAGTCGAACGGCGACGGCACGTCGACCGTCACGGCGAGGGGCGCGGCCGCGCTCAACGGCGACGGCTCGAGCCTGCGCTACGGCATCGTGCGCGAGGGCGACCAGTGCGACACGACGGCCGACGGCTCGACGGCCGTCTTCACGGGGCTGCCCGACGGCGACGAGTACCGCTTCACGCTGTGCGTCGACTCGTGGTACGACGGCACCTCGTACGGCCGCGCGACGGCGTCGCAGAGCGTGCGGGCCGTGCAGAGCGGAAAGGCGCCGAAGGGCTGGACGTTCGTCGTCGACGGCACTCCGAACGTGTCCGACGGCCGGGCCGAGTGGGTCATCCGCGCGCAGCCGACGACGACCGAGCGCCTGCCCAACCGCAACCACCCCGAGATCACCGGATGGCCGACGGGCGTCTTCGACCGCGACCCCGCCATCCAGGTGAGGTACGTGCACGACATCTGGGGCACGGCGACCCCGTGGTCGACGGTCGTGCCCGCCGCCGGCAGCGCGCCGTACCAGCTGCAGGCGACGTGGGGCGTGGACTCCTGCAAGGGCGGCGGCACGCTGTCGGCGAGCGGCCGGTCGACCGACGGCAAGGCCGTCATCGCGTTCGGGAACGGGAACCTCACGTACTACGACAAGAACGGCAAGGTGCTCCCGTCCCCGGCCGGCACCTGGGACGTTCCGAGGGGCGCCGTGCGCGTCGAGGGCATCCGCGTCACCGTCAGCTGGAGCGCGCAGGGCTGGGGCCTGAACGACGCGACGCGCACGATGAGCGCCGACTGCGAGCCGAACAACCCGCCCGATCCGACCCCCACGCCCACCCCGACCCCGACCCCGACGCCCACCCCCTGAGCGCCTCACCCCCTGAAGGACATCCCCCATGACCCTGACGCAGGAGCAGGCGACCTGGTTCGCCCGGACGTTCGCCCAGATCTCCGACAACGTCGAGCGCGCCATCCTGGGCAAGCGCCACGTCGTCGAGCTGGTGCTGACGGCGATGCTCAGCGACGGGCACGTGCTGCTCGAGGACGTCCCCGGCACGGGCAAGACGTCGCTGGCGCGGGCGATGGCGCAGTCGGTGCAGGGCACGAACACGCGCATCCAGTTCACCCCCGACCTGCTGCCCGGCGACATCACCGGCATCACCGTTTACGACCAGAAGGCCGGCCAGTTCGAGTTCCATGCCGGTCCCGTGTTCGCCAACATCGTGCTCGCCGACGAGATCAACCGTGCGAGCCCGAAGACGCAGTCGGCGCTCCTCGAGGTCATGGAGGAGGGCCGGGTCACGATCGACGGCGTCACCCGCCCCGTCGGCGTGCCGTTCCTCGTGCTCGCGACGCAGAACCCCGTCGAGCAGGCAGGCACCTACCGTCTGCCCGAGGCGCAGCTCGACCGCTTCATGATGCGCGCGTCGCTGGGCTACCCCGACCACGCCTCGACCGTGCGCATCCTCGACGGCGCGGCCGTCGCGACCGAGGAGCTGAGCCCCATCATCACGCCGCAGGCGCTCGTCGGCATGGCTGACCTGGCGAACGACGTCTACGTCGACGCCCTCGTGCTCGACTACATCGCGAGACTCGTGGATGCCACGCGCTCGGCCGACGAGGTGCGGCTGGGCGTCAGCATCCGCGGCGCCCTGGCCCTCACGCACGCGGCGCGCACGCGGGCCGCCTCGCAGGGCCGCACCTACGCCACACCCGACGACGTCAAGTCTCTCGCGGTCCCCGTGCTCTCGCACCGGCTCATCCTGCATCCCGAAGCCGAGTTCGACGGCGTCACGCAGGAGGCCGTCGTCGGCCAGGTGCTGCTCGACATCGCACCACCCTCCCGCCGCGAGGCCGTATGAGCCTCACCGAATCCCGCATCACGCGCACCACGACATCCACCGGCTCGGCCACGGGTGTCGGGGCGACGACGCGCACCGTCGCCCCGCTGCGGCGCGGCCGCGCGCTCGTCGGGGCCGTCATGTGGGCGACGCAGGCGTCGCGCGCATTCGGCTCGGCGGTGGGCGAGGCGGCGACGTGGGCGGCCCGCACCGTGCGTCCCGCCGGCGTGCTGGTCTTCGCCGCGGCCACGGTGGGACTCGGCCTCGCCATCGCGTTCGGCTGGGTCGAGTGGATGGTCGCGGGCGCCATCTCGCTGCTGCTGCTCGCGATGGCCGTGCCGTTCCTCTTCGGCGCGCGGTCGTACGACGTCGATCTCTCGCTGGCGCACGAGCGGGTCGTCGCGGGTCAGGGCGTCGTCGGCGAGATCGTCGTGCGCAACGACGGCAAGCGCACGGCGCTGCCCGGACGCATCGACATCCCCGTCGGCGACGGCCTCGTCGAGTTCGGCGTGCCGCTGCTGCGCCCCGGCCACACCATCGGCCAGCCGCTCGACATCCCCGAGCTGCGCCGCGGCATCGTGACGGTCGGGCCGGCGACGACCGTGCGCAGCGATCCGCTCGGCCTGCTGCGCCGCGAGCACGCGTTCGAAGACGTGCACGAGCTCTACGTGCACCCCCGGACGATCGTGGTGCCGTCGACGAGCGCCGGGCTCATCCGCGACCTCGAGGGGGCGCCGACCCGCCGGCTCGTCGACGCCGACATGTCGTTCCACGCGATCCGCGAGTACGCGCCGGGCGACTCCTGGCGCCAGGTGCACTGGAAGTCGACGGCGAAGACCGGCCAGCTCATGGTGCGTCAGTACGAGGAGTCGCGGCGATCGCGCATGGCGATCGTCCTCGCCATCGCCGAGGCGGAGTACGCGGATGCCGACGAGTTCGAGCTCGCCGTGAGCTCGGCCGCCTCGCTCGGGCTGCGGGCCGTCCGCGACGCGCGCGACGTCGACATCGTCGTCGGCTCCGAGGTGCCGCGTGTCGTGCGCGGGCGCCTGCGCGCCGTGCAGCACCTCGCCGCGGCATCCCCCCGCACGATGCTCGACGGGTTCAGCGGCATCGACCTGCTCGAGAACACGATGCCGATCGAAGACGTCTGCCGGCTGACGGCGGAAGCCAACGAGCGGCTGTCGATAGCTGTCCTGGTGACGGGCTCGCGCGTCTCGCTGACACGCCTGCAGCAGGCCGCGCTCGGCTTCCCCTCCGACACGGCCGTCGTCGCGGTCATCTGCGACGAGCGCGCGCACCCTCGCATGCAGTCGCTCGCGGGACTCAGCGTCCTGACGGTCGGCACGCTCGACGACCTTTCGGGCCTGCTCCTGCGGGGGGCGACGTCGTGACCGCCACCGCGCTGACCACGCCGCACCGCGCGCCGTCGCCGGCTGTCCCGCGGCTGGTCGCCGGCGCCCTCTACACGGGCGCCGTCGTCGTCATCGCCGCCGTCGCCGCCTGGCCCGTGTACCGCTCCGGCTGGTACCTCCTGCTCGTCGGCGCCTCCGTCGTCCTGGCGACCGGCATCGCCGTCGTCTCGCGCCTGCGCCGCTGGGACGGCTGGATGACGGCGATCGCTGTCACCGCTGCGTTCCTCGTCTTCGGCGTGCCCCTCGCGGTGCCCTCGCGCCTCGGCGCGCCGCTCGAGGCGCTTCGCGGGCTCGGCGACCTCCTGATGGGCACCGTGTTCGCGTGGAAGGACCTCGTCACCGTCGACCTCCCCGTCGGCACCTACCGCAATCTGCTCGTGCCGGCCCTGGTCGTCTTCCTCGTCGGCACCTGCGCGACGCTCGTGCTCTCGTGGCGTGACGACCGCGCCGCCTATGCGGCCGCGCCCGTCGGCGTCGCGATGACGTCGTTCGGCCTGTTCTTCGGCCGGGCCGTCACGAGCGCTCCTGTCTCGATCGGCCCGATCACGATCTTCGCCCCGCTCGAGACCGCGATCGGCGTGGCCGTGCTCGTCGCGAGCGTCCTGTGGCTCGCGTGGCGCAACCGCGACGAGCGCATCCGCGCGCTGCGGCGCGCCGCCGAGTCGAGCGGGGTGCGCGTGTCGCGCCGTCCGTCGACCGCCGACCGCCGCCGCACGGCGCTCGGCGTCGGCATGCTCGCCATCGCGGTCGTCATCGGCGCCGTGGTCGTGCCGTGGGCGGCGCGCGGCGCGGAGCGCGACGTCCTGCGCTCGGCGGTCGGGCCCGAGCTCGACCTCGCTGCCGAGGTCAGCCCGCTCACGACCTATCGCTCCGAGTTCGACGACGCCCGGGCCGACAACGTGCTGTTCCGCGTCGCGGTCCAGCACGGCTCGCCGTCGCGCGTCCGCCTCGCGACGCTCGACAACTACGACGGCGAGGTGTTCCGCGCGGGGGGCGGCGGCGCCGTCGACCAGGGCCGGTTCGTGCGCGTGCCCTCGACGCTCGATGCAGGGGCGGGGCAGGACGTGAGCATGACCGTCGCGATCGACTCGCTCACGGGGATCTGGATGCCGACGACCGGCCGTCTGGCGGCGATCACGTTCGACGGCGACCGCGCGTCGAGCCTGGCCGACAGCTTCTACTACAGCGCCTCCGCCGAGGCCGGCGTCGAGACGGCGGGCGACGGCCTCGAAACGGGCGACGCGTACCGGCTGCAGGCCGTCGAACCCGTGCTGCCCGATCTCGCGTCGCTGGACGCACCAGGCGGCGTCGACTCGTCGGTGGTGGCGCCGAAGAGCCTCACGGAGTGGGTGCAGCGGCACGCCACAGGGTCCGGCGGGGCGGCGCTCGACGGGCTCGTGCGGCTCCTGCGCGAGCGCGGCTACCTGAGCCACGCGCTCGCGGTGGGCGATCAGACACCCGCGTGGATGAGCGAGCTCACGGGGTACACCTTCCAGCCGAGCGCGTCCGGGCACTCGCTCGCGCGCATCGACACCCTCTTCACGCGACTGCTCGAGCGCGAGACCGATCCGCGTGCCGAGGCATCCGGCAACTACGTCGCGGCCGTCGGCGACGACGAGCAGTTCGCCGTCGCGGTCGCCCTCATCGCCCGGGAGCTGGACTTCCCGGCCCGGGTCGTCGTGGGCGCGCGCCTGTCGTCGTCGGACCCCGACCTCTCGACGTGCGATGCGGGCGCCTGCCGCGCGGCGGACCTCTCGGCCTGGACGGAGGTTCAGGATGCCTCGGGGCTGTGGGTGCCGATCGACGTGACGCCGCAGCACGCCAGCTCGCCGAGCCTCGACGTGACGGAGCAGCGCGACCCGGAGAACGTCACAGAGGTGCGGCCGGACTCCGTCGAAGAGGTCGTGCCGCCCGACCCCGTACAGGAGGACTCGGGCGCCGACGACACCTCGCCGAAGGATGCCGGCCTCGACCTCGCGTGGCTCTGGCCCACGCTGCGTGCGACGGGCGTCGTCGCGGCGATCCTCGTGCTCGCGCTCGGGCCGTTCCTCGCGATCGTCGCCGCGAAGGGCTTCCGCCGGCGCGGCCGCCGCACGCAGGGCGCGCCCGTCGCGCGCATCGCCGGCGGATGGGACGAGTACGTCGACGCGGCGATCGACGCGGGGCGCGGGGCGCCGAAGGCCTCGACGCGAGGGGAGCTCGCCGCAGGGTTCGCCACGACGTCGGGGGCCGCGCTGGCCGAGGGCGCCGACCGTGCCGTCTTCTCGGGCGGTGTCGCGACGGCCGACGAGGCCGAGGAGTTCTGGCGCATCGTCGACGCCGAACGACGCGGTCTGTCCGCCGAGAGCGGGTTCTGGCGTCGCGTGCGGGCCGCCGTATCGTTGAGATCGTTCATACGACACCTGGCTCCGACGGCGGGGTTCAGGGAGCGCACCGCCGAAAGGGGGCAGCGCCGCGCCGCACGGCGTGAGCGCACTTCGCCATGACCAACCTCGAAATGTGGAACACCGTCACGCTCGCGACGCTGTCGCTCGTGTCGTTCGTGCTCTTCTACGCGTGGACGGCGATCGCCCTGGGCGCGGTCTTCCGCAAGAGCGGCGAGTCCGCCTGGAAGGCGTGGGTGCCGGTCCTCAACCTCGTGGTCTTCCTCCAGGTGGCAGGCCTCTCGGCGTGGCTCGTGCTGCTGTTCCTCGTGCCCGTGGTCGGCTTCGTCCTGCTCGTCGTCGCGTCGTACCGCGTCAATGTCGCGTTCGGCCACGGCGGAGGGATGACGGTCCTCGCCGCGCTGCTGTTCCCGATCTGGGCGACCGTGCTCGGCTTCGGCCCCGATCGCTGGCTCGGCCGCGAGGAGGCCGCCCGCGGGCCTGTGCGCACCGGGCTGCCCGACATCGCCCCGCCGCCCCCGCTTCCCGGCAGCCCCGCGGCGCCCGCGTACACGCCGACAGCGCCGCCGCCCGCGTACGGACGGCCCGCCCCCGCGGCGGGATGGACGCCGCCGCCCCTGCCGCCGACGCCCGCGTCCTCGGTCGCCGCAGCACCGGCACCGCCCGCGCCCGCCTCTCCCCTCGCGGCGGCACCCACCGCGCCGACCGCCGCCCCGTCGGCCGGCCCGGCGCCGGCTGTGCCCCCCGTTCCGCCCCCGGCCCCGGCCGCGGCTTTCCCGGCTCCAGCCGCGCCGGCCCCGGCCGCGGCTTTCCCGGCTCCCGCCGCGCCGGCCCCCGCCGCGCCGGCTCCGGCATCGGGGGTCCCCACGTCGGCGGTGCCCTCCTGGGCGGCGACCGATCGCGACGACACCGGTGAGACGCCCGTGGACTCGGCATCGGCCCCCGCCTTCCCGCCCATCGCGCGCCGCTCTGCTGCGCCGCTCGACGCCCCCGCATGGGAGCTCCCCGACGAGGACTCGGAGCCGTCGTGGGACTTCGACTTCGGCGCCGCCTCGGCGACGAGCGAGGTGACCGACGCCGTGTCGGGCGCCCCCGCGCCCGTCTCGGCAGCTCCCCGCCGATCCGTTCCCGCCGACGCGCCCGGGCTGCCCGACGAGGCGCCCTCCGCGATGCCGCCCGTGACGCAGGTTCCCGCCGCGCCCACGCCGGCCGTCTCGCGCGAGCCGTGGGCACCCGCTCCCTCGCCCATGCCCGGCGAGGGTGACGCGTTCGCCGAGAGCTCGGGCCCGGTCTCGGCGATCGCGGGCGCTCCGGATGCCGGCATGCCTCGCTCGGCGCGATCGTCGGTGTCGGCGCTGCACACGTCGCCGCACATCCCCGAGGAGGACGAGCTCGAGGAGACGATCGTCGCGCGGCGCAAGCGGACGGCGTGGACCCTCACGACCCCGTCGGGGGCCCGTGTGCCGCTGACGGCCGACACCGTGATCCTCGGCCGCCGCCCGTCGGTCGATCCCGAGTTCCCCGGTGCCCAGCTCGTGTCGCTCGACGACGACACGCGCACCGTGTCCAAGACGCACGCGCGCCTTGAGCTGCGCGAGGACCGGTGGTTCATCACCGACCTCGGCTCGACCAACGGCGTGCTCTTCACGACCCTCATGGGCACCGAGGTCGCCGCGGAGCCGGGGGAGGCGACCGAGGCGGGCGAGCGCTTCCTGCTCGGCGACGCGGAGGTGTCGCTCAACCGGAGTGACGCGTGAGCGATCCTCGCGACGACGAGCCCGAGGTCGACGACAGCACGGTCCGCATCCCTCGCGACGACGTCGACGACGACACCGACGTCTCGCGGCGGACGCGGAGAAGGGCCCTCGACGAGGTCGCCCCGGCGACGCCTCCCGAGGCCTCCGACGCACCGGGCCCGCGCCGCACTGCGAACCCCGTCGACGAGTCCGCTCCCGGCGAGCCCGAGCCCGAAGACGGCTCGACCGTCGTGGCGCGCCAGGAGTCGCGGCGTCGCGCAGCCCGCGGGGTCGAGGCCAAAGCATCCCCCGACCGCATCGCGGCGACGAGCGCCGCCGACCTTCCCGCCAACGGCCGCATCGCGCAGGCCCCCGACACCGTCCGGGCCAGCTATGCGCCGCGCCCCCCGCAGTCTGCGAGCATCACGCGCCGCCCTCCGGCGACGCGTGATCCTCAGCCGCTCGCCGACACGGCGGCCGGGGAGGCGGTGGCCCGCCGACGCGCCCGCCGCCGCACGGCGATCACGGTCGTGCTGGCCTCGCTCGTGCTCGTCGCCGCCGTCGCCGTGCTCGTGGCCCTGTTCACGACGACGGGCTGAGCCGTCTCACCGCGGCGCGCGCGGGTTTGACCGCCCCCAGGCATCCCGCGTATCATAGGAGGGTGTGCGCTCTCGCGCGCCGTCCGCCGTGCCTCGGCGCGGAAGTCGGCCTGGGAGCGCCGCATCTCAGGGAACGGCCTGCGAACAGGTCACCCCCACGGCATATCCACCACACAACAGCTCGGCACCATCATGCCGCGCCGGTGGATCCACGTGAGCCCGGCGCGCAACAGATCGAAAGATCCGGATCGCCCGGGGGAGACACGAACGCTGTCACCGTGCAGCAGCAACAAGGAGAGAACGTGCCAACCATTCAGCAGTTGGTTCGCAAGGGTCGCTCGCCCAAGGTCTCGAAGACCAAGGCGCCGGCGCTCAAGGCGAACCCGCAGCAGGCGGGTGTCTGCACCCGCGTGTACACGACCACGCCCAAGAAGCCGAACTCGGCGATGCGCAAGGTCGCCCGTGTCAAGCTCCGCAACGGCACCGAGGTCACGGCCTACATCCCCGGTGAGGGCCACAACCTCCAGGAGCACTCGCTCGTGCTCGTCCGTGGCGGTCGTGTGAAGGACCTCCCCGGTGTCCGCTACAAGATCGTCCGCGGTGCGCTCGACACCCAGGCAGTCAAGAACCGTAAGCAGGCCCGCAGCCGCTACGGCGCGAAGAAGGGCTAAGGAACATGCCTCGTAAGGGACCCGCCCCGAAGCGCCCCGTCGTCAACGACCCGGTCTACGGCGCTCCGATCGTCAGCCAGCTGGTGAACAAGATCCTCGTCGACGGCAAGAAGTCGCTCGCCGAGTCGATCGTCTACAACGCCCTCAAGGGTGTCGAGGCCAAGAACGGCCAGGACGCCGTCGCCACGCTCAAGAAGGCCCTCGACAACGTGCGCCCGACCCTCGAGGTCAAGTCGCGCCGCGTCGGCGGCTCGACCTACCAGGTGCCGGTCGAGGTCAAGCCTCACCGCGCCAACACGCTCGCCCTCCGCTGGCTCGTCAGCTACGCCAAGGGCCGTCGTGAGAAGACCATGACCGAGCGCCTCCAGAACGAGATCCTGGATGCCTCGAACGGCCTGGGTGCCGCGGTGAAGCGCCGCGAGGACACCCACAAGATGGCCGAGTCGAACCGCGCCTTCGCGCACTACCGCTGGTAACCAGCGCGGCGGTCGTGCCGGGGCATCCCCTCGGCACGACCGCCCCACCCGACTGATCGTCCACCCGACGACCACCCGGATTCCGACAAGTTAGGAAACACCCCGTGGCACAAGAAGTGCTCACCGACCTCACCAAGGTCCGCAACATCGGCATCATGGCGCACATCGATGCCGGCAAGACGACGACGACCGAGCGCATCCTCTTCTACACGGGCGTCAACCACAAGATCGGCGAGACGCACGACGGCGCCGCCACCACCGACTGGATGGAGCAGGAGCAGGAGCGCGGCATCACGATCACGTCGGCCGCCGTCACCTGCTTCTGGGACAAGAACCAGATCAACATCATCGACACGCCCGGCCACGTCGACTTCACGGTCGAGGTCGAGCGCTCGCTGCGCGTCCTCGACGGCGCGGTCGCCGTCTTCGACGGCAAGGAGGGCGTCGAGCCCCAGTCCGAGACCGTGTGGCGTCAGGCCGACAAGTACGACGTCCCCCGCATCTGCTTCGTCAACAAGATGGACAAGCTGGGCGCCGACTTCTACTTCACGGTCGACACGATCGTCAACCGCCTGAAGGCCAAGCCGCTCGTGCTGCAGCTGCCCATCGGCGTCGAGAACGACTTCGTCGGCGTCATCGACCTCGTCGAGATGCGCGCCCTCGTGTGGCCCGGCGACGCCAAGGGCGACGTGACGATGGGTGCCAAGTACGAGATCCAGGAGATCCCGGCCGACCTCGCCGACAAGGCCGAGGAATACCGCCGTCACCTGCTCGAGACGGTCGCCGAGACCGACGAGCACCTGCTCGAGAAGTACTTCGGCGGCGAGGAGCTCTCGGTCGCCGAGATCAAGGGCGCCATCCGCAAGCTCACGGTCAACGGCGAGATCTACCCGGTCCTCTGCGGCTCGGCGTTCAAGAACCGCGGCGTGCAGCCCATGCTCGACGCGGTCGTCGACTACCTCCCCTCGCCCCTCGACGTGCCCGCCATCGAGGCGCACGACCCGAAGGACGAGGAGATCATCATCGAGCGTCACGCCGATCGTGACGAGCCCTTCGCGGCTCTCGCGTTCAAGATCGTGTCGCACCCGTTCTTCGGCCGCCTCACCTACATCCGCGTCTACTCGGGTCACCTCGACTCGGGCTCGCAGGTCGTCAACGCGACGAAGGGCAAGAAGGAGCGCATCGGGAAGATCTTCCAGATGCACGCCAACAAGGAGAACCCCGTCGACTCGGTGACCGCCGGTCACATCTACGCGGTCATCGGCCTCAAGGACACGACGACCGGCGACACGCTGTCGGACTCGGCCAACCAGGTCGTGCTCGAGTCGATGACCTTCCCCGAGCCCGTCATCGAGGTCGCCATCGAGCCCAAGACGAAGGCCGACCAGGAGAAGCTGGGTGTCGCCATCCAGAAGCTCGCCGAAGAGGACCCGACGTTCCGCGTCGAGCAGAACGCCGAGACCGGCCAGACCGTCATCAAGGGCATGGGCGAGCTGCACCTCGACATCCTCGTGGACCGCATGAAGCGCGAGTTCAAGGTCGAGGCCAACGTCGGCAAGCCGCAGGTCGCCTACCGCGAGACGATCCGCAAGGTCGTCGAGCGTCACGACTACACGCACAAGAAGCAGACCGGTGGATCGGGCCAGTTCGCGAAGATCCAGTTCGCGCTCGAGCCCATCGAGGTCACGGCCGACAAGATCTACGAGTTCGAGAACAAGGTCACCGGTGGCCGCATCCCGCGCGAGTACATCGAGCCCACCAACCAGGGCTTCCAGGACGCCATGGCCGTCGGCATCCTCGCCGGCTACCCCATGGTCGGTGTGAAGGCGATCCTCAACGACGGCGCGTCGCACGACGTCGACTCGTCTGAGATGGCGTTCAAGATCGCCGGTTCGATGGGCTTCAAGGAGGCCGCCCGCAAGGCGAACCCCGTGCTGCTCGAGCCGGTCATGGCCGTCGAGGTCCGCACGCCCGAGGAGTACATGGGCGACGTCATCGGCGACCTGAACAGCCGCCGTGGCCAGATCCAGTCGATGGAGGACGCGGCGGGCGTCAAGGTCGTCCGCGCCCTCGTGCCGCTCTCGGAGATGTTCGGCTACATCGGCGACCTGCGCTCGAAGACCTCGGGCCGCGCCGTCTACTCGATGGAGTTCGACAGCTACGCCGAGGTTCCTCGCAACGTGGCCGACGAGATCATCCAGAAGAACAAGGGCGAGTAATCCGCCCGGGATGCCGCGGCCCCGCGCCGACGCCGGCCCGGGCCGCGGCATCCAGCCTCACAACTTCACAGAATCAACCGATACCCCTCTACTAAGCTAGAGAAATCCCCGTAGAGACCCGGTCGCAAACCAGTGCCCGGAACCTCTACACGACCGTCCTGAGGAGGACCCAGTGGCTAAGGCCAAGTTCGAGCGGACCAAGCCGCACGTGAACATCGGAACGATCGGTCACGTCGACCACGGCAAGACCACGCTCACCGCCGCGATCTCGAAGGTGCTCGCCGACAAGTACCCGTCGGCCACCAACGTGCAGCGCGACTTCGCGTCGATCGACTCCGCTCCCGAGGAGCGCCAGCGCGGCATCACGATCAACATCTCGCACGTCGAGTACGAGACCCCCAAGCGTCACTACGCCCACGTCGACGCCCCCGGTCACGCCGACTACATCAAGAACATGATCACCGGTGCTGCCCAGATGGACGGCGCGATCCTCGTGGTCGCCGCCACCGACGGCCCGATGGCGCAGACGCGTGAGCACGTGCTGCTCGCCAAGCAGGTCGGCGTGCCCTACCTGCTCGTCGCGCTGAACAAGTCGGACATGGTCGACGACGAGGAGATCCTGGAGCTCGTCGAGCTCGAGGTTCGCGAGCTGCTCTCGTCGCAGGACTTCGACGGCGACAACGCCCCCGTCGTCCGCGTCTCGGGCCTCAAGGCGCTCGAGGGCGACGCCGAGTGGACCGAGAAGATCGTCGAGCTCATGGACGCCGTCGACGAGTCGATCCCCGACCCGGTGCGCGACAAGGACAAGCCGTTCCTCATGCCCATCGAGGACGTCTTCACGATCACCGGTCGTGGCACGGTCGTCACGGGCCGCGCCGAGCGTGGCACGCTCGCCATCAACTCCGAGGTCGAGATCGTGGGTCTGCGCCCGACGCAGAAGACGATCGTCACCGGTATCGAGATGTTCCACAAGCAGCTCGACGAGGCCTGGGCCGGCGAGAACTGTGGTCTGCTCCTCCGCGGCACCAAGCGTGACGACGTCGAGCGCGGCCAGGTCGTCGTGAAGCCCGGTTCGGTCACGCCGCACACCAACTTCGAGGGCACGGCGTACATCCTGTCCAAGGAGGAGGGCGGCCGTCACAACCCGTTCTTCACGAACTACCGCCCGCAGTTCTACTTCCGCACCACCGACGTCACCGGCGTCATCACGCTGCCCGAGGGCACCGAGATGGTCATGCCCGGCGACACCACCGACATGACGGTCGAGCTCATCCAGCCGATCGCCATGGAAGAGGGCCTCGGCTTCGCGATCCGTGAGGGTGGCCGCACCGTCGGCGCCGGCACGGTGACCAAGATCATCAAGTAAGTCTTTCGGACTTGCGACGAGGGGGGTCGGGCCTGCGGGCTCGGCCCCCCTTGCATGTCCCCGCGCTGCTCGACCTGAGCAACGTGCGACGATGTCCGAGCCCGACGGCGCAGCGGAAGGAGCGTGTGTGGACCTGATTGCCGTCTCCCGGCGCCCTTTCGCGCACGCTGCGGGGAGGTGCAGCGCGTGTCGGGCATCCTGATCCACGAATGGCTCGCGCGCCACGGCGGCTCGGAGAACGTCTTCGAAGTGCTGTCCCGCGTCTTCCCCGACGCGGAGCGGTTCTGCCTCTGGAACGACAGTCAGGGACGCTTCGACGGCGTGCAGGAGTCTGTCCTCGCGCGCACACCGCTGCGCAGGAGCAAGGCGGCTGCGCTGCCGTTCATGCCGGCGGCGTGGAGACGGCTGCCCGCTCGCGACGCGGAGTGGATCCTCTGCAGCAGCCACGTCTTCGCTCATCACGCCCGGTTCGGCGGACCCGCGCGCCACGCGCCGAAGCTCGTCTACACCCACACGCCCGCGCGATACGTGTGGGCTCCGGAGATGGACGGCCGCGGGGGCAGCTTCGTCGCGCGCGCCGTCTCGGCGCCGCTCAAGCCGCTGGACCGCAAGCGGGCCGCGGAGCCGGTCGCGATCGCCGCGAACAGTTCGTTCGTCGCGCGGCGCATCGCCGACGCGTGGGATCGCGAGGCGACGGTCATCCACCCTCCCATCGATGCGGCGGCGTTCGCGTCGCGATCGGACGACTTCACGCCCGCCGAGCAGCAGACGCTCGCGGCGCTTCCTTCCGAGTTCCTGCTCGGCGTCTCGCGGTTCGTGCCGTACAAGCGGCTCGACCGGGTGATAGAGGCGGGTGTCGCCCTGGGTGTGCCCGTGGTGCTCGCCGGTCAGGGGCCGGACGAGGCCCGCCTCCGCGCGCTCGCCGCCGATCGGCACGAACTCGTGGTGTTCGTGCACAGCCCGTCGTTCGCCGTGCTCAAGGAGCTCTACCGCCGCGCGCTCGCGCTGGTCTTCCCGGCGATCGAGGACTTCGGCATCATGCCGCTCGAGGCGATGGCGACGGGGACCCCCGTCGTGGCCAACGCGGTCGGCGGCACGGCGGAGAGCGTCGTCGACGGCGTCACCGGCGCGCTCGTGCACGACTGGACGCACTCCGAGCTCACCTCCGCCGTCGAGCGCGCGGTCGCGGCCCAGCCGGAAGCGTGCGAGGCGCGGGCTTTCGAGTTCGACACGCCCGTCTTCGTCGACCGCGTCATGGAGTGGGTCACCACCGCGATCGGGACCGAACGAGCACCAGCATCCTCTGGCGCGCAGCGACCGTGACGCGGATCCGCGTCGACGACCGCTACCGAGGCGCTCATGGGATCGGACGGTACGCGAGCGAGGTCCTCCCGCGCCTGGCGCTGACATGGCAGCCGCTCGGGCTCGGCGGCAGCCCCTACACGCCGCTCGACGCCTTCCGACCGCTTCCGGCGCTCGGCAGGGACGAGCTCGTCTACTCGCCCGGCTACGGCGCGCTCACTCGCGCACGACGGCAGATCCTGACGATCCACGACCTCATCCAGCTCCAGCTGCCGTGGCCTGGGCGTGCAAAGTTCTCGGCCTACTACGCCGGACCCGTGCGTCATGCCGTGCGCAAGGCAGGGGTCGTGCTCACCGTGTCGGAGACCTCGGCACGGGCGATCCGCGAGTGGCTGCGCGATGACGCGGTCGAGGTCGTGAATGCGGGGAACGGATGCTCCGACGCGTTCCGGCCGGACGGTGCGGCGGAGACGTCCGTCGACCCGCACCTCCTGTTCGTCGGGAACATGCGTCGGCACAAGAACCTCGACGTCGTGCTGCGCGCTCTCGTGGCGGCGCCGGCCGTGCGGCTTGCCGCGGTGATTCCCGAGCCCGAAGCCCCCGCTGTGCGTTCGCGTGCGGCAGCGCTCGGCGTCGGAGCGCGCGTGACGGTGCTGCACGGCATCGACGACGATCGTCTCGCCGCGCTCTACCGCGGCGCCGCAGCCACCGTCATGCCGTCGACGCTCGAGGGCTTCGGCCTGCCCGCGCTCGAGTCGATCTCGTGCGGCGTTCCCGTCGTCTACTGGCGCGGATGCGAGGCGGTCGCCGAGATCGTGGGCGATCGGGGCTGGGCGGTCGACGGCGCCCACGACGTGGACGAATGGGCGACCGCGCTCGAGACGGCGGTCTCGACCGGACGACGGGTGGAGCCGCCTCCGGTCGGCGTGTACGACTGGCACAGTGTCGGGGCCGCGGTGTCGGACGTGCTCGACGCCGGATGACTGTGGACAGGTCCGGCCGCGCTCCTGCGCACCGATACCATACCTAGGCGATGCGACTCATTGAATACGACGCGGCGGCCTTGACGCCCGGGGAATGGCGTGCCGGCGGTCTTGTCCGGGCGTTCAATCCCACCATCGCCGCCGTCCCGGGCGGCTATGCGATCGCCTACCGGGTCGTGCACGTCGACTCCCACCACCGCCGCATCGCGGCTGCTCTTCTCGACCACGATTTCGCGCTGGTCCCCGGGAGTGTGACGCCCCTTTCCGACCAGATCTCGTTCGCAGATCCCGGACTCGACGAGCGCGCCCGGACCTGGCACGCGGACCCGATCTATCTCCGGCTCAAGGGCCGCCTCTATCTCATGTGGAACGACGGCGCCGCGCGACCGTCGAATCACCAGTTCATCGCCGAGATGACCGACGATGGTCGGCACACCGTCGGCGAGGCCCGTGAGATCACCACACGTGATCGGCGCAGCCTCGAGAAGAACTGGACGCTCTTCGAGTCCGACGGTGAGGTCTACGCGAGCTACTCCTATCGGCCGCACCGCGTGCTCCGTGTGGATCTCGACGCCCCCGGGCCGATCGTCGTGGCTGCGCCGGCTTTCACCAGCGGCTTCACCTCGAACTACGAGAAGGTCTTCGGTGTGCTGCGCGGCGGAGCGCAGCCATTCCAGGTCGACGGCTCGCTCCTCGCGATGGCGCACTCGAGTTTCAAAGTCCCGGAGGGCAGGGTCTATCGGGCCGCGTTGATCGAGTTCGAAGGCAAGCCGCCGTTCCGGGTGCGTCGGATGTCGAGGGCTCCCTTCGATCTGCCGAGCCGGGCCGGGACGGACTTCGCGCACGACAAGCTCAACCCGGATGTCCACGACGTCGTCTACCCACGGGGCCTCGTCCGCTCCGACGCCGGTGAGTGGATCGTCTCATACGGGCTGAACGATGAGCGATGCGCGCTCGCCGTGATGTCCCCGACACAGGTCGAGGAGAGCCTCGGACCGCCGGTCCGCACCGGCTATTCGCATCGGTCGGACGATCGTCCGCTCCAGCCGCTCCCACGAAGCCCTCGCCCCGACGTCTCGGAGCAGCCGAGCCTGCCGGTCTTCTGGTTCGATGCGAAGGGGAAGCTGTTCGACGGCTTCGTGGGCGGCCGCCGGTTCGCGACGGGCAATTTCGGAGACATCGCCTCTCGATGGGCGGCGAGGCGGATGTCCGGCGTGGAGCTGCGCACCCCTCTGCCCGGAGAGCCTCGGATGCTCGCCATCGGATCGGTGTTGCAGCGAGCGCAGGACGGCGATGTCGTGTGGGGCGCGGGCGTCAAGGGGGGATCGGAACCGCTTCCACGCGGCATCGACCTCGACGTCCGGGCCGTTCGCGGACCGTTGTCCATCGACTACCTCCATCGCGCGGGCGTGTCGACCGACCGTGTCGGGCAGCTCTTCGACCCTGGCGTCCTCTTCCCGAGGCTGTTCGCCGACGAATTGGAGAAGGTCGAGCCTCGCGGGGGCGATCGGATCGTTCCCCACTACCACGACGATCTCCTCCTCAGGCGCCGACACTATGAGCACCTGGGCTCATTCGTGTCGGTGGACACGACGCCGCTCGGGATGATGCGCGCGCTCAAGGGTGCTGACCGCGTATTCGCAAGCTCTCTGCACGGCGTCATATTCGCCGAGGCGATGGGGATCCCGGCGTACTGGCTCGCCCCCATCGGCGGCGAAGACGAGTTGAAGTACCACGACTACTACCTGGGGACCGGGCGGACGAAGATCAAGAGATTCGAGTCCCTGGAGGAGGCGATGGCTTCCGACCCGATGCCGCTGCCGCGATTCGACATCGACGCGTATCTCGAGACCTTCCCGCACGACTCGATTCCGCGCCTCTCCGTGCGAGCGGTCACGCCGGGGCACGGATTCGACTTCAAGAACTGGGATCGTCAGCACCTGTCGCGGTACTTCGGGCTGGCCGGCTTCGGGGTTCGCGATGAGCGCGGCATCTGGATGACCTCACGGAGGGCGGCCATCACGACGACCGTCCGCACGACGCCCGGGGAAGCCTTCGAAGCGACCCTCACCTTCGCGCCGACGAACCCGGGGACGCTTCCCGAGCCGCAAACCCTTCGGGCGCAGGCGAACGGAGGTCCGATCCAGGTGGTGAGATGGCGTCGGGCCGGTGCCGACCGCGTCGAGGTGACGCTCGAGTTCAGCGCGCATTCGACCGAGACGGCGCTTCAGATCGATCTTGAAGCGCGACATCTGGTGCGGCATCCTGCCGCCCAGAGCTCGATTCTCGGCAGGGCCGCGACCCGTCTCGGAGCCGCTGACACGTCGGCCCTGCTGGGGCGGACGCTATCGAGAGGTGGCGAGGCGCTGGGCACTCACGCCTATCGCGGGGGTGTCCTGTCCGGCTTGCGGATCGCCTCGCTCGGGCGGCGAGCCTAGGTCGGCCCCTCTTCCGCGCACCCTGATCGGACACGTCCTGCGCCTCGACCATCGCGGTCGGAACAGGTGCAGGAGACAGGCCGCTTAGGTGCTTCAGCTCCTTCTCATAAGTCGCGTCACGGGCCGGGGTAGAATGGTATGCTCCCCAATTTCCGCCTTCCCGGCGCCATCCGCCGCTCGCAAGACAGGGTCTGTGTTTGTCCTCCTCGCTCGGTGATCTTGTCGTGTGCTCGTTCTACACGGACGACGACTATTACAGACAGTCGGCGAACCGGCTGAGGGGCAATCTCGACGAACTGGGTGTGTCTCACGTCCTGCGCGAGGTGCGCAAGGAGGACGGCCAGGACTGGGCGGACATCTGCAGACAGAAGGTGGCATTCCTTCACCAGGTGTGCACGGAGAATCCCGAGAAGCGGATCTTCTGGTCTGATGTCGACTGCGAGATTCTCGATTTCCCGCAGTATCTGAAGACGTTCAGCGCCGACCTGATCGGGTTCCAGCACGGATTCGCGACGCCGATGGAGATCGGATACAGCTCTGCGACGCGCTTCTGGGCACCGACCTTCCTCGGCATCAACACGACGCCGGCTGCGCGCAAGTTCGTGGCTGACGCTGCGCGTCTCGAGCGTGAATCGACGGTGAAGGCCACCGACGACTACTTCTTCGAGGAGTCGTGGAGAGCAAACGCCCACCTGATGAACTTCCAGGTGATCCCCGCCGGCGCGGTGCTGGGACGCGGTGACGCAAGCGTTCCGGCGTTCTTCAAGTTCGGATCCAGTGGAAACGTGCCCCACTTCCGCAACAAGGTCGAGCAGCACGCGTCGCCGCGAGCGAAGAGTGATTCGCGCGCGGGCGGTGCCGAGCAGGGAGGAGCCACCCGCAGGTCGCTCGCCGCGCGATCGGCGGTCCGGCGGCGCACGTACGCGACGCTCAAGTGGATCGAGGGCGGCGTCATCCGGCTCGCTCCTGGACAGGCGGAACGCGTGCACGAGTGGGCGAAGCGCCAGCCGCTCGTCCACCGGGTGAGGCCGACCACTCCGCCGAACGCGCCGACCAATCGTTCCCGACTGCTCGCGCAGGCGATATCGGCCGGTCAGCAGGGAAAGGACGACGTCCTGGAGGACATCGTCGAGCGCCTCGCGCTCGGCGGAATCCTCAGCACGACCGAAGCTGCAACTCTCGAAGCCGCCAAATCGTTCGGTCGATACGCCGCGTACGGTGATCGGCAGGAGCAGCCGATCTCGCTCGCCTGGTGGCCGAGGCCGTTCCCGGGAAACTTCGGCGACTGGATCAGTCCGCTCGCGATCACCCGCACAGCGGGCCGGCCGGTCGCGTACGTGCCCCCCACCGGCGAGGCGCGCAAGCCTCACCTCGTGGCCGTCGGGTCGATCGCGCGGTTCGTCAATGAGTCGTCCATCGTCGTCGGAACGGGAGCGTCCGCCGAGACCGCTGAAGTGCACCCGGGCGCCCGGTATCACTCGCTGCGGGGTCCGCTCACGGCATCGCTGCTCAAGGACCGCGGCGGCCCGGCGGTCGAGAGCTTCGGCGACCCCGGTGTCCTGCTGCGGCGCCTCCTGCCGATCGAGCGAACCGACTCGAACGGTCGGATGCTCCTCGTGCGGCATTTCGCACACGCCAGCCTTCCCGTCCGCCTGCCCGAGGACATGGACGAGGCCAGCGTGCTCCGCTCCAGCCCCGATGATCTCGCCGCACTCCTGGCGAAGATGCACGAATACGACGGGGTGGTCACCAGCGCGATGCACGTGATGATCGCCTGCCACAGCTACGGGATCCCTGTGACGCTCGTGGGCTTCCGCGGATTCGAGGAGTCTGTCGCCGGATCGGGGATGAAGTACCGCGACTATTCGCTCGGAGCCTCCACAGAGGAGATGTGGGAGCCGACGGCCGTAGCTTTGGACATGTCTTCGATCGATTTCCGCTCGCGGCTTGCGCGGGAGTTCGTTTCGGAGGCCAAGCTCGACGAAGTCGACTCGGCTCTGCGGTCGGCCGTCGCCGACTGGCACGACACCGCAGCGTGAGATGTTCGGGGACGTCTTCGCGGCCTTCACGCACCAGTTCCCGCATTGGCGGAGCCGTTCGCAGCTGATCGCGCTCATGGTGCTGATGGCCCTCGTCCCGGTCGGAGAGCTCCTCGTCTTCCAGATCTTCTCGAGCCTCCTCGTCGAGGGCACCGGGGAACTGGCGGGCCAGACTGCCGTCGTCGTCGGACTGCTGGCATTGTTCTTCGCCGGCTTCGCGGTCACACGCGGCCTGCATCACGTGACGAAGTTCTGGCGAGTGCGGCTCTTCCGCGGTGCGTTCGCCGATCTGCAGGAGAGAACCGGTGTCGGAGCCGCCTCCTGGCAGTGGGCGCAGGCATTCGGCGTCTCGACGGTGATCGCCGACCTGGTGCAGATCGTGGCCGTGCTCGCGCTGCTCGTGTTCCTCGACCTCGTTGTGGGGGCCGTGAGCGCGATCCTGACCCTCCTCGTCCTTCTCCAGGTGTCGGTTCTCTATCGGCGGCAGATCCGGGTGCAGCGCGACCTGATGGAGAGCACCGAGAAGAGCGTGGAGGCGCCCATCAGGGAGAGGGTGTTCTCCGCCGAGTTCGCGGCGAGCGCGGCCTCGGCCGCGAGCGGTGTCGCCCTGGCGCTGGTCGCGTGGCGCACCTTCAGCGGCGGCCTTGCGATCGCCACTGCGATCGTGATGGCGATGGCATTGCGCATCTACTTCGGACGGGTGTCCGGCCTGGCACCGACGCTGATGCGGTTCGCGCGGGACTCGCTGAGGTTCGAGCGCGACCGCGAGCGCCACGCTGCCAGATCGAACGCGGATTCGGCCGCGGGCGCGACCGATGCGGTCGGCGGCGACACCGATGGCGGCGCCGTCGACGTGCCGAAGCCATCGGAGAAGGAGTCGGCACGACGAAGCGCCCTGGTCGACCGACTGCTCATCGAGGCGCAGCGCGGGCAGAGCGCCGCGTATCACAATGCTGCGGTCCGGCTCCTCTCGAGCGGCGAGCTCACGGAGCGTGAGCGGAACGCCATGGGCGGGGCGGACGCCTTCCTCAGCTACTCGACCCCGTGGTCCGCCTCCGCGCGGGATGCCGGTCCGATCCCGATGTTCTGGTGGCCCAAGCCCATGCCGGGCTCATTCGACGAGTGGCTCAACCCGTATCTCATCCACGCGACGACTCGGCGCGCCGTGCAGTTCGTGCCGTTGGCCGGATCAGCCGATCCGCCGCCGCATCTCGTGCTCGGCGGTTCGCTCGCCGCTTTCGCACGTCCGACCTCCATCGTGGCGGGCACGGGCGTCTCGAAGCTGGAGGCGCGGGTCGATCCGGGAGCCTACTTCGTCTCGCTCAGAGGGCCCCTCACCGCACGGGTCGTGGCGCGCGGCGGCGGTCCGGCCGTCGACAGCTTCGGCGATCCTCGCTTGCTGGCCGGTCGTGTGCACCGGATCGGACTCGGCGCGACGAATGGTCGACTCGTGTTCGTACGGAATCACTCCGACGCGGGGATTCCGTTCCAACTGCCCGAAGACGTGGATGAGTTCCCGATCGCGGGGGCGAAGCCGGACCAGATCGTGGCCGCGATCAACACGCTGTCGGGGTACGACGGTGTGATCACCAGCAGCGTCGGGGTCACCGTGATCTGTCACAGCTACGGCATCCCGTGCGCGCTCATCACGCTCGAGGCGTCACCTCGGGCCAAGCGCGTCGACATGGAGTTCCGCGATCACCTGCTGGGAGCTGGGATGGAGGGTGACTGGCAGGTCCACAGGGTGACACCTGATCTTCGGTCCGTCGGATGGCGGCAGCGGATGATCGCCGAGCAGGTCTCCTCCGAGAAGCTGGACGAGATCGATTCGGCCATCGCGGAAGCGATGCGTCGCCACGCCGAGTCCGCAGCGGACGACGTCGAACTCGCCTTGGACGACCGTGACGAAGAAGAGTGACGGGCAGGCGCGGCCGATCCGTGTGCTCCAGCTTCTCGCCGATCCGCAACGTCACGGCGACCGACCGATCGACAATCCCTACAGCTCGCTGCTCGTGCTCTCCCTGCCCCATGATCGGGTGCGCACGTCGTACTTCCGGTGGGCGAGGATCTTCACGGAACGCTTCGACGTGTTGCATGTCCACTGGCCGGAGAACTCGCTGAGGCACGCTCGAGTGTTCGAGCGCATCGTCAAGAATGCCCTGTTCGCGCTCTTCCTCGTCAGGATCCGTCTCCAGCGCAAGCCCGTCGTCCGCACCGTGCACAACGTGCAGCCCCACGAGGACGGGTCGTGGGTGGAGCGCCTCCTGCTGGAGCGGCTCGAGCGGCTGACGACGCTCTGGATCATCCTCAACGAGAAGACGCCGACGCCCGACCCGAGTCGCACCGTGCTCGTGCCGCATGGCCACTACCGGGATTGGTACACGCCCGTCGCGTCGGCCGTTCCCGTCGCCGGCCGGTTGCTGAACTTCGGTCGGATCCGTGGCTACAAGGGGACACCGGAGCTCCTCCACGCGTTCATCGAGGCTGACGACGCCGAGCTCAGTCTGCACATCCTCGGTCGACCGGACGATGACGCCACCGGGGCGCGGGTCGGGGAGCTCGCCGCGTTCGACTCGCGGATCCACGTGGACCTGCGCTTCGTGAGCGACCAAGAGCTCGCCGACGCGATCGCTTCGGCCGAGGTCGTCGTGCTCCCGTACCTGGCCATGCACAACTCGGGAGCGGCTCTTCTGGCGCTGTCGCTCGGCCGTCCTGTCGTCGTGCCGTCGTCGCCGACGACCGAACTCCTCGTCGACGAGTTCGGGCCCGGCTGGGTCCATACCTACGCGGGACCGCTGGACGCACCCACCCTGCTCGAGCTGGTCCGACTCTCGCGATCGGCTGATCGAGACCCGGACGGGCCTGACCTGTCGCGCCGCGAGTGGACGGCGATCGGGGACCTCCTCGTCGACGCCTACGAGCGCGCCGTGAGTCAGCCGCGTCGCGTCCGGCGAGAACCGGCAGGGCGTTGATCCGCCGGGAGCGAGGCGATGAACTCGAGCAGGGCTTCGCCCTTCACGGTCCAGGAATGTTCGCGCGCGCGATCTGCGCCCGCGTCGTTCGGGATCTCGACGCGCATCGCCGCCCGCAACGCTGATGAAGCTGCCGTCGCATCGGTGTAGGTGAACACGCCCATCTCCGGAATCGGCCGGAGCACGGGAGTCTCCCGAGAGACCACCGCGAGTCCGCTCGCAAGGTACTCCCACAGCTTCATCGGGCTGCGCCCGGCGTTGAGCGAGTGTGCGGAGAGGGGGAGCAGACCGACGCGCGCGCCGGAGAGGAGCAGGGGAAGCTCTTCGTACCGCACGGGCCCGAGCATCTCGACGTTCCGAGGCAGACGGGTGGGTGCCTCCGTGGCGGGCCCCGCCACCAGGAATCGCCAGGCGCCGAACTCCGTGGCCCAGGCGTTCAGCTGATCCCAGTCGAATCGTGAATCCAGGGCTCCGACGTACACGCACACCTGGGCGCGCGCCGCGACGCGTTCTGGTGCGAAGCGACGGACATCGACGCCGTTCTCCAGAATCACGGACGGGATGTCGAGTGGGCCCAATCGTCGCAGCACCTCTCCCGAGGTCGCGACCACACCGTCAGCGTGGCGCAGGACGTCCTTCTGCAGTCGTGCCTTCAGCCCCTCCGGGTACTCGTCGGTCGGCCTGTAGACGATGCGCGCGCCGACTCGTCGCAGCGAGCGCGACCACAGCAACGGCTGATCGATCAGGACGACGTCGAATCGCGGGAGCCGGAGGCGTCTCGTGGTGTGCTGCACCCGGAACCGCCCGACGCCGGCGGGCAGAAGGCTGCGCGGGACGAGATACCGGACACCGTCCTGCCCGATCCGGTCCACCGGCGCGGCGCGCACCCTCTCGACGGGGATTCGCCCGGTGAGCACGTGCGCGATCGACAGCGGCGTGGACAGGTGCACGACCTCGTGTCCCCGATCGGCGAATTCGCCCGCGAGATGATGACTTCCCACCCGGAACGGGCCGTACGGGTTCGAATGGCTGACGAAGAGGATGCGCAGAGACACTTACCGACTGTCCAGCGGGGCGTGAGAACTCGGTCTCCAGAGGTCGGCGGGGAACGCCTTGACAAGGGGTCCAGATGACCAGGCCGTGATGGGCGCCGAGGGGACGGCATCCATCGCATCCCGCCACGTGGCCGCGGGCGTCGGGGCGGGACGTCCGGTGCCGAGATAGTAGTCCTCGTATTTGAAGCTCGGCTCCGTCGAGGAGGCGACCAGCACAGCGGGAACGCCGTAGGCATCGGCGACGATGACGCCGTGCAAGGAGCTCGCGATCACAAGGCGGGCCGACGCTATCTCGCGAACGCATGTGAGGACGTCGCCCCGGGGGTTGATCGCGCTCTGGGGGAAGCGCGACCGATCATGGAGATTCGGGACGAGCACGGTCCCGCCCGAGCGGCGCTCGATGCCGAGCTGCTCGTCGGTCCAGAGGTCCGGGAGCAGCAGGGCGGGATCGCCGTAGACCTCCGGCACCTCGACTCCTGCCCGGTGCAGCCTCTCGGCGGTGCGCGGCCCTCGCACGGCGCGGACGTCCAGACGGGGGTAGACGCTCTGAAGCATCTTCCCGTTGACACCGGTGCCCCACACGACGTCGCCGTCGCGTGCGAGGTGCAGGATCGAACCCACGGCGAGGAGACGATCTCGACCGGACAATGCCTCACCGAGACCGAGTGTCTGATGCAGGCGATCCACGATGAGGGGGGAGAGCCGATCCCCGAAATTGTCCACCCTGGGGCCGAGATGGATCCGAGTCGATATCCGCCCCCTGCCGAGGCCGGCCCTCGGATTCCAGTAGACGACTTTGGGCATGGCTCCTCTTCTCTTGTCCCCAGACGTTACAGGGCGTGCCCCGGGCGAGTCGTAACCTATTGAGCGTTATGGGCCACGCGAGAGAGCACGACGAGTCACAGGACCGTCGTCCCGATCTCGAGCCGGTCACGTCTGCGTCGGAGCCCGCTCCGGCGGCTGACCGCCCGAGCGCACGGCGTGCCGAGGTACGCAGCGCGCGGCCCTACCGTGATTCCCGGTGGCGCCGCCGGTACGCCCGCCGACTGTTCTATACGGATGCCGCAGTGATCGTGGTCACGCTCGGGGTGTTCACGCTCGCTCTCGCCGCATTCGGCACCACCGTCGTCAGCTGGCCCAACGGTCCGAGGCTCAGCTACGTGCTCGTCCTCGGCGTGATCGCCGTCGGCTGGCTCGTCTCACTCGAAGTGGTCGACTCGCGCGACGAGCACACCGTGGGCAACGGGGCTTCGGAATATCGCCGCGTCACGAACGGCACCTTGGCCGCATTCGCCGCGGTCGCACTGCTCGGCTTCTTCCTGCGCGCAGACCTGTCCCGCCTGCTCTTCCTCACCGCTGCTCCCGTGGGGCTGTGCCTGCTGATCTTCACTCGCTGGCTCTGGCGCCAATGGCTGCGGCGCAATCAGCGCAAGGGCGCCTTCCTCGAACGGGCTGTCGTGATCGGCGACCGTGCCAAGGTCGACCACATCATTCGAGTCATCCGCCGCACGGAAGGCACCGGCTATGTCGTGATCGGCGCGATCACGCAGCACGCGACGGACGCGCGCATCGCGGGGAATGTGAAGGTCCTGGGCGACTATGCGCACGCGGTCGACGCCATCGGTCATGTTCAGGCCGACACCGTGATCCTTGCGGGTGCCGATGACCTGGATCCGACGTCGATGCGGGTACTCGGATGGGAGTTGGCCGAACGGGACATCCAGTGGGTCGTCGCTCCCGCCCTCACGGATGTCGCCGGCCCCAGAATCCATTCGACCCCGGTCGCCGGTCTCCCGCTGATCCACGTGGAATACCCCACGCTCGAGGGCTACAAGCGGGTCATCAAGCGTGCGTTCGACATCGTCGGCTCCATCGTGTTCATCCTGCTCTTCTCGCCGCTCATGATCGCCACCGTCATGGCGATCAGAGCCGACGGCAAGGGTTCGATCCTCTATCGGCAGCTGCGAGTCGGGCGAGGGGGGCGAGAATTCGGGATGATCAAGTTCCGATCGATGATCGCCGACGCCGACGATCAGCTCGCCAGTCTGCTGGACCTGCAGGGCACGACCGACCGACCCCTCTTCAAGGTCACAGACGACCCGCGGATCACTGGTGTCGGCCGATTCCTTCGCAAGCACTCCATAGACGAGCTGCCCCAGTTGTTCAACGTGCTGCGCGGTGAGATGAGCCTCGTCGGTCCTCGTCCGCAGAGGTCGGAGGAGGTCGCACTGTACGACGACGCCGCCCATCGGCGACTGCTCGTCAAACCCGGGATGAGCGGCCTGTGGCAGGTGAGCGGCCGCTCGTCGCTCCCCTGGGAGGACGCGATCCGCCTCGACCTCTACTATGTGGAGAACTGGTCATTCCTTCAGGACGTCCAGATCCTCTTCCGGACCATCCGGGCGGTCGTGATGCCAGGCGCGACGAGCAGCTGATGCGCCTCTCGGCGGGAACACAGCGCCATCCCGGTAGCATCCACTGATGCCCCGAACACCTCGCCACGGTCGCCATAGGCATGGGCGCGCCGGAAATCACGCCCAGGCGGCGACCCGTCGCCGCTGGCCGTGGGTCTTGTTCGGCACGTTCGCGGCTCTTGCCGCTCTCGCCGCCGTCGCCGGTGTCTTCGCGAAGCAGGCCTTCGACGTCCGTGACGATCTCCTCGCCGCGAAGGCGCAGCTCTCAGGGCTGACGAAGTTCGTGAAGTCGGGCGATGCGGCGGCGTTGGAGTCGACGAGTGATCACGTGCTCGCTCTTGCCGCGCGCGCAAACGCGACGGTTCAGAATCCGCTGTGGGACATGGCATCTGCGATTCCGATCGTCGGCCACAACGTCGCTGCGGTGAAGGACGCGACCGAGGCCGTTTACGTGCTGGCGCACGACGCGATGCCGCCGGCGATCCAGCTCTTGAGCACCGTGAACCTCGACCAGCTGAGCGTCGAGGGTGGCGGGATAAACCTGGAGCCGCTGAAGGGCGCTCTCGACGTTCTTCCGCAGATCTCGACCGCCTTCGCCGCAGCCCAGTCCCATGTCGCGGACATCGATCGCGCGCAGCTGCTGCCGGTCGTGAGCGACGCGATCGCACAGCTTCTCGACGTCATGGATCAGGCGGAGCCGGCGCTCGCCGCGGTCGACAAGTATCTTCCGACCGCGCTCCATCTCGCAGGCAGCGAAGGTCCTCGTCGATACATCGTGGTCTTCCAGAACAACGCCGAGATCCGGGCGACCGGCGGCAATGGGGCGACCTCGGCGGTCATCGAGCTGGACGACGGCCATCTCAAGATGCTGTCGGACGAGGAGTCCGCGAAGTTCACCGAAGACGGGATCGAGGGTCGCGTCGATCAGCAGCTGCCCGACTCCACGAGAGCGCTCTATGAAGACGATCTGACCGACAACACGATGAACTATCCGCGACTCGCGGACTTCCCGACGGCGGCGCAGATGTACCGCGCCCTTTGGCAGCAATCAATGGGCGGCGACGTCGACGGAGTCATCTCGATCGATCCCGTGGTCCTTTCGTACATGCTCGCCGTGACGGGTCCGGTGAAGCTTCAGGACGGCAGCAGGATCAGCTCCGCGAACGCGGTGAAGGTACTGCTGAGCGAGACGTATGAGAAGTTCGGGATCGACGGTGACGCCGCCGACGACTACTTCGGCGACGTCTCCGCTCGCGTGTTCGACAAGGTCTCGAGCGGCGGCTGGGACCCCATGGCGATGATCAAGGCATTCGAGAAGGCCATCGGGGAGCAGCGCGTCTATGCGTGGTTCACCCGCCCCGAGGAGCAGGCGATGGCTGTCGAGCAGGGCGTCGACGGTGCCCTGATCGCCGACAACGCCAAGGCGACGCAGGTCGGCATCTACCTCAACGACGCGTCTTACAGCAAGCTCGAGTACTACCTCTCGACGAGTGTCGACGTGACCTGCGATGCGGCAGCGCGCACCGTCACCACCACGCTCACCATGAACAACGCCGTGCCGTCGTCCAAGCTGAGCGGGTACACGCTCGCCTGGCGGAACAAGAGCCTGAAGCTTCCGCGGACGACGATGGTCCTCGACGCTATCTCGTACGCGCCCGTGGGCGGCGCGATCACGAGCGACCCGGAGAACGGCGACATCAAGAAGTGGACCCGTACGGGCAACGAGGCGGGGCGCGACGCGAAGAGCATCACGGTCACGATCCCGATGGGGCAGACCAAGACTGTCGCGTTCACCTCTACGCTTCCCGAGGGGCAGCTCGGGCCCTTGGCCGTCCGCTATTCGCCGACGGTCACCGATACGCCGGTCACGATCTCACCGACCTGCGACGCGCTGTTCCCCGCGAAGTCCGAGTGAGTGAGGCCTCCGCGTGAGGTGACGGGTACCCAAACCCGGAACGAGCCGGAAGGATGGCGATGGCGGCCTGGCGCCGCATCCACCCGGAGGGAGTCCGCATGGGCATCGAAGACATCGTGAACCAGGGCAAGAAGCTCTACGAGGACAACAAGGAACAGGTCGACGGCTTCCTGAAGTCGGAACAGGCCGAGCAGGTCAGCGACCAGGTGTTCGACAGCGCGGCAGACCTCGCGAAGAAGATCTCGCCGGACCAGTTCGACGCCACCGTCGACGACCTGCGGGACAAGGCCGACGGCGCCGTCGGCAACGATTAGCCACGCACGCAGAGGGTCCGGGGTACGCCCCGGGCCCTTCGTCGTGTCCAGCATCCCGCCTCTCAGGAAACGCTCAGGAGGGGGTTGACGGTGACTATCGCACCGGTCTAGGTTCGGCCGGGAAGGGGTGTGCCGCGACCGAGGCGCCCTGGGGGGCTTATTCGGTCTGGCATTATCGCGTCTTCGCGTGGGGGGCTTCGCGTTTCGGGGAAGCCCCGGTCAAGCGACGGGTGTAGCGCATGTCAGTGTCGATCGGCGGTCGTGGTTCGAAGCGCGGGGGCTCGCGCAAGAGCATTCGGGAACAGCGGCGGAGGGATCGGCTGGTGTTGCGGCACCGCTGGTACGCCGGAGCGATCGCGACGGCGATCGCGGCTGCTCTCATGGTCTCGGGGGTGACGACGCCGGCGCTCGCCGACACCGTGCCCACACCGAGCCCGACGGACACGACCGCGACGACGCCCCCTGCCGACGACACGACGCCGACCGATCCGCCGGCCGACTCGTCGACGCCGACCGATCCGCCGGCCGACTCGTCGACGCCGACCGATCCGCCGGCCGACTCGTCGACGCCGACCGATCCGCCGGCCGACTCGTCGACGCCGACCGATCCGCCGGCCGACTCGTCGACGCCGACCGATCCGCCGGCCGACTCGTCGACGCCGACCGATCCGCCGGCCGACTCGTCGACGCCGACCGATCCGCCGGCCGACTCGTCGACGCCGACCGATCCGCCGGCCGACTCGTCGACGCCGACCGATCCGCCGGCTGACACGTCGACGCCGACCGACCCTGCCACTCCTGCGGCACCCGACGCCGGACTGGCTCCGACCGACTCGCCGAGCATCTCCCCGGACACGCAGGATGCCACGGCCCCTGACGTCGGTCCGCTCCTCGTTCCCGATCCCGGCCCGACGACGGCAGTGATCACCGTCAAGGTGGGCTCCGACCGCACCGGCATCACGGGCGTGACCCCGCTGGCCGGACGCATCCTCGTGCTGAACACCGGTTCGGCGACCGCTCCGAGCGGCACCCGACCCGACGGCGCGACCGGCACCGATCCCGGTTGGGCGCTCTGCACGTCTGACGCCCAGGGCGACTGCTCCTTCATCGTGCCGAACACGCAGGCGGGCCCTGCCGGCACCAACCGCGATCAGCGCTACTGGGTGGTCGCCCCGACCGGTGCGCCCGCTCCGGCCGGCTACTACACCAACCCGTTCCTGCGCACGGGCGGCTCGGCCGGCGCCGGCACATCGACGCAGTACACGTTCCGCACCGGCACCCAGCTGCGCGCGGGCACGACCTACTCGTCGCAGAACGCCAACGACTTCATGCTCTCGTCGGGCACCGCGCCGACCGCATCGGGCGGCATCTGGCAGCAGTCGCGCAACAACCCGACGGTCGCCCCGTCGTGCGGCGTCGACATCGCGCTGATCCTCGACCTCTCCGGATCCGTGTCCGGCTCGCTCGCCGCACTCAAGACGGCGGCGGACACGTTCGTCAGCTCGCTGCAGGGCACGCCCTCGCGCATGGCGCTCTTCTCGTTCTCGACGCTGAGCCCGGCCAGCGGCGCGACGGCCAACTTCCCGAGCCTCACCTCGGTGTCGACCCCCGCGCAGAACGCGGCGTTCAAAGCCCTCTACGCGCCGTGGACGGCCGGCGGCTCGACCAACTGGGACCGGGGCTTCGCCACCGCCGCCGCGGCCAACACCGCCATCAACAACTTCGACATCGCCGTCGTCATCACCGACGGCAACCCGACGTCGTACAACCAGCCCGCGCAGGGTGACGGCAGCAACAACCGCTTCCGTGAGACCGAGAACGGCATCTTCTCGGCCAACGCACTCAAGGCGGGCCCCGGCGGATCCGCCCCGACCCGCATCATCGCCTTCGGCGTGGGCGACGGCGCCACCGGTGCCACGAACGGCCTGAACCTGCGGGCGATCTCCGGACCGACGCTGGGCTCGGACTACTACCAGACCAACGACTACGCGAGCGTCGGCACGACCCTGCGCAACCTCGCGCTCGGCAACTGCCAGGGCACGCTGACCGTCACGAAGCAGATCGTGCCGAACACGGCACCGGTCGGCACGACGACCGGCTCGGTTGCCGCAGGCGCCGGCTGGCAGTTCACCGGCACGATCAACACGGCAGGCGTCACGACGCCGAACAGCGTGCGCACGACGATCGCCGACGGCACCGGTACCGTGACCTATCCGCTCGTGTTCCCCGGCGGCACGACGAGCGCATCGGTGTCCGTCGTCGAGGCGCAGCAGCCTGGGTTCACCTTGCAGCCGGTCAACGGTCAGAACGCGGTCTGTACAAACCTCAATACGAATACGCCGGTGATACCGACCGGGAATCCGACCGACGGATTCACCGTGGATGTGCCGAGCACGCAAGCGGTCAACTGCACCGTCTTCAACCGTGCTGCGGCACCCGAAGCCGACATCACCGTCAACAAGACGTGGATCGTCAATGGCGTGACGTACGCGAACGGTGCACAGCCGAGCGATCTGAACGCCAACCTGCAGCTGACCGGGCCTGACGGCGCGGCCGCCAGCGACCAGGGCTGGGGCGTCACCCGCACGGGATACGCCGTGGGCGACAGCACGACGCTCTCGGAGCAGGTCACGCTGGTCGACCCGACGATGTGTACGAACCAGGCCGTGGTCACCGATCTGAACGGCACTCCTTCGAACATCCCCCTCGGTGCGGGCTATCAGATGCAACTGACGCAGGTCAGCAACACTGCGACCATCACCAACACAGTCGTCTGCAACAGCACCCTCACCCTGGTCAAGCAGGTTCAGGGCGGAAACGCTGCTCCGGCCCTCTGGACGCTCAACGCTCAGAGCACTGACGTCCCGGCTCCGATTGGGTTCGCCCCGGGTGCCAGCGGAGTGACTCACCAGGTCACCCCCAACGCCCGCTACCAGCTCTTCGAGACCGGTGGCGACCCGACCTACGCCCAGACCGACCAGCGGACGAACCTTCAGTCCAACCCGCTGTCGACCGGCTCCGCGACCTGTATCCGTGTCGATGCGAACGGCGCACCGTGGCCGGGCAGCGGCTTCTCAGACGGCATCAACGGTGGCGTGAACGTTCCGCTCGGCTACCGGGTGGCGTGCACCTTCGTCAACCAGACCGCTCAGCTCACCCTGCTGAAGAACGTCGTGAACGACAACGGCGGATCGGCCGTGGCCTCCGACTGGACCCTCACGGCGACGCCGGCAGCAGCGCCGCCGGTCGCCGGGCTCGTGCCGTCCACCGTTCCGGGCTCTGAGACGGCGGTTCCCGCGAGCACATTCAACGTTCGCCCGGGTCACGTCTACACGCTGACAGAGTCCACCGTTCCGGGTTACCAATTCTCCAAGCTGCAGCAGTTCGTGAACGGCGCGTGGGTCGACGTCGCGTCCGTCGGCGGCCAATACCCAGTGACCGTCGCCGCGCTCGACAACCCGGTGTACCGGTTCGTCAACGACGACATCGCGCCCGTCCTGACGCTCGTCAAGACGGTCACGCTGGACAACGGCGGGACCGCGCAGCCGACCGACTGGACGCTCACCGCGACGACCCCGGACGGCCCGAACCTCAGCGGAGTCACGGCCACCCCGGCCGTGACGTCGCAGCCGGTGAAGGCAGGCGTCGTGTACACGATCGCCGAGACCGGCGGACCCGCGGCCTACGCGCTCGACGCCCTCTCGTGCACGGGACACGCGGGCACCACTCCGGCAAGCCCGACCCTGACGCTGGCAGTCGGCGAGAACGTCACCTGCACGCTCAACAACAACGACATCCTCATCCCCGTCACGGTCGCCAAGGCCGACGGCGTGGTCGAGCAGCTGGCGGACGGCACGTGGCACATCACCTACCAGGTGGTCGTGACGAACACGAGCCCGACGCTCGCGACGACCTACACGCTCTCCGACACGCCGCAGTTCGACTCGAGCTTCACGGTGGTCACGCAGGGCTGGCAGGGCAACCCCGACGTCACCGACGTTCCGATCGAGGGCGGCGGCACAGACACCTACACGTATGAGGTGACGGCGACGACCAACACGACGCCGGTGCCCCCGAGCGCCCTCGTCTGCTCGCCGACGAACGGCGGCGGCTTCTTCAACAGCGCGACGGTCACCTTCCCCGGCGGCACAGACAGCGACACCGGATGCGCCGTCCCCGGCTCGCCGACGGTCGTGAAGCAGGCTCAGGCCGCCGTGCAGAACCTCATCACGGGTGAGTGGACGCTCAGCTACCGCGTCACGGTCAGCAACCCGACCACGATCCCGCTGGCTTACACGTTGACGGACAACGCCGCGGCGCTGCCCGCCGGCGTGACCGGTGGTGCGTGGGCGGCGTCCGACCCGACGACCGGTGGCCAGGGCACGTTCGTCCGCAACGCCGCGTGGGCCGGTACGGGTCAGCTCGCGACGGGCACCCTGCCCGCCGGAGCGGCACACGTCTACACCATCACGCGCAACGTCGTGGTCGCGGCATCCGTGCCGGACTCGGCGCTCACGTGCGGCGCGTCGCCCGCCGACGGCGGCGGTGTGTGGAACACCGCGAGCGTGACCAATGGCATCACGACGGTCGACTCGTCCGCCTGTGACGACATCGACCGGCCGGCCGTGACGATCGCGAAGACCGTGACCGACACGAACCAGCTCGCAGACGGAACGTGGGAGATCACGTACGACGTGGTCGTGACGAACTCGTCGACCACACTCGCCGCGGTCTACAGCCTCGTCGACACGCTGCAGTTCGGCGGTGACATCACGGTCGACGACGCATCGTGGACCGGGCCCAGCGGAAGTGGAACCTTCACTGCCGGTGCGGCGACGCTCGCCACCGATCGGCTGCTGGCGCCGCACGTCGACCCCGCCGGGGTCGAGACGTACACCGTGACGGCGCACGCGACGATCGACCAGGCCGGCTGGGACGGTGACACGCTCACCTGCATCGGCGGTGAGACGCCGGGCGCGGGAGGCTTCCTCAACATCGCGACGGTGACGGTCAACGGCATCCAGATCCCCGCCGACGACTGCTCCGAGCCGGCTCTGCCGACAATCGCGAAGCAGGGCGTGGCGGCGACGCAGGACGCGGTCGACCCCACGCGGTGGACGGTGACGTACAACGTGACGGTCACCTCGGGCGGCTTCGACACGTTCTACTCGCTGTCGGACACGCCTGCGTTCGCGTCGGGGATCAACGTGATCTCGGGAACGGCGCAGCGCACCGACATCGGCGGCCAGCCGATCCTCCCGATCACGTCGGGGACCGACTTCGTGACGGATGCCGCACTCCCGGCCGCCGCGACGCACGTGTACAGCGTCTCGTGGCTCGTCGAGGTGACGGACACCTTCGTTCCGGCTGACGGGGCCTGCACGGATCAGCCGGGCAAGGGCTTCTTCAACACGGCGACGCTGCTCGTGGGTGCCATCCCGATCGACGACTCGGACTGCATCCCCGTCGTCGACCGGGTCTACCCGACGATCACGAAGACCGTGACGGGAGTCGACCAGGATCCGGCTACGGGCGACTGGACGATCACGTACGACCTCGTCGTCACCCTCGCGGCGGCCGGTGACCCGGCCAACCCGGACGGGCTCAACGCGCGGTACAGCCTGATCGACACGCTCAAGTTCGGCGGAGACATCACCGTCAACTCGGCGTCGTGGTCGGGTGAGGGTGCCAGCGGCGTCTTCGACCCGGTGACGGACCCGACGCCGATCGCGCTCGCCAAGACGATCACGGCGGGATCGACGCACACCTACACGGTGACGGCCGACGCCACGGTGAACGAGGCGGCGATCGCCGGTCAGACGTTCCTGTGCTCGCAGACGCCGGGTCAGGCCGGCGGCTTCCTGAACACCGCGGTGCTCAACTCGGGCGGCACGCAGACACCGGTTCAGGCCTGTGCCGAGCCTGTCTTCCCGACGATCGAGAAGACTCCGGGCGCCGCTCCGGCGCAGGACCCCGACACGGGTGACTGGACGGTGAGCTACCAGATCGTCGTCTCGTACCCGTCCACCAGTGCCGACCCGCGGCCGACCGTGGGCTACGTACTGACCGACGTGCCGACCCTGCCTGCGAACGTCGAGCTGCAGGGCGACTGGACGGCCGAGGCGGGTGCGAACACGCCCGCACCGGACAACGCGACGTTCGACGGCAACGGCACGTGGACGATCGTGACGGCCGGGTTCGACCCCGATGACGACAACGTCACGCAGCACGTCTACACGATCTCGGCCGTCGTGAGAGTGACCGCGCCGGGGCCGGTGCCGCCCGCCGAGTGCCTCGACAGCGAGGACACCGGGATCGTCGTGCCCAACACGGGCACCGTGACCGCGGGTGCATACACGGCGTCCGACGACGCGTGCGAGGTCGTCCACTTCGACGACGTCGGCGTGGAGAAGACCTCCGTGCTGCCGGACGATGAGACCTCGGTCGAGCCGTTCGACATCTTCCAGTACGAGATCACCGTGACCAACCACGGCGACGGCCCGGCGACCAACGTCGACGTGCTCGATGACTCGCTGAGCGTGGAGCCGTACTACTCGCGCGTGGCGCTCTTCGGCACGATCACGGTCAACCCGGGCGGGCCCGCCTTCACCGATGAGTCGGATCTTCTGGCCAACGTGATCCACCTGACGATCCCGCTGCTCGGCGCGGGTGAGTCGGCGACCTTCACGGTGCAGGCGCAGTTCCTGCCGGCACCTGCCGACTCCAGCGCGGAGGTCCCGCCGGGTCAGGAGGCGCCGGAGCCCACGCCGCCGCTCGACTCGATCGTCAACACGGTGTGTGTGACTGCCGACTTCGACGGCAACCCCGACAACGACTGCGCCACCCACGAGATCCCGACGCGCGACATCACGGCGACCGTCTTCACGACGTGCCAGAGCGACGTCGCGGTGCTCGGCTGGGTCGTGTCCAAGTCGGCGCTGCTGGCGGGCGAGGGCGGCACGCTCACGTGGCAGCCCAACCCGCCGAGCCCGACGAGCGTCCCCTCGGTCGTCGTGCTCAACGAGGCGGATCTCGGGCCGGTCGGGCAGGTGTGGACCGGACTCGAGCCATGGCCGGGTGCCGAGTTCACGCCCGCCGGCGTGGCAGTCGACTACCCGGGATGGCGGCCGATCGAGCTGTCGGACATCGTGCCTGGATCCAACCCGGTCCAGTACTTCATGCCTGGCACGACGACGCCCATGACGGCGGAGCAGCAGTCGCTGTTCGTCTACAACGGCCTCATCGCCGACCTGAGCGAGGCCGATGCCGCCTGGCGGTTCCAGGGCGACCTCACCCAGCCTGCCAACACGACCGTGACGATCTCGGTGAACCCGGAGCTCACGTTCGACATCTCCTACCCGCCGGCGACGCCCGAGTGCTTCCAGGCGCGGCACAGCAACGTGCAGATCGAGAAGACGGCCAGTGTCCAGAACACGATGCCCGGGCAGTCCTTCACCTACACGCTGGCAGTGGCCAACGTGAGCGACGACTCCGCAGCCGACGGTGTCGTGGTGACGGACGTCATCCCGGCCTCGGTCAAGATCACCTCGGTGACCTGGCCCGGAAAGGGTGACGCCTCGGTGTTCCCGAACTGGACAGACACGTGCGCCGTGACCGGACAGAACTCGGCAGGCTACGGCGGAACGCTGAACTGCACGCTGTTCGGCCCGCTCCAGCCGGTCGGTGCGAACAGCTCGCCGTCGAGTGCGCCGACGCTGACGCTGGCGGCCACTGTGAGCCCGTCGTTCACGGGCAACGTCATCCAGAACCTCGGCGTGGTGGACTACTACACGTTCGGCGATCCGGATGACCCCGGCCATGACGAAGATGACGCGACGGTGACGCTCGGCACCCTGCCGGTGACGGGTGCCACGGCGGTCACAGGACTCGCGCTCTTCGGCATCCTGACGGTGTTCGGCGGACTGCTGACGCTGCTGGCGATCCGCCGTCGCCGCGGCCAGCTGAACGAGTGACCGTCGGGAGAGCGGGACCTTCCGGGTCCCGCTCTCCCGCCTCCCTCGCCACCTCGCCCCGCACCCGCGACACGCGGGTTCGGGGCGATTGGCGTTGCGCCGGCGGTTGCGATTAGGGTTGCGGTCGCGGGTCTGAAAGCCCGCAGCCCGCTGACTATCCGAACGGCGGGTCTTGGGGTTTCGTGCGGGTTCGCCCGCACACTGTGGTGCCGGCTGCGGCGCCGTGCATCCCGGCGTGCCTCAGAGCGCCGACGACGAGCACGGAGCGCTTCCGCGCGCCCTTGGGAGACGGCGCAGAGCGCCGAGTTTGGGGACGCTGTGCCTGTGCGCAAGCGAATATTCACGACCCTTGCGAGCCTGGCGGCTGCCGCAGCTCTCGTCGTCGCACCGCTCGTCACAGCGGGGGCATCGGCGACCGCGCTGAAGGGC
This sequence comes from Microbacterium alkaliflavum, assembly GCF_044325405.1. Lineage (NCBI taxonomy): Bacteria > Bacillati > Actinomycetota > Actinomycetes > Micrococcales > Microbacteriaceae > Microbacterium > Microbacterium alkaliflavum. The sequence continues at coordinate 141,794 of NZ_JBIQWL010000007.1, read as the reverse complement.
GATGTGGGCAAGCTCGTCCAGTGGGTGCCGCAGTCGAACCAGGAGTCCTACTGGGAGAACCTGTACTCGGCTCACCAGGCCGACTGCGTCAAGGTCGACGGCGTCACCAGCTCGCCCTACGCCACGGTGAGCGCCGACGGCCTGACCGTGACCCTCAAGCCGTTCGACTCCACGCTGCTGCCCGGTGACCACTGGGAGCTCCTCGTCGTCAAGGCCGGCAACCTCTGGAACAACGTGGTCGTGCACCCCGAGGCGGGAGTCGCGTACGCGTCGCCACTCAACAACGGCGGCAAGCAGGCCGTCATCTCGCACTACTTCGTCTGCAGCGGCACGACGCCTGACGAGCCCCAGCCGCAGAGCGTCACGCCCGCCCTCACCTGGACGCTGCCGTCGTGCGACGCGGCCGGCGTGCTGACGCAGGGCGCCGGCGTGACCTGGACGTCGTCGGCCGGCGAGAACGGCACCACGACGTGGACGGCGACGCCCGCCCCCGGAACCGTGTTCCCCGCAGACGTGCAGACCGTGTGGCCGAACGTGCCGAACCTGGCCCAGCTCACCGAGCGCTGCAACCAGCCGCCGGACGACGTGACGACGACCACCAAGACGACGCTCGACTGCGAGGCGTCCGAGGCGACGATCATCACGACGACCACGACGATCGAGTACGTGTGGGATGCCGCGGCCAAGAAGTGGGTCGCGGGTGAGCCCGCCTCTGTCGACGCGCCGAGCACCCGCGCGCTGACCGAGGGCGAGCTGGCCACGTGCGACGAGCCCGAGCAGCCCACCACGACGACCGAGGTCATCACCGCGCCCTGGGCCGACGGCACGTGGGCGTGTGGCGACACGTCGGTCGAGCAGACCCGCACCGTCACGACGACCGTCTACGTCGACGGCGAACCCGGCGAGCCCGAGGTGAAGACCGAGCACCAGACCCGCACGCTCACGCAGCAGGAGATCGGCACGTGCCCGCTCGTGCCCGGCGACATCCGCTCGGTGTGCGTCGGCGACGTCCCCTTCCTCTCCTACGATGTCGACCTGCCCGAGGGCTTCGTCCCGTCGAGCCAGACGCCCGTCACCATCACCTTCGTCAACACGAAGGGCGGCGACGACTACGTCATCACGGGTCAGGCATTGAGCGGCAAGCTGCTCTGGCCGGGCGCCTCCGACGGCACTCCGAAGATGTGGCCCGGATGGGACCTCGTCGACGGCCAGTACGTGGAAACGGCGGGCAACTTCGCCTGGACGCGCGACCACGTGACCGTGCGCTTCGATGTCAACCCGACGTACTCCACGACGGTCGACTACCCCGAGGCGACGGCGGAGTGCGCCAACCCGGCCATGACCCTCCTGACGCCGGAAGACCCGACCGACGACCCCGAAGACCCGACCCCGTCGGTGACGCCGACCCCGACGGCCGCGGCCACGGGCGACACCCTCGCCATCACGGGTGGTGCGGTGCAGCTCGGGGCGCTCGGACTCGGCGCCCTCGCGGTCCTCGCCGGCGTCGGCATGACGATCGTCTCGATCCGTCGCTCGCGCAGGGTCTGACGGCCTGAAACGCCAGGGGAGGGGCGGTCGCGCGCAGCGC
>NZ_JBIQWL010000007.1:0-140048 GCF_044325405.1 Microbacterium alkaliflavum | reverse complement strand
AGCGCGACCGCCCCTCCTCGCTGTCGCGGCATCCATCGCCCTGAGAAGGAGCCGTGCATACCCGAACGCGACACGCCCGGGTTTGCGACACGCCCGGGCGACCCGTAGACTAGTCAGGTTCCACACTCCGGTGCCCCTCTTGGCGTGCGCCGGATCACTGCCAGGCAGTGCATAGGCCGCGCGAACGCGTGAAGACCTAGGCCGCGGGCAGCAGAACAGCAAATCCGAAACCCACACGCTGCGGGCGCTTGCGTCCGCGTGTGCGTGCGGGAGCGGAGCCGGATGCCACGGCATCAGGTTTGACAGCAGAACAGCGGTGCAGCATCCATCGGCCGCGCTCGAACAGAGCAGCCGGTGAAGAAGTGCCCAGGCGCCCCGCGAACGCGGAGCGTCACGTGCGTCCGATGCCCCAGAGGTAAGACGCGGAAAGAGAGTGAGCAGACAAATGGCGGGACAGAAGATCCGCATTCGCCTGAAGTCGTACGACCACGCCGGCCTCGACTCGTCGGCGCGCAAGATCGTCGACACCGTGACCCGTGCGGGCGCGACCGTCGTGGGCCCCGTGCCCCTTCCGACCGAGAAGAACGTCGTGTGCGTCATCCGGTCGCCCCACAAGTACAAGGACAGCCGCGAGCACTTCGAGATGCGCACCCACAAGCGTCTGATCGACATCATCGACCCGACGCCCAAGGCCGTCGACTCGCTGATGCGCCTCGACCTGCCGGCCGACGTCAACATCGAGATCAAGCTCTGAGGACGACGACCATGGCACACATCAACGAAAAGGTCTCCAAGGGCCTCCTCGGCACCAAGCTCGGCATGACCCAGGTGTGGAACGAGAACGGCAAGCTCGTTCCCGTCACCGTCATCGAGATCGCGCCGAACGTGGTCACCCAGGTCCGCACGCCCGAGAAGGACGGCTACAACGCCGTGCAGATCGCGGCCGGCCAGATCGACCCCCGCAAGGTGAACAAGCCCCTCACGGCCCACTTCGAGGCCGCAGGCGTGACGCCTCGCCGCCACCTCACCGAGATCCGCACGGCGGACGCTGCTGACTACTCACTCGGTCAGGAGCTCACGGTGGACGGCGTGTTCGAGGCCGGCCAGCTCGTCGACGTCGTCGGCACGAGCAAGGGCAAGGGCACCGCGGGTGTCATGAAGCGCCACAACTTCAAGGGTGTCTCCGCTTCGCACGGTGCGCACCGCAATCACCGCAAGCCCGGTTCGATCGGCGCCTCGTCGACCCCGAGCCGCGTCTTCAAGGGCATGCGCATGGCCGGCCGTATGGGTGGCGAGCGCGTGACCGTCCTCAACCTCACGGTGCACGCCGTCGACGCCGAGAAGGGTCTGCTGCTCGTCAAGGGCGCCGTCCCCGGTGCGCGCGGCCGCATCGTCTACGTCCGCAACGCAGTGAAGGGTGCCTGATCTCATGGCTGACTCGACTCTCGCGCTCGACGTCCTGAAGGCCGACGGCAAGAAGGCCGGCTCCGTGGAGCTGCCCGCCGCGCTCTTCGACGTCAAGACGAACATCCCGCTGATCCACCAGGTCGTCGTCGCGCAGCGCGCGGCGGCTCGCCAGGGCACCCACTCGACCAAGCGTCGCGGTGAGGTCTCGGGCGCCGGCCGCAAGCCCTTCAAGCAGAAGGGCACGGGTAACGCCCGCCAGGGCTCGATCCGCGCGCCGCACATGACCGGCGGTGGCATCGTCCACGGCCCGAAGCCGCGCGACTACTCGCAGCGCACGCCCAAGAAGATGATCGCGGCCGCCCTCCTGGGTGCGCTCAGCGACCGTGCTCGCGGCGAGCGTCTGCACGTCGTGGAGTCCTTCGGCATCGAGGGTGCGCCCTCGACGAAGGCCGCTTCCGCCGTGCTCGCCGGTTTCGGCGCCATCAAGAACGTGCTGGTCGTCATCGACCGCGACGACGAGCTCAGCATCCTGAGCGTGCGCAACCTCGCGTACGTCCACGTGCTGTCGTTCGACCAGCTCAACGCCTACGACGTGCTCGTCTCGGACGACATCGTCTTCACCAAGGCCGCCTACGACGCGTTCGTCGCGTCGAAGACGAGCGCCACCGAGGAGGTCTCGGCATGACCGCCGTGAACAAGGACCCGCGCGACATCATCCTGAAGCCGGTCGTCTCGGAGAAGAGCTACGGGCTCATCGACGAGGGCAAGTACACGTTCCTCGTGGACACCCGTGCCTCGAAGACCGAGATCAAGCTCGCGATCGAGAAGATCTTCGGCGTCAAGGTGGCCGCGGTCAACACGCTCAACCGCGTCGGCAAGGCCCGCCGCACCCGCTTCGGCACGGGCAAGCGCAAGGACACCAAGCGCGCCATCGTGACGCTCAAGTCGGGCACCATCGACATCTTCACGGCAGTCGGCTGACGGTCGGGACAGAGGACTAGAGAACTATGGCTATTCGCAAGTACAAGCCCACGACCCCCGGTCGCCGCGGCTCGTCGGTCGCTGACTTCGCCGAGATCACCCGATCGACGCCCGAGAAGTCGCTGCTCCGCCCGCTCGCCAAGACCGGTGGCCGCAACAACCAGGGCCGCATCACCACCCGCCACATCGGCGGTGGCCACAAGCGCCAGTACCGCGTCATCGACTTCCGTCGCAACGACAAGGACGGCGTCGACGCGAAGGTCGCTCACATCGAGTACGACCCCAACCGCACCGCGCGCATCGCGCTCCTGCACTACTTCGACGGCGAGAAGCGCTACATCCTCGCGCCGAACAAGCTGTCGCAGGGCGACGTCGTCGAGTCGGGTCCCGGCGCCGACATCAAGCCCGGCAACAACCTGCCGCTGCGCAACATCCCCACGGGTACGGTCATCCACGCGATCGAGCTCCGTCCCGGCGGCGGCGCCAAGCTCGCCCGCTCGGCGGGCACCTCGGTGCGTCTCGTCGCCAAGGACGGCCCCTACGCCCAGCTGCGTCTCCCCTCGGGCGAGATCCGCAACGTCGACGCGCGCTGCCGCGCGACGATCGGCGAGGTCGGCAACGCCGAGCAGTCGAACATCAACTGGGGCAAGGCCGGCCGCAACCGCTGGAAGGGCATCCGCCCGACCGTCCGCGGTGTCGCCATGAACCCGGTCGACCACCCGCACGGTGGTGGTGAGGGCAAGACCTCCGGTGGACGTCACCCCGTCTCTCCTTGGGGCCAGGCTGAGGGTCGCACCCGCCACGCCAACAAGGAAAGCGACAAGTACATCGTCCGTCGTCGCAACGCCGGCAAGAAGCGCAAGTAGGAGTAGAGGAAGATGCCTCGTAGCCTTAAGAAGGGCCCCTTCGTCGACGAGCACCTGCTTCGCAAGGTCGTCGTCCAGAACGAAGCCGGCACCAAGAACGTCATCAAGACCTGGTCGCGTCGCTCGATGATCATCCCCGCGATGCTCGGCCACACGATCGCCGTCCACGACGGTCGCAAGCACATCCCCGTGTTCGTGAGCGAGACCATGGTCGGCCACAAGCTGGGCGAGTTCGCGCCCACCCGCACCTTCCGCGGCCACGTGAAGGACGACAAGAAGGGCCGTCGCCGCTAAGGCGACCAGGAGGAGAGAGAAATGGTGGAGTCCATCGCACGCGTGCGACACATCCGCGTGACCCCTCAGAAGGCTCGTCGTGTCGTCGCCCTCATCAAGGGCAAGCAGGCTCAGGAGGCCCTGGCCATCCTGAAGTTCGCGCCGCAGAGCGCGAGCGAGCCGATCTACAAGCTCGTTGCTTCGGCGATCGCCAACGCGCGGGTCAAGGCCGACCAGGTGAACGAGTACCTGGACGAGCAGGACCTGTACGTGGCCAACGCGTACGTCGACGAGGGCACGACGCTCAAGCGTTTCCAGCCCCGTGCCCAGGGTCGCGCGTTCCAGATCAAGAAGCGCACGAGCCACATCACGGTCGTGCTCTCGACGCCGGAGACCGCTGAGGCGGCTCCCGCGGCCAAGACCAGCAAGAAGGCGAGCAAGTAATGGGACAGAAGGTAAACCCGTACGGCTTCCGCCTCGGCATCACCACGGACCACGTGTCGCGGTGGTTCTCGGACTCGACGAAGCCGGGCCAGCGCTACGCCGACTACGTCGCCGAGGACATCCGGATCCGCAAGCTCCTGCAGACGCAGCTCGACCGCGCCGGCGTGAGCAACATCGAGATCGAGCGCACGCGTGACCGCGTCCGCGTCGACATCCACACGGCCCGTCCGGGCATCGTGATCGGCCGCCGCGGCGCCGAGGCCGAGCGCATCCGCGCCGACCTCGAGAAGCTCACCGGCAAGCAGATCCAGCTGAACATCCTCGAGGTCAAGAACCCCGAGGCCGACGCCCAGCTCGTCGCGCAGGGCATCGCCGAGCAGCTCTCGGCTCGTGTGGCGTTCCGCCGCGCGATGCGCAAGGGTCTGCAGGGCGCGCAGCGTGCCGGCGCCAAGGGCGTCCGCATCCAGGTCTCCGGCCGCCTCGGCGGCGCCGAGATGAGCCGCTCGGAGTTCTACCGCGAGGGTCGTGTGCCGCTGCACACGCTGCGCGCGAACATCGACTACGGCTTCTACGAGGCGAAGACCACCTTCGGCCGCATCGGCGTGAAGGTCTGGATCTACAAGGGCGACCTCACCAACAAGGAACTGGCTCGCGAGCAGGCCAACGCGCCCAAGTCGGACCGTCGTCGTGACGACCGTGGCGGCGACCGCCGTCGTGGGCCCCGCAACGAGGCCCCCGTGGCAGAAGGAGCGTCGGCGTAATGCTCATCCCTCGTAAGGTCAAGCACCGCAAGCAGCACCACCCCGGCCGTTCCGGTCAGGCGACCGGCGGCACGAAGGTCAGCTTCGGCGAGTTCGGCATCCAGGCCCTCACGCCCGCGTACGTGACGAACCGTCAGATCGAGTCCGCTCGTATCGCGATGACCCGTCACATCAAGCGTGGCGGCAAGGTGTGGATCAACATCTACCCCGACCGTCCCCTCACGAAGAAGCCCGCCGAAACCCGCATGGGTTCGGGTAAGGGTTCGCCCGAGTGGTGGGTCGCAAACGTCAAGCCGGGTCGCGTCCTCTTCGAGGTCGCCGGCGTCAACGAGCAGCTCGCTCGCGAGGCGCTCACCCGTGCCATCCACAAGCTGCCCCTGAAGGCACGCATCATCAAGCGCGAGGAGGGCGACGCGTAATGGCGATCGGCACCAAGCAGCTCGCCCCGAGCGAGCTCGACACGTTCGAAGACCAGCGCCTCGTCGAGGAGCTGCGCAAGGCCAAGGAAGAGCTGTTCAACCTGCGCTTCCAGTCGGCCACCGGCCAGCTCGAGAGCCACGGCCGCATCCGTGCGGTCAAGCGCGACATCGCGCGGCTCTACACCGTGATCCGTGAGCGCGAGCTCGGCATCCGTGCCACGCCCGCGCCGCTCGAGGTCGCGACGAAGGCGAAGAAGAGCAAGGCCAAGAAGGCGGATGCCGCTGACGAGGCCGTGAAGGAAGAGGCCGAGTGATGGCTGACAAGAAGCAGACCGAAGAGGTCGAGCACGGCGAGCACGACGTCCGCGACGTCAACGCCCGTGGCTATCGCAAGGCCCGCCGCGGCTACGTCGTGAGCGACAAGATGGACAAGACGATCGTCGTCGAGGTCGAGGACCGCGTGAAGCACCCCCTCTACGGCAAGGTCATCCGTCGCACGTCGAAGGTCAAGGCGCACGACGAGGGAAACACCGCCGGCATCGGCGACCTCGTCCTCATCAACGAGACCCGTCCGCTGAGCGCGACCAAGCGCTGGCGTCTGGTCGAGATCCTCGAGAAGGCCAAGTAAGGCCCCGGCCTTCTTGGAACCCAAGGAGTAAGAAGTGATTCAGACCGAATCCCGCCTCAAGGTCGCCGACAACACCGGCGCCAAGGAGCTGCTCACGATCCGTGTGCTCGGCGGCTCCAACCGGCGCTACGCAGGCCTGGGCGACGTCATCGTCGCCACGGTCAAGGACGCGATCCCCGGCGGCAACGTCAAGAAGGGCGATGTGGTCAAGGCCGTCATCGTCCGCACCGTCAAGCAGACGCGCCGTCCCGACGGCTCGTACATCAAGTTCGACGAGAACGCCGCCGTCATCCTGAAGAACGACGGGGAGCCCCGCGGCACCCGCATCTTCGGACCGGTCGGCCGTGAGCTTCGCGACAAGAAGTTCATGAAGATCGTCTCGCTCGCCCCGGAGGTCATCTGATCATGGCGAAGATCAAGAAGGGTGACCTGGTTCAGGTCATCTCGGGCCCCAAGCCCGAGCGCGGCGGCGACCGCGGCAAGCAGGGCAAGGTCCTCGAGGTCCTGACCGAGCAGAACCGCGTCATCGTCGAGGGCGTCAACTACGTCACGAAGCACAACCGCGTCGGCCAGACCCAGCGCGGCACCAAGACCGGTGGCATCGAGACGTTCGAGGCCCCCATCCACATCTCCAACGTCGCTCTCGTCGACCCCTCGACCAAGAAGCCGACCCGCGTCGGCCACCGCGTCGAGGAGAAGACGAAGGACGGCGTGAAGCGCACCGTCCGCGTGCGCTACGCGAAGAAGTCAGGCAAGGACCTCTGAATATGAGCACCGCCACTGCCGTGGAGGCTGGCAAGATCCAGCCCCGCCTCAAGCAGAAGTACAACAGCGAGATCAAGAAGGCGCTGCAGGAGGAGTTCGGCTACGCCAACGTCATGCAGATCCCCGGTCTCGTCAAGGTCGTCGTCAACACCGGCGTCGGCGAGGCTGCTCGTGACAGCAAGGTGATCGATGGTGCGGTCGAGGACCTCACCAAGATCACGGGCCAGAAGCCCGTCGTCACGAAGGCCCGCAAGTCGATCGCGCAGTTCAAGCTGCGCGAGGGCCAGGCGATCGGCGCGCACGTCACCCTCCGTGGCGACCGCGCGTGGGAGTTCATCGACCGCCTCGTCAACCTCGCCCTGCCCCGCATCCGCGACTTCCGCGGCCTGTCGGGCAAGCAGTTCGACGGCCACGGCAACTACACCTTCGGTCTCCAGGAGCAGTCCGTGTTCCACGAGATCAACCAGGACAAGATCGACCGCGTGCGCGGCTTCGACATCACGATCGTCACCACGGCGGCGACGGATGCCGAGGGCCGGGCGCTGCTGCGTCACCTGGGCTTCCCCTTCCGGAGCGAAGACCAGCAGGCCTGAACCCGGATGCCCCGGCCCCGGGCCGGGGCATCCGCTCCACAACTGAACATCGCATCTCATAGAAGGTCGACTGTCGTGTAACGGCAGCCGAAACCTCGTGAACGAAGGAATCAAGAAATGACAATGACAGACCCGGTCGCAGACATGCTGACCCGTCTGCGCAACGCGAACTCGGCGCACCACGACTCCGTTTCGCTGCCGAGCTCGAAGCTCAAGTCGCACATCGCGGAGATCCTCAAGCAGGAGGGCTACATCTCCGCCTGGGAGATCACCGACGCCCGTGTCGGCCAGACGCTCACGCTGACTCTCAAGTACGGCCCGAACCGCGAGCGGTCGATCGCCGGCATCAAGCGCGTCTCGAAGCCCGGACTCCGCGTCTACGCGAAGTCGAGCGAGATCCCCAAGGTCCTCGGTGGCCTCGGCGTCGCCATCCTGTCCACCTCCTCCGGTCTTCTCACCGACCGCCAGGCCGAGTCGAAGGGCGTGGGTGGGGAAGTCCTCGCCTACGTGTGGTGATCTGACATGTCGCGAATCGGACGTCTCCCGATCGACATCCCCGCCGGCGTGACCGTTTCGGTCGAGGGCCAGGATGTCGCGGTCAAGGGCCCCAAGGGCGAGCTCTCGCTCAGCGTGGCGCGCCCCATCGAAGTCAAGGTCGAGGAGGGCCAGGTGCTCGTCACCCGCCCCGACGACGAGCGCGAGTCGCGTTCGCTCCACGGCCTGACCCGCACGCTCATCAGCAACAACATCATCGGTGTGACCCAGGGCTACTCCAAGGGCCTCGAGGTCGTCGGCACCGGTTACCGCGTCGCCCAGAAGGGCACGGCGGTCGAGTTCGCCCTCGGCTTCTCGCACCCCGTTCTCATCGAGGCGCCCGCCGGCATCACGCTGACGGTCGAGGGCAACAACAAGCTCACGGTCAGCGGCATCGACAAGCAGGCTGTCGGCGAAGCCGCGGCCAACATCCGCAAGATCCGCAAGCCCGAGCCGTACAAGGGCAAGGGTGTGCGCTACGCCGGCGAGGTCGTCCGGCGCAAGGCCGGAAAGGCTGGTAAGTAACCATGGCCGTGAAGACGAAGTCCGACGCCCGTGCGCGTCGTCACGCCCGCCTTCGCAAGAAGGTCGTCGGCACCACCGAGCGTCCCCGCCTGGTCGTGACCCGTTCCTCGCGTCACGTGTTCGTGCAGCTCGTCGACGACAGCAAGGGCCACACTGTGGCCTCGGCCTCGACGCTCGAGACCGACCTGCGCGCCTCCGGCGACGACAAGACGGCCAAGGCCCGCAAGGTCGGCGAGCTCCTCGCCGAGCGCGCGAAGGCCGCCGGCGTCTCGGACGTGGTGTTCGACCGCGGTGGCAACCGCTACGCGGGCCGTGTCGCGGCGATCGCCGACGGCGCCCGTGAGGGAGGTCTGAACCTGTGAGTGAGATCAAGGAGAACAACGTGACCGAGCAGGCTGCCACCGAGGCGCCGGCCGAGGCGGCTGCGACCACCGAGCGGGAGCGCGAGCCCCGTCGCGGCGGCCGCGAGCGCAACCCGAACCGCGACCGCGGCGGTCGTGACCGCAGCGAGAGCCAGTTCCTCGAGCGCGTCGTCACCATCAACCGCGTGTCGAAGGTCGTCAAGGGCGGTCGTCGCTTCAGCTTCACGGCGCTCGTCGTCGTGGGCGATGGCAACGGCGTCGTCGGCGTCGGCTACGGCAAGGCCCGTGAGGTCCCCCTGGCGATCTCGAAGGGTGTCGAAGAGGCCAAGCGCAACTTCTTCCGCGTGCCTCGCGCAGGCGTCACGATCCCCCACCCCGTCCAGGGTGAGGCCGCTGCGGGCGTCGTCCTGCTGCGTCCCGCTGCTGCCGGTACGGGTGTCATCGCGGGTGGCCCCGTGCGCGCCGTGCTCGAGTGCGCCGGCATCCACGACGTCCTGTCGAAGTCGCTCGGCTCGTCGAACACGATCAACATCGTGCACGCGACGGTCGACGCCCTGAAGCAGCTCGAGGAGCCCCGTGCGGTCGCCGCGCGTCGTGGCCTCGAGTTCGACCAGGTCGCCCCCGCCCGTCTCGTCCGCGCCGAGGCTGAGGCCGCGGCCGCAGTGAAGGCAGGTGTCTGATGGCTGCGCGCCTGAAGGTTACCCAGGTCAAGTCCAAGGTGAGCGAGAAGCAGAACCAGCGCGACACGCTGCGTTCGCTCGGTCTCAAGCGGATCGGCGACTCGGTCGTCCGTCCCGACGACGCGCAGACGCGCGGCTACGTCAAGACCGTCGCGCACCTCGTCAAGGTTGAGGAGATCGACTGATGGCTGAGAAGAACGAAGCCGTCGAGGCCGAGAAGGCCCCGAAGAAGGCCGCCGCCAAGAAGTCGGCTGCCGAGAAGGCCCCCAAGGCCGACACCAAGAAGAAGGATGCTCCCGCAGCGCGCCCCGGCGTGCTCAAGGTGCACCACCTCCGTCCCGTCCCCGGTGCCAACACCGCCAAGACCCGCGTGGGTCGCGGTGAGGGCTCGAAGGGCAAGACGGCCGGCCGTGGCACCAAGGGCACGAAGGCCCGCTACCAGGTGCGCGCCGGCTTCGAGGGTGGTCAGATGCCGCTCCACATGCGTACGCCGAAGCTGCGCGGGTTCAAGAACCCGTTCCGTGTCGAGTACCAGGTGGTCAACCTCGAGAAGCTCGCCGAGCTCTACCCGGCCGGCGGCGACGTGACGGTCACCGACCTCGTCGCCAAGGGCGCCGTTCGCAAGAACGAGAAGGTCAAGGTGCTCGGCACCGGCGACATCGCCGTCAAGCTCAACGTGGCGGTCGACAAGGTCTCGGGTTCCGCCGAGCAGAAGATCGTCGCCGCGGGCGGCACCGTCAAGTAGTACCCAGCAGGGGTCGGAGCAACACTCTCCGGCCCCTGCTGTCGTCCCCAGGCGCAATCCCTCGCAACGTCGACGGTGACGCCCTGGGTTACTCTGGTTGACGGTGCGCCCTGTCGCGTTCCGGCATCCCTTCTGGAGGCATCCTCTTGTTCAGCGCAATCGCGCGGGTCTTCCGCACTCCCGACCTGCGGCGGAAGATCGCATTCACCCTGGCGATCATCGCCATCTATCGTCTCGGCGCGCACATCCCCGCACCGTTCGTGGACTTCCCGAACGTTCAGGAGTGTCTGCGCGAGCAGAGCGCCGGCACCGAAGGCCTGCTCTCGCTGGTCAACCTCTTCTCCGGCGGTGCGCTGCTGCAGCTGTCGATCTTCGCCCTCGGCGTCATGCCGTACATCACGGCGACGATCATCGTGCAGCTGCTGCGCGTCGTCATCCCGCACTTCGAGACCCTCTACAAGGAGGGCCAGGCGGGCCAGGCCAAGCTGACGCAGTACACCCGTTACCTGACGATCGCGCTCGCACTGCTGCAGTCGACGACGCTGGTGACGGTGGCCCGCAGCGGCCAGCTGTTCGGCACGACCGGCATCGCCGCGTGCGACCAGCTCCTCACCAACGACGTGTGGTGGGCCCAGCTGCTCATGATCATCACCATGACCGCCGGCACGGGCCTCATCATGTGGTTCGCCGAGCTCGTCACGGAGCGCGGCATCGGCAACGGCATGTCGATCCTCATCTTCACGTCGATCGCGGCCTCGTTCCCCGCGGCGATGTGGGCGATCTGGCAGTCGCGCGGCTTCGAGGTCTTCCTCCTCGTGCTCGCCGTCGGAGTGGTGGTCGTCGGGCTCGTCGTGTTCGTCGAACAATCGCAGCGCCGCATCCCGGTGCAGTACGCCAAGCGCATGGTGGGCCGTCGCACGTACGGCGGCACCAACACGTACATCCCGATCAAGGTGAACATGGCCGGTGTCGTGCCCGTCATCTTCGCCTCGTCGCTGCTGTACATCCCCGCGCTCATCGCACAGTTCAACCAGCCCAAGGCCGGTGAAGAGGTGCCCGCGTGGGTCGCGTGGATCCAGCTGTATCTCGTGCGCGGCGATCACCCGCTGTACATGATCCTGTACTTCCTGCTCATCGTCGGCTTCACGTACTTCTACGTCGCGATCACGTTCAACCCCGTCGAGGTCGCCGACAACATGAAGAAGTACGGCGGGTTCATCCCCGGCATCCGTGCGGGCCGTCCGACGGCGGAGTACCTCGACTATGTGCTCACGCGCATCACGCTTCCCGGCTCGATCTACCTCGGTCTCATCGCGCTGCTGCCCCTCGTGGCGCTCGCGACGGTCGGTGCCAGCCAGAACTTCCCGTTCGGCGGCACGTCGATCCTCATCATGGTCGGCGTCGGCCTCGAGACCGTGAAGCAGATCGACGCCCAGCTCCAGCAGCGACACTACGAAGGGCTTCTGCGATGACCTCACGTCCCGTCCGTCTTCTGATCGTCGGTCCTCAAGGCTCCGGAAAGGGCACACAGGGGGTCCGCATCGCGGAGACGCTCGGCATCCCGGTCATCTCGACCGGTGACGTGTTCCGCGCGAATGTCGCCGAGGGCACCGACCTCGGTCTGCAGGTCAAGAGCATCATCGACGCCGGTCAGCTCGTCCCCGACGAGCTGACCAGCGCCGTGGTCCGCGACCGCCTGTCGCAGCCTGACGCCCAGGGCGGCTTCCTGCTCGACGGCTACCCCCGCAACCTGCCGCAGGTCATGCACCTCGACGAGTTCCTGGAAGGCCGCGACGAGGCTCTCGACGCCGTCGTGGTGCTCGCCGTGCCGCGCGAGGAGAGCATCGCCCGCCTCGCGAAGCGCGCGCACGAGCAGGGCCGTGCCGACGACACCGACGAGGTGATCGCGGCGCGCCTGTCGATCTACGAGACCGAGACGGCGCCGATCCTCGGCGTCTACGGCACGCGCGGCATCGTCGACGAGGTCGACGGCGTCGGCACGCTCGACGAGATCACGGCTCGCATCATCGCGGCGCTCGAGGCCCGCGGGCTCGCGCGGCCCGCCGCCGCCTGACGTGGTCGCCCTGCGCCGCTCGATCTACAAGTCGCCCGCCCAGCTGCGGTCGATGATCGAGCCTGGGCTCATCACGGCCGCCACCCTCGATGCCGTCCGGGCGCTCATCGGACCGGGTGTGACGACGGATCAGCTGGATGCCGAAGCCTCCCGCGTCATCCGTTCGCGCGGGGCGCGCTCGAACTTCCAGCTCGTCCGCGGCTACCGCCACACGATCTGCGCCTCGGTCAACGAGCAGGTCGTGCACGGCATCCCGTCCTCGCGCGCGCTCGAGCCCGGCGACATCATCTCGATCGACGCCGGCGCGGAGTACAAGGGCTGGAACGGCGACTCGGCCTTCACCTTCGTGGTGCCCGACCCGTCGCGTCCCGACGTCGTCGCCGAGCGCGAGGAGCTCTCGCGCGTGACCGAGGGCTCGATGTGGGCCGGCATCGCCGCACTCGCCTCGGCGAAGCACCTCGCCGAGATCGGTGCCGCGATCGAGGGCCACATCGTCGACGCAGGTCACGGCTACGGCATCCTGCGGGATTACGTGGGGCACGGCATCGGTCGCAAGATGCACGAGTCGCCGTCGGTCTTCAACTACCGCGTGTTCGACCCGGGCCCCGAGATCCGGCCGGGCCTCGCACTCGCGATCGAGCCGATGGTCGTCATAGGCGACCAGGAGACACGAGTCGAGGACGACGGCTGGACCGTCTCGACGCTCGACGGCACGGCCGGTTCACATTGGGAACATAGTGTCGCCGTGCACGATGACGGTATCTGGGTGCTGACGGCGCCCGATGGCGGGAAGGCCGGACTCGCACCGTTCGGCGTCACTCCCGTGCCTGTGGGATAAGAGGGGAACGCATGGCTCAGCAGCAGCAGCGCAAGGTGAACTGGTTCGCGATCTGGATCAGCGTCGGTGTCGTCGTGGCGCTCGTCGTCGTGGCGGGACTGGTGATCTGGATGAACCAGGCATCGACCGCGCCGGGCGAGCCGCCGAAGGCGTCGAACATCAATGCCGAGACCGGCGCGATCGCGGTCGGCAGCGGGTCGAACACCCTCGACACGTACATCGACTTCATGTGCCCGATCTGCAACCAGTTCGAGCAGGCGTACGGCGACACGATCGAGGGTCTCGTCAACGACGGTTCGATGACGCTGAACATCCACCCCATCTCGATCCTCGACCGCTCGTCGCAGGGCACGCAGTACTCGACGCGCGCCGCGAACGCGATGTACTGCGTCGCGGTGTCCGATGCCGACAAGTCGCTGCCGTTCATGCAGGCGATGTACGCCAACCAGCCAGAAGAGGGCTCGACGGGCCTGACCGACGAGGAGATCCTCGGCATCGCGAAGGGCGTGGGCGTGACCGACATCGATTCGTGCGTCAACGACCAGAAGTACTCGAAGTACGTCACGACGATGACCGAGAAGACTCCCGTGAAGCCCGGCCAGAGCGGCATCGGCACGCCCACGGTGCTCCTGAACGGCGAGTTCGTGACGCTCTCGGGCGACCCGCAGGCCGACATCGTCGACAAGCTCCAGTAGCCGTTATCCCGAAACCACCGTTTGCTGCCCGAAACCACCCTCCCGTGAGGGTGGTTTCGGCGTCGCGGGGTCTTCTCCCCAGCAAGGTGCTCGCAGGACGGAGTGCACGGTTCGCGAGATCATTCCGGAGCGGCTGGATGCCGCGCCGCAAGCTCGAGCGTGGACTACGAATCGATCCGGGCAAAGGTGCTGCCGCACCACAGGCTCGAGGGTGCTGGATTGACGCGGAGCGGCCTCCGTCGAGCGCTCGAGGACGGAACATGGGTGCAGATCCATCGCGGGTGGTACGTCGCGGGCGAGCACTGGAAGGTGGCGTACGCCGAGGAGCGACATCTTCTCGCCGTGTTCGCAGCACATGAGGCCGCGCGAGGCGCCGGTCCCGTGTTCGCGATCGCGTCGGCCGGTGTGGCGTGGGAGCTGCCGCTCTTCCGGGTCTGGCCTCGCAGCGTGCACATCATCGGGCCGGCGAACGACGGCCAGGTGCGTCCCGGTCGACGAAGCGACCCCGACGGAATGACTCCGCCTCGCGTGGCGCATCATGACATCCCCATTCCAGACGAAGACGTGACGCAGCGGTGGGGTGTGGCATGCACAACGCTCGAGCGGACGGTGTACGACGTGATCCGGGTGTTCTCGCGAGAAGCCGCGGTCGCGTGCATGGATGCTGCGCTGCGGCGAATGGCCGCACCCAGCGGCGACGCCCGCGACTATGACGACGCGGACGCCGAGGAGTTCCGCGGCCGCGTCCGGGCGAGGATTGCCCAGAACGCCGGGGCCAGAGGCATCCGGCAGGCGCGATGGGTGTGCGAGTTCGGCGACGGCCGAGCCGAGCTCCCCGGGGAGAGCGTGAGCCGCGTGTATCTCAACGACTTGGGCTTTCGAGGCATCCGCACCCAGGTCCCCGTCCCGGGTCCGCGGGGTACCGACTATCGCGTCGACTTCGGGATAGAGGATGCCCTGGCGTGGGGAGAGTTCGACGGTGAGGGCAAGTACACCGATCCCGAGCTCCTCCGGGGGCGTACGCGCGAAGACGTCGTGCGTGAGGAGAAGGAGCGCGAGGACTGGATCCGCGCCACGACAGGACGTGGCTTCGGGCGCTGGCAGATGGCCCAGCTGGAGTCGCCGGAGACCCTGGGTGGACACCTCGCAGCGCTCGGCATCCGTCCCCGGCCCTCGTGACGGATGCCGAAACCACCCTCTCGTGCGCGAAACCATCGACTGGGGAGGGTGGTTTCGGCCATGAGAAGGTGGTTTCGGCGAAGCTGGCGAGCGGGGCGCGAACCGGGTTGCCGAGCCATCCGATATCACGTATGCTTGCTCTTTGGTGCGTTGCGCCTTTGTCGGCGTGTCCAGGCACCGAAACCCCATCCACCGCAGATCGACCGGTCTGCAATACAGCGATAGCGAGCGTATGGCGAAGAAAGACGGCGTCATCGAGATCGAAGGCGTGATCACCGAGGCGCTGCCCAACGCGATGTTCCGCGTGGAGCTGAGCAACGGGCACAAGGTCCTCGCCACGATCTCAGGCAAGATGCGGCAGAACTACATCCGCATCATCCCCGAAGACCGCGTGGTCGTGGAGCTCAGCCCCTACGACCTCACCCGCGGCCGCATCGTCTACCGCTACCGCTAGACCGGTCGAGAAGTAACACCCCAGGCGCTCACGCCTGCCCGGTGAAGACAGCGAAGAGAAGAAATCATGAAGGTCAACCCCTCCGTCAAGCCCATCTGCGACCACTGCAAGGTCATCCGTCGCCACGGTCGCGTCATGGTCATCTGCAAGAGCAACCCGCGTCACAAGCAGCGCCAGGGCTGATCGGATGCCGCGCCCCGGCGCGGTCCGCGAACTCACAACTCAACACACATGAAGGCAGGATCAGATCCTTCGACGGGCTCAGGAATCGTTGAAGGGGACACCTCGGGGCGGAGGCCCGGGCACCGATCCTGCTCCACACCTCCACCTACTCTCAGGAGAACCGCATGGCACGTCTTGCCGGCGTTGACATCCCGCGCGACAAGCGCGTGGTGATCGCCCTCACGTACATCTACGGCGTGGGCCGTACCCGCTCGAACGAGATCCTCACCGCGACGGAGATCGACGAGAACATCCGCGTCAAGGACCTCACCGACGACCAGCTCGTCGCGCTCCGCGACTACATCGAAGGCAACTACAAGGTCGAGGGCGATCTCCGCCGCGAGGTCGCCGCCGACATCCGCCGCAAGGTCGAGATCGGCTCCTACGAGGGCCTGCGCCACCGCCGCGGCCTTCCGGTGCGCGGTCAGCGCACGAAGACGAACGCGCGCACCCGCAAGGGCCCGAAGCGCACCGTCGCCGGCAAGAAGAAGGCGCGCTAAGGCGCGGCCCCCAGGGTTTAGGAGAGCAAAGCAATGGCACAGGCCAAGACCGCTGCGCGCAAGCCGCGCCGCAAGGAGAAGAAGAACATCGCGCTGGGCCAGGCCCACATCAAGTCGACGTTCAACAACACGATCGTCTCGATCACCGACCCTTCGGGCGCCGTCATCAGCTGGGCGTCTTCGGGTGGCGTGGGCTTCAAGGGCTCGCGCAAGTCGACGCCGTACGCCGCCGGCATGGCCGCGGAGTCCGCTGCCCGCCAGGCGCAGGAGCACGGCGTCAAGAAGGTCGACGTCTTCGTCAAGGGCCCGGGCTCGGGTCGCGAGACGGCGATCCGTTCGCTGCAGGCCGCCGGCCTCGAGGTCGGCTCGATCCAGGACGTGACGCCCCAGGCCCACAACGGCTGCCGTCCCCCCAAGCGCCGCCGCGTCTGACATTCCCGGAGCCGGGGTGCCCTCTCGAGGGCGCCCCGGCTACCGCACGCTTCAGGATGCCTCTGCCGAGGCATCCCCGAGTAAAACTCAACACCTCACCCACCGCACGTGTCATATAGCGGGCACGTGATCGAAAGGAACACATAGTGCTCATCGCACAGCGTCCCACTCTGACCGAGGAGAAGATCGGGGAGTTCCGCAGCCGTTTCGTCATCGAGCCGCTGGAGCCCGGCTTCGGCTACACGATCGGCAACGCGCTGCGTCGCAGCCTCCTCTCGTCGATCCCCGGCGCGGCCGTCACGAGCATCCGCATCGACGGCGTCCTCCACGAGTTCAGCACCATCCCGGGCGTGAAGGAGGATGTCACCGAGATCATCCTCAACATCAAGCAGCTCGTCGTCTCGAGCGAGCGCGACGAGCCCATCACGGCCTACCTCCGCAAGACGGGTGCCGGTGAGGTCACGGCCGCCGACATCTCCGCCCCCGCGGGCGTCGAGGTGCACAACCCCGAGCTGGTCATCGCGACCCTCAACGACACCGCCAAGTTCGAGCTCGAGCTCACGATCGAGCGCGGTCGCGGCTACGTCTCGGCGACGCAGAACCGCAACGAGTACGCCGAGGCCGGCCAGATCCCGGTCGACTCGATCTACTCGCCGGTGCTCAAGGTCTCGTACCGCGTCGACGCGACGCGTGCCGGTGAGCGCACCGACTTCGACAAGCTCGTGCTGGACGTCGAGTCGAAGCCCTCGATCGCGCCCCGCGACGCCGTCGCGTCGGCCGGTCGCACGCTGACGGAGCTCTTCGGCCTGGCCCGCGAGCTCAACGTCGAGGCCGAGGGCATCGAGATCGGCCCCGCGCCGGTCGAGACCGTCCTCTCGAACGAGCTGTCGATGCCCATCGAGGACCTCGACCTGTCGGTCCGCTCCTACAACTGCCTCAAGCGCGAGGGCATCAACACGGTCTCGGAGCTCGTCGCCCTGTCGGAGACGCAGCTCATGAACATCCGCAACTTCGGTCAGAAGTCGGTCGACGAGGTGCGCGACAAGCTCGTCTCGCTCGGCCTGTCGCTCAAGGACTCGGTCCCCGGGTTCGACGGCGCGCACTTCTACGGCGGCTACGACGACGAGACCATCTGATCGGATGCCCCGGCCCCGCGGTGACGCCGGGTCGAAGCATCCGCCAGACCGACTTCCCACACTGGAGTAACTGATATGCCCAAGCCCACGAAGGGTCCCCGCCTCGGAGGCGGCCCCGCCCACGAGCGCCTGCTGCTTGCGAACCTCGCCGCGGCCCTCTTCACGCACAAGTCGATCCAGACGACCGAGACGAAGGCCAAGCGCGTTCGTCCGCTCGCGGAGCGCCTCATCACGTTCGCCAAGCGCGGCGACCTGCACGCCCGTCGCCGGGTGCTGTCGGTCATCGGTGACAAGGAAGTCGTGCACACGCTCTTCACCGAGATCGCACCGCTCGTCGCCGACCGTGAGGGCGGCTACACGCGCATCACCAAGGTCGGCAACCGCAAGGGCGACAACGCCCCCATGGCCGTCATCGAGCTCGTGCTCGAGCCCGTGACGCCGAAGTCGAAGTCGGCCAAGAAGTCGGCTCCGGCCGTCGTGCCGGCCGCCGCTGCGGCTGACGACGCCGCCGAGGACGAGGCCACCGAGGCCGTCGCCGAGGCAGACGAGACGACGGATGCCGCCGACGAGGTCGCCGCTTCGGACAAGGGCGCCGAGTCGCAGGACGAGGGCGCTGACGCCGAGGCCGCCGCCGAGGACGCTGTCGTCGAAGAGAAGTCCGAGTAGCCCGAACCACTCGGATCGCCGGGAGCAAGACCCGGCACCCTTGCACCGCGAGACCCGCGGACCCGTCAGGGCCTGCGGGTCTCGCCTTTTTCCGGCGGTCACGGTGTGCGGCATCCCCGTGTCCATAGCCCGTGCTGTCGCCGAGCGCCCACGATATGCGCCGTTCGCAACGTGGGCTCTCGGTGAGAGCACGGGCTATGGACGCATCCGGAAGGCAGCAACGCGAAGACGGATGTCGCGGGCACACCTCGGCGGGGGCGGGTCAGCGGGCGACGGCCGCGGGTCAGCGGGCGACGGGGAGGGTCGGCGGGCGACGACCGCGGGTCAGCGGACGACGGCCGCGGTCAGCGCTCGGCGGGGAGGGTCGGACAGCGGGTGGGTCAGCGCTCGGCGGGGAGGGTCAGGCGCAGGAGCACCTGAGCCCAGCGGTCGGCGCGGAAGGCGCGCATCGCGCGGTCGGCCTCGAGGTCGGCGACGGCTTGGGCGACGGCATCGGCGTACACGCGCCCGCCCGGCTCGCCGGGGTGGATGTGGTCGCCGGCCAGGAGGCCGGTGCGACCGGCGATCGCGCCCGACCAGTCGGCGACGGCCGTGCCCGGGTGCGCGGCGGCGAACGCGGTGAGGTCGGCGTTGACGCCGGCGATCCAGTCGCGGGGAGCGAAGGCGTTGACGAGCACGATGTGACGGTCCGGGCCGGCGATCTGCGCCATGCGCTCGAGCGAGCCCTCGTCGACGGGCCCGTTCGTGCCGAGTCCGATCACGACGTACGCACGCAGCTGTCCTGAGTCGGCGAGGGCCTGCAGGATGCCGGGGCCCGCCCACGTCGACCGCGAGACGGCGGCGTCGATCTGGATTCCGGGGTAGCGCTCAAGCAATGCGGGGGCGGAGGCCAGCATGACCGAATCGCCGATCGCGGAGACCTCGCTCCCCGTCACCGGGGTGGGCGACGGCGCGGGCGACGCAGCGGAGAGGGCCACGACGGGCGTCGGTGCCGGCTTCGCGTCGTGCAGGGCGTCGATGCCGGCCTGCACGGCCGTCTCGCCCGACGTCGTCTCCGGGGCGGCAGCGATCGCCGCCGACGTGCCGCCGAGCATCGCGGCCGCGACGGCGACCGCGACGATCGCGCGGAGACGCGCGACCGGCGTGCCCGTGAGGCGCCGCCCGAGGCCCCGTGCCGTCGCGCGGAAGCCGCGACGGCGGATCGGCATCTCGAGCACGCGGTAGGAGATCTCGGAGACGGCGAGGGTGAGGCCGAGCACGCCGAGCCCGAGCGGCCAGGGCGTGGCGGCGACCGTGGATCCCGTCGCGGCGACCACGAGCACGAGCAGCGGCCAATGCCAGAGGTAGATGCCGTACGAGCGTGCGCCGATCCACGTGAGCGGCTGCCGGTCCAGCGCGGGGCCGAGCGCCGATCGGGGCCACACCGAGCCGACGATGGCCACCGCGGTCAGGATGCTCGCCGCCAGCAGCACGCCGGGGAACGTCGCCGCCGACTGGCCTGCGGGCACCGTCGTGAGAAGCACGATGCCCCCAACCGCGCCGGCGCCCGCGGCGCCCGTCGCCGCGCGCACGCGGGGGCGCAGCATCCATTCCGGCGGCGCGGCCAGGGGCCGCTGCAGGAGGAAGGCGAGCGCGACGCCCAGGAGGATGCCGAAGGCGTGCGTATCGGTGCCGAAGTAGGCGCGCGTCACGTCGGTGCCCGTCGCGACGAGGACGGTCATCCAGCCCGCAGAGAGTGCGCCGAGCCCGACCGCGGCGCCCGCGCGCCAGCGACTGCGCGGCAGGAGCAGGAAGAGCGGGAAGACGAGAGGCCACAGGACGTAGAACTGCTCCTCGACGGCCAGGGACCAGACGTTGCGGAACAGTTCCGGCGTCGCATCCGCGAAGTAGCCCGTGCCGCCCGCGATCGACGTCCAGTTGTAGGAGAAGGTCGCCGCTCCGCGCACCTGTTCGCCCAGGCGCACGAGCAGGTCGCCGCCCACCACCCACGCCGTCGTCGCGCACACCGTCACGACCAGTCCGAGCGCGGGCAGCAGCCGCCTCGCCCGACGGCGCCAGAAGGCGGCGAGGTCGACGCGGGCGAAGGCATCCTGCTCCCGAAGCAGCAGGGCCGTGATGAGGAAGCCGCTGATGACGAAGAAGACGTCGACGCCGATGAAGCCGCCGCGGATCCACGACCCAGGGAAGAGGTGATAGGCCACCACGAGGACCACCGCGATCGCCCGGAGCCCATCGAGACCCGCGAAGCGGGAGGTCACATGGGCAGCGATCATTTTCACAGAGGAGTCGACGAGGAGGCGAAGGCGTCTGCCAGTCTAAACGGTCGCCGCCGCAGCCGACGAAGGCGCCCGGTGAGCGGCTGGATCACAGCTGCACCACGGGTCACTCTCGCCCCTATGCCCGCGACCCGGTCGGCCGCTATCCTGAGCGCACGCCCTCGGGGGACGAGGGCATGGGGTTGCAGCGGGTCTGCGTCACGCGCACCCGGCGGGAGGACTGTGGAGTCCGACGACGTCACGCCGGCCGCGGTGTCTTCCGAATGGGTCGGCACACCGCGGCCCCGTCGGCGTGCCGGCCTGTCGATCTACTCGATCCTGCTCATCATGCTGCTGTCGGTGAGCGTGCTCTCGAGCATCGTCGTCGGCGTCATCGGCTACCTCAACGGCACGCAGGCGCTCCGCGCGATCGCGACGGAGAAGCTGATCGAGATCCGGGAGAACCGCGCCCGCGAGGTGACGCAGCTGTTCGGCACGATCGAGAACGCCGTGCGCCTGTCGGCCATGAACGAGACCAGCAAGCAGGCCGCCGTCGCGTTCGCCGACGGGTTCCAGCAGCTCGAGGCGACGCAGCTTCCGGCGGATCAGGCCGAGGACGTCGGCGACTACTACGACGACACCTTCGCACCCGTGCTCACCGACGCGACGGGCCAGAGCGTCGACGGCGGAGCCTTCACCCCGAAGGATCCGGCGGCCGAGTACCTGCAGTACCACTACGTCATCCCCTACGACAGCTGGGAGGACGCGATCCAGGTCGACGACGCGGGCGACGGCAGCGCGTGGTCGGCCGCGCACGCGAAGTACCACGAGTACTACCGCGCCATGACCGAGCTGCAGCAGTTCGAAGACGTGCTCATGATCGACACGGAGGGCAACGTCGTCTACACGGCCTTCAAGGGCGTCGACCTCGGGACGAACCTGCTCGACGGTCCGTACCGGCTCTCGAACCTCGCCGATGCGTACCGCGAGGTCATGAGTCGCAACATCGTCGGCGACGTCGTGCTGTCGGACTTCGCCTCCTACAGCCCGAGCGTCGGCGCACCGGCCGGCTGGGCCGTCACGCCGATCGAGGTCGACGATCAGATCGTCGGCGCGCTCGCGATCGAGCTGCCGATCGATCGGATCAACGAGGTCATGACCGTGGGCGGTCAATGGCAGGACAACGGTCTCGGCGAGACCGGCGAGACCTACCTCGTCGGCCGCGACGGCCTCATGCGCTCGATCTCGCGCGAGCTCACCTCGTCGCCGCAGGACTACCAGGCAGCCGCCGTCGCAGCGGGCCTGTCTCCCGCAGCGGCGGCGTTGAGCGTGCGCAACGGCGACACGCTCCTGCAGCAGGAGATCGTGGGGGATGCCGTGAGCCGGGCGCAGTCGGGGGAGGACGGCGCCCTCGTCGAGCGCGACTACCTCGGCCGCGACAGCATCGTGGCGTACGGGCCCGTCGACATCGACTCGCTCGGGTGGGTGGTCGTCGCGCAGGAGTCGGTCGAGGAGGCGATGGCGCCCGTCGAGGACTTCACGCGGAACCTCATCCTGTCCACCGCCGCCATGATCATCTTCGTCTGCCTGCTCTCCCTCGTCCTCGCCCAGATCTTCGTGCGGCCGCTGCGCCGGCTCAAGCTCGCGGCCCAGCGCATCGCGGCGGGCGACGAGGGCGTGCAGGTCGACGCGGGATCCAGCGACGAGCTCGCCGACGTCGCGTCGGCGTTCAACGACATGAGCCGCAGCCTGCAGGCCAAGTCGCACCTCATCGAGCAGCAGGAGAAGGCCAACGAGGCGCTCATCCTGTCGTTCATGCCCGAAGGGATGGCCGACCGGTACAAGCACGGCGACGAGGCGATCACGCAGGACAACGACGACGTGACCGTGATCTTCGCCGACATCGTGGGGTTCGAGGAGATCGCGCTGGCGATGTCTTCGGAAGAGGCCGTCACGCGGCTCAACGACCTCATCCGCGTCTTCGACGAGGCGGCGGAGCGCTTCGGCGTCGAGCGCGTGCGCACGACGCGGCAGTCGTACGTCGCGAGCGTCGGCCTGGGCACGCCCCGCGTCGACAACGCGCGGCGAGCCGTCGAGTTCGCGATCGAGCTCAACACGATCCTCGAGCGCTACTCCGCCCAGCAGGGCGTCGAGCTCGGCCTGCGCGCGGGCCTCGACTCGGGGCAGGTCACGAGCGGGCTCATCGGTCGCGCGCGCATCGTCTACGACATGTGGGGGGATGCCGTGAACCTCGCCTACCGCGTGCAGGGCGACTACGACGAGGCCGGCATCTACATCACGCAGCGCGTCGCCGACCGCCTGCCCGACACCATCACGCTGCAGCCGGCGGGTGAGGTCGACACCAAGTCGGGATCGCAGCGCGTGTGGCGCGTCGAGACCGCGGTGCCGGTCGTCGAGGGGTGAGGCATCCCATGATCACGTCCCGGACGGGAGCGCGGCGGTGAGCGACATCACCTCCCAGCCGTGGTTCTGGCCGGCGGTCATCGTCTCGATCGGCCTGCCGCTCATGCTGATCGGCCTCACGGAGTTCGCCAACGCGCTGCAGCGCCGCGGCAGCCGTGCCGCGCCCATCGTCGTGATGGTGCGCAACTACCTGGTCCCCGTCGCGGGCGTGCTCGTGCTGATCAGCCAGCCGGGCGCCTGGGAGGGGTCGGGCACGTGGCCGCGCGTGATCTGGACCATCTTCGGCCTGCTCGTGATCGTCGTCACGATCAACGCGATCAACCACCTCGTGTTCCACCGGGCCGAGAAGGGCTCGTGGCGCGATCGGTTCCCGACGATCTTCAGCGACCTCATCCGGTTCGTGCTCATCATCGTCGGCATCGCGCTCGTCTTCTACTGGGTCTGGGATGCCGACGTCGCCGGCGTCTTCGCCGCGCTGGGCATCACCTCGATCGTCGTGGGCCTCGCGCTGCAGAACGCGGTCGGCTCGATCGTGTCGGGCCTGTTCCTCATCTTCGAGGCGCCCTTCCAGATCGGCGACTGGATCCAGACGGGCGGCACCCGCGGGCAGATCATCGAGGTCAACTGGCGCGCGGTGCATCTCGACACCGGGAACGGCATCGTCGTCATGCCGACCGCCGAGCTCGCGGAAGGCTCGTTCGTCAACCTCTCGCGCGCCGCCGACCCGTACGCGGCGCAGAAGGAGCTCTCCTTCTCGACCGACGATCCGCCGCTGCGCGTGCGCACGATGCTCGTCGACATCGCGCGGGACATCCCGCTCGTCGCGCTCGATCGCGAGCCGTCCGTCTCGACCGCGGGCGGGGCGAAGTATCGCGTCTCGATCCCGCTGCAGTCGCCCGGCGACGAGGGCGCCGTTCTCGACGCCTTCACGACGCGGCTCTGGTACGCGGCGCGCCGCGCCGGCCTGCACCTCGACGGCGACCAGACCGACGAATGGAACTCGACCGACCGGCTGCTGACCGGGCTGCGCCAGATCGCGCCCGCGCTGAGCCTGCGGCCCGGTGAGGCCGAGGCGCTCGCGACATCGGCACGGCTGGAGCGCTTCGCAGCGGGCGAGGTGCTGCTGCGCCCGGGGGCGGTGCCGGACTCGACGCGGTTCATCCTCGCGGGGCGCGTCATGCTCGGCGTGCCGACCGACGATGCGGGCTTCGTGGAGATCACCGAGCTCAGCCGCGACGACGCGGTCGGTCTCACGGCGCTCACGCGGTCCCGGACCATCTCGCGCGCCATCGCGCTCACCGAGGTCGAGGTCGTGAGCATTCCGGTGGGCGTGCTCGACGACATCGTGCGCAGTCATCCCTCGCTCGCCCGCGAGGTCGTGCGAGAAAACGACAACCGCGTCCGGCTCGCCCGGTCGGCGCTCGCCGCCGTGGGGGAGATGCTCGACCCCACGCGCCGGGTCATGGGCTGACCCCCGCCCCTCCCGCACCCCTCTCCCCTGGACCAGCCGATACAGCTCTGACGAGCCGATACGCGCCGGGCGGCTCGAGCCGCATCGGCTCGTCGCGGGTGTATCGGCTCGCGATAAGGAGGGCAGGGCGAAAGGGGGGCCGCGCAATAGGGTGAGACGGTGCGCATCCGGCTCGACCTCGCCTACGACGGCACGAACTTCCGCGGATGGGCGCGTCAGCCGGGGCTCCGCTCGGTGCAGGGCACGCTCGAAGACGCACTCGCCCGCGTGCTCGGGGGCCATCCGCGGCTCGTCGTCGCGGGACGCACCGACGCCGGCGTCCACGCGAGCGGCCAGGTGGCGCACGTCGACCTCGATACGGCGCAGGAGGAGCGGCTCACGGCGCGACCGCCGCGCGGCGATGCGGCCTCCGATCCCGCCGGCAGGCTCGCACCCCGCCTGCGCGGCGTGCTGGGCGCGTACGCCGACGTGACGGTCCACCGCACGGCGATCGCGCCGGACGGGTTCGATGCGCGGTTCTCCGCCGTGTGGCGGCGGTACGAGTACCGCATCGCCGACCGGATCGCGGGCTACGACCCGCTCGAGCGGCTCCGCACGACGACCGTCCGCGCGGATCTGGACGTCCAGGAGATGGATGCCGCAGCCCGCAGCCTGACGGGACTCCACGACTTCGCCGCGTACTGCAAGCCCCGTGAGGAGGCGACGACGATCCGGACGCTCCTCGAGTTCGACTGGCGCCGCGCCGAGGACGGCGTGCTCGTCGCCAACGTGAAGGCCGACGCGTTCTGCCACTCGATGGTGCGCGCGCTCGTCGGCGCGTGCGTCGCGGTCGGCGAAGGGCGCCTCGACGTCGACGACGTCGCGGCGATCCGCGATGGACGCGAGCGCGTGCCCGAGGTCAAGGTGCTCGCGGCGCGCGGCCTGACGCTCACCGCCGTCGGCTACCCCGACGACGAGCTCCTCGCAGCGCGGGCCGAGCAGACGCGAGCCCGCCGCGACCTCGAGTAGCGCCCCCGGAGCCGCCGGAGCGACCTCGATCAGCTAGCGGGAGGCCGCGGCGGCCGGTACGCCCCGGCGGCGCCGGATGGCGTCGCGCGCGACCGCGGCGAGGGCTGTCGCGCTGCTCGCCTCGCTGAACCTCTCGAGCCACGCCTCGACGCCCGTGCATTCGACCGTCGACGCCTCGACGACGGCGTTCGCGATGTCTTCGGGATCGGCCGACAGCGCCAGCGCGCCCGTGACTCCCGGGATCACGGCGTCGGCGACCCCGAGGGAGTTCGAGAGCGCGACGCTCGGCACTCCTCGCGCCGCGGCTTCCACGAGCACGTTGCCGAATCCCTCGCGGAACGAGGGGAGCAGCACCACCGCGTTGGTGGGGAAGTAGGCGAACCAGTCGTCCACCCAGCCGTGCGTGACGAGATCGACGTCGAGCCGTGTCGCCGCCTGCTGGACATCGTGCAGGAGCGGACCGCCCCCGAACGACTCGACACGGGTCGGGATGCCGCGCCGATTCAGCGCGGCCGCCACCTCGATGGCCAGGACGGGGCTCTTCTGCTTCACCAGCCGGCCCGCGAGGACGATGGTCAGACCGTCCTGGATGCCCGGCGTGCGAGCGACCGGCGTGCGGTCGACCACCTTGGCCATGGCCGGATTCGGCACGATGAAGAAGCGCCCGCGCGGGACACCGAAGCCCGCCACCATCTCGGCGCCGACGGGATGCGAGCACGCCGTGACCGCGTCGGCGCGGCGGTACCAGCGCTTCGCGAGAGCGATCTTGGCCCGGTGCGACAGGGGCGATCCCGGCAGTCCGAGCGTGATGAGGTTGTGCTCCGTCACCACGACGGCAGGACGATCGCCGCCGCGGAGCCCGCGTGCCGCCGCGATCGCGAGGAGGTTCGGGTAGGTCTGGATCGCGATGACGGCGTCGGCGCTGCGGGCCGTGATGCGGTCCTTCAGGGCCGCGACCTTGGCTCGATGACCGCCCATCCTCCCGATCTCGGCGACCGCGAACTCCTGCCGGAAGGCCTCGTCGACGGTCGAGTCCGAGACGACCACCACCTCGACGTCGTGACCCAGGTCTCGCAGACCTCGGGCCCAGCTGATTCCCACTGCCTCCGCGCCGCCGCCCTTGAGCGAGGTCACGACGAGGGTGATCGTCAGCGTGTCGCCGCCGGCGACGACAGCCGTCGGGACGGCCTCGATGGATTCGGTGGTCACTAGCCTGCCTCTCCTGCCGCCGTCGTCGTCGTCCCCGTCCCGACGCGCTCCCGCATCGGCCGCGCCGGCCGCTGGGGCATGCCCGTGAGCAGCCGCGATGCGCGCGTGTGCCGCACGACGAGCGCGGCCGACCACGGCACCGCGAGCGCGATCGCGAACTGCGCGATCGGGGCGAGCTCGAGCGGATCGAGGGCCCACAGGATCCCCGCGTGGGTGAGCGTCACCATGAAGGTGGACTCCGCCAGCAGGCTCAGGGTCGGCGCACTGTGGAGGCTGAGCGCCGTCACGACGCCGCGGAGCACCCACATCCCGCCCGTCACGATCGCGATGGCGAGCGCGACGCCGATCACGGGGGTGCCGAACTGCACCAGCTTGAGATCGACGGGCTGCACGAGGCCGAGCCCGAACAGGACGAAGGATGCTGCCACGGCGACGGCGCCGATCACCACCCGCGCGAGGACCGAGAGAGCGCCCTCGAAGCGCCGGACCGTGCGACCCGCGAGCAGGAAGACCATGCACGCCAGACCGATGGCCGCGCCGAACGGCACCGTCCGCACAGCGTCGGGGACGACGTACGCGGGGATGACGAGCGCGATCCCCACGATCCACTGGGCCCACAGCGGGAGCTTCGCGACCACCCAGTAGGCGATCACGAGCACGAAGAGCGCTGTGGAGAACCAGAAGGCCCAGAACGGCTTGCCGGCCATGTAGCGGCCGCCGATCACCTGACCCACGATGAAGCGGACGGTGAACTCGTGCGTCACGGCGACGACGATGACGCTCCAGACCACGAGCCAGAACGCGTACGGCACGAGCAGCATCTCGGAGCGGCGCTTGACCATCGACGGGAATGGTCTCGTCTTCCAGAGGTAGCCCGTCAGGAAGAAGAAGAGCGGCATGTTCCAGCTGAAGATGTAGGCGTGCGCCCAATCCGTCATCCACCACACATGCGCGACGACGACGGCGGCGATTCCGATGACGCGCAGGACATCGAGCGTGACGTCGCGGCGCGGAGCCGACGGCGCGATCAAAGTCTCACTCAACGCACCCTCCCCAGGAAAGACATCGGGCCGCAGGATGCGGCACGCGGAACCATCGGGACGCGGCGTCGAGTACCCCCGACTCGACCATAGCGGGGTGCACGGCGTCGAGCGCCCCTGGTCACGGAGGTTTTACCTCGACGTAACGACCGTCGCCGATCGGCCGCTCGGAGGTCGCTGTCCGGCTCCTATGAAGTCACCCACGACGACGCCTTGCCGTCCTAGGCTGGGGTTCGCAATGGTCAAGGTCATCTCTTACAACCTGCGCAAGCATCGTGCGGCCGGCGAACTCGCCGGCCTCGTGGAGCGGCACGGCGCCGACATCCTGTGCCTCCAGGAGGCCGACACGACCGACATCCCGCCCGCGATCGGCGATCTGCGGCTCGCGGACTCCACGCAGCGCAATCGCCTGGGGCTCGCCGTCTACTACCGCGAGAACACCTACCGTGCGCTCGAGGTGCGGTCGATGTCCCTCAAGAAGTCGCTCCACGACCGGGTGCTCAAGCCGGCGGAGGAGCGGATGCTGGGCGTGCGACTGCACGACATCGACCACAACCACTCGCTGATCGTCGCCTCGTTCCACGCGGCGCCCCTCACCGCGCTCAACTCGCTGCGGCGCCACCAGATCAAGACGGCGCTGTCGGAGCTGTCCGAGCTCGGAGCGGGACTTCCCATCCTCATGGTCGGCGATTACAACTACCCGGTGTTCAAGGAGAACCTCGGTCAGACCGTGCGGGAGCATGGGTACGAGCTCACGCTGAGCGACTCGCGCACCTACACGCGCTACCGCTTCTTCAAGGGGCATTACGACTTCGCGACGTCGGTCGGCTTCACGATCGACAAGGTCAAGACGCTGCCGCAGGGTCTCAGCGACCATCTGCCC
This sequence comes from Microbacterium alkaliflavum, assembly GCF_044325405.1. Classification (NCBI taxonomy): domain Bacteria; kingdom Bacillati; phylum Actinomycetota; class Actinomycetes; order Micrococcales; family Microbacteriaceae; genus Microbacterium; species Microbacterium alkaliflavum. Next base: position 111,579 of record NZ_JBIQWL010000007.1, on the reverse strand, counting down.
ATCCTCGTCACCGCCAACCCGACCGCCGCCGCGCGGTCCGAGGCGACCGGAACGCCCGCGGAGGTGTCCGAGGGCCCCGAAGACGACGCCCTCGGCGTCGCCTGACGACGTCTCAGGACGTCGCCGGCATCGCCCCGCCGTCTTCCTCTCCGTCGCGCCGCCGGCGAGGGCTCTCTGCGGAGTCGTCCGCCTGATTCTCGGTCTCGCCCGCACGGTTGGCCCGGCGGCGCAGACGCCCGAACGGCCGCTCGACGAAGACGAGCATCGCCCAGGAAAGCAGCACCGTGACGGCGATCCCGATGATCGCCGTCGCGGCCTGCGGGGCGGGGATGTACTGCTCCGCGATCATCAATGCCGGACGGTGGATGAGGTACACGGAGTAGGAGATGACACCCACCCACACGACGGCCTTCAGGTTCAGGATCCGCCCGATGACGGATCGTGGCGCGAGGATGAGCGGGACGAACACCGCGGCCAGGGCGATGCTCTGCACGGTGTAGCCGAACGTCATGCCGATCGAATTGTCGGTGCGGCTGATCAGGTAGACCACGCCCGCCCCCGCGAGCAGGAGAGGCGTCAGCATCCACGGCCGCCGCGGCGCGCGCACCTCCCCGTAGACGGGATTCGCGACGATCGCCAGCACCGACCCCCAGAGGATCGCGTCGGCCCGCGTATCGGTCGCGAGGTAGATGCGGTCGACGCTCGCACCGTGCGTGAACAGCCACGTCCGCCAGACCATGATCGCGAGGCAGATCGCGACGAGCACGGCACCCTGTCCCCAGCGCGACCGGATGAAGCGGCGCAGCACGATGTAGAGCAGCGGGAAGACGAGGTAGAAGTGCTCCTCCACCGCGAGCGACCACAGCGCGTTCATCCCTCCGGGCAGCCCGTCGCGACCGAACCAGATGATGTAGTAGTTCGCCCAGAAGCCGAACGACGCGAAGATCCCCCAGCCCGTCATCGCGTTGGCGATGACTCCTGCCAGCGAGAGCGCGACGGATGCCGCGAGCACGATGTACAGCGGCGGGACGATCCGGAACAGCCGGCGGAGGTAGAAGTCCTTCACCGAGACGCGGTCGAACCGGTCGTACTCCCTCCGCAGCAGCGTCGTGATGAGGTAGCCGCTGAGGAAGAAGAAGATCGTGACGCCGGTCGATTCCCGGATGAACCGATACGGCAGCTCCGAATGGCCCCAGACGACGAGCAGGATCGCGAGCGCCCGCAAGCCGTTGAGTGACGGGATCTCGAATCTGCCGGCCGTGACGACACCCGCGTGCGGCACGTCAGGACTCCCGGATCAGGGGCGTCCCATGCCGTAGTACGCCCAGCCCGCATCCCGCCAGGCGGCGGCATCGAGGCAGTTGCGGCCGTCGACGACGATCTTGCCGGCGACGAGCTCGCCGGCGGCAGCGGGCGGCAGCTGGCGACGATACTCGTCCCACTCGGTCACGACGATGACGGCGTCGGCCCCGCGGAGGGCCTCGTCGCGGTCTTCGACGTAATTGAGCTGGGGGTGGAGTCGCCGGGCGTTCTCGATGGCCGCAGGGTCGGTCACCGTCACCCACGCACCCAGGCCGTGGAGACGCACCGCCACGTCGAGGGCGGGCGAGTCGCGGATGTCGTCGCTGTGCGGCTTGAAGGCCGCGCCGAGCACCGTGATGTTCTTCTTGAACACCGCACCGCCCAGCGCCTCGACGACGAGCTGCACGGCACGGTCACGGCGGCGGAGGTTGATGGCATCGACCTCGCGGAGGAACCCGACCGATTCTCCGCGGCCGAGCTCCTCGGCGCGCGCCGAGAACGCGCGGATATCCTTCGGGAGGCATCCGCCGCCGAAGCCGATGCCGGCCCCGAGGAAGCGGCGACCGATGCGCGCGTCGTGGCCGATCGCATCGGCGAGCTGCGTGACATCCGCGCCGGTCACCTCGGCGATCTCGGCCATCGCATTGATGAAGGAGATCTTGGTCGCGAGGAAGGCGTTGGCCGCGACCTTGACCAGCTCGGCGGTCGCGTAGTCGGTCACGATGAAGGGCGTGTCCTTCGCGACGGCCGTGTGGTACACCTCGCGGAGGATGTCGGCCGCGCGCGCGCCCTCGTCGCCGTCGGGGACGCCGGCGACGAGACGATCGGGGTCGATGGTGTCCTGCACGGCCCAGCCCTCGCGCAGGAACTCCGGGTTCCACACGAGCGTCGCGCCGCTCTTGACGACCCGCTCGGCGAGCTCCGCCGCCGTGCCGACGGGGACCGTCGACTTGCCGGCGACGATGTTGCCGGGCTGCAGGTAGGGGATGAGGCCGTCGACGGCGGCGTTCACGAAGGTGAGGTCGGCGGCGTAGCCGCCGGCCTGCTGGGGGGTGCCGACGCCGATGAAGTGGACGGCCGCTCCCGCGGCATCCGCCATCTTCGTCGAGAAGGTGAGGCGGCCCGACTGGATGCCCTCCGTCAGGATCTCCTGCAGGCCGGGCTCGAAGAAGGGAGCCTCGCCCTTCGACAGCGCCGAGATCTTGCGCTCGTCGACATCGATGCCGACGACCTCATGGCCGATCGAAGCCATGGCGGCAGCGTGGACCGCACCGAGATAACCGCAACCGATCACAGACAGACGCATGGTGCTCCTCGAGGTTCTTGAATGGTGCCGAGCCTCTTTGCCCGTGTCGATGATTCTTCCTACCAACCCGCTGTTACGGCGGGGTTACCTGCTCGTGGACAACCCGAGGTCGCCCGTCAGGCTCGTGCGAGGCCGGTCGAGCCGGCCCTGCACGAGCCCGCTCGGCTCATCTTCCCGCCCAGGCCTTGAACGTCTTGAGCATGTCATTGTTCACCCAGCCCGGGATGTAATGCCCGGTCTCGGTCCCGCCGCCGTCGTGCGTGATGTACGACGTCTCGGTGGCCACGGGCGCCGCCTTCGTGAGGAGCGCGATCGCGTGCTCCTCGGGCGGCACACGGGTGTCGGCCGGGTTGAAGGACGCGCGGATGCGGGCGCCTGTCCAGGCCGACTGCGGCAGATTCGCTGCGTTCGTGGCCTGCACGGCGCTCGGGTCGTAGTTGTAGGCAGGGCCCACGAGCGTCGGACCCTCCTGGAACGCAGCCCACATGTCGTACACCGAGCTCGCCAGGTACATCCCCTGCTGCCGGGGCAGCATGTTGTTGCCGAACGCCCAGCACATGAGTCCGCCGCCGCCGGAATTCGACCGGGCGAAGCTGTAGTAGACGCGCCAGAGCGAGTTGACATAGGCGATGGCGTTCGCCTGCGCCTTCATCGCGGCCGCGTTGGCGAACGCCGTCGGGCCGGCATAATCCGGGCAGATGCAGACGGCGCCCTCGTCGACGGCGGGCGTCGCGCCGTAGAAGAACGCGCTGCTGAGCGCCTGATACGAGCTGTTGGTCGCGTGATAGAACCAGATCACCGGAACCCACTGGTACTTGCTCGGCGGCGCGGAGTGCGGCACGAAGATGCGCGCAGGATCACCCGCGATCGAGACGTCGATGCTCTCGTAGAGCGTGCCGGCCTTGGTCACCTGATTGCTGAGCCGGCTCGTCTCGTAGGGAAGCTTCGGCACCTTCGTGTAGTCCGCTGCCGATGCCGGGACGGCGCCGCCGAGGACGCCCGCCGCGGCGCCCAGGGCCGCGGCGGCTCCTCCGCCGATGAACACCCGCCGGCTCACACCTGTCCGGGGTGAATCTGAACTCACTGCTCCTCCATCTGTGCTCTTCGGTTCGACGTCGACGTCACGCTCGGGTCGCCCAGATGACACCCGCGACGTCCGCGCCGGCCTCGGTCAGCGCCTCGAGGGTGCGTGCGAGGTCGTCGTCGGTCGTCTTCCCGGCGGTCACCACGACGAGGGTACGGCCGCCGAGCCTCGCGAGGGTGGTCGCGTCGGCCGACTCCGCCGTGCCGGGCGCCGTGATGATGACGGTGCCGGTGCCGTTCGTCAGGCTTCCCAGGAGCGAGGGCGCGCTGGTGTGGGCGAACAGGTCGTGCGAGGCATCCGTCCGCGTCCCTGCGCCGACCAGGGCGAGGTTCTCGACCGGCGCGGCCGCCTTGATCTCGGCGGGCTCGGCGGCTCCGGCGAGGTAGTCGGTCAGGCCGGGCGAGGCATCCTTCCCGTCCGCCTCGGTGGACAGCAGAAGCGTGTCCTCACCGGTCGCCGCGAACGACGCGGCCAGGGGCCCGCCGACGCGGGCGGCGCTGGTGCCCTTGCCCGCCGAGGTGAGGAGCCAGGTCGCGGCCCCGCTGGCCCGCGAGAGCAGCGCCGCGCGCAGCGCCGCGATGTCGCGCTGCACCGGCACGCCCTTGCGTCCGCGGGTGAAGCCCACCGTGCCGACGACCGGCGCGTCGGTGACCTCGCGCAGACGCTTGAGGTCGTACACGCGGTTGTCGCGACTCACGAGGACGCCGAGGAACACCGCTGCCGCGAGGATGCCGATCGCGAGGGCGATCAGGAGGTTGATGATGAGGACGGGGCTCGCCGGCGTCGTGGGGGCGACAGCGGGCAGGAGCGTCGTCAACGTGTACGTGTAGGTCGGCGCCTGCGGGTTGGCCGGGTCGAGCACGATGGGGTCGGCCGCCGCGCGCGTCTGGAGCTGGCTCACGATGCCGTTCGCCACGGCTGCCGCCTCGTCGGCGTCGGGCAGCGTCACGACGACGTCGAGCACCGTGGCCTGTGCGGTGGCGACCGTCAGCGGCGTGAGGACCTCGACGGTCAGGTCGGGATCGCCGATCTCGGCCACGACCGGGGCGAGGATCGTCGCGGTCGGCACGAGCTGGGCGTCGACGGCGGCCCGCTGGCTGGCGAGGCTGGCCGCCTGCAGCTGGCTCTGGATCGAGCCGGACGCGTCGAGTGCGTAGAGTACGCGCGTTTCTGCGGCGTACTGCTTCGGCGTCGCGGCGGTCGCGAGCCAGCCGCCGACGAGGGCGGCCAGGAGGATCAGGACGACCCACCACCAAGAGCGTCGAAGGACGCGGCCGAGTGCGACAAGGTTCATGGTGCATCTCCTCTGTGGAATCTCGAGATCCTTCGTCCTGCGCCGCCACCGGCGGCGCCGACTGAAGTGCTGAGCCCGTCGCCCTGCTCGGTCGCGACCTCAGCTTCGAGGGGCGACGGCGCGGGGGACTGTGCGGGCGACGTCGAGGCGACGACGACGCGCGCGGCGGGGCGGACGGGGGCAGACACCGGCGGCGGGAAGTGCAAGGAGCCCGCGCGCAGGTCGGAGCGGATCGAAGCGATGATGCCTGGTGCTGCGAAGAGGAAGAGGTACGACGGGGGCGAGCTGAAGGCGGGAGCGGCCACCGAGTCGAGCATGATGAGCACGAACCAGCAGATGCCGCTCAGGCGGATCCAGCGCACGATGCTCGGCTCGTCGTCGGCGACGCGGAAGAAGAGGACACGGACGGCGAGGATCGCGCCGATCGCGAAGGCGATCGTGCCGAGCCATCCCGTCTCGCCGAGCAGGGCGGGCCACTGGGTGTCGTTGAGGAACCTGCCCATGCCCTCGCCACTGCCGATGCCGTAGATGTACTGGAAGCCCAGACGGATGTACTCGGGGCTGTAGTAGTCGGCGGCTGTGGCGCTGCCGTACCGGCCGAAGCCGACGCCGAGCGGGAAGTGCGCCGCGGCGATCTGCAGCCCTCCGGCTGTCAGGCGCGAGCGGGCCGATTCGACTCCGGCGCCGTAGTAGAGGTCGACGTCGCCGAAGACGTAGAGGAACAGCCCTGGTCCGATGACCGCGAGCGCGGCCGGGAGGAGGCCCGCGATGACCAGGAGCAGGAGGGGGCGCCCCGCGCGGAGGACGAGCCCCGTCGACACGACGATGAGGCCGACGAGCGACTTCACGCGGAAGGTCAGCAGGGACAGCCCCGCGAGGATGAACGCGACCGCATAGCCGTACCAGCTCGAACGCACGAAGAACTGGTAGACGAGGATCGACGCGGCGACGATGACCGCCATACGTCCGAAGGCGGCGGGCTGGCGGAAGGGGCCGATGATCGCAGGGATGCCTGCGGTGTACGAGACGGGGGATCCTCCGAACAGCGCCGTCCAGGGGCCGGGGATCGCGAGGTTCACCATGCCCGTTCCGATGAGCACGAGCGCCAGGATGAAGCCCGCCTTCGCGAGAGCCCGAAGATCCTTCGGGGTCCAGTGCGCCTGCGCGACCGCAAGGCCGAAGACGAAGCACTTGGCCAGAAGCGTCGCACCCTGCAGAGAGATGCTCAGCGGAGTGCCGTAGAGCATCGCGCCGAGAGCGCCCGCGAACATGAACAGCGCGAACCACCCGGTGCCGGGGAGCCAGACGAGCGAGCGCTCCGTCACGAGCCGGCGTGCTGCGAGCGCGGCGCACGTGCCGAAGATGAGCGCCTCGTCGGCGATGCCTCCGATGCCTCCGGAGGCCGCTCCGAGCTGGGGTGCGAGGAGCGCGGCGACGAGGGTGATCCCGAGCGCGGTCTTGGGCATCGCCCACGCGAGCGCGAAGAAGCCGATGGCGCCCACCGCGGCGAAGAACACGAGCGGGAAGCGCACGCCGACGACAGCGCTGGCACCCACCGCGAGCAGCAGCACGGCGTAGCCGACGGCGTTGCGCACGGCTCGCCCGCCACCGCTGCGCCGCCGCGGGGCGGCGGTCGCGAAGAGGCCTTCAGAGTGGAGCACTAGTCCTCCGTGGATCGGTGGGCGCCATGCTATAGAGCGCGTGTTACGGGGGTGATACGGCCGGTGAACACCCGGTCAACGGATCATTCGGTCAGTCCAGGACACTCAGCCACAGCTCCTCCACCTTGGGGTACACGGCCTCCGCGGAGAACTCCGAAGCGAACCTGTCGTAGCCTGCGGCCGACACGGTGGAGCGCTGCTCGGCGTCATCCATGAGCGCGCGAAGCGCCGCGGCGAGCTCATCGGCGTCGCCGGGTGCGACGAGCACGCCCGCGCCGTCTCCCAGGACGCGCGGGATGCCGCCGACCGGCGTGGAGATGACGGCGTTCTTGCGCGCCAGGGCCTCGAGGACGAACATCGGCATCGCCTCGTCGCGCGAGGGCAGCACGGCGATCGTCGACCGCTCGAGCAGCGTCATGAGGGCGTCGTGCTCGAGCGCGCCCTGCTTGCGCACGCCGTCGGGCAGGTCGGTCACGAGGTCGGACTCGAGAATGGGGCCGGCGATGTGCAGCTCCCATCCCGCACCGGGGTCGGCGAGCTTCCACGCCTCGACGAGCACGTCGACGCCCTTGCGGCGCGTCACCCCGCCGCCGAAGACGACGAGCTGCTCCTTCTCGCGCTCGCGGCCCTCCGGCACGGCGTTGGGGACCAGCGTGACCCGCGCGTCGGGAAGCAGCGACACGACGGCATCCCTCGTCTCCTCGCTCAGCGCCACGACGACATCGGCCGCCCCGAGCGTTCTGCGGACGAGCGCCGGAGAGCCTTCGGCGAAGCTCACGAAGCTGCTCCCGTGCAGGTGCGCGACCGTGGGGTAGCGAAGAAGCTTGGCGAATCGCAGGATCAGACCCTCGCGCACGAAGGATCCCTTCTGCGAGAGGTGCACGGCGACGACCGTGCGACCGCGGCGGCCGAGGAAGGGCGTGCGGACGAGGGCGGCGGTGAACAGCGCGATCCCGGAGAGGCCCTTCTTCCCGTTGCGGCTGACGAGGAGCCGCTGCCGCACGTTGCCGAACGGCCAGGAGAGGTAGGCGTTGACGACCTGCGTCATGCCGCCCGCGATCTCGCCCTTGCGTCCGACGTGCCACACCGTCGGCTGCAGGTTCGTCGTGGTGCCGGCCGGCGCGAGGTCGGGCCGCAGCAGCAGCGTGACGCGGTCCTGCACCTCGCTCAGCTGCGTGCGCGCCTCGAACAGCGCGGCCTGGACCTTGGGCCAGTTGTCGGTCGCTTCGGCCAGGGCCTCGCGGATGACCCGCTCCGTGAGACCGCGCGTGCGGATCGACACATGCGAGATGCCCGCGGCCGAGAAGTGACGATCGATCTTGTCGCTGTCGTCGACGAGCGGCGCGATGGGTGCCGCCCCCTCCGTCACGGCCGTGATGAGCACGTGGAGGCGGTCGCTGACGGCGAGCGTGGTCTTGCGGTACAGCTCGCGCAGCTGCTGCTCGTGTCCCTCGTGGTCGTCACCCGACCATGCGTGGTAGCGACCGCCGAGGCGCTCGGCGAGAAGCCTCGAACGCTCCGCGTCGCGCTCGACCTGGACGACGGAGACGATCTCGAGATCGCGCTGCTGGGCGAACGAGCGCACCGCGCCGAACCATTCGTCGGACGGGAGCGGTCGGTCGCTGCGCATCGAGACGACGAGCACGGGCCGCTCGTCCTTGCCGCGCGGTTCGGCCTCGCCCTCGCCGAATGCGAGGTCGGGCATGACGGTGCCGCCGAGGAAGTCGGCCGTGCGGGCGTCGCGCCACGTGACGAGGTCGGTCATCGCGAGCGACGGCTGCATGAGGAGCTTCGGGATCGGCTCGAATCCGCGCGACCCCGCACCGACGCGGATGACGGGCTTGCGGCGGAGCTTCAGCGCGACGAGCAGGGGGAGCATGCTGAGGTGCTCCTTGAGGCCCGCGAACGTGATCTGGATCTCACCGGGCTTGAAGACGTAGGCGGCCTTGCCGCGCACGGCGTCGGCGAGGGCCGCGCGATACCAGGCCGCGAAGCTGCGGTACACGACGTGGTCTTCGCCGACGAGCGACTCGGCGTAGCCCGCCGGCGCGTTGCCGACGAACACGTGGAGCCGGCCGAGCGGTTCGAGCCACTTGAGGAGCTGGCGGCGGAGGATGATGTCGCCGATGTTGTCGTACTGGCCGATGCCCGGCACGTAGATCTCCATCACGAGCGTCCCTTCCCGCGGCCCGTGAGTTCGGGCGCGGCGTCGCTGTCGGTGAGGATGGCGTGGGTGGCGGCATCCTTCAGGACGTCCGCCGTGAGCTGCTCGACCTCGACGGCCGATCCGATCCCGGTCTCGCGCAGGAGCGCCGCGATCTGCTCTTGGTGGTCGTCGACGTGCTCCTTGCGCGCCGAACGACGCACGACGGCGACGGGGTAGATGCCCATCTCGAGGAGGCCGAGGATCGTCCCGACGCCGGAGTGCGTGATGACGACGTCCGCCTCGCGGGCCGACTTGTCGAAGTCGGCGGCGTCCATCTGCGCCACCGCTCGACCCGGAAGCTCGTCGGTGCGCGTCGTGTAGCCGAGCTGCCACGTCGTGTCGGATCCGGCGAGACCGGTCGCGAGGACGGCGTCGACGAGCGAGTCGAAGCGGTACCCCTCGATCGTGCCGAGCGTGACGAAGATCTTGAGCGGACGCGTGGTGTCGACGGGGCGGCCCGTCGTCTCGAAGGTCTCGAGAACGCTGGGATGCACCCCCCAGCGCCCGTGCGCCCACGAGCGGTGCTGCGTGCGCATCTGCGTTCCGCGCAATCCGTAGAGGATGCGGCCGCTGAGCGAGGGACCCTGCACGCGCGACACGCTTTCGATGTAGAGGGTCGGGATGCCGCGCATCCGAGCCGCCGGCAGCGCGGCGAGAGCCAGCGCGGCTCCCGTGCTGACGGCTGCCTCGAACTGCTCGTCGGCGACGGCTTCGCGGATGAGGCGGAAGGCCTGGGCGGTCGACTTCCAGTCCCGCGGGCGGATGTAGGGGACCACGAGCGTGCGGCGGCCGGCCAGCAGCGATCGCGTCTGCGGCGAGTCGAAGCTGATCCACAGCGAGTCGTCGGTGGCGCCCAGGCCGGGCGCGAGGCGCACCAATTGGGCGATGTGGCCTCCGGTCGATGCGGCCAGGAGGAGCTTGCGGGGTGTTTCGGCCTCGAGGGAGGGCAGTGCGGTGCTCATGGGGTCCTCTCGGAGTCGGTCAGTGGAATGCGTCTCGGCCTTGCCGCTGCCCCATCACAGCTGTTCCTTCAGGAAGTCGAACATCTTCGCGCGCACGTCGTCCGTGAGCAGGGCGAGGCCATGGCGCTCGCCGGGAGACATGACGAGCTCGGTCGGCACTCCCGCCGCGACCAGCGCGTCGTGCAGCGCCTCGACCTGACCGGCCGGCACGAGCTCGCGCGTGCCGCCGGCGAGGAACATCGGCGTGTCGCCCGCGGACACCGCGAGAAGAGGGGATGCCTCCGCGCCGACCGGGCAGTCCGCGATGTCGGAGCAGCCGAGGTAGGCGAGGATCGTCGCGATCGCCTCGTTCGTGGGAGTGCCCAGCGCCAGCCCGTCGGCGGTCATGTCCGAGACCGGCGAGAGCGCGGCGGCGGCCGTGAGGCCGGAGTCGCTGCGCGTTGCGAGCGTCGCCGTGATGATCGCACCGGCCGAGCTGCCGATCATGCCGATGTGCGCGGGGTCGATCCCGTGCGCGGCGGCGACCTCCGGCTCTTTCAGCCACGCGACGGCGGCCGCCGCGTCATCGATCTGAGCCGGGTACGAGTTCTGCGGCAGCAGCCGGTAGTCGACCGTGACGCCGACGATGCCCTGGGCTGCGGCATCCGCACAGAGCTGCATCATGCTCGAGCGCGAGCCTTCGCTGAAGCCGCCGCCGTGGAGCAGGACGACGGCCGGCACAGGTGAGTCGACGCCTTCCGGCTCGCAGAACTCCGCCTTCAGGTCGGTGCCGTCGACGGTGCGGTAGACCTCGGCGGCCGTGGCCGTCCCCGTCGCCGACGGCGTGCGCTCGCCGGCGGGGGCACCGGATGCGCCTGGAGAGGCGCATCCGGCGAGAGCCAGTGCGATCGCAGCGGCTGCGGCCAGAAGAGAGGTGGAGCGGTGGATCACGCGGAGCTTCCTCCTACGGCCTTGCGGGAGCGCCGCAGGCGCATGGGCGGGACGTACAGCCATTTGACCTTGGTCGTCAGCTTGGAGAGCTGGATGGCGACGTAGGTGGTCAGGATCGCGGAGACCGTGACGATCGCCGCGCCGAGCGCGCCGCCGATGGGCGGCAGCAGCCACTCGAGCAGCGAGGCCATGCTCACGATGATGAAGATGTGGAGCAGGTAGATCTGCAGGCTCCACTCGCCGATCGTGCCGAACACGGCCGCGAGCGGACGGACCATCGCGATGTACTTCGAGGCGACGAAGCCCACCGCGATCGCGAGCACCTGCATGACGGTCACGGTGAACGGCAGGCCCCGCACGCCGGGGACGGCGACGACGACGGCGGATGCCGCCAGGTAGACCACCGCGAGGCCCGCAAGCGTCCACGGGCCTGCCTTCGTGATGCCCTTCGTGATGCGGTCGTAGAAGAGGGCGCCGACGAGGAAGAAGAGGAAGAGCGCCGCCGTGCGGTTCCAGCCCAGGTTGTCGAACGAGACGATCCCCGAGGTGATCGCCGCCGAGATGAGCGCCGCCCCCGAGACCTTGAGCCACACCGGGACGCGTCGAAGCGCCCACACCCCGAGCGTGAACCAGAACATCGCGTAGAGGAACCAGTAGCTGTTGCTGGGCCACACGAACAGGAGCAGCAGGCTCCGCAGGTCGGTCGCGGGAAGCGCGCCGAGGTCGCCGTTCGTGCCGGGCACGACCGTGTAGAACACGAACCGCACGAGCGACCACACGACGTACAGCCACAGCAGTGGCACCAGCCGGCGCTTCCAGAGCTGCGGGAACGTCCACTGCGAGACCCGCAGCGCGAACATGCCCGAGATGACGAAGAAGGCGGGCATCGGGAACGCCTCGAGGAACTGCTTGAGGCGCCCCGGATACCCGGTGATGTCGGCGTGGCCGAAGTAAAGGCTCGTGTGGAAGATCACCACCATGAACATGGCGACGCCCTTGGCGATGTCCACCCATGCCTTGGGTCGTGTGTTGCGGTCGATCAACGACCATTTCTGCTGAACCGTGTCAGTCATCGCGATACTCCCTCCCCCCCACGGGGACATGTCGCGCCGTCGTCGGCCACGCTACGAGCGGGCCGTTTCCAGGCTGTGTCGTGGCAGCGACGATCGTGCGAACAACGCGCCCCCGCGCGTCATCGACCGTCACAGTCGGCCCCCGGCCTTGTCGAGCACCACGCTGTAGGCGCGCGGGCTGAGCCATCCGAGGGTGTAGATGCCGAAGCGCGTCACGTCGCGCCGGCGCCTGATGGCACCGAGCTGCGCGAACGACATCTCCGAGCGCACCTGCTTGACGAGAGCGCGGCGTTCGGTGTCCGTGTAGGCGCCCGAGGTCGCGTCCTTCAGGCGCGACAGGGTGTTGTATCGGGCGCGGTAGTACAGGTAGTCGGGGCTCTTCAGAGCCGAGGCGTCGACGCGTGCGACACATCTGGCCATGACCTCGCCGAGTTCGCGGAGCGAGTCGGCGCGGCGGGATCCGGAGCGGATGATGGAACCCGCCCGCAGCTTGTAGACGTACACCGATCGGCGCAGGATCGCGACGCGCTGAGCCTCGACGAGGGCCTGAGCGACCATGGCCTGATCGGAGTGCTGGCGGATGCGGGTGAATTCGATGCGGCTGAGCAGCGATCGGCGGAAGAGCTTGTTCCAGAGGTGCCCCGTGATGCCGCCGACGAGGAGCGAGTCGAGTGCCGCCGCTCCCGTGATGACGTCGTCCTCGGGGAGGTCTCCCACGGGGCGGGCCGGCTGGCCCTCGGACACGACCGTCGCGCCGGCGCACACGATGTCGGCGTCGACGGCGAGCGCCGCCCCGAGCAGCTCGTGCGCGGCATCCTCCGGCCAGTCGTCGTCGGCGTCGACGAACCAGACGTAGTCGCCGGTCGCGGCCGCGACGGCGGCCTCGCGCGCTGCGGCCACGCCCCCGTTCTCGGGGAGGAGGATCGCCTGCACGCTTTCGTGCGCGCCCGCGAGCCGCGTGAGGATCGCGGCGGTGTCGTCCTTCGACTTGTCGTCGACGAGCACCAGCTCGAGCTCGACGTCGGACTGCCGCAGCAGCCGCTCGACGGCCGACTCTATGAACTCCGCCGCGTTGTAGCACGGCAGCACGACGCTGACGGAGACCGCAGCCGGGGATGCGCTCATGACCGTCGCCTTCCGTCATCGTCCGCCCACTCGGCGGGCGGCTCGTCGCCGGGCAGCAGACCGTGCGGGCGCGCGAGCCGCTCCTCACCCTCGACGAGGGCCGGGTCGTCGAAGGCCTCGACGCGAGCGGCGCCCTCGAGAGCCTCGGCGAGATCGGGGTCCTCGATGCCTTCGGCGAGCTCGGCGTCGGCAGGCGAGGCATCCGTCGTCTTCGTCGCACGGCGCCGGCGGAAGTATCGGCGGGCCGCCGCGAGCTCGACGATGTCGCGACGGAATCGGGGCCAGACGAGCGCCATGAGGCCGATCCACGCGAGCAGCACGAGTCCGCCGACGATGACCTTGATGAACGGCAGCTCGGGGTCGATCCAGATCGTGGAGACGCCTGAGACGACGCAGCCGAACCCGAAGACGATGATCGCGCGCGCCCCGTTGAAGAACATGGCGCCCACCGGGGCGTCCGACGAGCGGCGCACCCACAGCAGTGAGAGCGGCCACATGATCGCGATGGATGCCGAGTATGCGATCGCGACGCCGTACATGCCCCAGATCGATCCGACCAGGATCGCCACGATCATGAACGGGCGGGTCACGAGCGAGTAGTAGAGGTTCTGCCGCATGAGCCCCTTGGACAGGAAGACCCAGTACGTCGCGTAGCCGGCCGCCTGGAAGAACCCGGCGACGAGCAGGATTCGGAAGACCGGCACGGCCTCGAGCCACTGCGGGCCGAGCATGATGCGGATGACCGACTCGGCCTGTGCGCCCAGGAGCGCGAGCACGGCGCCGATGACCGACAGCAGCGCCGACTGGCCGAAGGTGATGAACGCGGCGTAGCGCGCCTTGTCGTCCTGGAGCCGTGACAGCACGGGCAGTGCGACGCGGGTCGACGGCGCGTTCAGCTGCAGGAGGGGGAGCATCATGAGCTGGAACGCCCGGTTGTACAGACCGAGGTCGGCGGCACCGAAGCGGGCGCCGATCACGACGGAGTCGACGTTGCGGCTCGCGTACGTGAGCAGCTGCGTGCCGAACATGTTGACGCCGTAGCCGAGCAGCCCGCGCATCGACTCGCGTCGGGCGATGCCGCCCGGGAACCATCCCGTGAGCGCGATGAGCAGGCCGAGCGCCGCGACGGTCTGGCCGACCTGCTGCCCGACGAGCGACCAGTAGCCCATGCCTGTGAACGCCATCCACAGACCGACGCTGAGGCCGAGCACCTGGGCGCCGGTCTCGACCACGACGAGGCGGCCGAACCGCAGGTTGCGGGACAGGTCGGCGCGGAACTGCGTGGACAGTCCGTTGAGCAGGAAGGTGACCGAGAGCGCCGCCGCGATGGGCTGCAGCCGGTCGTCGCCGTAGAACGCCGCGATCAGCCAGGATGCCGCGATGGTGAGCAGCATGAGGCTCGCGCCCATGCCGGCGTTGATCCAGAACAGGTTGTTCTTCTGTCCCCGGCTCAGCGTACGAGCCTGGATCGCGGCCGAGCTCAGGCCGAAGTCGCGGATCAGCTCGCCGACGCCGATGATCGCCGTCACCATCGCAAGCAGACCGTAGTCCGACGGCGTGAGCAGGCGCGCGAGGATCATGATCCCGCCGAGCTGCACGACGACGCGGATGATCTGCCCCAGGATCGTGATCGCCGCTCCGCGCGACGCCGATGCTCCCAGGGACGTGTTGACGTCCACCCCAGTCATCGCCGGTGCGACGCCCGTGCGATGGCCAGGCGGTAGGCGCCTTCGACGATGCGCCCGACGTGGTCCCAATCACGCTCCGAGAGGTCCGGCTCGGCTAAGCGTTCGCCCGCGCGTGCGGTCTCGAGCCCCTGCCGCAGGATCTCAGCGGTCAGCTCTCCGTCGTACTCCAGGATCCAGCCCGGGCCGACTTCCTCGGCGAGCGCCGTGTTCGCCGGGGTGCGCGGCGCGAGGACCGGACGCGAGAGCGACATCGCGGCGAGGATCGCGCCCGAGTTGTGCATCTCGTTGTACGGCAGCACGACGAGCTCGGCGCGGCCGACCTCGTCGACCAGCTCGGCGTCCGAGACGTAGCGCAGGAGGGCCGTGATGCGGGGATCGCGGGCGCAGTGCGCCTCGACCATCTCGCGCTGGCCTTCGCTCGGCGCGCCCACGATGCGAAGCGTGACGTCCTCATCCGGAAGCTCCGAGAAGACGGTGCCGAGCCTGTCCACGCCCTTGTACGGCCGGATGATGCCGAAGTAGACGATGCGACCGGCCTCGGGGGCGGGCACGCCGTACGCCGAGTACGGTTTGCGGTAGTGCCCGTGCAGCGCGGTCACGACGGGGCGATCCGTCGGAGGGACCGTCGTCGGGTTGAGCCGGATGTAGACGTCCGTCGCGCGATCGAACCTCCGCAGCGCGCGCCGCTCGGCGGCGTTGCCGGGCTCGTGCGGCTCGACGTTGTGCAGGTGGCGGACGATGGGCGTGCGCAGGAGCTTGGCCCGCAGCAGGAAGGCATCGAGGTACCGGCGGCGCATGAACCTGCGCATCGGCGTGGCTCCGCGGATCGTGAGCTCGGGCCAGTGCGCGTGGAACACGTCGTACTTCGTGACGATGGCGCGCTTCCACGAGAAGTAGCGGTGGACGACGGCGGGATTGTCCATGCCGACCATCTGGTCGACGAACTTCGTCGTGCCGTCCGGCGGGACCAGCGTCTGCTGGACGACGATGACGGCGGGGCGTGCGGAGGCGGGATCGGACGTGACGGCTGCGCGATCGGCGGTTGTCGTCATGGTGAGCTCTCAGGTCATTGCGGAACTGCTTCGGAACGATGACGACCTTGTCCGGTGGTCACTGTAGCGGGCTCTTCTCGCTCGTGCCCATCCTTTTCACGCGACGGGCACCGACTGTTTACAAATGCGAAACTCGACCAGTACGCTTTTCGGCTCACGCAGCGAGACCCTGCGGAAATGCCGCAGAGCCCGTCCACATATCGGCCGGAAAGGCCTCCAGGAGAGGCTTCGGATCCCAGTCGACAATGGGCGGGGCGGGGTTTTCGAGGGCCTCGGCGACCGTCGACGACGAGGGCGGAAGCATCCGTCCGGTGCCCTCGAAATAGTCGTGGTATTTGAACAGATCCTCGGCTCCGGGGAGTACGAGGGAGGCGGGCACGCCGAACGTCTCGGCGAGGATGATCCCGTGCAGCGACGACGCGACGACGTGCGAGCTCTCGGCGATCGTGCGGATCGTCGTCCAGACCCGGGTCGTCGGGTCGAGGAATCCCGGCTCGTCCTTCCAGCGGGGGACGTCGTGGAGGTTCGGCACGACGGTGACTCCGAGGCGACGAGGGACGACGGATGCCGCGAACTCGCGGAAGACGGTCGGCACCAGAAGTGCGGGGTCGCCGTAGACCGCCGGCGCGTCGATGCCGCGCTCGGCGAGCCATGAGCGGGTGCGCGGACCCCGCACGGCTCGCACATCGAGCCGCGTGAAGCGGTACGCGTCGTCGGCGATCTTGCCGTTGCGCCCGCTGCCCCACACGGTGTCGCCGTCTCGCGCGAAATGCAGGACCGACCCGACGCTGAGCAGGCGCCGGTCGTCGGCGCGTCCCGGAATTCCCTTTGCGAGCTCTTTGACGATGAGCGGACCCAGCAGATCGCCGAAATTGTTGGGTCGCTTGATGCGGGGGAGTGCGCGCGCAATGCGGCCCTCGCCGATGTGCCGGCGCGGATTCCAGTGGACGAGTTCGACTCCGCGCAGCTTCACCGCACGCCTCCTCGGAGAATTGCGGTGGGCGCGCTGCGTATTGGCCGGTGCGTCATAGCGAGGAATGATAGCCAGCCCATGTTTCCAACCGTCGTCGGTGTCCGGAATCCGAAACGTTTGCCTGGCATGTAACACGTGTGTAACCCGCCGTTGGAGAATTCCCGCCATGATGGGCATTCGGAATCCGTCTCTGGGGGGCGACGGTCGACTCTCCGGGGTCGTTGCGCTGTTCCCCCGAGGTCCGCGGCTCGGGAGTGGTGAAGATACATGGCAACTGTGACGGTGAAGAACGAGCGACTCGTCGGGGGTACCGCCTATACGCAGGCGAACGCAGGAGCGGGCTCTGCCCGCTGGGAACGGAACTACGCCCGCGTCCTCGTGGCCACGGATGTCCTGATCCTCGTCGTGATGCTGGCGCTCGTGATGATCGTCGCCCCGCATCCGTCGATCGTCGAGGTGACGCGCTACGACTTCGCACTGCCGGCTGTCGGCATCGGAGTGGCTCTGCTGCTCGGCATCCTCGCACTCCTGTCGCTGACGGGAAGTCGCACGCCGCGCGTCGTCGGAGTCGGCAGCCAGGAGTACCGCGCGCTGGTGCAGTCGTCGTTCCTCGCGTTCACGACGGCGGCGCTGCTCGCCTACCTGTTCGGCGTCGAGGGTCTGACCTTCATCCTCGCTTACGGGCTCGTCGCGACCACGGCCGGTCTCGTCATCACTCGGTGGCTCTGGCGGCGCTGGCTCGTCGCGCAGCGGCGAAAGGGCAGGATGAGCAATCGGGTGCTGCTCGTGGGCTCGGAGGAGTCGGTGGCGGCGACCGCCCGCGACCTGAAGCGCACGCCCGCGGCGGGTCTTCATGTCGTCGGAGCCTGCACGCCCAGCGGGCGTGTGGCCGACTACATCCCCGGCACCGACATCGCGGTGTCCGGTTCGGTCGACAAGGTGATCGAGGCACTGCACCGCGTCGACGCCGACACCGTCCTGATCAGCAGCGCCAACGAGCTGAGCGCCGCGACTGTCCGGTCCCTGAGCTGGGACCTCGAACCCGGTCGCCACCACCTCATCGTGGCTCCGAGCCTCACAGACATCGGCGGTCCGCGCCTGCACACGCGTCCGGTCGCCGGTCTCCCGCTGGTCCACGTGGAGACGCCTCGCTATTCGGGAGGAAAGCTGCACGCCAAGCGCACGTTCGACGTCATCGCAGCCGGTGCACTGGTCGTGCTGCTGGCTCCCGTGCTCATCTTCGTCGCCCTCGCCGTGCAGTTCACGAGCCCCGGCGGCGTCCTCTTCCGCCAGGAGCGCATCGGCCTCGGCGGCGAGAAGTTCCACATGCTGAAGTTCCGGTCGATGTATCAGGATGCCGAGGCCCGCCTCGCCGACCTCGCGGACAAGTCGCGGGACAGCGGCAACGACATCATGTTCAAGATGAAGGACGACCCGCGCGTCACGGGTGTGGGCAAAGTCCTCCGACGGTTCAGCCTGGACGAGCTGCCCCAGCTGTTCAACGTCGTGCGCGGCGACATGGCTCTCGTCGGGCCGCGCCCTCCGCTGGAGCGCGAGGTGACGCAGTACGCCGACACCGTGCACCGTCGATTCCTCGTCAAGCCCGGCATCACGGGCCTCTGGCAGGTGAGCGGCCGGAGCGACCTCGACTGGGACGAGACGGTCCGCCTCGACCTGTTCTACGTCGAGAACTGGACGCTGACCGGCGACCTCACGATCCTCTTCAAGACCGTGAAGGCCGTGCTCAAGAGCGAGGGCGCCTACTGACCCTGCCGGCCGCCGTCTGCGGCCGCGGCGTCGTGCTTCCGAGCGGATGCCGCGGCCGCGGCGTCTTCTCGGCGCATCTCGTGTGCCATCGCCTCGATCCGGCGCTCATGGTCACCCGCGGCGGCGGTGCGGCCGACCACGACCGCGACGAGTATGGCGATGACAGCCCACGCGGCGAGAACGCCGGCGGCGATGAGAACGATCGTTGGGGCATCCATGGTGAGGCGACTCTCCGTCGAGTGCTGCTTCGTCTGCGAGGTTGGAGCTTCCGGACAGACTAGCGGATTCCCGCGCTTCGCGGTCGTGTCGGCAGGATCTCGTCAGGTACGGGAGAACCGCCCCGGCCGGACGTGCTGTCCGGTCGGGGCGGCTCGTTGTGCGGGGGTCAGGCGAGGGTCGGGGCGACTTCCTTGATCCATGCGGCAAGCTCGGGACCGAGATCCTCGCGGTCGAGCGCGAGCTGGATGCTCGACTTGAGGTAGTCGAGGCGGTCGCCGGTGTCGTAGCGGCGGCCGTGGAACACGACACCGAGCACGGGGCCCGCGATCTCCTCGTCGTCGGCGAGCGTCTCGAGCGCGTCGGTCAGCTGGATCTCGCCGCCCTTGCCGGGCGCGGTCTCCTCGAGCACGTCGAAGATCTGCGGCTTGAGCACGTAGCGCCCGATGATGGCCAGATTGCTGGGCGCCTCCGCCGCCGAGGGCTTCTCGACGAGGGCCTTGATCTTGACGACATCCGTCTCGTCGGTGGTCTCGACGTCGGCGCAGCCGTAGAGGTGGATCTGCGACGGATCGACCTCCATGAGGGCGACGACGGTGGCGCTCTTGTGGAGCGACACCTCGATCATGCGGGAGAGCAGCGGATCGCGGGCATCGATGAGGTCGTCGCCGAGCAGCACGGCGAAGGTCTCGTTCCCGACGTGCTTGCGCGCGCGGAGCACGGCGTGACCGAGGCCCTTGGGGTCGCCCTGGCGGACGAAGTGGATGTCGGCGAGGGAGCTCGGCTGCATGACGCGCTCGAGCTTGCTGTGGTCGCCCTTCTGCTCCAGCGTGTGCTCGAGCTCCGTCACGCGGTCGAAGTGGTTCGCGAGCGCGTTCTTGTTGCGCCCGATGATCACGAGGATGTCGTCGATACCCGCCGAGACGGCCTCCTCGACCACGTACTGGATCGCGGGCTTGTCTACAACGGGAAGCATCTCCTTGGGCATCGCCTTCGTCGCCGGGAGGAATCGCGTGCCGAGGCCGGCCGCGGGGATCACTGCCTTGATGGAGCTGTTCGTCATGTGCGCGACGGTACCCAGCCGGGATGAAGATTCCATTTCGCACAGGTGACGGGCCGTCACACTCCACGAAATATCGCGATCCGATCGGTGATTCGGGATGCGCGCGACGGATCAGGCGTGGGAAAATCGTTCTGTCGGAACCACGACCCGCCGGAGCGCTCATCGCTCCTGCTGGACAACTCGAAACGCAGATTTCACATCGCCGCAGTGCGGTGTAAACGACCCGCGTCATAGTGTCAGAACTGGCTCCGCAATGACGCGCATAGACAGGTCCCCGGTCGGGCGCATCCCCAGGCGCATCCCCAAGCCGGCCGGGGGCCGTTGCGCGCCCGCTCGGTTTGGACGTGGCATCCCGATGCCGTAAGCTTGACCTTTGGTGTCCGGCTCTTGCTGACCCGGCACCGCGAACGTGAGCCCTCCACTGGCGTCTTCCGCCCCTCGACAAGCTCGGGGATCGAAGCGGAAGCACCCCGGAGTGGGATTCACGAACCTCTCCGTTCGAATCAAGAAAGCAGCACTACTGTGACGCGCACTTTCACCCCCAAGGCTGGCGAAGTCCAGCGCGAGTGGCTGGTCATCGACGCGACCGATGTCGTCCTCGGACGTCTCGCCTCGCACACGGCGGCCCTCCTCCGCGGCAAGCACAAGGCGACCTTCGCCAACCACGTCGACACCGGTGACTTCGTCATCATCGTCAACGCCGAGAAGGTCGCCCTCACGGGCCAGAAGCTGGAGCAGAAGAAGGCCTACCGCCACTCGGGTTACCCGGGCGGCCTCAAGGCCGTCACCTACTCGGAGCTCCTCGAGAAGAATCCGGTCCGCGCGGTCGAGAAGGCCGTCCGCGGCATGCTCCCCAAGAACAGCCTGGGTCGCCAGCAGCTGTCGAAGCTGAAGGTCTACGCCGGTGCCGAGCACCCGCACGGCGCTCAGCAGCCCAAGACGTACACCTTCGACCAGGTCGCCCAGTAAGCGCCGCTCTCCAGACTAAGGAAACACTCGTGGCGAAGATCCAGGATTCCGCAGACCTCAGCAACTACTCGACCGAGACGCCCGTCGACCAGGAGGTCGTCGCCGCCGAGCGCCCCGTGCTCTCGGTGCCCGGCGCCGCTGTCGGCCGCCGCAAGCAGGCGATCGCGCGCGTGCGCCTCGTCCCCGGCTCCGGCACCATCACCATCAACGGCCGCACGTTCGAGGACTACTTCCCGAACAAGCTGCACCAGCAGCTCGTGACCGACCCCTTCACGGTGCTCAACCTGACGGGCGCGTACGACGTGATCGCCCGCATCTCGGGCGGTGGCCCCTCGGGCCAGGCTGGCGCGCTGCGCCTCGGCATCGCCCGCGCCCTCAACGAGATCGACGCGGAGAACAACCGCCCGACGCTCAAGAAGGCGGGCTTCCTCTCGCGCGACGCTCGCGTGAAGGAGCGCAAGAAGGCCGGTCTCAAGAAGGCCCGCAAGGCGCCTCAGTACTCGAAGCGCTGATCGGCGCACCCTCCGTATGCCGATTTTTGGCACGGATGGGGTGAGGGGGCTCGCCAACGGCCCCCTCACCGCCGATCTCGCTCTCACCCTGGCCCAGGCGACCGCGGTCGTCCTGGGCCAGGGCCGTACTGCCGACGCGCGCCGCGCGGCGGGCAAGCGGCTCACGGCCGTCGTCGCCCGCGACCCGCGCGTGTCCGGTGAGTTCCTCGCCGCCGCTGTCGCGGCGGGCCTCGCCTCGTCCGGTGTCGACGTGCTCGAAGCCGGTGTGCTCCCGACACCCGCGGCGGCGTTCCTGATCGCCGACATGGATGCCGACTTCGGCGTCATGGTGTCGGCATCGCACAACCCTGCGCCCGACAACGGGATCAAGATCTTCGCCCGTGGCGGCAGGAAGCTGCCCGACATCGTCGAGGAGCGTATCGAGACCGCGATGGCGGGCCCGAAGCTCCAGCCGACCGGAGCCGGCGTCGGCCGCATCCGCCGCTTCTCCGACGCTGAGGACCGCTACGTCGTGCACCTCCTCGCGTCGCTGCCGCACTCGCTCGACGGCATCCACGTCGTGCTGGACTGCGCCCACGGCGCGGCGGCCGGCGTCTCGCCGGAGACGTTCCGCGACGCCGGCGCCCGGGTGACCGTCATCGGGGCCGACCCCGACGGGCTCAACATCAACGACGGCGTCGGATCGACGCATCTCGACAACCTCGCGCGCAAGGTGGTCGAGGTCGGCGCTGACCTCGGCATCGCGCACGACGGCGACGCCGACCGCTGCCTCGCCGTCGATGCCGATGGAAACGTCGTCGACGGCGACCAGATCATGGCGATCCTCGCCGTCTCGATGAAGGAGCGCGGCAGCCTCGTCGACAACACGCTCGTCGCGACGGTCATGAGCAACCTCGGACTCCACCGCGCCATGGAGCGGCACGGCATCCACGTCGAGCAGACCGCCGTCGGTGACCGCTACGTCCTCGAGCGCATGAACGAGGGCGGCTTCTCCCTCGGCGGCGAGCAGTCCGGTCACGTGATCATGAGCGAATACGCCACGACCGGCGACGGCCTGCTCACGGGCCTGCACCTCGTCGGGGAGATGGCGCGCCGTCGGAAGTCGCTCGCCGAGCTCGCCTCCATCATGACCGTGTATCCGCAGGTGCTCGTCAACGTGCGCGACGTCGATCGTTCGCGCGCATCGAGCGACGAGGGCGTGGCGGATGCCGTGGCCGCCGTCTCCGCGGAGCTCGGCGACTCCGGACGCGTCCTGCTCCGCGCGAGCGGCACCGAGCAGCTCGTCCGCGTCATGGTCGAGGCATCCGACGAAGACGCCGCCCAGGCCGCCGCCGGTCGCCTCGCGGCCGTCGTCCGCGAGCGCCTGTCGCTCTGACGACACGCTCGTTGCACCGGGTGCGCTGGTCGCACTGACGACTCGCTCATCGTTCTGACCTGGTCGCCGTTCCTCGGCGGCCGGGTCAGGCGACCGTCACTCGGGATGCCGCGGCACGGCGCAGCGAGAACTCGCACCAGGCGACGAAGCCGCCGTAGAGGCCGAGCCCGACGACCATGACCCCGATGAAGATCGGGGTCATGGGGCGATCCCACAGCAGGTCGTCGCGGCCCGCGATCAGCGACAGCGCGATGGCGCTGAGGCTCAGCAGCTGCGCCTGGAACAGGATGCGGAACGAACTGGCGCGGCTGTCCCAGAGCAGCGCCGCGTTGACGACGCCGGTGAGGCTCAGCACGGCTCCCAGCACCTGCGACGTGAGCGGTGTGAGCTTCCACGCCCAGAACGACACCGCGAACTCGGGGGCTGCGAACATGATCGCGCCGAACGCGAAGACCGATATCCCGATGAGGGCCAGCCCGATGCGGGCGAACCCTGCGATGACGGCATCCGCGGCATCCGGAATCCCGGGATCGCGCGGCGCCTGCACGACGGCGAGCACCGCGATGATGAACGGCGTCGTGGCGTACAGCGTCAGCCAGACCCCGAACGACAGGTTGTGCGAGAACCGGTCGAGGTGCAGGAGTGTCGCGACGAGGAGCGCGCCGGCGAACAGGACGATCGCGGGGAAGCCGTGCCGAACGCGATGCCACCCGCGCACCGTCGCGACGCGGAGGAAGAACCACACCCCGCCGAGATACGCCGACGCGAGCAGGTAGGCCGAGAGCGGCGGCGCGATCGCCCAGGCGAACAGCTCGCCGGCCCGGGTCGGGAACGCATAGAGCAGCACATCCGCGACGACGAGGAACGGGATGATGAAGACGGCGACCCAGCGTGTGACGGGGAGGATGCGGTCGTCGCCGGCCTTCGAGGGCCTACCGGCGGACGTCATCGAGCACCTCCGCCACGGTGAGGTCGAGCCCCGCGCGGGTCGCGGCATCGAGCACCTCGCCCTGGTCGGCCGCGCGCAGCGCCCCGATCGGGATCATGTAGAACTCGAACGACCCCGGGTTGAGCAGCCCCTTCCGCCGGCGCAGCCGCTGCGCCGCACCCAACAGGCGCCCCGCGGCGACAGCGTCGCCCTCGACGGCGCGGAGTCCGGCGAAGGCCTCGAGCCCGTAGGCGATCCCCTCGTCGTGATGCAGCGCGAGCGACAGATCCAAGGAGTGGGCGAAGTCGTCGTGCGCGCCCGCGACATCGCCCGTGAGCAGCCGCGTCCATCCGCGCGAGTTCATCGCGATGACGATACCGAGCCGCTCGCCCTGGGACGTCGCGCGCTCCAAGCTCTGCTCGAAACGCTGCCGTGCCTTCGCCATGTCGCCGCGGCCCATGTCCACCCGGCCCAGGACGTTGAGCACCATCGCCTGGCCCCAGGCGTCGTCTATCTCCGCGAACTCGGCACGACTCGATTCGAGCTCCGCCACGGCGGCGGGAACATCGGGGTCCTTCCGCGAGAGGAGCGCCAGCCCGAGTGAGATGCCGGCCACCGCGGCGCCATGCCGATCGCCGGCCTCGCGGAAGAGCTCCCGGCTCGCCGTCAGACCCGTCGTGACGTCGAATCCGGGCTCCTGCCAGAACCGCACGGCGTTGATGTAGTACTCGGCGATGGCGCGGGTGTCGGCATCGATCGGCACGCCGTCCCGCTCGGCGATGCCGAGCAGCTCCTCGGCCCAGGTGCGCACAACGCCGAGGTAGCCGCCGATCCACAGGAACAGGTACAGCGACCACAGATACGACGCGGCGAGGTCGAGCTCGCGACGCTCGAACATCACGCGCGTCGCGCGGGCGAGGTTCTCGATCTCGCCCTCCAGCCGGTCGAGCCACATCAGCTGATCGGGTCCGCGCAGTCTCGGCTGCGCATGGACGGCCAGCTCGCGGTAGCTCTTCAGCCACGCGTCCACGGCCGCGGCCGCCCGGTCCGGCGGAAGCAGCTCGCCGGCGTAGGCGCGCACGAGCGAGAGCATCCGGAACATCGCGACGCCGCGGCGATCCGTCGTCGCGAGCAGGCTCGCGTCGACGAGGGCCTCGAGCGCCGAGATCGGGTCGACCGTCCCCGCCTCGGAGAGCACGCGCTCCGCCGAATCGAGGCTGAAGCTGCCGGTGAACACCGAGAGGGTCCCGAGGGCGATCCGGGCGTCGGGCTCGAGCAGCTGGACGCTCCACTCGATCGTGCTGCGCAGGGCCCGCTGCCGTTCGGGCAGGTCGCGGGCGCCTCCCACGAGCAGAGTCAGGGCCGAGTCGAGCCGGTCGAGGATCTGCTCGACCGACAGCGAGCGCACCCGCGCTGCGGCGAGCTCGATGGCCAGCGGCACGCCGTCGACGGCGCGGCAGATCGCGACGACGCTCGCGGCGTTCTCGGGCGTCACCCGGAAGCCCGGACGCACGGCCGCCGCACGCTGCGCGAAGAGCTGCACGGCGGATGCCGCGGCATCCGGTGCATCCTCGGGCGGCAGCCTGAGCGGGCCCACGTCGTACACATGCTCGGCGCGCACGCGCAGCGGCGATCGGCTGGTCACGAGCAGCTGAAGCCTCGGCGCGGCCGTCAGGAGGCGGACGAGGAGATCGGCCGCCGCCAGCACGTGCTCCATGTTGTCGACGACGAGCAGCACGTCGCGGTCGGCGAGGGCTGCGACCACCCGGTCTTCGAGCGAGCCTTCCGCCGCGGCGTCCCGCACGCCCAGAGCGCGGGCGATCGCGACGATGACGCGATCGGGCATCGGCACGGCCTCCAGCAGCGCGAACGCCACGTCGCGCCCTTCGGCCGCGATCGACTCGGCGATCTCGATCGCCAGGCGCGACTTGCCGATCCCGCCGGGACCGACGAGCGACACGAGACGCACGCCGGGCTGGGCGAGCATCGCGAGCACATCCCGCTGCTCGTCCTCGCGGCCGACGATGGCGCTGTAGGGCGCGGGGATGTCGGAACCCGGCCGTCCGCCGTCCGGTTTCGTCTCCGCCGGCGGGTCGATGCGCGTCGCGTCGAATCGCTCGGCGAGGAGGGTCGCGAGGTCGCCCTGCACGAGTTCGGCGAGCTCGCCGGCCGCGGCGAACGACTTGTACGAGCTGTGGTCGTCGGCGCGGATGCGATCGAGCAGCTCGGTGAGCCGCTCCTCCCGGTCGGGGGCGGGATCCTTGACGTACATCAGGTGGGGGAGCCGGCCCGAGAGCGCGTACTCGTCCTCGAGACCCGAGACATCCTCACCGGGTGCGACCCAGCCGTAATCCTCCGCGTAGATGCCCACGAACACGTCGCTTTGCGCGAGATACGAGCGGTAGAGCTCGCGGGGCGGATGGGGCCGTGCGCCGAGCTCGAACATGACGGGTGCCAGCTGCATCGACTCGATCGCGGCGCGCACCGCGCGGCGCTCCGGCTCGAGCTCTTTCAGAGTGGAGCTGACGAAGACACGGAGACGCTGGTCGGGAGTGCGGATCGCCGCGGGCCGTACGGCCATGACGGAATCATGGAGCACGGCGGGCACCCACGTCCACTACCGGCTCAGCTTCCACGCGGTGAACCCGCGCCCCGCGCAAACCCCGCCTAACTACGACGGCGTTGCGTTGTTCACTGAGCCCGTCGAAGCGTCGCCCCCTGAGCTCTGGCGCAAACCCCGGAGATCGCCGCCCGGCGGGCTGGGGACAATAGCCGGCCACAGTGGTCCCGACCGTCTTCGGCGGCGTTGTGTTGGTCGCTGAGCCTGTCGATGCGGGGAACTCGAGCGCGGGCGCAAACCTGGCGTTCGCTCCGTTCGACGGGCGGGGGAGAATAGCCCGACCGCAGTGATCCCGGCCGTTCTCGACGGCGTCTTGTTGGTCGCCGAGCCTGTCGAAGCGTCGAACTCGAGCCCGCCGATGACCCCGGGTTCAATCCCTCGGTGGATCGCGGGGCCGACGTCATGGGCCAGTCCTTCTCGGTCGCTGAGCCTGTCGAAGCGTCGAACTCGAGCCCGCCGCAGACCCCGGGTTCAGCCCCTTGGCGGATCGCGGGATTGACGTCATGGGCCAATCCTTCTCGGTCGCTGAGCCTGTCGAAGCGTCGAACTCGAGCCCGCCGAAGACCCCGGGTTCAGCCCCTCGGTGGATCGCGGGGCCGACGTCATGGGCCAGTCCTTCTGGGTCGCTGAGCGTGTCGAAGCGTCGAAGCCTGAACCGACGAGGAACCCTGGGAGGATTCCCCTTGAGTACGGGAGTCGTGACCATGAAATCCCTGATGGATCAGGGTAAACGGCGCCGGGAATGTCGGTGGCCCTCGGCAGAATGGTTCCATGGAAGCCCTGCTCGACACCCTCCGGGACACGGTCGAGCAGCTCCGCGTCTGCGCTGCCGAGGGCCTCCGGGATGAGGTGATCCGGGGCTCCTCGGACGGTGATCTGGTCGACGCGTTGCGTGTCGCGGGGGAGGCCGCGCGGCTGGTCGATGCGCTGCTGGTCGAGTCGACCGGTGAGGTCGTGCGGCGTTCGTGGACGTCGGAGCGGGACCTGCGGTTGACCACCAGGATGGGATGCCACGACGTGTCGGAGTTGGTGCAGCGGCTCACCCGGCTCTCCCCGTCGTCGGTCGGCCGTCTGCAGAAGGCGGCGAAGTCCGTGCTCGTCGAGCACCGCCTGGACGGGGAACCGCTCCCGGCCCGCTTACCGGCGATGCGGGACGCGCTGATCGACGGGGAGGTCGGGGTGGACGGGCTGCTGGCCGTGGCGGGTCCGCTGGAGGCGATGGGCGACCGGGTCGCGGTGGAGGATCTGCTGGCCGCGGACGCGGTGCTGGCCGCGGAAGCACGGGGGGTGGGGCCGGACGGGGCACCGCCGGCGTGCGCGGACCTGCTGCGCATCCAAGCCCTGGCGTGGTCGGCGGTGCTCGACCAGGACGGTGCGCAACCCCGTGAGGAACGCGCGCTCCGGCTCCGCGGCGTCCGGCTGGGCCGTGTCAGGGACGGGGTCGTCCCGATCAGCGGGGCGCTGCTGCCGGAGGTCGCGGCGCAGTTCCAGCGGATCTGCACCGCTGTCGAATCCCCCCGCACCCAACCCGGGGTGAGGTTCCACCCCGACGACCCGAACACCGACCCGTTCCTACCCGACCAGCGCACCACCGCACAGCAGCACCACGACGCACTGGCCACCGCGCTCACCGTCGCCGCGACCAGCGAACTGCTCCCCACGATCGGGGGTGCCGCGCCCACCCTGCTGATCTCGGTGCGCGCCGAAGACCTCGCGAGCGACACCGGGTGGGCGCACGTGGACGGCACCGACGAACCCGTCTCACCGGCCGCGGCCCGGCACGCCGGCTGCGCGGGCGTCATCCAACACGTCGTCCTGGACGACAGGGGCCGGATCCTCAAGATCGGCACCGAGCAGCGCGTGTTCAACAAGCATCAGCGTCGCGCGATCGGCCTGCGGGACGGGAACTGCATCATCCCCGGATGCGGCGTCCCCGCCGCCTGGTGCGAGGTCCACCACGTCACCGACCACGCCAACGGCGGGCCCACCCACACCGACAACGGGGTGCTGCTCTGCTGGAGTCATCACCGGTTCATCGACGACGGCATCTGGAAGATCCGGATGAACCACGGCGTCCCACAAGTCCAAGCCGACAAATGGTACGACAACACCATGAGGTGGCGACCCGTCACCACCTCCCCCACCCGCATGCTCGACACCATCAAACGACGAACATGACCCGTAGCGATCGCAGCTGCACGCCCCGCGCTCCACGCTGGTGAGGAGCCGACCCCTCGACAAGCTCGGGGATCGCGACTGGGCCGTGGCTTCGTGGACGTTCCTCGCGCGTGACGAGTCGGCCCCTCGACAAGCTCGGGGACCGGGGCGGTGCCGGTCGCCGACGTTCCTCGCGCGCGACCCCTCGGCAAGCTCGGGGACCGGGGCGGTGCCGGTCGCCGGCGGTCCTTGCGCGCGGCCCCTCGGCAAGCTCGGGGACCGGATCGGCGCCGGTCACTCACGTCCTCGCACCTACGGCGTCGACCCTCGACAAGGTCACCGAAACGGTGCCCGGCGCCAGCGGCCGATCAGCCCCAGGACATCGACTCGATGTAGCGAAGCAGCACGCCCTCGCGAAGGGCCCACGGGCTCACCTCGAGCTCGTCGACCTTGAGCATCGTCATCGCGGTGTGCAGCACGACCGCGCCGGCGACGATCTGGAACGTGCGGTCGGGCGTGATGCCGGGCAGTTCCTGACGCGCCGAAGCGGGGATGCGCGCGAGCCGCGGGATCCACGAGCCGAGCGCGGCGCGGGGGAGCAGCATCCCCTCGATTCCTGATGAGCCGGGAACGGGGTACCCGGCGAGCTTGGCGAGGGAGCGGATCGCCTTCGACGACCCCACGACATGGTCGGGCCGAGGCTCGGCGAGGAGGCGTTCGGCGACGGGGGCGAGCGTCTCGCGCGCATGGTCGCGGAGGGCCTCGACGGCGTCTTCGCCCGGCGGGTCGGTCGGCATGAACTGGATCGTCATGCGACCCGCGCCGAGAGGGACGGATGCCGCGACATCCGGCAGTTCGTCGTCACCCGACGCGAGCTCGAGCGAGCCTCCGCCGATGTCGAAGAGGAGGATCTGCCCCGCGGCCCAGCCGAACCAGCGGCGCACCGCGAGGAACGTGAAGCGCGCCTCGGACTCCCCGCCCAGCACCTGCAGCTCCTGGCCGAGCGCCTCCTCGATGAGAGCGATGACCTCGGGGCCGTTCGTGGCCTCGCGCACGGCCGAGGTCGCCGTCGCGAGCAGCTCGTCGACCTTCTCGTCGGCCGCGACCTGCCGCGCTTCCGAGACTGCGGTGACGAGCGCCTCGATGCCCTCCGGCGTGATCGAGCCGTCGGGTGCCAGGTAGCGCATGAGGCGCAGGACGGTCCGCTGGCTCGTGGTCGCGAGCGGGCGTCCACCCGGGTGGGCGTTGGCGACGAGCAGATGGACGGTGTTCGAGCCGATGTCGAGGACTCCCAGGCGCACGGGTCGAGGGTACCGGTCGGAGCGGGCGGCTCGCGCGCCGCCCGCGCTGCTCAGAGGTCCGAGCTGTCGGCGCAGGGGGTGATCCAGGCCTTCACGAGCGCGAACGACTGATAGGCGTACTGGTAGATCCAGTCGGCGAGGCTCAAGTGCTGGTCGACCGCCACGACCGTCGCGTCGCCGTGGTAGCACTTCTCGAGGATGTACCGCGTGCGCAGCACGTGCGGGGTGAAGGTCAGGATGATCGTGCGGTCGACGTCGTGCGCGGGGGCGTATTTCGTGAGTAAGGCGATCTCGCCCTTGGTCGTGAAGGGCTCGGGATGTACGCAGTCGACGCCTTCTTCGTGGCACACCGGCAGGCGCGCGGCGGACCAGCCGCCGTGAGTCGGCACGGAGTAGAGGGAGTGGCCGGCGACGCCTTCGGCGCGCAGCGCGCGTTCCACCTCGACGCGATACTTCTGCGGCGGTCCGATCACGTAGACGAGGTCGGCCTTCCCGATCGGCTCGGCGGGGGGGAACACGTAGAGCGGCAGTCCCGCGAGGGCCACGACGCCGATGAGGGCGACGATGACGCCCGCCGCGATGGCGGCGACTCTGGTGGTCGGTGCGCGCATGCTGCGTCCTCTCTCGGGTCGAGAGCGACGGTGCCCAGCGTCGCAGCGAGTGTATCGCCGATACGATGGGCGCGATGTCCGCCGATGCCGCGATCCCCGACGATGCGACCGTCTCCGATGCCGACGACCTCGGCGAAGGGTCCGATGTGAGCGGGCGGCTGAGCCCTCACCTCTATCGCGAGATCGACCGCTCCGAGTGGTCGCGGCTCGCCGCCGGGATGACGCAGCCCCTGTCCGAGACCGAGGTCGTGCAGCTGCGGGGTCTCGGCGATCGGCTCGACCTCACCGAGGTGCGCGAGGTCTATCTGCCCCTGAGCCGACTCCTCAGCCTGTACGCGACCGCGACGAAGCGCCTCGGCGCCGACACCGCCGGCTTCCTCCAGGAGCCCGACACCACGACGCCGTTCGTCGTGGGTGTCGCAGGATCGGTCGCCGTCGGCAAGTCGACGATCGCGCGCCTGCTCCGCGAGCTCGTGAGCCGCTGGCCCGACACCCCGCGGGTCGAGCTCGTGACGACCGACGGCTTCCTCTACCCGAACGCGGAGCTCGAGCGCCGCGGACTCATGGCGCGCAAGGGATTCCCCGAGTCGTACGATCGGCGCGCGCTCGTGCGGTTCCTGTCCGAGGTCAAGAGCGGGGCGGCCGAGGTGCAGGCGCCCTTCTATTCGCACCTGCGCTACGACATCGTGCCCGACGCGCATGTGACGGTGCGCCGTCCGGACGTCGTCATCGTCGAGGGGCTCAACGTGCTGCAGCCGCCGCCGTACCCGAACGACGTGGCCGTGAGCGACCTCTTCGATTTCTCGATCTACGTGGATGCCGAACCCGAGCACGTCACGCAGTGGTACGTCGACCGCTTCCTCGCGCTGCGCCGAGCGGCGTTCGCCAACCCGAGCTCCTACTTCAACGTCTTCGCGCATCTCAGCGACGACGAGGCGGTCTCGATGGCGCTCGGCTACTGGAACGACATCAACCTGCCCAACCTCATCGAGAACGTCGCCCCCACGCGGCACCGCGCCTCGCTCGTGCTGCACAAGGCCGCCGATCATGCGGTCGAGCGGGTGCTGCTCCGAAAGCTCTGACGCGAGCGCCGCCGGCCAGCTCATCGACAGGTCAACCACGCATCCGCAGGTGGGTTCGGCGCGGAAATCGGCCTGCAAACGCGTGGTTGACCTGTGCGAGAGGGCCGGGCGCAGCATCCCGATCCGTTTGTTCAGGCTTCTGACGAAACCCCCCGTCTAAAATCAGGGGCATGTGTGGAATCGTCGGATACGTGGGCCCCCGCGACAGCCAGGCCATCCTGCTCGCCGGCCTGTCGCGCCTCGAGTACCGCGGATACGACTCCGCGGGCATCGCCGTGATCGACGGCGACGGCGGTCTCGGCATGCGCAAGAAGGCCGGCAAGCTCAGCGTGCTGCGCGACGATCTGGCCGCGCACCCGCTCGCCGACGGCAAGACCGGCATCGGGCACACGCGCTGGGCGACGCACGGCGGCCCCACCGACGCGAACGCCCACCCGCACCTCGCCGACGACGACGATCTCGCGCTCATCCACAACGGCATCATCGAGAACTTCTCCGCCCTGCGGGCGCGGCTCATCGACGAGGGCTACTCCTTCCGCAGCGAGACCGACACCGAGGTGGCCGCCGTGCTGCTCGGTCACGAGTACCGCCACAACGGCGGCGACCTCGTGCAGGCCTTCCGCTCTGCCGTCGCCCAGCTCGAGGGCGCCTTCACGCTCCTCGCGATGCACGAGGAGCACCCCGGCCTCGTCGTCGGCGCGCGCCGCAACTCGCCGCTCGTGATCGGCCTGGGCGACGGCGAGAACTTCCTCGCCTCCGACGTCGCGGCGTTCGTCGAGCACACGCGCCACGCCCTCGCGATCGGCCAGGACGAGATCGTCGCGATCACGCCCGAGGGCGTCGAGGTGACCGACTTCTCCGGCGGACCCGTCGAGGTCGAGCCGTTCGAGGTGCTGTGGGATGCCGCGGCCGCCGACAAGGGCGGCTGGTCGTCGTTCATGGCCAAGGAGGTCTCCGAAGAGCCGGAGGCCGTCGCCAACACGCTCCGTGGCCGCATCCGCGACGGCGTCGTCTCGATCCCCGAGCTCGACGGCCTCGACGACCTCTTCGCGGGGATCAACCGCATCATCGTGATCGCGTGCGGCACCGCCGCCTACGCGGGCATGGTCGGGAAGTACGCGCTCGAGCAGTGGGCGCGCGTCCCCGTCGACGTGGAGCTCGCCCACGAGTTCCGCTACCGCGACCCCGTCATCGGCTCCGACACGCTCGTCGTCTCGATCAGCCAGTCCGGCGAGACGATGGACACCCTCATGGCCGTGAAGTACGCGCGCGAGGCCGGCGCCAAGACCGTCTCGATCTGCAACACGCAGGGCGCGACGATCCCGCGTGAGTCCGACGCGATCGTCTACACGCACGCCGGCCCGGAGGTGGCCGTCGCCTCGACGAAGGCTTTCGTCGCGCAGATCACCGCGCTGTACCTGCTCGCGCTGCACGTGGGCGGCGTCCGCGGCACGCTGACTCCGACCGAGATCGCTCAGCACGTGCTCGAGATCGAGGCGGTGCCGGAGAAGATCCAGCGCATCCTCGACCGCTCGCAGGAGCACATCGAGCAGTTCGCCGGCTGGATGGCCGATACGCGGTCCGTGCTCTTCCTCGGACGCCACGTCGGCTACCCGATCGCGCTCGAGGGCGCGCTCAAGCTCAAGGAGATCTCCTACATCCACGCGGAGGGCTTCGCGGCCGGTGAGCTCAAGCACGGACCGATCGCGCTCATCGAGCCCGGTCAGCCCGTCTTCGTCATCGTGCCCTCGCCGCGCGAGTCGCCCGTGCTGCATTCGAAGGTCGTCTCCAACATCCAGGAGATCCGCGCTCGCGGCGCCCGCGTCATCGCGGTCGCCGAAGAGGGCGATGCCGCGGTCCTGCCGTTCGCCGACGAAGTGCTGCACATCCCGGTCGCGGCTCCGCTGGTCGAGCCGCTCCTCGCCGTCGTGCCCCTGCACATCTTCGCGATGGGTCTTGCGACCGCGAAGGGCCTCGACGTCGACCAGCCGCGCAACCTCGCGAAGTCGGTCACGGTCGAGTGAAGTCGGTCACGGTCGAGTGAAGTCGGTCACGGCCGAGGAGACCGGCGAGGTCACTGCGGCGGGCCAGTCGCCTCGATCAGGATGCTGTCCAGGATGATGTTGCGCCCCGACGACGCCGCGGACTTGGTGCCAGTGCGCGTCACGGTGACGGTGTGCGCGCCTGCCGCCAGCACCGGGCTCGTGAAGACCGCCTGGCGGAAGGTCGTCGTCGGCGCATAGCCGTCGTATCGCCCGAGGACGACGCCGTCGACGGCCACCTCATTGATGCCCGCCGATGCTGTGAGGCGCGCCTCCAGGGTGATGCGCGTCCCCGTGAAGTCGAGGGAGAACGCGGACTCGGGATCGGAGCTGAACGCGATCGATCCGCCGAAGTCGCCGGTGGCCGAGGTGCTCCGCCACGCACCCGTGTAGCGGATGCGGGGATCCGTGTCGTCGAGGCGCACGGAGACGGGCGCCGCGGTCTTGTGGAGCACGACGGACAGCGTCCGGCCTTCGGAGCCGCTCGGGTCGAACTGCAGCCGGAGACCGTCCGAAAGGGGAGTGGCGGCGGTGAGTCCGGCGCTCGGCCCGGGGACGTCCACCGACCGGTTCACGGTGACGACGACGGGCGAGACCGAGATCCGCGACGGATCGGCGACCGAGACCGTGACGGTGGCGGCGGTCTCGGAGATCGACAGGATGCCGCTGCCCCGCCAGGTCGCGAGGGGCGCACCGTCGATGACGAGGGGGTGATCGGCCGCTGGGTCGAACGAGACGGCGCCGGTCGTCGTCGACGACGTGTCGTGGACGGCGACGTGTCCGGGCGACCGGTCGAGGATCTCGACACCGGGATGCTGCGCGTACGCCGCGGTCGCGGCGGGTGTCGCGTTCGGCAGCACGACGTACTCGTAGCCGGCGCCGGCGGGGTTGCGGCCGTGGCTCGTGACGAGCGTCAGATACCGGCCGGTCACGGTCCGTCCGCTGCCCGTCAGCGCGTTCACCGCCGACCACGTTCCCGAGCGGGTCTCGTCGAGGGCCGTGACCTTTGTCGGCCACGGGAAGTAGTAGCCGACCGATTCCGCTGCACCGCTGATCGCCGCCCACGTCGCGGTGCGTGTGGTGGTCGCATCCCGCCCGACGGCGGTGCCGTCGACGACGAGCGAGGCATCCGCTGAGCGCGCCAGCCGGTTGTCGACGACCGTTTCGACGCGGGTGAGGGCGCCGTCCCACCCGTACCCGCTCATGCCGGCCGAGGTGATCCCGACGCCGATGCAGACGATCTCGTCGTCGAAGGCGAACCAGGTCTTCTTCGCGGCGAGCTCGCTGCGGTAGGCGTTGTAGTTCATCACCGCGATGCCGGTCGACCCGTCCGGGGTGGCGAGCGCGCCGACGAACGCCTCTGGCGAGGCATACCGCGATCCCTCCGCCGCGGCGCGGCGCATCGTGTCCTCCGTCGTCCCCGGCATCCGGTACGGGTTCACGGTCGCCCAGTAGCCGCCGTCGAACTGCCCGCCCGTTCCAACGCGCAGCGACGTCATCCCGTCGCCCGTGTACCAGCCGCGGAGGTTCTCGTCGTTGATCGACTCGAAGCCGCCTATCCGGCTGCTCGACAGAGAGACCGAGAATCCGAACCGGGAGTCCGATGACACGAACCGGTCCATCCCGTTGAGGGCGACAGCACCGCCGGCGCCGCCTGAGGCGGCGCGCACGCCGGTATCGGCGAGGAGCAGTCGCGCGCGCACGACGTCGCTCCGCGAACCCGCCGCCTCGACGCTGGACACGGTGTCGGCAGAGCACTCGAGCCACTGCTTCGCGCGGGACAGGATGGTCTCCCGGACGTCGGCGGGCGCCGTGTCCGCGAGGCGCAGCGCCGACCCCTGCACGCTCGCCCCGCCCGCGCCGTCGGACGATGCCTCCCGCGAGATCTCGCGCCCCCGCACATCGGCGAGGAGGTCGCCGCACCACATGACGGGCGCGTACGACGACTCGATGCGGTCGTAGAAGGAGCGATCCGCGGCATCCGTCGACTCCCACGGCGACCCCTCCACGAGGTAGTACAGCCGCGACACCGTCTCCAGCAGCGACAGCCCGTAGCCGCCCGTGTACGCGAAGCGGTCGTGCTGGACGAACGAGCCGTCTGCGCGGAAGCCGTCGCCCGAGGCGGTGTCGCGGAGCGCAGGGCGGATGCCGGAGACCGCTTCGTCGATCTTCGCCGGCTGCGCCGTGAGCACTCCGCGCAGGGCGACGATCCACGCCGACCACGCGAGGTTGGCCCCGGTCCGCGTCGGCTTCGGCACGAAGCGTGCGACCGCCGCCATGTAGCGGGACCGCTGGTCGGCGGTGAGCCGGGCGTACAGCAGGCTCGTGAGGTCGTTCACCTCCATCGGGATGCCGACCTCCCAGAACCACCAGTCGCCGTCCTTCGCGACCGTCGTGTTGTAGCGGTAGGTATTGAGCCACTCGGCGACCGAGATCGTGTCGGCCAGGAGATCGAGATCGCCGGTCAGGGCCGAGTCCGGGGTGCGGAACGCCGTCGCCATCGCCACCGTGCGCTGGTACGCGTAGTAGAGCTGACGACTGGCGGCGCCCGTCGCGAGATCGGGCCACGGCTCGGTCGAGGCGCTCGTCGTGGGCCGGAGGGCCCGCCACGCGCTGTCGCCGGCATCCGCGACGCGATCCGTCGACCGCGACAGGTCGCCGACCCCGTCGCTCCCGGGTACGACGCCGATCAGGTCGGCGACGTGACGGTCTCGCATCGCGTCGTAGACGTCGGCCGCGCTCGCGCGAGCCGGCTCGCCGACGAGCGGGATCGCCGCGGTGGTCAGAGTCACCGTCATGATCACGGCGATGATGGCATGCGGATACGGCGAGACTGGGCGTGACACGGTGGCCGACTCTCATCTTCGAGGAGCCAGATGTTGGTGTGGTTCCGGCGGGTGGGTGCTGGACTGCAGAGGACGGTAGCGCCGCACTCGCCCCGCCGCCACAGGATCAGCGCGATGCATTACCGTTCTGGCGCCGCCGGGTCCGAGCGGCAGGCGCGATAGGGTGACGGATGCCGCTCCCGAGCTCGACCAGGGCCGCGGCACGAGGGGAGGCCACGTGATCGTCGGCATCGGCGTCGACCTCGTCGACATTCCGCGGTTCGAACGCACGATGACGCGCACGCCCCGCCTGCTCGAGCGGCTCTTCTCCGCGGCGGAGCGGGAGCGCTCGACGCGGTCCCTCGCCGCCCGCTACGCCGCCAAGGAAGCGCTCATCAAGGCGCTCGGCGGGTCGGACGGACTGCACTGGACCGAGGTCGAGATCGCGTCCGAGGCATCCGGCCGTCCCTACTTCGTCCTGAGCGGATCGACGCAGGACGTGGTCGAGCGGCGCGGGATCACGAAGCTGCACCTGTCGATGTCGCACGACGCGAACCTCGCGACCGCCTACGTCGTGGCGGAGGCGGACGCATGAGCCGCCTGCCCGCCGGCGTGCTGCGCGAAGCCACGATCGACGTCGGTGCCATCACCGCCAACGTGCGGCAGCTGCGCCGCCTGACCGACTCCGAGGTCATCGCCGTCGTCAAGGCCGACGGCTACGGGCACGGCGCCGTGCGCAGCGCCGTTGCCGCGCTCGACGGCGGTGCGGCCCGGCTCGGAGTCGCCGACATCGGCGAAGCGCTCGCGCTGCGACGCGGGGGGATCACCGCGCCGATCGTCGCGTGGCTGCACGCCCCCGGCGCGAACTTCCGCGAGGCCGCCGGCAGGGGAATCGAGCTCGGCATCTCGAGCTTCGATCAGCTGCTGCAGGCCTCGGCCGCGGCATCCACAGGCCGCCCGGTCAGTGTGCACCTCAAGCTCGAGACAGGCCTCGGCCGCAACGGCATCCCACCGGAGGACTACCACGTCGTCTTCTCCGAGGCTGCGCGCCTCGAGCGCATCGGCCGGCTGCGCGTCGTCGGCCTGTTCAGCCACCTCTCCAACGCGTCCGCGGACGACGACCGCGCCGCGCTGCGCGTCTTCCTCGAGGGCGTCGCCGTCGCGGCATCGGTCGGCCTCGCCCCACCGCTGCGCCACATCGCGGCGAGTCACGCGGCGCTCGCGCTCCCCGAGTCCCGGCTCGGCTGCGTGCGACTGGGCGTGACGATCTACGGCCTCTCGCCCTTCGACGACCGCGATGCCGGCGACCTCGGCCTGCGCCCCGCCATGACGCTGCGCGCACCCGTCGCCGCCGTGCGCCGCGTGCCCGCGGGGCACGGCGTCTCGTACGGCTACGACTACCGCGCCGAGCGCGAGACGACGCTGGCCCTCGTGCCGCTCGGCTACGCCGACGGCGTGCCGCGACAGGCGTCGGGCGGCGGTCCCGTCACTATCAACGGCGCGCGCTTCGCCGTCGCGGGGCGCATCGCGATGGACCAGTTCGTCGTCGACGTCGGCGACCTCCCGGTCGTCGTCGGCGACGAGGCGGTGCTGTTCGGCGACCCGACGCTCGGCGTGCCCTCCGCCGACGAGTGGGCGACAGCCGCGTCGACCATCAACTACGAGATCGTCACGCGGATCGGGCCGCGTGTGCCGCGTCGGCAGGTCTCGTCGTGACCGGACTCGACGCGATCGCGGGCCGGCACGAGATCGTCGCCCCCGAAGACATGGAGCGGTTCGGCGAGCAGATCGGGGGGATGCTGCGCGCCGGCGATCTCGTCGTGCTGACCGGTCCGCTGGGCGCAGGCAAGACGACCCTCACGCGCGGTATCGCGGCGGGTCTGGGCGTGCGCGGACCCGTGCAGAGCCCGACCTTCGTCATCGCCCGCACGCATCCGTCGCTCGTCGGCGGCGCCCCGCTCGTGCATGTCGACGCCTACCGGCTCGGTGCGGCCGTGGAGCTCGACGACCTCGACATCGACCTGGCCGGATCGGTCGTCGTCGTCGAGTGGGGCCGTGGCATGGTCGACGGCCTCGCCGACTCCTGGTGGGAGGTCGAGCTCGAACGCGAATGGGGCGGCGCGGGAGTCGATTCCGCCTGCGGCACGAGCGGTCCGGCGGCTGCCGAGATGGATGCCGCCGCACCCCGCGTCGTGACGGTGACCCGGCGTCCTTAGGGTCGAGCCGATACATTCCCGACGAGCCGATACGGGAGCGACCGTCTGAGGCGTATCGGCTCGCCGAACCCGTATCGGCTCGCGGGCAGACCCGGCCCTCCGACGGTCCCGACTACCCTGGAGGGCGTGATCCTCGGCATCGACACGTCCCTCGGCTCTGCCGTCGCCGTCGTCGAACCCGACGGCGTCGTGCGGTCGCAACGCGAGAGCACCGACCCGCGGGGGCACGCCGAGGTGATCGGCACGCTCATCGCCGAGGCATTGGCGGAGGCATCCATCGACCCCGGCGACGTGACGTATGTCGCCGCGGGCATGGGGCCCGGCCCCTTCACGGGGCTGCGCGTCGGCATCGCGGCGGCGCGCGCCTTCGCACTCGGCCGCGGGGTTCCGGTGATCCCCGTCGCGAGCCATGACGCCGTCGCGCTCGAGCTGCTCCTGCACTCCGCGCTGACGGGCGGCCGCGACAACTCCGAGGACGACGCGTTCGCCGTCGTGACCGACGCGCGCCGTCGCGAGTTCGCCTTCACGGTGTACCGCGGCATCGACGACGACGGCCTCCCGATCCGCCTCGCCGAGCCCGCGCTCGCGCCGCGCGACGAGCTCGACGGAATCCTCGCCGAACGCCGCGTCCTGCGCCGCGACGCCGACCGCATCCCCGCCGCGATGCTCGCCCTCGCGGCGGCGCGCGCGGTCGCGGCGGATCGCACGATCGGTCCGCCCGACGCGCTCTACCTCCGCTCGCCCGATGTGACGCCCTCCGCGGGGCCCAAGCGGGTGACGGCATGAGCCTGCGCCGCGCGACGCCCGACGACCTCGCCGCGATCATGACGCTCGAGCGCGCGTCGTTTCCGACCGACGCGTGGTCGGACGCCATGATGCGCGAGGAGCTCGCGTCGCGGCACGGCTGCTACGTCGTCGACGAGGAAGCGGGCCGGGTCATCGGCTACGCGGGCCTGCGCGCGCCGCAGGGGTCGAGGGATGCCGACATCCAGACGATCGCGATCGCGGAAGCCGCGCGGGGCCGGGGTCGCGGACGCGCGCTGCTCGAGGCGCTCCTGGTCGAGGCATCCACCCGCGACGTGCAGGAGGTGTTCCTCGAGGTGCGCGCCGACAACCCCGTCGCGCAGGCTCTCTACGCCTCCGAGGGCTTCGCCGAGGTCGGCCGCCGCCCGCGCTACTACCAGCCGGACGACGTCGACGCCGTCGTCATGCGCCTCGATCTCGGCGGCTGGTCGACGGCGCGCAAGAACGACCCGGAAGACGCGGGAGCGTGCACGTGACCCTTCGACAGGCTCCCGAGGCATCCGAGCCCCTCGTGCTCGGCATCGAGACGAGCTGCGACGAGACCGGCATCGGGATCGTCCGCGGCCGGACGCTGCTTTCCAACACGATCGCGAGCTCGATGGACGAGCATGCCCGGTACGGCGGCGTCGTTCCCGAGGTCGCCGCCCGCGCGCACCTCGAGGCCCTGCAGCCCTCGATCGAGGCGGCGCTCACCGAATCGGGTGTCGCGCTCACCGACGTCGACGCCGTCGCCGTGACATCCGGCCCGGGGCTCGCGGGCGCCCTCATGGTCGGCGTCGGCGCAGCCAAAGCCCTCGCGGTATCCCTCGACCGGCCGCTCTACGCCGTCAACCACCTCGTGGGCCACATCGCCGCCGACATCCTGGATGCCGGCGCCCCGCCCCTCGAATACCCCACCGTCGCGCTGCTCGTGAGCGGCGGGCACACGTCGCTCCTCCTCGTGCGCGACCTCACGACCGATGTCGAGCTGCTCGGCGAGACGATGGACGATGCGGCCGGCGAGGCCTTCGACAAGGTCGCCCGCCTCCTCGGGCTGCCCTATCCCGGCGGCCCCGAGATCGACCGGGCGGCCGCCGTGGGCGACCCGAACGCCATCCCCTTCCCGCGTGGGTTGTCGCGCGCATCCGACATGGCGAAGCACCGCTACGACTTCTCCTTCTCGGGCCTCAAGACCGCGGTCGCGCGCTGGATCGAGCTGCGCCAGGCGGCGGGCGAGACGATCCCGGTCGCCGACGTCGCCGCCTCCTTCCGCGAGGCCGTCGTCGACGTGCTCGTGACGAAGGCGCTCGCGGCCTGCCGCGATCACGACGTGCCCCGGCTCCTCCTCGGGGGCGGTGTCATCGCCAACAAGCGCCTGCGCGACGTGGCGATCGAGAGGGCGGATGCCGCGGGCGTGACCGTCCGCATTCCGCCGCTGTCGCTGTGCACCGACAACGGGGCGATGATCGCAGCGCTCGCATCGGAGCTCATCATGTCGGGCCGGCCGCCGTCGACGCTCGCCTTCGGCGCCGACTCCACGCTGCCCGTGACCGAGATCCAGGTCGCGCAGGAGGCCGTGGCATGACCGGACCGCGCGACGACGACGGGGCCGAGCCCGCCGCCTCGCCGTCGCCGTCGCCGTCGGCGCAGGCGCCGCGCACCCCGGCCCCGACCACCCCGCCGCCGACCCCGACCACCCCGCCGGCGGCCCCGCTCGCCCGACAGCCGTCCGCGACGACCCAGCCGCCGTCGCCCGATGTCGCTGAGGTGTCATCCGAGTCGGTGCTGCCCGGCGCGCATCGCGGCGGATTCTCGCGCCTGCCCACGGCGCCGGTCGAGATCACGACCCAGTCGGCTCCCGCCGAGCCCGAGAGCGAGCCGATCGACATCCGCTGGGCGATGCCCACCCCGGAGGCGCCGCGACGGGGCGTCGGCGGGTGGGCGCTCCTCTTCTCGATCCTGGGACTCGTCGTCTCGCTCTTCGTCGGCTGGGGCTTCCCGCTGGGCATCGCCGGCATCGTGGCCGGCATCATGGCGCTCCGCCGTCCGCTCGAGAGCCGCGCGGTCGCCGTGTGGGCGATCGCGCTGGGCGCCCTCTCGATCCTCTACAGCGCGGGGTGGCTGCTGTTCGCCGCCGTCGCGTCGGGGCTCATCTGAGGCCTCTGCTCAGACGCGGTCGGCCAAAAGCGCGACCCGGCGCTTGCCGATCCGGGTCATGATGAGCGTCGCCGACCCGGCGCCGCGCAGTGCGAGGGACTTCCGCAGGACGGCCGGGTCGATGTCGACGCCGCGCTTCTTGATCTCGAGGCGCCCGATGCCGCGGTCGCGCAGCGCCTTCCCGAGCCTCTTCGTGTCGGCGGGCAGCTCCTCGCGCACGCGGAACGATGCGACGAACGGACTCGTGAGGGCGGCATCCGACGTCAGATAGGCGATGTGGTCATCGAGCATCCCGGCCTTCAGCGACCGCGCGACGTCGCCGATGAGCCGCGCACGGATCACGGCGCCGTCGGGCTCGTGCACGAAGGCGCCGAGTGGCCGCACGGGCTCGTCCTCGGCATCCCCTTCCGCCGTGAGCTCCGCCGCGGCGTCGCCGCGGACGACGAGAGCCGACCGGCGCACGCCGTCGCGCGCGAGCGCGCCCGACCACAGCACGAGCTCGATCGTCGATCCGTCGGCGCTGACCCACTGCGCCTCGACGTCGTCGGGGATGAGCGCGCGGTCGAGGGCCGGTCCGAGCTTGACGCCGGCGGGATGCCGCGCCGCCAGGTCGAACACCCACTCGAGCGACGGCGACCAGTCCTCGGGACGCGTGCGCGAGGTCTCACCGTGTCCGGCGGTGCGGCGGGCGGGGTCGAGCCACACGGCGTCGACACCGGCGAGATCGACGTCCTCCGCACGGGCGCACCGCACGCTCACGTCGTCGCCGAACGGCGCGAGGTTGTACGCGGCGATCGCGGCCGTCACGTCGTCGGCGTCCACCGCGAGGACGCGCAGCCCGAGCGCCGCGAGGCCCAGCGCGTCGCCCCCGATGCCGCACCCGAGGTCCGCGACGGTCGTGATGCCGGCATCCCGGAACCGCGCCGCGTGCCGCCCGGCGATCGAGAGCCGCGTCGCCTGCTCGAGTCCCGCGCGCGTGAAGAGCATGCGCTCGGCGAAGCCGCCGAACTTCGCCTGCGCGCGTACGCGCAGGCGGGACTGGCCGACGACGGCCGAGACGAGGTCGGGGGAGTGCCCGGCTGCGCGCAGGCGCGAGACCGTCCGCGCGACGTCGTCGGCGCTCTCGATGGGCGGAAGCTCGTCCAGAAGGCGCAGTCCCTCAGGCGTCAGCAGTGCCGTGAGCTCGGCCAGGTCCATGTCGCCAGCGTATTGCCGTATGACGCTGATTGGCACTCACGTTGCGTGAGTGCCAGCGGCCCGCCTAGACTGATTCAGCACTCGCCGCCCGTGAGTGCTAACGAGTCTTGAAGTCTCAAGGAAAGCAGAGGTAGACCCGTGTCGGTTTCCATCAAGCCGCTCGAGGACCGCATCGTCATCAAGCAGGTCGAGGCCGAGCAGACCACCTCGAGTGGCCTCGTCATCCCCGACACCGCCAAGGAGAAGCCCCAGGAGGGCGAGGTCGTGGCGGTGGGCCCCGGCCGCATCGACGACAACGGCAACCGCGTCCCGCTCGACGTCGCTGTCGGCGACCGCGTGATCTACAGCAAGTACGGCGGCACCGAGGTCAAGTTCGGCGGTGACGATTTCCTCGTCCTGTCGGCTCGCGACGTGCTCGCGGTCGTCGTCCGCTGAGGACTGCACTTTCTGGAAAGACCCGGATGCTTCGGCATCCGGGTCTTTTCGCATATCGGGGTGGCAGGAATCGAGCCGTGGTCGGCAGGCACGGGATGCCTCGCGCGGCCGCCGGGCCCGATCGTCGTCCTAGGCTGAGGTGGTGAGCTCCGACCCCTCCCGCGAGCACGCGCTCGGCGGCGTGTACGCGTTCATCGCGTACGTCATGTGGGGGTTCCTCCCGCTGTACTTCCTCCTCCTCGCGCCCACCGGCCCGTTCGAGGTCGTGGCATGGCGCATCCTGCTCTCGCTCGCTTTCTGCGCGATCCTCCTGACGGTCACGCGCACGTGGCCCAAGCTCGTCGCGATCCTGCGCAACCGCCGGCTCGTGGTCTGGACGATGGTCGCCGGCGCGCTCATCTACGTCAACTGGCAGGTCTTCCTCATCGCGACGCTGACGGGGCACGTCGTCGAGACGAGTCTCGGGTACTTCATCAACCCGATCGTCACGGTGCTCCTGGGCGTGCTGGTGCTGCACGAACGGCTGCGGATCACGCAGTGGGTGGCGCTCGCGATCGCCGCCTCGGCCGTTGTCGTGATCATCCTGGGGTATCAGGCGTTCCCGTGGATCGCCTTGTCGCTGGCCTTCAGCTTCGGCTTCTACGGCCTCGTCAAGAAGCAGATCGGCCCCTCGGTCGACGCGATCAGCGGTCTCACGCTCGAGTCGCTGTGGCTGACGCCGATCGCGATCATCCAGCTCGTCGTCGTGTCGCTCACGGTCGGCCTGTCGATGGGCCAGGGGACCCCGCTGCACACCGTGCTCCTGAGCCTGGCCGGTGTCGTCACGGCCGTGCCGCTCCTGCTCTTCGCGGCGGGCGCGCGCCGTGCGCCCCTCACGCTCATCGGGATCCTGCAGTTCGCCGCGCCGATCCTGCAGTTCATCATCGGCGTCTGGGTGCTCGGCGAGCCGATGCCGCCGGAGCGCTGGATCGGCTTCGCCCTCGTGTGGGTCGCCCTCATCCTCCTGACCGTCGACTCGGTCGTCGCCGCCCGCCGTGCGCGCACGTCGCGCATCGTCGACGACGCACCGTCCGACGTCGCCGAGCTCACCTGACGGCGGGTCAGCGCACGAGCCGCGCGATCGCCTGCGTCGCCTCGGTGATCTTCGCGTCGGCCTCGGGCCCGCCGAGCCGCGCCGCGTCGACGACGCAGTGCCGCAGGTGGTCGTCGAGCAGTCCGACGGCGACGGCCTCGAGCGCGGAAGTCAATGCGCTGATCTGCGTGAGGATGTCGATGCAGTACTTCTCGTCCTCGACCATCTTGTGGATGCCGCGCGCCTGCCCCTCGATGCGCTTGAGGCGATTGAGGTACTTGTCCTTGTCGGTGATGTAGCCGTGGTGCGCGGAGTGATCGTGCACGGGCGTGCCCGAAGGCGTGTCTGCGAGGGTCATCGCGTCTCCTTCACGAGGTCGTCCGCATGGCTGCGGAAACGCCGCAGCAGCAGGCTGTTGCCGACGACGAAGGCGCTCGAGAACGCCATCGCCGCACCGGCGATCATGGGGTTGAGCAGGCCGAGCGCCGCGAGCGGGATCGCCGCCACGTTGTAGGCGAAGGCCCAGAACAGGTTGACGCGGATCGTCCGCAGCGTCGAGCGCGACAGCCGGATGGCGTCGCCCGCGCTGCGCAGGTCGCCGCGGACGAGGGTCAGATCGGATGCCTCGATCGCGGCATCCGTGCCCGTGCCCATCGCGAGGCCCAGATCGGACTGCGCGAGCGCGGCCGCGTCGTTGACGCCGTCGCCCACCATCGCGACCGACCGGCCCTCCGCCTGCAGCTCGCGCACGACGGCGACCTTCCCGGCCGGCAGCACCTGCGCGATGACCCGGTCGATCCCGACCTCGGCGGCGACCCGCCGCGCGACGGCTTCGTTGTCGCCCGTCA
Organism: Microbacterium alkaliflavum; assembly: GCF_044325405.1. Taxonomy (NCBI): domain Bacteria; kingdom Bacillati; phylum Actinomycetota; class Actinomycetes; order Micrococcales; family Microbacteriaceae; genus Microbacterium; species Microbacterium alkaliflavum. The sequence goes on along the minus strand of NZ_JBIQWL010000007.1, from coordinate 66,747 downwards.
GGAGCACGGGCTCCAGACCCAGGTCGCGCAGCTGGGCGATCGCGGCAGGACTGGTCGGCTTGACGCCGTCCGCGACGGCGAGGATGCCGCGCACCGCGCCGTCCCAGGCGACGACGACCGTCGTGCGACCTTCGGCCTCGAGGCGCGATGCCTCGGCGTCGAGCACGCCGTCGAGCGTCAGCGCCCAGTCGGCCAGCATGGCGCGGCGGCCCACGACGACCGCGTGGCCGTCGACGACACCCGCAACGCCCGCTCCCGGCAGGTTCTGGAAGGACTCGGGCTCGGGCAGGACGTCGCCCGCCGCACGCGCGATCGCCCGGGCGACGGGATGCTCCGACGCGTCCTCGAGGGCGCCCGCGAGCCGCAGCAGCTCGGCGCGATCGACGCCGGGCGCGGCGATGACGTCGGTGAGCGACATCCGCCCCGTCGTGACCGTCCCCGTCTTGTCGAGCACGACGGTGTCGGCGGCGCGTGTCGACTCGAGCACCTCCGGGCCGCGGATCAGGATGCCGAGCTGCGCGCCGCGGCCGGTGCCGACGAGCAGCGCGATGGGCGTTGCGAGGCCGAGCGCACACGGGCACGCGATGATGAGCACGGCGACCGCGGCGCCGAAGGCGTCGGCGGCAGGCGCGCCCAGCAGGAGCCAGACCACGAGGGTGACGATCGCGATGCCGATGACGACCGGCACGAAGACGGCGGAGATGCGGTCGGCGAGCCGCTGCACGGCCGCCTTGCCGGACTGGGCCTCTTCGACGAGTTTCGCCATCCGCGCGAGCTGCGTATCGGCGCCGACACGAGTCGCACGCACGACCAGTCGCCCGCCGACGTTGACGGTCGCCCCGATGACGCCGTCGCCGGGTGCCACCTCGACGGGAACCGACTCGCCGGTCACGGTCGAGGCATCCACCGCGGACGTGCCCGACACGACGACGCCGTCGGTCGCGATCTTCTCGCCGGGCCGCACGACGAACTCGTCGCCGACCCGCAGCTGCTCGACGGGCATGCGCACCTCGGTGCGCGTTCCGGTGAGCAGGTCGGAGCGGAGCACGGCGACGTCCTTCGCGCCGACCTCGAGGAGGGCGTGCAGCGCGGCGCCCGCCTGACGCTTCGAACGCACCTCGAAGTAGCGTCCTGCGAGCACGAACATCGTGACGCCGGCCGCGACCTCGAGGTACATGTGGCCCATGCCGCCGAGGACGATGGCGTAGACGGACCAGAGGTACGCGGCCGAGACGCCGACGGAGATGAGGGTGTCCATCGTGACGGCGCCGTGACGCAGGTTGATCCACGTGGCCTGGTGGAACGGCCACGCGGCCCACGTCACGACCGGTGTCGCGAGCACCAGTGCGACCCACTCCCACCCGGGGAACTGGAGCGCAGGGATCATCGACAGCAGGATGACGGGCACCGCGAGGACGATGGATGCCACGAGCCGCCGCCGGAGCGAGACGAGCTCGGGCTCCGCGTGGTGGGCGTGCTCGTGCACGGGCCGCGGGAGCGCGGCACCGTAACCGGTCTTCTCGACCTCGGCGATGAGCGCATGCGGGTCGAAGCCTGCCGGCGCGACGATGTGCGCGCGCTCGGTCGCGAAGTTGACCGAGGCCTCGACCCCGTCGAGCCGGTTGAGCCTCTTCTCGACGCGCGCGGCGCACGAAGCGCACGTCATGCCCGAGATCTCGAGCTCGATCGCGTGATCGGTCATGCCACCCGCACCGCCTCATAGCCCGCCTCGTCGACGGCCGCGATCACGTCTTCATCGGCCACATCCGTCTGCGATGTGACCAGCAGCCGGCCGGATGCCGCGCTGACCTCCACGGCTTCGACGCCGCGGACAGCCGTCACCTCGCGCCGCACGCTCGCTTCGCAGTGTCCGCAGCTCATCCCTGTCACGAGGTACTCGTTCATCATCATGATCGGCTCCTTTTGCGTTGATACCCCTAGGGGGTACCACTCTCAACCGTATACCCGTCAGGGGTATTCCGGGGCCGTTTGTAACGATCCGGTCGCGTTACACATCGTTAACGAAAGGCAATACACAAGAGACCGGCTCCCGATTAGGTTTAGTGCACTGGGGCGGCACCCGAGCCGTGCCCGCGTCCCTACACAGCAAGGAGCAAAATGAGCGTCTTCCACCGCTCGCGTAAGGCCGGGGTCCTCGGCGCCATCGCGATCGCCGGCGCCAGCGCCCTCATCCTCGCCGGATGCTCCGGCGGCGGATCGGGCTCGGAGTCGAGCGCAGCGCCGTCCGAGAACGTCGATCTCAGCCTGAAGATCGGCACCATCCTTCCGCAGACCGGAACCCTCGCGTTCCTCGGCCCGCCCGAGGAGGCCGGTGTCGGCCTTGCCGCGCAGGACATCAACGACGCCGCCGTCGGCATCACGATCCCGGACATCATCTGGGGCGACTCTGGTGACACCGACAACAAGGCCTACGCGACGACCATCCAGAAGCTCATCTCGGAGGGCGTCTCGGCTGCCATCGGCGCCGCCTCGTCGGGTGTGACGAAGCTCTTCCTCGACGACGCCGTCGCTGCGGGCATCATCACCTTCTCGCCGGCCAATACGTCGCTCGATTTCACCAACTGGGACGACAACAACCTCTACTGGCGCACGGCTCCGTCCGACACGCTCCAGGGCGAGGTCCTCGGCAACCTCGTCGCCGAGGACGGCCACGAGAACGTCGCGGTCCTGTACCAGAACGACTCCTACGGCACGGGCCTGAACAAGGTGTTCCAGGACACCTTCACGGGCGCGGGCGGAAAGATCGTCGCGGAGCAGTCGTACAACACGGGCGACACGACCTTCGACGCGCAGCTCAGCGCGCTGCTGGCCTCCAACCCCGACGCCATCGTCCTGATCACGTTCGACCAGATCTACACGATCGGCCCGGCGCTCCTGGCCGCGGGCTACCCCGCCAAGAACCTGTACCTCGTCGACGGCAACCTGAAGAACTTCGGGTCCGACGCGAAGTGGCCGGCCGGCGTGAGCATGGAAGGCGCCAAGGGCACGACGCCCGCCGGACCCTCCACGCCGAAGGACTTCCAGTCGCGGCTGAACACCTACTGGACGGGCGAGGGCAACACCGCGCTCACGGACTTCTCGTACTCCAACGAGTCGTACGACGCGGTCGTCCTGCTCGCGCTCGCCTCGCTCGCCGCGAACTCGACCGACCCGGCCGACATCGCGAGCAAGCTCCAGGAGGTCTCGGGCGGCTCGGGTGACGGCAAGAAGTGCACGTCGTTCAAGGAGTGCGCCGACATCATCCTCGGCGGTGGCGTCGCGGACTACGACGGCTTCTCCGGTCCGATCACGTTCGACGAGCACGGTGACCCCACCGAGGCCACGGTCGGCATCTTCCAGTACGGCGCCGACAACCTCAACAAGCGCATCGACCAGTAAGTCGACTCGCAGCGAAGGGCCCCGGAGCGATCCGGGGCCCTTCCGCGTCGAGGGCGGTCCGACGGGCCCGCACAGAAGAGAAGAGCGGATGCCGCAGCATCCGCTCTTCTGTTCTTGTCTGTGCAGTCGGGTCAGTCCGCGTCGGCGCCGAGGCTGCCGAGGTAGAGCCCGATGACCTTCGGGTCGTTGAGCAGCTCCCGGCCCGTGCCTTCGTAGGCGTCGCGGCCCTGGTCGAGCACGTAGCCGCGGTCGCAGATCTGCAGGCAGCGGCGCGCGTTCTGCTCGACCATGATCGTCGTGACGCCCGCCTTGTTGATGTCGGAGACGCGGATGAACGCGTCGTCCTGACGGACGGGGCTGAGGCCCGCAGAGGGCTCGTCGAGGAGCAGCACCGACGGATCCATCATGAGCGCGCGGGACATCGCGACCATCTGCCGCTCGCCGCCGGAGAGCGAGCCCGCGCGCTGCTTCAGGCGCTTGCCGAGCTCGGCGAAGATGCCTGTCACGAACTCGAGGCGCTCGGAGTAGCGCCTCGGGTTCTGATACAGCCCCATCTGCAGGTTCTCCTCGATCGTCAGCGAGGGGAAGACGTTGTTCGTCTGCGGCACGAAGCCGACGCCGCGCTGCACGAGCCTGTCGGACTTGAGGCCCACGACGCTCTCGCCGTCGACCGTGATCTCGCCGCTGCGCACCTTGACCATGCCGAAGATCGCCTTGAGCAGCGTCGACTTGCCGGCGCCGTTGGGGCCGATGATGCCGATGAGCTCGCCCTTGCGCGCGACGAGGTTGGCGCCGTTGATGATGTTGATGCCGGGCAGGTAGCCGGCGAGGAGGTCGGTGACCTGCACGACGACCTCGTCGGTCTCCACCGTGCCGGTCGAGGCGCCCAGGTCGGGCGTGGAGCCCGTGGAAGCGTCGGTCATCTGTTCTCCTCTTCGGCCTCGGCGATCGATGCGGCCTCTTCGTCCCTGATCTCCTCGAGCAGCTCGAGGGCGGACGTGTCGAGCTCGCCTGCGACGCGGTGCGTCACGACGCCGAGGTCGACGTCCTGGTGGCTGCCGAGATAGGCGTCGACGACGGCCTGGTCCTGCATCACGGTGTCGGGCGGGCCCTCGGCCACGACGCGGCCTTCGGCCATGACGACGACCCAGTCGGCGATGTGACGCACCATGTGCATGTCGTGCTCGACGAAGAGCACCGTCATGCCGAGGTCTTTCAGATCGAGGATGTGGTCGAGCAGAGACTCGGTGAGCGCGGGGTTGACGCCTGCCATCGGCTCGTCGAGCATGACGAGCGTCGGGTCGCTCATGAGCGCCCGCGCCATCTCGAGGAGCTTGCGCTGGCCGCCCGACAGTGACGCCGCGTAATCGTCGGCCTTCGCGTCGAGCTTGAAGCGGCGCAGCAGGTCGACGGCCTTGTCCTCGATGTCGGAGTCCTGCCTGCGCCAGATGGCCGGGATGATGCTCGCCCACAGGCTCTCGCCCTTCTGGCGGGTGGCTCCGAGCTTCATGTTCTCGAGCACTGTCAGCAGCGACAGCGCCTTGGTGAGCTGGAAGGTGCGCACCTGGCCCATGCGGGCGACCTTGAACGACGGGATGCCTGAGAGGTTGGTGCCGTCGAACGACCACGATCCGGAGTTCGGCTTGTCGAAGCCGCACAGCAGGTTGAACAGCGTCGTCTTGCCGGCACCGTTGGGGCCGATGAGGGCGGTGATGGCGTTGCGCGGGATCTCGAGGTGCTCGACGTCGACAGCAGTGAGGCCGCCGAACCGACGGGTCACGTTGTCGACGATGAGGATCGGGTCGACCTTCTCGACACCCGGGACGTTCTCGCCCTTGGCGAGTCCCGTGGTCTTGGGACGACGGATGCTCCCCGTCGTGGGCGTGGGTTCTGAGGCGCTACTTGACAAAGGTCAGCTCCCTCTTGTTGCCGAAGATGCCCTGCGGGCGGAAGATCACGATCAGCATCAGGGCGACGCCGACGAGGATGAAGCGCAGGGTGCCCGCCTGCTGGCTCGACATCGCCGAGATGATCGGGATGTCGGAGTTCGCGAGCGCCGGCAGCACGTTGTCGAGGAAGCCCATGATGACCCAGAAGATGACCGAGCCGACGACGGGGCCGAACACGGTGGCCGCGCCGCCGAGCAGCAGGATCGTCCAGATGAAGAAGGTCAGCGACGTGGTGTAGGTCGCCGGGACGACGGCCGACGGCAAGGCGAACACGACGCCGCCGAGGGCGCCGAAGATGCCGCCGATGATGAGCGCCTGCATCTTGTAGGAGAAGACGTTCTTGCCGAGCGAGCGCACGGCGTCCTCGTCCTCGCGGATGCCCTTGAGCACGCGACCCCACGGGCTGCGCATGAGCGCCCACACGAGGTAGATCGCGATTCCCAGCAGGATGATGCCGAACACGCGTACCCACAGCTGATCCTGCGTCCACGTCCACGGGCCGAAGCCGTATGTGCCGTCGGGGAAGGGGTTCGCGGCGCGGAAGCCCGCGTGGTAGCCGCCGAGACCGTCGGCGGAGTTCGTGAACTCGTCGAAGAGCTGGGTCGTCAGCAGCAGTCGCACGATCTCGGCCGCCGCGATCGTCACGATGGCGAGATAGTCCGCTCTCAGCCGCAGGGTCGGGATGCCGAGGATGACGGCGAAGATCGCCGCCGCGATGCAGCCGATGATGATGCCGAGCCACCACGGAAGGCCGAAGCTCAGGATCGAGATGGCGTAGCCGTAGGCGCCGAGGGCCATGAAGCCGGCCATACCGAAGTTGAGCAGGCCCGTGTAGCCGAAGTGCACGGCAAGACCCGTCGCGGCGAGCGCGTACGCGATCGTCTCCGGGCTGAAGATCCAGTACGCCGTGTTGTTGAGAATCTGTCCCCAGTCCATGGCGCTAGCCCAACCTCTCCTTGCGCCCGAGGATGCCCTGGGGTCTGACGAGCAGAATGATGATCAGCACGGCGAGCGCGCCGACGTACTTCATGTCGGACGGGATCCACAGCGTCGAGACCTCGACGAGGATGCCCACGATGAGCGAGCCGATGAGGGCTCCGAAGGCGGTGCCGAGGCCGCCGAGCGTCACCGACGCGAAGATCAGCAGCAGCACCTGAGTGCCCATGTCCCACGCGACCCCGGGACGGAAGTACGCCCACAGCACGCCGGCGATGGCGGCGAGCGCCGCGGCGAGGATCCACACGATGCGGATGACGCGGTCGACGTTGATTCCGGATGCCGCGGCCAGACCAGGATTGTCGCTGATCGCGCGCGTCGCCTTGCCGATGCGGGTGCGCAGAAGCCAGTACGCGACGGCGATGAGAAGGATGATGCTGGTGGCCATCGAGACCGCGTCGATCCACGAGATCGAGATGGGACCGATGTGGATGTCTCGTCCCGCGCCTGCGCCGGGCAGCTGGTACGTGCCGCCCCCGATGAAGAACTGGTAGGTGTAGCGCAGGGCGAGGGAGAGGCCGATGCTCACGATCATGAGCTGGACCAGGCCCAGCCCCTTTCTTCGGAGGGGTTTCCACAAGCCCGCATCCAACGTCCACCCGAGCGCCCCGCCCAGCACGACGACGAGCGGCAGCACGAGCCACATGGGCCACGCGAGCCAGACGCCGAAGACGAGGGCCATGATCGCGCCGAAGGTCAGCATCTCGCCGTGGGCGAAGTTGCTGAGGCCCGTCGTGCCGAAGATGAGCGAGACGCCGATCGAGGCGAGCGCGAGCAGCAGGCCGAAGTTCAGGCCGTTCATCAGCCGGTCGAGCAGCTGGTCCCAGATGGATACCGTCTGCCTGACTCCCTCGCCGAGGAAGAGGTTGATGATCTTGGTGTTGGTGAGGCCGAATTGCACCTCCTGCGACGCGGAGTCGCCCTTCACGATCACGCCCTTGGGAAGCGTCGACTCGTCGACGCTGAGCGTGTACTTCCCCTTCTCGGGCACGTACAGGCGCCACTTGCCCTCGGCGTCGGTCTTGGTCTCGGCCTTGAATCCGTTGCCCTCGACCGACACGACGACAGCCTCGAGAGGCTTGCCCTGGTAGGTGATGACACCCGCGAAGTAGAAGTCGGTCTTCTCCTGGTCGTCGCCGGGCGCGGCGTGCGCGCCGGACGCGCCCATGAAGACCATCGCGGCTGCGAGCAGGACGCCGATGAGCGCCGCCACCCACGGGGCGGCACGCCGCATGGTGCTAGTCGTAGGACCCACAGAACCTCCCAGGTACGGCACAGCGCACACCGAAGCTCCGGGTCGCATCGGCCGTGATGAACGACGCTATGAGCCTAATGTGTCAGCGGTGTTTCGCTCAGGAGCCGCTGTGGATACGTGATGCAATCGCGATCCCGCGCCGGTGCGGGGCCGCTCTCGGGAATGTTTCACAGGTGCGCTCGCTTAGAATCGAGTACGGAGCGTTACCCTGCGCACCGGCCGTCGTCGTCCACACTCGAGCAACGCGCCGCGCGCGCAGGAGAACCCATGGAGCACAACGACCCCTTCGGCTTCGTCGGACTCACGTACGACGATGTCCTGCTGCTGCCCGGGCACACGGACGTCATCCCCAGTGAGGCCGACACGTCGTCCCGTGTGACGCGACGGATCACCGTCGCGACGCCGCTCCTGTCTGCCGCCATGGACACCGTCACCGAGGCCCGCCTGGCGATCGCGATCGCGCGCGAGGGCGGTATCGGCATCATCCACCGCAACCTCTCGATCGAGGACCAGGCGTCGATGGTCGATCGCGTCAAGCGCAGCGAGTCGGGCATGATCACCGACCCGATCACGACGACCCCCGACGCCACCATCGAAGAGGTCGACGCGCTCTGCGCGCAGTACCGCATCTCCGGCCTTCCCGTCGTCGACGAGCAGGACCACCTCGTGGGCATCGTGACGAACCGCGACATGCGCTTCGTGTCGGGCTTCGAGCGTCAGACGACGAAGGTCCGCGACGTCATGACGACGGAGAACCTCGTCACCGGCCACGTCGGCATCAGCGCGGGCGAGGTCATCGCCCTGTTCGCCCAGCACCGCGTCGAGAAGCTGCCGCTCATCGACGACGACGGCACGCTCGCGGGCCTCATCACGATCAAGGACTTCGACAAGAGCGAGAAGTACCCCCTCGCGACGAAGGACGAGCATGGCCGGCTGCGCGTCGGCGCCGCCATCGGGTTCTTCGGCGACGCCTGGGAGCGTGCCGAGGCGCTCCGCGACGCGGGGGTCGACGTCATCGTCGTCGACACGGCCAACGGGCAGTCCGCGGGCGTCATCGACATGGTCCGCCGGCTCAAGGCCGACGCATCCTTCGCCGACATCGACGTCATCGGCGGCAACGTCGCGACGCGTGAGGGCGCGCAGGCGCTCATCGACGCGGGTGTGGATGCCGTCAAGGTCGGCGTGGGCCCGGGCTCGATCTGCACGACGCGCGTCGTGGCAGGTGTCGGCGTGCCCCAGGTGACCGCGATCTACGAGGCGTCGCTCGCGGCGCGCGAGGCGGGCGTCCCGGTGATCGCCGACGGCGGTCTGCAGTACTCCGGCGACATCGCCAAGGCGCTCGTCGCCGGTGCCGACACCGTCATGCTCGGCTCGCTCCTCGCGGGCACCGACGAGTCGCCGGGCGAGATCGTGTTCCAGGCTGGCAAGCAGTTCAAGCAGTATCGCGGCATGGGCTCGCTCGGCGCGCTGCAGACGCGTGGCAAGAAGACGTCGTACTCGAAGGATCGCTACTTCCAGGCCGACGTGCCCAGCGACGACAAGCTCATCCCGGAGGGCATCGAGGGTCAGGTCGCATACCGCGGTCCCGTCTCTGCGGTCGCGTACCAGCTCGTCGGGGGCCTGCGTCAGTCGATGTTCTACGTCGGCGCCCGCACGGTCGACGAGCTCAAGGCCAAGGGCAAGTTCGTCCGCATCACGGCCGCGGGTCTCAAGGAGTCGCACCCGCATGACGTGCAGATCGTCGTCGAGGCGCCCAACTACAAGCGCTGAGCGTTCGCTAGCCTGAGCGGGTGATCCGCCGCAGGCATGCGCTCGCGACCGAGTCGACCCGTCGGCTCGAGGCCTTCACCGACGGTGTCTTCGCGATCGCGGCGACGCTCCTCGTGCTCGATCTCACGAGCCACTCGCTGGGCGAGGTGGATTCGGACGGCGAGCTGTGGAGTGCGCTCGGCGGGATGGGCGGCCTCTTCGTCAACTTCCTGCTGAGCTTCGGGCTGCTGTGCCTGCTGTGGATGATCCACGTGCAGCAGTTCGAGCACATCGCTCGCGTCGACTCCGTCGTGCTGTGGCTCAACAGCGCCCGCCTGCTGTTCATCGTGCTCGTGCCGTTCGCGACGGGGCTCATGACGGAGTACGCGGACTATCTCGCCGGCCGGCTCGCGATGCCGCTCGTCTTCTTCTTCGCGATCCTCGCGAGCTGGCTCCAGTACCGCTGGGTCCTGCGCAACCGCGACGTCATGATGCCCGACCTGAGCGATGACGACGCCAAGGTCTACGGCCGCGGATCGCTGAGCGCCCTCATCATCGCCGCTGTCGTCGTCGTGCTGGCGGCGTTCATCGGGTCATGGGCGTTCCTGCTCTTCCTCCTCGACGGCACCTTCACGCGCGCGCTGCTCGGTCGCCGGAGACGCGCGGAGGCGGCGGGCTCCTGAGGAGCCCACCGCCTCGCACGGTGCCGTAGGCGAGATCAGACCGTCGCGAGCTCCTGCTCGGCGGTCGCCTCGCGTGAGGCATCCCCTCCGCGAACTGCCCGACCCGACGGAAGCCACACCGCCGCGACGGCGGCGACGAAGAGCACGGCGGCGCCCGTGAGCACGGCGGGGCGCGCGGCGTCGACGTAGAGGTCGGGCTGCAGTGCGCCGCCCGCTCCGACGAAGATCGCGGTCATGACGGCGGTGCCCAGGGCGATGCCGATCTCGCGGATCGTCGAGTTGACGCCCGACGCCTTCGCGTGGTCGAGCACGCCGAGGGTCGCCAGGAGCGCCGTCGCCGACGGCGCGAAGACGAGGCCCATGCCGACGCCCGCGAGGATGAACGGCGCGACGAGCTCGATGTAGTCGAGCGTCGCCGACATCGTGAGGCCGATCCAGGCGAGCGCGATGCCCTGCAGCACGAGGCCGACGAGCATGAGGATGCGGGTGCCCACGCGCGGTGCGATGATGCCGGCGAGCGGGGCGACGAACATGGGCGCGAGCGTCCACGGCGTCGTCTGCACGGCCGCCTCGAGCGGCGTCGAGCCCTGCACGACCTGCATGTACTGGATCAGGATGAACACGGCGCCGAAGGTGCCGAAGCTGAAGCCGAAGCCCACGACGTTGGTCAGCGTGAACGAGCGGTCGCGGAAGAGGCGCAGCGGCACGAGCGGTGCCTTGGCCCGCAGCTGCCAGAGCACGAAGCCGACGAGCAGCACCGTGCCGACGACGAGCTCGGCGATGACGGAGAACGACGACCAGCCGTCGTCGTTGCCGCGCACGATCGCGTGGACGAGTGCGAGCACGCCGACCGCGGCGAGGATCGCACCGACGACGTCGATGCGTGCGCGTGCGCCGAAGTCGTTGTTCAGCGCGAAGAAGGCGAAGGGGATCGCGACGATCGCGACGGGGACGTTGATCCAGAAGATGGCCTGCCAGTTCCAGCCCTCCATGACGGCGCCGCCGACGAGCGGGCCGACCGCGACGCCGAGGCCCGAGATGCCGCCCCACAGGCCGATCGCGAGGGGCCGGCGCTCGGGGGCGACGCCGCCCGAGATGAGGGCGAGCGAGAGGGGCATGACGCCCGCGCCGCCGAAGCCCTGCAGCGCGCGCGCCGCGATGAGCTGCGTCGGGTCGGTGCTGAGGGCGGCCAGGACCGATCCCACGCCGAAGATCGCGATGCCCGCGATGAAGACGGTGCGCCGGCCGAAGCGGTCGCCGAGTGCCGACGCGACCAGGATCGCGCTCGCGAAGGCGAGCGTGTACGCATTGACGAACCACTGCAGCTCTTCGACGCTCGCGCCGAGCTGCTGATGCAGCACGGGGAGCGCGTTGGTCATGACGAGGTTGTCGAGGGTCGCCATGAACATCGGGATGGATGCCGCGGCCACGACGAGCCCGAAGGCTCGCCTGCGGGTCGGGGTCGGGGTGAGGACGTCGCTCATCGGATGCTCCTTTCCGGGTTGTTGTAATCGGATGATTACTAAGACGAGGCTCAATGTAGTAATCCGCTGATAACATGTCAAGCGTGAACGCGAATCAGGAGACGACGACGGTGTCGCGACCCGAGACCGCCGGCCGGCGGATGAGCTCGGACGAGCGCCGCGAGCAGATCATCGCCGCAGCCATCGCCGTGTTCGGGGCGCGCGGGTACGAGGGGACGACGACCGACGACGTCGCCCGCACCGCGGGCGTGAGCCAGCCCTACGTCGTGCGGTTGTTCGGCACGAAGGAGAGCCTGTTCCTCGCCGCGATCCAGGCATCGCGCGACGAGCTGATGCGCGTGTTCCGCGTCGCACTCGAGGACGATTCGTCCGACCGCCCCGTCGCCAAGCGCATCGGCGAGGCGTACGTCGAGCTGCTGAGCGTGCGCGGCCTGCACCAGACGCTGTCGCACGCGTGGCTGCTCGGCGGCCACCCCGTCATCGGGGCGGCCGCCCGCCAGTGCTTCGCCGAGGTGTGGCGGTTCTTCCGCGACGAGGCCGGATTCGACGCCGACGAGGCGCGCAGGTTCCTCGCCGAGGGCATGCTCATCAACGTCATGATCGGCATGCGGCTCGTCGACGACTACGGCTCGGACCCCAGCATCACCGAGCTCTTCCGCGCGTGCTTCCCCACCGAGCTGCCGCACATCCTCGACATCGCGCCCCGCGGCGACGAGCCCTGGTGAGCCTGGCCGGGTGACCGCCGCCCGGCGTATCGTCGGGGGCATGTGCCGCAGCATCCACACCCTCCACAACTTCGAGCCGGCCGCCACCAGCGAAGAGGTGCACGCCGCCGCGCTCCAGTTCGTCCGCAAGATCGCGGGCACGACGAAGCCCTCGAAGGCCAACCAGGACGCCTTCGACCGGGCAGTGCACGAGATCGAGCACATCACGCAGCACCTCCTGCACGACCTCGTGGCAACAGTGCCGCCGAAGAACCGCGAGGAAGAGGCCGAGAAGGCCCGCGCACGCGCTGTGCGCTCCGGCCGCTACGCCGCACCCGCCGCCTGAGGTAGTCTGGTCGGCTCTCCGTCCGCGGGAGCGGACGGAGAGGACATCGTGGGGCACATCGACGTCAGCGGCGTCTCCTACGCGCTGCCCGACGGGCGGCAGCTTCTCGACGAGGTCTCGTTCCGCGTCGGCGAGGGGTCGACGACGGCGCTCATCGGCGCGAACGGCGCCGGCAAGACGACGCTGCTGCGCATGATCCGCGGCGAGGTCGCCCCCGACCAGGGCGCCATCGTCATCGGCGGCGGCCTCGGCGTCATGGACCAGTTCATCGGCCACGGCGGCGCCGACCAGACGGTGCACGACCTGCTCGTCGCGGTCGCGCCCGACCGCATCGCCCACGCGGCGCGCGCACTCGAGGCGGCCGAGAACGCCCTGATCGAGCGTGACGACCTCGAGACGCAGATGACGTATGCGACGGCGCTCGCCGAGTACGCCGAGGCCGGCGGCTACGAGCACGAGACGGTGTGGGACACGTGCACGACGGCGGCGCTCGGCATCCCCTTGTCCCGTGCCCGGTACCGCGACCTGTCGACCCTCTCGGGCGGCGAGCAGAAGAGGCTCGCACTCGAGGCCCTCCTGCGCGGACCCGACGAGGTGCTCCTCCTCGATGAGCCCGACAACTATCTCGACGTGCCCGGCAAGCGCTGGCTCGAAGAGCGGCTGCGCGAGACGCCGAAGACCGTCCTGCTCGTGTCGCACGACCGCGAGCTGCTCGCGCGCGGCGCCGACCGGCTCGTGACCCTCGAGGCGAGCCCCGCGGGCAGCTCCGCGTGGGTGCACGGCGGCGGGTTCGCGACCTATCACCGGGCACGCGAAGACCGGATGCTGCGCCTCGACGAGCTGCGCCGTCGCTGGGACGAGCAGCACGCCAAGCTCAAGGCGCTCGTCGCCGACCTCAAGGTCAAGGCCGCCGCCAACGACGGCTTCGCCTCGCGGTACCGTGCCGCCCAGACGCGGCTGCGACGATTCGAGGAGGCGGGACCGCCCGAGGAGCGCCCGCCCGAGCAGGAGCTCGCACTGCGGCTGCGCGGATCGCGCACCGGCAAGCGCGCCGTCGTGGCTGAGCGGCTCGAGCTCACCGGGCTCATGCAGCCGTTCGACCTCGAGGTGTGGTTCGGCGACCGGGTCGCGGTGCTCGGGTCGAACGGATCCGGCAAGTCGCACTTCCTGCGGCTCCTCGCGCGCGGCGGCAGCGACCCCGACGGGCGCCTCGGCCACATCACGACGGTCGGCTCCGCCCTGGACCCCGTGCCGCATACGGGCCGCGCGATCCTCGGCGCGCGCGTCTCGCCGGGGTGGTTCGCGCAGACGCACCGGCATCCCGAGTTCTCGGGACGGTCGCTGCTGGACATCCTGCATCGCGGCGACGACACGAGATCCGGGATGCCTCGCGATGCCGCGAGCTCGGCACTCGACCGCTATGGGCTCGTCCGCCAGGCCGAGCAGGCGTTCGACACGCTGTCGGGCGGTCAGCAGGCGCGGTTCCAGATCCTGCTGCTCGAGCTGTCAGGCGCGACGCTGCTGCTCCTGGACGAGCCGACCGACAACCTCGACCTCGTGTCGGCCGAGGCGCTGGAGGACGCGCTCGGCCGCTTCGAGGGGACCGTCGTCGCCGTGACGCACGACCGCTGGTTCGCGCGCTCGTTCGACCGCTTCCTCGTCTTCGGCGAGGACGGCCGCGTGCGCGAGACGCCCGAGCCCGTGTGGGACGAGCGCCGCGTCGCCCGCGCCCGTTGACGCTCACGGGGCGCGCGAGGGGCGGCGGGTAGGCTGGGGACGTGAGCATGGACATCGAGCTCGGCCGCGCGAAGCGCGCCCGCCGGGCCTACGCGTTCGACGACATCGCGGTCGTGCCCTCGCGGCGCACGCGCAATCCCGAGGACGTCTCGACGGCCTGGACGATCGACGCCTTCCAGTTCTCGATCCCCGTGCTCGGCGCGCCCATGGACTCGGTCACGAGCCCGCGCACCGCGATCATGCTCGGCCAGCTCGGCGGTCTCGGCGTGCTCGACCTCGAGGGCCTGTGGACGCGTTACGACGACCCCGAGCCGCTGCTCGCCGAGATCGCCCCGCTCCCCGACTCGGCGGCGACGGCGCGCATGCAGGAGCTCTACTCCGAGCCGATCAAGGTCGAGCTCGTGCGCGACCGCCTCGCCGAGATCCGCGCCGCGGGCGTCACGGTCGCCGGCTCCCTCACCCCCCAGCGCACGCAGGAGCTCTACGAGACGGTCGTCGCCGCCGGCGTCGACCTCTTCGTCATCCGCGGCACGACGGTCTCGGCCGAGCACGTGTCGTCGGTCGACCAGCCGCTCAACCTCAAGAAGTTCATCTACGACCTCGACGTCCCCGTCATCGTGGGCGGCGCGGCCACCTACACGGCGGCCCTCCACCTCATGCGCACGGGCGCGGCGGGCGTGCTCGTGGGCTTCGGCGGCGGCGCGGCATCCACGACCCGTGCGACCCTCGGACTGCACGCGCCCATGGCGACGGCCGTCGCCGACGTCGCGGGCGCTCGCCGCGACTACCTCGACGAGTCGGGCGGACGCTACGTGCACGTCATCGCCGACGGCGGCGTCGGCACGTCGGGCGACATCGTCAAGGCGCTCGCGATGGGAGCGGATGCCGTCATGCTCGGCGTCGCGCTCGCGCGCGCGACCGACGCGCCCGGCCTCGGCTACCACTGGGGTCCCGAGGCGCACCACGCCAAGCTCCCGCGCGGCCGCCGCATGAAGATCGAGCAGCTCGTCGACCTCGAGTCGGTGCTGTACGGCCCCGCGCCGGTCGCCGACGGCACGGCCAACCTCATCGGGGCACTGCGCAAGTCGATGGCGACGACGGGCTACTCCGACCTCAAGGAGTTCCAGCGCGTCGAGGTCGTGGTCGCGCCCTACAACGGCGGATGAGCTCTCCGAACGACAACCCCTCGACAGGCTCGGGGACCGCGGGCGGCTCGGGGACCGCAGGCGAGGTGGAGGTCTTCCCGCCGACCCTGCGCGAGGTCATGCTGCGCGGGCGGTGGATCGCGATGCTCGGCTTGTGCCTCGTCGTGGCCGGCATCTTCGCGTGGCTCGGCCAGTGGCAGCTGGGCAGGGCCGTGCAGGTCGACCCCACGCCCGAGGGTGCCACCGAGATCGTGCGCCCGATCGCAGACGTCGTGCAGCCGGGTGAGTACCTCACCGACTCGCTCGTCGGGCAGCGGGTCGAAGTCACCGGAACCTACTTGCCGCAAGACTTCCTCGTCGTCTCGTCGCGGTACAACGACGGCGTCGAGGGCTACTGGGTCACGGGGCAGCTGCGCGTCGACGGCACCGCGTCACCCACGTCGGTCGCGGTCGCGGTCGGCTGGGCTCCGACGCTGGAGAAGGCGCAGGCGGCGGCGAAGAAGCTCGAGGCGGAACCGGCCACCGCCGCCCCCGTCACCGTGACGGGCCGGCTCATCGCCGACGAGGGCCCCGTCACGCCGCCGCGGGGGAGCGATCCTCAGACGATGACGCGGATGTCGCCTGCCGCGCTCCTCGGCCAGTGGCACGATGTGGACGGCCTCGACGTCTACCGCCAGTACGTCGCGTCGGAGTCGGCCTCCGGCGGGCTCGCCGACATCCACTCCTCCCCGCCTCGGCAGGGCTCGGGCGTCAATTGGCTCAACATCTTCTACGCGATCGAGTGGGCCGTGTTCGCCGGCTTCGCCTTCTACCTCTGGTACCGCCTCGCGAAGGATGCCTGGGAGAAGGAGGTCGAGGAGATCGAGGACGCCAGGGCGGAGGCCGCGGGCGCCCCTTCGGGGCCGGGCGGAGACGCGGAATCCGGCGGCTAGACTGGAACCCATGCCCCGCGCCCCGAAACTCGCTTCGTTTCCGGCGATCCGCGGTGCGCTGAGGTTCTACCAGGTCTGCTCGATCATCACGGGCACGATGCTGCTGCTGCTGTGCACCGAGATGATCGTCAAGTACGCCTTCGGGTACGAGCTGTTCCTCGGTGGGTCCGGCGGCTTCCTCTGGTTCGCCCCCGTCATCGAGGGTCCGAACGGCCACGAGTCGACGGGCGACGGACTCAACCTCTCGATGGGCATCCTCGTCGCGCACGGCTGGTTCTACGTCGTGTACCTCTTCTCCTGCTTCCGCGTGTGGAGCCTCATGCGCTGGCACTTCTGGCGCTTCCTCATGCTCGCCGCCGGCGGCATCGTGCCGTTCCTCTCGTTCTTCCTCGAGGCGCGCGTCGCGCGTGAGGTCAAGCAGTACCTCGCCGAGCGCGAGGCCGCCGAGCGCGACGGCGCCGGCCAGACCCACGACCTCGCGGCGCACTCGACGCTGACGCAGAACATCCCCACCGAGCAGCGCGAGCGCCCGCTCATCTGACCCGCTCCGACAGAAGGCAGCCGTTGACCGAGCAGACCGAGACCTCCCAGCGACCCGTCCTCGTCGTCGACTTCGGCGCGCAGTACGCCCAGCTCATCGCGCGCCGCGTGCGCGAGGCGGGCGTCTACAGCGAGATCGTCCCCCACACCGCGTCGGCCGCCGACATCGCCGCCAAGAACCCCGTCGGCATCATCCTGTCCGGCGGCCCCTCGTCGGTGTACGAAGAAGGAGCGCCGGCGCTCGACACGGGGGTCTTCGACCTCGGCGTGCCGACGCTCGGCATCTGCTACGGCTTCCAGGTCATGGCACAGGCCCTCGGCGGAGAGGTCGCCAACACGGGACTCCGCGAGTACGGGGCGACGGATGCCTCGCTCTCGGGCGACGGCGGTGTGCTTCTGGGGGGTCAGCCGGCCGACCAGAACGTCTGGATGAGCCACGGCGATCAGGTCTCGCGGGCACCCGAGGGCTTCGACGTGCTCGCCTCGACGCCCGCGACCCCCGTCGCCGCGTTCGGCAGCGACGAGCGCCGGTTCTACGGCGTGCAGTGGCATCCCGAGGTCAAGCACTCCGACCACGGCCAGCAGGTCATCGAGAACTTCCTGCACAAGGCCGCGGGCCTTCCCGCCGACTGGAACAGCGGCAACGTCATCGCCGAGCAGGTCGCGCGCATCCGCGAGCAGGTCGGCTCGGGGCGCGTGCTCTCGGCGCTGTCCGGCGGTGTCGACTCCGCAGTCTCGACGGCCCTCGTGCACGAGGCGGTCGGCGACCAGCTCGTCGCCGTGTTCGTCGACCACGGACTTCTTCGCAAGGGCGAGCGCGAGCAGGTCGAGCAGGACTATGTCGCCTCGACGGGCGTGCGCCTCGTCACGGTCGACGCACGCGAGCAGTTCCTGAACGCGCTCGCCGGTGTGAGCGACCCCGAGCAGAAGCGCAAGATCATCGGCCGGGAGTTCATCCGCGCGTTCGAGCAGGTGCAGGCTGACCTCGTCGCCGAGGCGGCGGCGGAGGGCGAGCCCATCCGCTTCCTCGTGCAGGGCACGCTGTACCCCGACGTCGTCGAGTCGGGCGGCGGCACGGGCACGGCGAACATCAAGTCGCACCACAACGTCGGCGGCCTGCCCGAAGACCTGCAGTTCGAGCTCGTCGAGCCGCTGCGCACCCTCTTCAAGGACGAGGTGCGCGCGATCGGCCGCGAACTCGGCCTGCCCGAGGTCATCGTGTCGCGCCAGCCCTTTCCGGGCCCCGGCCTCGGCATCCGGATCGTGGGTGAGGTCACCGCTGACCGCCTCGAGATTCTGCGTGACGCCGACGCGATCGCGCGCGAGGAGCTGACCCGTGCGGGGCTCGACGGCGAGATCTGGCAGTGCCCCGTCGTGCTCCTGGCCGACGTGCGCTCGGTGGGCGTGCAGGGCGACGGCCGCACGTACGGGCATCCCATCGTGCTGCGTCCCGTCTCGTCGGAAGACGCGATGACCGCGGACTGGACGCGCCTGCCCTACGACGTGCTCTCGAAGATCTCGAACCGCATCACGAACGAGGTGCGCGAGGTCAACCGGGTCGTGCTCGACGTGACGTCCAAGCCCCCGGGGACGATCGAGTGGGAGTGAGCTGAAGGGCCGGAGCGATGCTCCGGCCCTTCGCCTTTCCCGAGGCCGTCGGCGGTCGTGCCGGCGCGGGGCTAAGCTGACGCCACGCCTCGGCTGGGGCAGCCGATCTGGGAAGGCGGTCCGGGGATGGACGATCAGCCTGCTCCCGCGGGGAATGCCGCGGAATCGCCGCCGCCCACTCCCGAGCAGCCCGCAGCCGGAGAGGCCGGAGCGCCCGGAGCCCCTCCGCCTGCGGACGAGCTCGGAGCCCTTCCGCCCGCGGACCAGCCCGGCCTCGGAGAAGCCGAAGAGCCCGGTCTGCGTCCGCCCGCGGACCCCTCCCCCCGGCGGTCGCGCGGTGCGGTCGTCGCGATCTCGCTCCTGGCCGTGGCGCTCCTGCTCGCGGTGGGCTTCGGCGCCTGGCTCGCCGTTCAGTTCGTCCAGGCGCAGGATCGGATCTCGGAGCAGGAACGCCGCATCTCGGACCAGCAGGACGAGATCGAGCATCAGAAGGACCTCATCGACGAGAAGGAGTCGTTCGGCGCGGCGATGAACGCTCTCATGGGCACCGCTGCGAAGTTCGACGGTGCCCTCATGGCGACGATCGTCCCCTGGTCCGACTACCAGCTGCTCGTGGACCGGGCGTGGGCGCACCGCTGGGAGGCGTCGAAGGTCGAGGCCGACACCCGTGAGGCCGAAGCCGACGCGGCCGGCCTCGAGACGCTGTTGACCGCGGCGCAGCAGGAGGCGGGCTCCAACGCCACCGGGACGGCCTACGAGTCCACGATCGACCGGCTCGGCGGCGGGTTCGTCCGGTCGGTCGTCGACGAGCAGATCTGCACGGGCAGCGGCGACGGCATCCTCGGCTGCGTGTACGGAAGCGACC
Organism: Microbacterium alkaliflavum; assembly: GCF_044325405.1. Taxonomy (NCBI): domain Bacteria; kingdom Bacillati; phylum Actinomycetota; class Actinomycetes; order Micrococcales; family Microbacteriaceae; genus Microbacterium; species Microbacterium alkaliflavum. Next base: position 47,355 of record NZ_JBIQWL010000007.1, on the reverse strand, counting down.
CGTACCTCGTCCACTTCGACGCCGGCGGCAACGCGGAGCCGTACATGAACGACGAACTGCGCACGGGGATCGCGTATCACGAGTTCGCCCATGTGCTGCAGTTCACCAACCCCGCCGCGACCGACGCAGCCCTGCCCGCCTTCGACGGCGACTGGGAGGTCATGGCCGACTGCTTCGCGCTGACCTTCCTCGACGGGTGGACCCTCGACCACCGCATCTGGGTCAGCAGCTACGAGTACTGGGACGTCAACATCGGCTACGGCCAGGTCTGCTCGGAGTCGCAGCGCCAGACCGTCCGCGACTGGTACGCGGGACTCGGAGTCGCACCTCGGACTCTCGAGGTGGGCGGCACCCCCGAGTGACCTGAGCGATCTGCCCGAGGCAGAGCCGCCGCCGGCAGAACCCGACCCGCGGCGAGAGACCGCGGCGCAGTCTAAGGGCATGGCTGAAGAAGGAAAGATCCCGCACTTCGGGGCCGAGGCGCGACGCGAGCTGTTCCACCAGCGCGTGCTCGTGCTCGACGGTCCGCTCGACGACGACAACGGCACCCTGATCGCGACGCAGCTGCTGGCGCTCGCAGCGGGGGACGAGGCATCCGACATCGCCCTGTGGATCCATTCGCCGGGCGGTTCCGTGCCGTCGATGCTCGCGATCCGCGACGTCATGAGGCTCATCCCCAACGACGTCGCGACGCTCGCGCTCGGGCTGGCGTGCAGCGCCGGGCAGTTCCTCCTGTCGGCGGGCGCGCGAGGCAAGCGCCGGGCCCTGCCGCACGCGCGCATCCTCATGCACCAGGGGTCGGCCGGCATCGGCGGCTCGGCGGTCGAGGTCGAGGTGCAGGCCGACGACCTGCGCCACATGCGCGACACCGTCCTCGGGCTCATCTCCGACGACACCGGGCAGTCCCGCGCGCGCATCTTCGAGGACTCACTCCACGACCGCTGGTACACGGCGCAGCAGGCGCTCGACTACGGCTTCATCGACGGCATCGTGACCGACTTCGCGCAGGTCGTCCCGCGCCGCCGCCGACCCGCGGGCCTCGGGATCGAGGAGGTGGCGGCATGAGCTCGTACACGATCCCCAGCGTCGTGGCGCAGCATCCACGAGGCGACCGCGTCATGGACGTGTACTCGCACCTGCTCACCGAGCGCGTCGTCTACCTCGGCACCGGCATCGACGCGGGCGTCGCGAACGCCCTCATCGCGCAGCTGCTGCACCTCGACGCCGACAACCCCGACCGCGACATCCAGCTCTACATCAACTGCGAGGGCGGAGACCCGGCGGCGATGCTCGCCGTCTACGACACGATGCAGCATGTGCGGCCGGATGTCGCGACCACGGTCGTCGGACAGGCGATCGGCGTCGGGGCCGTCATGCTCGCGGCGGGCGCCGCCGGTAAGCGCGCGGTGCTCCCGCACGCGCGGGTCGTGCTGCACCAGCCCGCGGGACAGGGACGCGGCGCGATCCCCGACCTCATCCTGCAGGCCGACGAGCTCGTGCGGGTGCGCGGCGACGTGGAGCAGATCCTCGCGTTCCACACGGGTCGGGATGCCGCGAAGCTCCGCACCGACACCGACCGCGACCGGGTCTTCACCGCCGCGGACGCCGTCGCCTACGGTCTCGCCGACCGCATCCTGGAGCGTGTCGGTCAGGCGGCGAGGGTGTAGGCCGCGCGCACGCCGACGACCGCGCGCTCCGCTGCCCGGACGCGCAGGTCGTCGGCCACCGCCGCCGTCAGCTCGACGAGCGTGACCTCGAGGGCGCCGGCTACGGCCGCGATCATCTCGCTCGAGGGCTCTTTGAGGCCGCGCTCGATCTCGGACAGGTACTGCGGCGAGACCCCTGCGCGATCGGCGGTGTCGGCGAGGCGCTCGCCCCGCTCGTGCCGCAGGCGGCGGAGCAGGTCGCCGAGGGCATCGCGCCACAGCGGCTCGGGTTCGCGCGGGGTGCGCTTCGAGGGGAGCGGGATGATCTCGGCCATGCGCTCACGATAGGCGGGCGTCACTCCGGCCGCCCAGGGCTTCCGCTCTGAGCAGAACACCAACCCCTTGTGTCGAGCCGATACGGTTGCCACGAGCCGATACGGCTCAGACGGTCCGAACCGTAGCGGCTCGTCACAGCTGTATCGGTTCGCGGCTCTGGGACCCTGGGGGAGGATGGACGGGTGACCGACCTCCTGCCGGACGCGCGCTACCTCGTGCTCGCAAGCCGTCTCCTGCCCGACCGCGACGGCGGATTCACGATCTCGGTGCTGCGCCGTGCGCTCGACATGGCGGCCGCGGGCGCCGAGCCGCTGCTCCTCACGATCGACCCGGGCGAGACCGCCGACCACGACGCCGACCGCGCCGAATGGGTGCGCCGCGGCATGCTGAGCGCCCCCGAGGCCCTGCGGAACCTCTTCGACGACGCGCGCGCCGACCCGTCGTGGCTGCGCGCCGCCGCCCTGGCGGGGCCGATCCCCGGATCGGCGTGGCCGTACCGGCAGATCCGGGATGCCGCCGGCGCGACCGTGCTCGAACTGCCCGTCGTGTCGGGCGACCCGGCGTGGCATCTCACCGACGCGCCGGTGCGCGTCTGGGGCGAGGACGGCCCGATCGGCTGGCTCCCGGGATATGCGGGGCTCTACCGCGCGTGGATCAACGCCGTCGCCGCGCGCTCCGACGACCCGGTCGTGCTCGTGTGCGAGGCCCGTCAGGTGGGCGAGGCGCTCGTCGCTCCGGGCGAGCCGGCGCTCGCTCCCGGCATCCGGATCCTCCACACGACCCACGCCTGCCATGTGCTCGCGCCCTTCCACCCGGATTCGCCGATGGATGCCGCGTGGGAGCGCTGGTTCGCCGTCGCCGACGGGTTCGACGGCGTGCTGTGGCTGACCCCGACGCAGCAGAGCGACGTCGAGCGGCGCCTGGGCGGCGGCATCCGGTCGTTCGTCGTGCCGCACCCCGCGCCCGATGCGCCGGCTCTCGCGCCCGCACCGGTGCACGGGCGCATCCTCGTGCTCAACTCGCTCATCCCGCGCAAGCGGGTCGACCACGTGATCCGCGCGCTCGCGATCGTGCGCGAGACGCGGCCGGAGGCCCACGTCCACGTCTACGGCGACGGCGTGGAGCGCGAGCGGATCGTCGCGCTCGCCGACGAGCTGGGCGTCGCCGAGGCTGTCGTGCTTCGGGGTCACACCTCCGATCCGGGCGAGGCGTGGAGCGAGGCCGACGTCTTCGTGCTGGCCAGCACGAACGAGGGGCAGCCGCTCGTCGTGCTCGAGGCGCTCGCGGCGGGAGTTCCCGTCGTGAGCTACGACATGCCCTACGGCCCGCGCGACACGCTCGCACGCGGGGGCGGGGCGCTCGTCGCCGATGGCGACGTCGACGGGCTCGCCGCAGCGCTCGTCGAGGTGATCGGCGACCGAATGGTGCGCGACCGGCTCTCGATCGAGGGGCAGGCTGCGGCGCAGGACATGGATGCCGCGTCTTCGATGCGGGCCCTGGGCGACGCGGCACGCGTGGCGTTGGACGATCCCGTGGCGCGACCGGGGCGCTGAGCCCCTCGCTGGTTCGGCATCGACCCCTCGGCAAGCTCGGGGACCGGGGAGGTGTCCTGACGGCTGCGCCGTGAACCGTCCCGGATCTCGGCCGGTTGCGACGACACGCCGGGAGGAGGCGCGTTCCGTGCCCCTCCAGCCTCAGGCTGTCGAGATGCGGCACACTTCGCCCGGGGCCGGCGTGTGCCCTGACACCGCGGCGCGGTACGTTCGACCGGGGAGGTGGCGATGGCGCAGAGGACCCGGGAACTGCTCGACGTGATCCTGGTGCACGACGATCCGGTCGCGCGCAACCGGCTCATCACGCAGTGCTATCGCGACATCGCCGACCAGCTCGCGCTCGTCGTGGGCCGCCGCGACCTCAACTGGTTCTCGTTCGGCGCGTGGGCGAGCGGCACGGCGGGTGCCGCGATCCGCGGCGAGCGGATCCCCGTCGACTTCGGCACTTCTCGCAACGTCGCGGCAGGCAACCTCGCGATCATCGCCGACGTCGCCCCCGCCGCGATCTGCTGGCTCGACGAGATCGAACGCGCCGGCGGGCCGACGCCCGACGCGCTCTCCCGCACGCTCGCCGATCCGCTCTTCGGGCGTGCGCCGAAGCTCGCCGAGGCGATCCGCTGCTATCACGAGGCCGCGCTGCTGCTGCCCGGCATCGAGGCCGACCCCGTGCACGACAAGACGGCGGCCGAGCTCATCCTGCTCGGCAACATCCGCATGGGAGAGCACGAGCAGACGGTCGTCGACCGTTTCGTCGACGCCGCGATGCCCCTGGGCGGACCGTTCGGGCTCATCACGACCCGCTTCATCGCGATCGAGACGCCCGACGGCGACATCGACGTGTGCCGCGACGTGCTCGCTCCGGCCTATCTCGCCGGTCAGATCTTCCCCGCCGTGCTGCTCGAGCTCGACAACGTCGACCTCCGGTCCGCGTGCGACGCGTTCGGGCAGTCCCGGGGCACCGACACCTCGGCATCCAACGCCCTGCGCTGGGAGGATTACGACGATCGGATGGGGTTCATCCTCACGTTCTTCCGGGCGTATCAGCGCGACACTCGGTTCTTCGACGTGCCGGCGAGGTACCTGCCCGCACTGCTCGACGGGGCCGCTTGAGCCGAGGCTCCTCGTCGGCTTGGGCTCGACCCCTCGACAAGCTCGGGGACCGGGATCAGTGTCAGCCGTCCTCCCGGCCGGGCCAGACCTTGCCGGCCCACGGGTCGTAGTCGGCGAGGAGCGGTCCCTGCTCGGGGCGCTCGGGCTCGGGCACGTGCTGGAGGTTGATGCGCACGCGGTACCAGAGCGAACTCGAGCCGCGCATGCCGTCGATCATGACGTCGGCGGGACTCAGCTGCGCCACGACATCGGGGTGCTGCTCGTTCCAGGTCTGCAGAGCGGCGAGCGCCTCCGACTTGAGCTTCGTGCGCGCGACCTCGATGAGGGGCATCGTCGAGACGCGGCGCCCCGAGCCGTCCCCGGCGCGGGGCGGCTTCTCGGCGGGACCCAGCTCCTTCGCCAGGCCGAGCAGGCCGTCGAGCGTGCCGACGGCGTCGTCGATGCCGTCGTGCGGATCGCCGATCTCGGCGAAACGCGCCGGCACCGTGAGCACCGTGAACTCCTCGGGGCGGCGCGTGCGCACCTCGTCCCAGTCGAGCGGTGTGGACACCCGGGCGTCGGGGAGCGGGCGGATCGAATACGCGGATGCCACGGTGCGGTCCTTCGCGTTCTGGTTGAAGTCGACGAACACGCTCTCGCCACGCTCCTCCTTCCACCACCGCGCCGTCGCGAGGCCGGGCGCGCGGTTCTCGACCTCGCGCGCGAGCGTCTCGGCGGCGAGGCGCACGTCGCGGAAGTCCCACTGCGGCGCGATGCGGACGAGGATGTGCATCCCGCGCGACCCGCTCGTCTTCGGCCATCCCACGAGGCCGCAGTCGTCGAGCACTTCGCGGGCGACCATCGCGACGTCCACGATCTGCGACCAGTCGACGCCCGGCATGGGGTCGAGATCGATCCGCAGCTCGTCGGGATGGTCGAGATCCTCCGCCCGCACGGGATGCGGGTTGAGGTCGAGGCATCCCAGGTTCACGACCCACGCGAGGCCCGCGGCATCCCGGATCACCGCCTCCTCCGCCGACCGCCCCGACGCGTAGTGCAGCGTCGCGGTCTCGATGAAGTCGGGGTGGTTCTCGTCGACGCGCTTCTGGAAGAACGGCTCTGCGGCGATGCCCTTCACGAAGCGCTTGAGCACCATCGGCCGCCCGCCGGCGCCGCGCACGGCGCCCTCCGCGACCGACAGGTAGTACTGCACGACGTCGAGCTTCGTCAGACCCGGTTCGGGGAACACGATCTTGTCGGGGCTCGAGACGCGGACCTCGCGCCCCTCGATCTCGAGGAAGGTCTCTTTGCGGGCAGGGCTCACGCGCCCCACGTTACGGCGGCGAGGGATGCCCCGGCCAGGCCTTGCCGCGGCATCCCATGCGCTGCTGGGCGATTCGGTGGGCCCGAATCGTCGCCTGCCTCGGCCGATGCGACCGTTTGTGCCCAGTGAGGGCGTTCGCCGCCGCAACCGTCGCGTTCAATGGGCCGGAATCGTCGCGTGGGGCGGACGACGCGACGATTCGCGCCCAGCGAAGCGGCGCAGGCACGCGAGAAGGCCGCCCCGAGGGACGGCCTTCTCGTCGAACGCGGAGTGCTAGTTGCTGCCTCGGAGGATCGCGAGGATGCGGAGGATCTCGATGTACAGCCAGACGACCGTCACCATGATGCCGAAGCCGCCGAGCCAGCCGAACTGACGGGGAGCGCCGTTGCGGACGCCCTGCTGGATCGAGTCGAAGTCGAGCACGAGCGAGTACGCCGCCATGATGACGACGAGCACGCCGATGATGAGGCCGAGCGGGATGCCGAAGACCTTGACGCTGTAGATGCCGAAGGGGCCCGCGCTGTCAGGGCCGCTGAAGGCGCCGAACATCATCATCACGACATTGATGAGGGCGAACACGAGGTAGCCGATCATCGCGACCATGAAGATCTTCGTCGCACGCTTGGTGGCGCGCACCTTGCCGCTCGCGAAGAGGGCGAGGGTCACGCCGACGACGGCGAGGGTCGCGACCGTCGCCTGCACGACGATGCCGGGCCAGATGAACTCGAAGTACGCCGAGATCGCGCCGACGAAAAGACCCTCGAAGAGGGCGTACCCGAAGATCAGCGCGGGGCGCACCTTCTTGCGCGACGTGAACGCGACGACCATCGCGAGGACGAAGCCGCCGAGGGCGCCGATGATCCATGGGGCCATCGAGATCGTCGTGGCGGCGGCCGGCTCGACCGCTCCGCCGAGGGTCCACACCCAGCCGACGACCGCGCCGACGAGGAGGACGACGAAGAGGGCGAGGGTCTTCAGGACGGTGTCCTCCACCGTCATGCGCCCCGTGGCGATCGCGTCGGCCGAGGGGGCGGCGAAGGCGCCTTCGAGCCGGGCCTGGGTCGCGGCATCCACTCCCGCCTGGGCGGTCGATGCATACTGCGTCGGCCCGCCGAGCTGGGCCGCCTGCGGACCGCCCGGGTAGGTCTTGACGGCCTTGGGGTCCTGGAAGGCCGGGTTGTTGAATGCGGGGTTTGCCGAGGCCATGCTCGATCACACTCCATCAGTAGGTTGCAGCGAGGTGCTGTGGCTCCACGATAACCGATAGGGTGTCCGGCCCTCCCGCCTCGCGCTGAGAGACCCCTTTGAGCCTGCGTCGCGCGCGGGTCGGCGCGGAGTGCCGCGGGTAACGTGGCTCGCATGCCGCGCTCTCGCCCGCTCGTCATCGGGCACCGCGGTGCTCCGGGCTACCGGCCCGAGCACTCCCGCTCGTCGTACGACCTGGCGCTCGCGATGGGCGTCGACGCGGTCGAGCCCGATGTCGTCGTCTCGCGCGACGGCGTGCTCGTCGTGCGTCACGAGAACGAGATCGGGTCGACGACGGATGTCTCGACCCGGCCCGAGTTCGCGAATCGCCGCACGACCAAGACGGTCGACGGCGAAGACCTCACCGGCTGGTTCACGGAGGACTTCACGTGGGACGAGCTCGCGACGCTGCGCTGCCGTGAGCGGCTGCCCGCCGTCCGGCAGACGAGCGCGTCGTTCGACGACCGGCAGCCCGTGCTCCGGCTGCGCGACGTGCTGGACTTCGTGCGCGCGGCGTCGTTCGAGCAGGGTCGCGAGATCGGCGTCGTGCTCGAGATCAAGCACGCCACTTACTTCGCCTCGCAGGGGTGGGATGTGGCCGCCCTCGTCGACGCGGAGCTGTGCGCGGCGGGCTGGGCGGCCGGTGAGCTGCCGCTCGTCGTCGAGTCGTTCGAGTCGACGGCGCTGGTGCGCCTGCGGGAACGGGGCGTCCAGGGCACCTACGTCTACCTGCTCGAGGCGAGCGGCCGCCCTTTCGACCTCGTGGCCGCGCATGGCAAGGCGGCGCCGACGTATGCGGCGACGGCGGCACCCGAGGGGCTCGATGCGCTCGCCGGGGTCGTCGACGGCATCAGCGTCGACAAGCGCATGATCCTCGCGCCCGACCGCCTGGGCCGCACGGCGGGACCGTCCCGGATCGTCGCAGACGCGCACGAGCGGGGCCTGCAGGTCTTCACCTGGACGTGCCGCCCCGAGAACGCCTTCCTCATCGCGCAGTTCCGCGGGCACGGCGGTCGGAGCGCGTTCGGCGACTGGGAGGGTGAGTGGTCGGTGATCCGGGATGCCGGCATCGACGGCGTCTTCGTCGACCACGCCGACCTCGGGGTCGGGTTCTTCCACTGAGGCGCTGTCCGTTCCGCGGCGGGCCGGCGGAGCGCTCAGCCGAAGGTGGCGTCGAGGGCTTGCGAGAGGTCGGCGAGCAGGTCGTCGGTGTCTTCGATCCCCACCGAGAGGCGAAGGTGTCCGAGACGGCGGAACGGCTCGGGGTACGTCGTCACGCGCGGTCCCTCCGCACCGGTGTGCACGATCAGAGAGTCGTCGTGACCGAGCGAAAAGCCCGACGTGATGAGGCGCAGCCGGGCCACGAACCGGTTCTGCGTCTCGGGATCGCCGTCCACGGCGAACGCCATCATGCCGCCGTTGCCGCGCCCGTCGAACTGTCGCGCCGCGAGCGCATGCTCGGGGTGCGACGGCAGGCCGGGGTAGCGCACGTACGCGACGCGCGGGTCGGCGTCGAGCAGTTCGGCGACCGCCTGCGCTGAGGCGAGATGCTGGCGCAGGCGCAGCGGCAGCGTCACGGATCCCCGTTGGATCTGCCACGCGTTGAAGGGCGAGATGACGCCGCCGACGTCGACCATGGCATCGGCTTTGATGGGCTGGATGAGCTCGTGCGCGCCGATGACGGCGCCGCCCATCGCGTCTCCATGACCGTTGATGTATTTGGTGAGCGAGTGCGCGACGAGGTCGGCGCCGTCCGCGAGGGGGCGGTAGAACGGCGGCGGGGTGAAGGTCGAGTCGACCATCAGGAGGGCGTCGGCGGCGTGCGCGATCTCGGCCAGCGCCCGGATGTCGGCGACCTTCGTCGTCGGGTTGGCGATGGCCTCGACGCACACCAGCCGCGTCTCGTCGCGGATCGCCGCGCGGACGGCCTCGAGATCGGTGACGTCGACGAATGTCGCCTCGATCCCGTAGCGCTGCGGCAGGAGCTCGGTCCACAGTCGCCACGTCGCCTCGTAGGTGACGTCGCTCACGACGACGTGGTCGCCGACCCGGACGTGCGAGAAGAAGACCGCGTGCAGGGCGGCGACGCCGCTCGCGAGGGCGACGGCGTCCTCTCCGCCCTCCATCGCGGCGAGTTTGGCTTCCAGGCCCGACTGGTTGACGCCCGTGTTGCGGGTGTAGAGGCCGGGGGCGGTCGCCGACCAGCTGATCTCGCTGGGGTCGTCGGGGAGCTGATACGAGTTCGCCATGACGAGGGGGGTCCGCAGCGCCATGGTGCTGTCCAGCGCCTTGCCGCCGTGCACCGAAAGGCTCAGGTCGTTCAGCGTTTCGGGCAGGGTGCGATCTGGGTGCTCGTGCATCGATCTTCCTCTCCATGGCAGCGTCGCCTATGCTGTTCGTGCAACATTAGCACTAGAGATTGCGTTTGACGCACACAAGGGAGCGCCATGACCGGCCTGCACCTCGACGAGATCGACCACCGGATCCTCGCCGAGCTCACGGCGGACGCACGTCTGCCGCTCGTCACCCTCGCGGGCCGGGTGCACCTGTCCCGCAACGCCGTCAAGCAGCGCATGGAGCGCATGGAGCGCGACGGCGTCATCGACGGCTACACCCTCCGCCGCGGCGCGGGCAGTGCGCGACGCATGACCGCCGTCGTGCTGGTCTACCGTGCCGACCGCATGCGCGGGGGAGGCGTCGTCACCGAGCTGGCGCGGATCCCCGAGGTCGTGCGGTGCGACATCCTCTCCGGCCAGTTCGACCTGCTCGTCACGGTCATCGCGGAGTCGATGGATCGCATCGGCGAGATCTGGGAGCAGATCGCCGCGCTCCCCGGCGTCGCCGACACGGTCACCTCCGTGTCGCTCGCGCGTCCAGTCGACCGCGCCTGAGCTCATCCCGCGAGCAGGCGCACCACTTCTTCGCGTGGCATCCCCGCGATGGATGCCACGGCATCCGCGATCGGCGTGCCCGTCGCGAGCGCGTGGGCGGCCGCTCGGGCCGCCGTCTCGTATCCGATCGCGGGGACCAGCGCCGTGACGGCTCCGACCGAGACGGCGACGCGCTCGGCGAGCACCCGCTCGTCGGCCTCGATGCCCTCGACGCACAGCTCGCGCAGCACGCGGACGCCGTTGGTCATCCACCGCACCGACTGCAGAAGCGAGTGGGCGATGATCGGCTCGAACGCGTTGAGCTGCAGCTGCCCGCCTTCCGCGGCGACCGCGATCGTCACGTCGGCGCCCATCACCGAGAAGGCGATCTGGTTTACCACCTCCGGGATCACCGGATTCACCTTGCCGGGCATGATCGACGAGCCCGCCTGACGCGCGGGCAGCCGGAGCTCGCCGAATCCCGCCTGCGGGCCGCTCGAAAGCAGCCGCAGGTCGTTGCAGATCTTCGACAGCTTGACGGCCGTGCGACGCAGCGCTCCCGAGGTCTGCAGGAAGCCGCCCGCGTCCCACGAGGCCTCGAAGAGGTGATGTGTCGGGACCACTGCGAGTCCCGACACATCGCGCAGGTGCACGAGCACGGCTTCGCGGTAGCCGGCGGGCGCGGTCACGCCGGTGCCGATCGCCGTGCCGCCGAGGCTGCACTCCAGTAGGAGCGGCACGGCCTCGCCGAGGCGCGCGACGTCCTCGCGGATCGCGACGGCGAAGGCCATGAGCTCGTCGCCGACCGTCATCGGGACCGCGTCCTGCAGCTGGGTCCTCCCCACCTTCAGAACCGTCCGATGCGCCTTGGCCCGCTCTTCGAAGGCGTCCGCGAGGGTCGCCAGCTCGCCGCGGATCGCCGTCAGGCCCTCGACCACCGCGAGGCGGATCGCCGTGGGGTAGACGTCGTTCGTCGACTGGCTGCAGTTGACGTCGCCGATGGGGTGCACGATGTCGTAGCGGCCGGCGGCCTGGCCGAGCTCCTCGAGGGCCGCGTTGGCGATGACCTCGTTGGCGTTCATGTTGGAGCTCGTGCCGGCCCCGCCCTGCACGACGTCGACGCAGAACTGATCGTGCAGCCCGCCCTCGCGCACGCGTCGGCACGCCGCCACGATCGCCTCCACGCGCGGCGGAGGGATCAGCCCCAGATCGCCGTTGGCGAGCGCGGCGGCCTGCTTGACGGTCGCGAGGGCCCGCACGAGAGACGGATGGGCTGACAGCGGGGTGCCGCTGATCGGGAAGTTCTCCCGTGCGCGAAGGGTGTGGATGCCCCAGTACGCGTCGGCGGGCACCTCCCGCTCACCGAGCGAGTCGTGCTCGAGGCGTGTCGCGTTCATGCGTTGATGCAGATGACTTTGGGCTGCGTCATCTCCTCGTACGCGAACCGCACGCCCTCGCGGCCCATGCTCCCGTACTTGGCGCCGCCGAACGGCATGCTGTCGATGCGGTAGTCCGAGGAGTCGTTGATCATGACGCCCCCGCCGTCGAGGCGCTCCGCGACCCGGAGCGCGCGCGTGATGTCGGTCGTGAAGGTCGCGGCGTGCAGCGCGTACTCGACGTCGTTCGCCTGCGCGACGGCCTCGTCCTCCGTGTCGAAGCGGCTGATCGCGACGATGGGCGCGAACGCCTCGTCCGCCCAGAGCTCGCAGGAGAGTGTGACGTTCTCGACCACGGTGGGCCAGTAGACCGACCCGCTCCTGCGGTGGCCGCACAGCACGCGCGCGCCCGCCGCGACGGCGTCGTCCACGAGGCGCTCGGCGCGCTCCGCGGAGGCCTCGGAGATCATCGGCCCGACATCGGTCGACTCATCGCGCGGATCCCCCGCGCGCAGGGTCGCAGTCGCGGCGACGAGCCCGTCGCGGAACGCGTCGTACACGCGCCGGTGCACGAGGATGCGCTGCGTGCCGACGCAGTTCTGACCGGCGGCCCAGAAGGACCCCGAGGCGCAGGCCTGCACAGCCGCGTCGATGTCGGCGTCGTCGAAGACGATGACCGGGGCGTTGCCGCCCAGCTCCATCGCGAGGCGCTTGAGCCCCGCGGTGCGGGCGATGGCCTCGCCGGTGACGAACCCGCCGGTGAACGAGACCATCCGCACCTCGCGCGCGGCGACGAGCGCCTGCGCGAGGTGGCGGTCGCCGTGCACGACCGTCACGATCTCGTCGGGCAGGCCCGCGTCGATCAGCAGCTCGACGAGGAAGCGGGCCGTGAGCGGGGTCTCCTGCGAGGGCTTGAGCACGACGGCATTTCCGCCGGCGATGGCCGGGCCGAGCTTGTGCGCGACGAGGTTGAGCGCGTCGTTGTAGGGCGTGATCGCGACGATCACGCCGAGGGGCTCACGCGTGAACCAGCCGCGACGGTTCTCCGATCCCTCGTAGGCGTCGAAGGGGATCACTTCGCCGGACTGCGACCGGGCGGCCTCCGCGGAGAGCGCGATCGTCGTCGCCGCGCGCTTCACCTCCTTGCGCGCCTGGCGGATCGTCTTGCCCGCCTCGCGCACGATGAGCTCTGCCGCCTGCTCGGCCCGCGTGCGGAGCAGAGCCGCCGTGCGCTCGAGGATCTCGTGGCGTGTGAAGCGCGACATCCCTCGGGCGATCTGAGAGCCGACCCGTGCGCGGGCGAGGATCTCGTCGACGTCGGCGGCCGTGCTCTGGCGGAGCTGGCCGATCACGGCGCCGTCGAACGGGTTGCGCACGACGAGCTCGTCGATCTGCGCGGCAGGACTCGTCATCGTCGCTGCGCTCACGCGGTCACCGCCGCGCCCAGCTGCGCGTCGATCGCCACGATGTCCGACAGGAGCGCGAAAGCGGTCTCGACGCGGCCCGCGCCCGGCCCGCTCACCGTCACAGTCCCGAGCATGTCGGTCTCGAACGAGACGGCGTTGGTCGGGCCGTTGATGCCCGCCAGGGGGTCGCTCAGGGGCAGGGCGACAGGCTCGACAGCCGCCGTCACTCCGCCGGAGGCGTTGCGGAACGCCGAGCCGATGAGCTTCCAGCGCCGGCCCCGGGCGGCCGCCTCGACGATGTCCGCCGCCGTCACGCCGGCGATGCCGCGTCGCTGCACGTCGGTCGTCGTCATCCCGGCGCCCAGCAGCTCGTTCGCGAGGATCACGACCTTCAGCTGCACGTCCGACCCCTCGATGTCGGCTGTCGGGTCGGCCTCGGCGTATCCGAGGCCCTGAGCCTCGGCCACGGCATCCTCGAGCGTCATACCGAGCTCCATCTGACCGAGCACGTAATTGCTCGTGCCGTTCAGGATGCCGCGCACGGCGTTGATGCGCAGGCCGGCGAGCGTCTTCTCCGCGAAGCGCAGCACCGGAGTGCCGCTGACGACCGACCCCTCGTACTCGAAGCGAACGCCGTTCTCCTCGGCGATGCGGTTGAGCTCTGCCCCGGCCAGCGCGACAGGGCCCTTGTTGGTCGTCGTGACGGACTTGCCCGATTCCAGTGCAGCGCGCACGTGCGAGACCGCGGGCTCGCCGTCGACGGGGTTCGTGAAAGTGGCCTCCACGACGATGTCGGCCGTCGTGTTGCGGATCACGTAGTCGTTCTGGGGTGCCGCGGTGCCCCCGTGCCAGCCGGCGAACGTGTCGCCCGGCTCCATATCGAGCACCGCGCCGAGGTCGATGCCATCGGCCACCATGAGTGAGCCGAGGCGCAGGTCGGTGATCGCGACGACCCGCAGCTCGAAGCCGAGCTCGCGGGTCAGGTCGGCTCCGCGGTCGCGGATGGTCTCGGCCAGGGCGCGGGCCACGCCGCCGAAGCCGATCAGGGCGATGTCGTGACGGTTCACGGGAACTCCTCGATGTGAGTGGGCAGGACTGACCACAGCCTGGCGAGGGACTGTGTCGGTGCGCGCCTGTCCATCCGTCCGTCGCGGCCGACATTCTGTCGGCGGCCGGAACAGACTGTCGGATCCGCCCCGCGGGGCCTGTGAACCTTCCGTCGAGCTTGTGTGCGACCCGTCGGGCAGGTAACGTCCGTGAAACACCAAGCGTGCTAAATGAACACATGGCTGTGTTTATCTCACACGTGCAATGTCGCACACCCGACCACTGACACCTGCTTGTCCGACAATGAAGCGAGGATCTGACCGATGACCTCTTCCACACGCAGCAGAGATCTGCCCAACGCCATGCCCCACACCACCGCCACCCAGGTGCCGCTGCGCCGGCTGCAGCGGACCATGGATGCCCGCCACCTCGTCATGATCGCCCTCGGCGGCGTGATCGGATCCGGCCTGTTCCTCAGCTCCGGCTACACGATCGGCGTCGCGGGTCCGCTCGGCGCCGTCATCGCGTACCTCATCGGCGCCTTCGTCGTATGGCTCGTGATGGCCTGCCTCGGCGAACTCGCGCTCGCCTATCCCGTGTCGGGCGCCTTCCACGTCTACGCGGCACGGTCCATCAACCCGGCGACCGGCTTCACGACGGCGTGGCTCTACTGGCTGTGCTGGGTCGTCGCGCTCGGCTCGGAGTTCACCGCAGCAGGCATCCTGATGCAGCGATGGTTCCCGTCTGTGCCCGTCTGGATCTGGTGCCTCGTGTTCGCCGGCGTGCTGTTCCTCATCAACGCGATCTCGGCGCGCGTCTTCGGCGAGACGGAGTTCTGGTTCTCCCTCGTCAAGGTCGTGGCGATCGTCGCGCTCATCGTGCTCGGGGGCATGGCGATCTTCGGCTTCACGCCGCTGTCGACCGAGCATCCGCCCGCGGTGTACTTCAGCAACTTCATGACGCCCGAGGGCCTCTTCCCGAACGGTGTGATGGGCGTGCTCATGACGTCGCTCGCGGTCTTCTACGCGTTCAGCGGATCCGAGCTGATCGGCGTCGCGGCCGGTGAGACCAAGGACCCGGCGAAGAACATCCCGCGGGCGCTCCGCTCGACGGTTCTGCGTTTGCTGATCCTGTTCGTCGGGTCCATCACGGTCATCGCCGCGCTCCTCCCGTACGACGAGGCCGGCGTCACGTCGAGCCCCTTCGTCGACGTCTTCGAGTACGTCGGCGTGCCATACGCGGCGGACATCATGAACTTCGTCATCATCACGGCGCTCCTCTCGGCCGGAAACAGCGGCCTGTTCTCGTGCGCGCGCATGCTCTTCTCGCTCGCCGAGGAGGGGCACGCCCCGCGCGCGCTGGGCCGGCTCACGCGCCGCGGCATCCCGCTCGTGGCGTTGAGCGTCAGCATCCTCGTCGGGCTCGCCTCTCTGCTCTCGAGCATCATCGCCGCCGAGACCGTCTACCTCGTCCTGGTCTCGATCGCGGGTTTCGCCGTCGTGGCCGTGTGGATGTCGATCGTGGCGTCGCTGTACTTCCACCGCCGCCGGTTCGTGCGCGAGGGAGGCGACGTCTCATCGCTGCCGTACCGGACGCCGCTGTACCCGTTCGTGCCGATCCTCGCCTTCGTGCTGCTGTCGGTCTCGGTCGTCGCGATCGCCTTCGACCCGAACCAGGTCGCGGCGCTGTACTTCGGGGTGCCGTTCGTCGGGCTGTGCTACCTGTATTTCTGGCTGCGCTACGGGCGTCGTGGGGCGCGTGAGGTCTCGGTGCTCACGGGCGAGGCGCCGGTCGACCCGATGGAGGATCCCGCCGTCGAAGCGCCGACGCCGATCGCCGACGAGACTCAGACGCAGCGATGACGCCGGCCGCGGGGTGGGTCGAGGTCGACACGAGGGCCATCGCGCACAACCTCGATGTCGTCCGCGCCCACCTCGCGGACGGTGTGGAACTGTGCGCCGTCCTCAAGGCCGACGCCTACGGGCACGGAGTGGACCTGGTCGCCCCCGTCGTCATCGGGGCAGGGGTCAGGACGATCGGCGTGACGTCGAACGGCGAGGCGCGGATGCTGCGCGGTGCAGGCTTCGACGGCCGGATCCTGCGACTGCGACCCGCGCTCGCCGAGGAGATCACGGACGGCGCATCCCATGCCATCGAGGAATGGGTCGGCGGCGAGGCTCACGCGAAGGTGGTTCAGGATGCCTCGGCGACGCGCGGGCGCCGCATCCCGGTGCACGTCGCGCTCAACTCGACCGGCCTCTCCCGAGACGGCATCCCGCTCGACACCGCCGCGGGACGGCGGGCCATCGAGGCGATCGGGCGGATGCCGGGGCTCGACGTCGTCGGAGTGTGCGCGCACTTCCCCTGCGAAGACGTCGACGACGTCGAGCGCGGCGCTCGCGACTTCGCCGCCGAGGCCGGGCTTGCGGTGGAGGCGCTCGGGGTCGGCGACGTCGGCCGCCACTGCGCGACCACCTTCGCCGCTCTGTCGGTGCCCGATGCACAGTTCGACATGGTGCGGATCGGTGCGGCGCTCTACGGCGACAGCGCACTCCTCGGGGGGCGCCTGCGTCCGGCGATGCGCGTCGTTTCTCGCATCGCGGCCCTCAACGGCTATCCCGCCGGCGCCACCGCGGGATACGGCCGCGCCCACCGTCTGGCCACCGACGCGCGCCTCGGGGTCGTGCCGCTCGGGTACGCCGACGGGTACCGCCGCGGGCTCGGCCGACGCGCGGAGGTCCTCGTGCGGGGCCGGCGCGCGCCCGTGGTCGACCGACTCGCGATGAACACCCTCCTCGTCGACGTCTCGGCCATCGAGGACGCGCGCATCGGAGACGAGGTGGTCGTCTACGGCGCTCAGGGATCCGACGCGATCACGTCGACCGAGATCGAGCGGGTGACGGGCGAGATCGCCGCAGACCTCTACACCGCCTGGGGACGGCTCCTGCCTCGCCGGTCTGTGGTCGGTGTCTCGATAGGCTGAGGCGACGACGAACGGGGAGCAGCGGATGGACGGACCCTCGTCCCTGTCGCAGGGGCTCACGCTCCTCGGTGCGGTGGTGGACCGGGAGCGTTCCGGACGTCAGGGCCACAATGCGTCCCGGCTCGCGGAGGCGGTCGGCATGGAGCGCAGCCGCGTTTCGCGCCTCACGCAGGAGCTGCGCGCCCTCGACTACCTCGGTCGCACCGAGGGCTCGGTCTTCACCGCCGGGCCGGCGTTCTTCCATGCGGCGGCCGCCCTCAACGAGCCGTGGCTGCGGTCGGCGCGGCGCGAGCTGCGCCGCCTCGCATCGCGCTTCGGGATGACGGCGCGCGTGACCGTCGCGGACGGGCCGCGGGCGCTGCTCCTGCGCTTCGAATCCGGCACGGGGGCGCCGCACGCCTCAGTCCGACCAGGCATGACCACGCCCGTCTGGTGCACCGGCGGCGGTCGCGCACTGCTTCTCGACCACGACCGCGCCGCATTGCATGCGCTCCTCGACGGTGTGCAGTTCGTCGGGGTCGGGGGACCGGCCGCCGCCCGCAGCATCCCGGAGGTCGAGCGTCTCCTCGAGCGCGACCGGGAGGAGGGCCTGGTCTGCGCAGCCGACGAGTACGTCGCCGGCACCACCGAATTCGCCCTCCCCGTCCGACTGCGGGACGGGATCGCAGCATCCGTGTCGGTGGAGGGCGCCCCCGTGCCGGCCACCACGCGCACGGCCATCCGACGGATGCTCGGCGCGGCCGTCGGCCGGCTCGAATCAGTCTGACGAGGGCACTCCGAGGGCGGACGACAGGCGCCCGGCAGCCGTACGGCAGCGCTCGCCGAGCTCCGATGTCCGGTCGATGAGGGCCGCACGCTCGCCGACGATCTGCACCGCCGCGACCACCTCGAAGCGGAAGTCCCGCACGGGAGCCGACACGGAGTACAGCCCCGCCTCCGCCTCCTCGTCGACGATCGCGAAGCCGCGCTCGCGGGCCGAGTCGAGCCGCGCCAGGAACTCGTCGACGGAGCGCGGCGCCCGCGGTCCCGCACCGTCGAAGGTGGCGACCGCGAACACGTCGCGGACTTCGTCGTCGTCGGCATCCCACAGCACGGCCTGCCCGGCGTCGCTGCAGTCCGCGGGATAGGCGCGGCCGATCCACGAGCCGATCATTCGAGACGCCGGCGGCACGCTCTCGACGATCGTGACGGTGTCGGCGCCGCGCAGGACTCCGATGAAGCAGCTCTCGCCCACCTCGTCCGCAAGCTCGTCGAGGATCGTCAGTCCCTCGGTCCGCAGCCGCAGCTCGGTGATCTCCTGCGCTTCGGCATACCACCGCCAGGCGAGCCGGTAGCCACGGTGAGGCTGCCTCGTCACATAGCCCCGGCGGTCGAGCGCGGCGAGCGTGCGAGACACCTGCGAACGGTCGCGACCCAGGCGTTCGGCGACGGCCGTGACGCTCGCGCCGACGCCGGACGAACGGGCGAGTTCGGACAGCGCGGCGATCACCTCGAATCCGCGGCCCATGCTGCTGAGGTTCGCCGTCGCCGGTGGATGCGGCATGCAGCGAGCCTATCCCCGGACTGATCGTCGTCCACCACGCCGACCTCGGGTCTTCCGGTGGGACGCCGTCCGCGGTTCTAACATGGGTCGTGTGACGTCCGGGCGCGATCCGGCGCACGCGCACTCCACGACGGAAGGCATCCGGAGCGGCCGTGTCGCCCCGCGCCCGACTCACCCTGACGAAATGGAAGGGGGTGAGCACATGGCTGAGACCCTTCTCCGACCCGGCGACGAGCTGACCGCGACGGTCACGGCGACGAAGCCCTTCGGCGTCTTCGTGCGCTCCGATTCGGGCATCGACGGCCTCGTCCGCGGTGCTCGCGCAGAAGTCGGCGCGAGCATCCGCATCCGAGTGATCGAGTTCGACGACGTCGAGCACCGCTTCAGCGCGACCGCCGTCTGAGATCCGGCACACACAGGGGATGCCGCCCCCGTCGGGGGCGGCATCCATCCGGTCTCAGACCGTCTCCTCGTCGGGATGCTCTCGCGCATAGCGCGGACCCGCCTGGCCTGTCGCGAGCCGCTTGCGCAGCACGAACAGCCACCAGAGCACCGCGAGGGCGACGATCCCGCCGAAGACGTAGCCGTTGCCGGCGAACGCGGGAAGGAAGAGGAGGGCGAACTCGACCGCGGCGAACACGACGAGGCTCACGATCAGCACGGGGATCCGCGCTCGACCGAGATCGAACGTTCCCGGCTCGGCGGCGGGGATCCGGCCCCGCACCGCCGCGATGAGAAGGCCGATCGTCTGCAGCAGGTACGTCGTGAAGAACGCGAGCGTCGCGATGCCGAGGAAGTAGTTGAACGCCTGCACGCTGATGAGGGCCGACAGGAGCAGAAGCACCGAGACGACGCCGAGCGTGATGACGGCCGTCGACGGGGTCTTGCGCTTGGGTGCCACGTGCCGAAGCGCGCGGGAGGCCGGCATCATGTTGTCGCGCGACAGCGAGTACAGCAGACGGGTTCCGACGAGGACGTTCGAGAGCAGGCACACGAGGATGTTGGTCAGCGCGACCGCGATCACGATCCGGGCGAACACGGGCCCGAGCTGCTGCGAGATGATCTCCTCGATCGGCGCCGAGGATCCCTCGAGAGCGGCGGGGTCCTTGATCGCGAGCACGTACACGAGGTACATGAGGAACTCGATGATGCACGATGCCGCGAACGCGTAGAACATCGTGCGCGGGATGACGCGTCGTGCGTTCTTGGTCTCCTCCGCGACGTCGGCGACGGCCTCGACCCCCACGAGGCCGAAGAACGGACCGAGGGATGCCGCGAGCCACGCGAAGATGTACGGCGTCGCCTCGTCGGGGCTCTTGCCCATGAACAGCGACGAGAAGGGCTGCGCGTTGTCGGGGACGACGAGCATGACGATCGCGATGGCGAGGGTGACGCCGACCGTGACGACGATCTCGAGCCCGACGCCGATGTTGTTGATGAACGTCGCGAGGCGGACGCGGTAGGCGTTGATCAGGACGCACACGGCGACGACGGCGATCGCGATGAAGATCTGCTGGGCCTGCGTGAGGTTCCAGTCGAAGACGCTGCCCAGGTAGCCGGCGAAGATGTAGCCGAGGCTCGTCATGCCGCTCACCCAGCCGATGAGCGCCGCGTACCCGGTGAACCAGCCGAACGTCGAGCCGTTGAGGCGGCTCGTCCACTGGTACGCGTAGCCGGCCAGCGGGATCTTGGCGGCGACGTCGGCCGCGATGAGCGTCCAGAGCAGGAAGACCGGGATCGCCAGGAACAGCGTCCAGATGAACGGCGAGCCGGCGTTGAGGTAGCCGGCGGCGAAGCCGGTGAACACGGCCGTCGTCGCGCTGATCGTCGAGAACCCGATGGCGAACGATGCGATCCTGCCGACGGACCGATCGAGCTTCTGCGTGTATCCGAACTCTTCCAGGCGGGCGTCTTCGTCTTCACCGACCACTCGAGGCGGTGGCACGAGCGACTGCTCCTGGGGTGTGGCCGAATTGACCATGGATTCTCCTAGCTTCCTTGCCGGCCGGGGGACGGGCGACCCGCGGTTCGTTGCAGTAAGTGAAGCGATGAGGTGCCGTCGCCTGGAAGGTCGAAGCTCTTATGTATTCATAAGCAGAGTCGATCAGTGGCGAGACTGCGGACGTGGTGCGCCCGTGATCATGTGCTCGACGAGCCGGCGCGCAGGCGTCGTCAGCCTGTCGGGGCGCCACGCGACGGCGGTGTAGCTGATGGGGCGATTGGTGATCGGAACGAACTGGATGCCGGGCCGGTCGTAGAGGCGGACCATCGACGACGTCGTGAAGCTGAGCCCGACGCCGCGCGCGACCAGCGTCGCCTCGGATTCGTACGTCGCGGCTTCGGCGGCGATCTGCGGGGGAACGCCTCCGCGGGCGTCGGCCGCGTACCAGTACTCGCGCCACTTTCCGGCCGACTTGGGCGCCACGACGATGGGCTCGTCGAGCAGCTCCTCGATCCGCAGTTCGGTCCGGTCGGCGAGACGGTGGGCGCGCGGGAGGCAGGCGACCCAGGACTCCTCGGCGACGATCACCATCTCCATGTCGGGCACATCGACGGGAGGCCGGAGGAGCGCGATGTCGGTCGCTCCCGATGCGAGCCCCGCGGTCGGGTCGGAGAAGTCGAACTCGAGGGTCTCGATCGTGATGTCGGGGAACGCGCTCTCGACGCCGTCGAGGAGCTGGAAGAGCAGGTCGGCTCCCGTGCCGATGAGGTAGCCGAGGCGGACGTGGGCGTAGTCGACGAGCATCGCGACGGCTTCGAGCGCCGAGTCGACCTCCGCGAGCGCCTTGCGGACGTGCGGGAGCCACTCGCGCCCCGTCGCAGTGAGCGTGACGGACCGCGTGTTGCGGTCGAAGAGCCGATCGCCGATGACGCGTTCCAGGTTCTGGATGGCGGCGGAGAGCGCGGGCTGCGTGATGAACAGCTTCTCGGCCGCGCGGCGGTAGTTCAGCTCGGTCCCGAGCGCCTCGAAGTAGCGGAGCGCTCGCAGGTTCAGGTCGGGGAATGCGCGCATGAGGCCCGTTCGATTGATAAGCCCACGTTATGTGGTCATTGTAACTGGGAGTTTCCGCCGCCCCCGAGTGCGCCCGCAGACTGAGCTACCGAACCGCCCGGACCACGAAAGCAGGTAGCCGCATGAGCGCCCAGAGCCGCACGATCACCCTCGAGACTCCCGCCCGTCAGGAGTTCTTCGACGTGACCGAACAGCTGGCGGAGTTCGTCCGGGAGGCGGGCGTCGACGCCGGCATCGCCGTCGTCTACTCGCCGCACACCAGCTGCTGCGTCCTCCTCCAGGAGGAGTCCGAAGACGTCACCTACTACGGCACCCAGCTGATCCTGCAGGACACCCTCAACGTCCTGGCGACGATCGCGCCGCCGACGCGGCACGAGGGTCAGTATCTGCACCCGGGGCCCATCCACATCCGCAACGCGGCAGAACTGCGCGACGAGCTGCCGGCCTGGGGGCTCAACACCGACGGGCACATCATCTCGTCGATCCTCGGCCGGTCGGAGATCGTGCCGATCGTGGACGGGCAGCTCGTCCTGGGCGAGTTCGGCCGCGTCTACTTCGGCGACCTGGACTCGGTGCGGCCCCGCATCCGCACCGTCCACCTCCAGATCGTCGCGGGCTGACCATGCTCGTCTACGCCGTCGATGTCGGCACCACGAATCTGAAGGTGGTGCTCTACGACGAGCAGCTCCGGCGGCTCGCGACCGCCGCCGCCCCCGCCGTCTACGCACGCGACGGGGTCCGGGTCGAGTTCGACCCCGAAGAGCTCTTCGCCTCGGTCGTCGAGCTCATCGGGCGCTGCGCGGACGCCGCTCGTCCCGGACGGGACGAGGCGGTCATCGCGCTCACAGGGCAGGCGGAGTCGCTCGTGCTGCTCGACCGCCAGGGCGCACCCGTGCGGGCGGGACTCTCCTGGCTCGACGATCGCGCCGTCGACGAGGCGCGCGAGATCGGCGAGCACTTCGGCGCCGAGCAGGCGTTCGCCGTCACGGGGGAGCCGTTCTCCTCCACGACCTGGCCGGCCGCGAAGCTCCGCTGGCTGCGCCGCCATGAGCCCGACGCCCTGGCGGCCGCCGCCTCCGTCCTCATGATCAAGGACTACCTCGTCCTCCGCCTGACTGGCATCGCGACCGGCGAGGTCTCGACGCGCGGATTCACCTACCTCTGGGATGTCGCCGGCGGCGGCTACTGGGATGCCATGACGGAGTACTGCTCCGTGCCTCCCGGGTCGCTTCCCGACGTCGTCGCCGCGGGGAGTGACGTGGGATGCGTGCGCGACGACGTCGCGCAGCTGCTGCCTCCCGCGACCCGGTACCGCGTCAACGTCGGCGCGCTCGATCACTTCTGCGCGATGGCCGGCACGGGGTCGTACGTCGAGGGGTGCGTGAGCGAATCCGCCGGGACGGTGCTGTCGCTGTCGCTTCTGGCGGGCGACTGGGAGTTCGATCCGCAGCGGAAGGTCTCGTTCCACGCGGGCCTCCGCCAGGGCGAGACGGTGCTCTTCAACGGCGTCGACGGGGGAGGCGCGGCGCTCGAGTGGTTCCGCGTCCAGGGCCTCGGCGGCATGCCGTACGAAGATCTCGAGCGCAGCCTGCGCATGCGCGCGCACCGGGACGCCCCGATGTTCCTGCCCTACCTGACCGGGGTCAACCCGCCGGACTACTTCGCGCACGCGAAGGGCGCCTTCCTCGACCTCGACCTCGGCCACGACCGCATCGACCTCGCCTACGCCGTCGAGGAGGGCATCGCGCACCTGCTGCGCCGGAACATCGAATACTTCTCGGCCGGACCCGCTGACGAGATCGTCTCGACGGGCGGGGGCGCGGCATCCACGTTCTGGAATCAGCTCAAGGCGGACGTGTGCGGCATCGACGTCGTCGTCCCGGACGAGCTGGAGGCGACGTGCCGCGGGGCTGCCGTGCTCGCACTCGCCGCGGCGGGGATTATCGGCGACCTGAGCGAAGCGTCCGCCCTGAACCCTCCGCCGTCGGTGCGGTACAGACCGTCCGGCGACCGGCGCCGGCAAGAGCGCTATGCGCGATTCGACGACCACCTGCGGCGGCTCTTCCACGAGACGCCGGCGCTTCCGCTCCACACGAAGGACACCCCATGATGCTCTGCTGCTCGTCCCCCATGGTGCCGGGGGAGACCCTGACGGCGAAGGCCGAACTCCTCAAGGAATGGGGCTATGACGCGATCGCCGTCTTCCAGCCCCTCGACGCGTGGGATGCCGAGGCCCGCCGTGAACTCGTCGCGCTGGAGCGTCGCACGGGCATCAGGCCCGTCGAGTTCGTGCTGTCGGACGATGTCTACGGCAACGCGATGGCGGCGGATGCCGCGCTGCGCGAGCGGTGCCGGGCGATGTACCGGCAGTCGGCCGAGGTGTGCGCCGAGATCGGCGCCGTGACCGAGATCGAGTTCGAGTACGGCGCCCAGAACCCGCTGCCGCTCTTCGAGCCGTTCCGGCAGCTGAGCCCCTCGCAGCACGCCGAATTCGTCGACTTCTACCGCGAGATGCTCGACGTCGTCGCCGGCACCGAGGGGCGCGTGCTGCTCGAGCCGATCAACCGGTACGAGTGCGGCTATCTCAACCGGATCGTCGACAACGTCCGCATCATCGAGGAGATCGCGCACCCGAACGCCGGCCTGCTCCCCGACCTCTTCCACATGTCGATCGAAGAGGCCGACCCCGCGCAGGCCCTGAGGGACGCCGGAGACCACATCGTGCACGTCCACCTCGGCGACAGCAACCGCCTGCTCCCCGGAAGTGGTCACCTCGACTGGCCGGCCATCGTCCAGGCCCTCCACGACGTGGACTACCGCGGCTGCCTCAACCTCGAATGCTCGACGGAGGGCGATCCCGCCGTCAGCCTGCCGGCGACGGCAGCACGGCTGCGGAAGCTCGTGAACGCATGACCCCGCCGCTCACCGCCCCCTTCTTCGAGATCGGGCCCAAGAACCTGCTGCGGCGCGAGGCGCTCGCGGAGCTGACGCTCGCGGCGGGGCGCGCCGGCGCCGACTACGGGGTCTCGGTGGTCGTGACCGTGCCGAACGTCCTGATCGCGCCGATCGCCGACCTGGATGCCGGTGTGCACGTCTTCGCGCAGGGCATGGACGCCGACCGCCTCGGCTCGTCTTTCGGCCGCGTCACGGCCGAGGCGCTCCTCGATGCCGGAGCAGCGGGGGTGATGCTCGATCACGACGCGGCGCCCCTCGACGAGCGGACCCTCGCGGCGACCGTGCTGCGCGCGAAGGAGGTCGGCCTCGCCACGATCGTGTGTGCCGGCTCCGCGAGCGCGGGCCTCGCCGCGGCGGCTCTCGCGCCCACCGCCGTGCTGGTCGAGCCGGCGAACCTCATCGGGACGGCCGGAACGTCCGACCGGGAGTGGATCCCCCCGATCACCGCGGCTCTGCGACGCGTCGACCCGGCGGTGCTCGCGATGCATGCGGGAGGGGTGTCGTCGCCCGAGATCGTGCGCGCCATCATGGCGACCGGCGCCGACGGGACGGGGTCGACGAGCGGCGTCCTCGCCGCACCCGATCCGCTGGCGGCCGCACGCCTCTTCATCGCCGCCGCCCGCGCGGGCTGGGACGACGCCCATGCGGGTGCGGAAGCCCGCTCGGGCGGCAACGCCCGCACCCTGAACCACTGCTGACCATCACCGACGAAGGAGAACAGAAATGGACACCAACCTCACGGGCAAGACCGCCGTCATCACGGGAGGAGCGCGCGGCATCGGCTTCGCCGTCGCGCGATCCCTCGCCGCGGAGGGCGCCGACATCGCGATCCTCGACCTCCTCGACACGGTCGAGGAATCCGCTGAGCGCATCGCCGACGAATTCGGTGTGCGCACGTACGGTCGGCGCCTCGACG
Source organism: Microbacterium alkaliflavum (assembly GCF_044325405.1). Lineage (NCBI taxonomy): Bacteria > Bacillati > Actinomycetota > Actinomycetes > Micrococcales > Microbacteriaceae > Microbacterium > Microbacterium alkaliflavum. Next base: position 22,053 of record NZ_JBIQWL010000007.1, on the reverse strand, counting down.
TCACGGATCAGGAGGCGACGGATGCCGCGTTCGCGGAGATCGCCGAACGCCTCAGCGTGCCGCAGGTGCTGCTCACGGCTGCGGGCATCGAGATCAACGGGGACTCCATCGACGTCACCGCGAAGGACTGGCGGAAGGTCATCGACGTCAACCTCACCGGCACGTTCTTCGCCACCCAGGCCTTCGGCAGGGGCCTGCTCGCCGCCGATCTGCCGGGCAGCGCCGTGCTGATCTCGTCGATGTCGGGCCTCATCGTCAACGTGCCCCAGTGGGCTGCGTCGTACAACTCGTCGAAGGCCGCCGTCGCGCACCTCGGCAAGTCGCTCGCGGTGGAGTGGGCGGCATCCGACATCCGCGTCAACTCGATCTCGCCCGGCTACGTGCTGACCGACCTCACGCAGCAGATCATCGACCGCGAGCCCGAACTCGAGGCCGACTGGATCTCGCGGATCCCGCAGGGCCGCATGGCGACGCCGCAGGATCTCACCGGGCTCGTCGTCTTCCTCGCCTCGCCCGCCTCGAGCTACCTCACGGGGCAGCAGATCGTGATCGACGGCGGCTACACCGCCGTCTGAGAGGAATCGGGCAGGCCTCCGACCTCTCGGAGGCCTGCCCGGTGTCGGTCAGCCGGCCACGACGTCCTTCGTCTTCGCGAGGCGGAGCCACGTGTCCACGACGGTGTCGGGGTTGAGCGAGACCGACTCGATGCCCTCCGCGACGAGCCATTCGGCGAGGTCGGGGTGGTCGCTGGGGCCCTGCCCGCAGATGCCGATGTACTTGCCCTGCGCGCGGCAGGCCTGGATGGCCATGGACAGCAGCTTGAGCACGGCGGGGTCGCGTTCGTCGAACGTGTCGGCGACGAGAGAGCTGTCGCGGTCGAGGCCGAGGGTGAGCTGCGTCATGTCGTTCGAGCCGATCGAGAAGCCGTCGAAGAACTCGAGGTAGTCGTCGGCGAGCAGGGCGTTGGTGGGCAGCTCGCACATCATGATGACCTTGAGGTCGTTGGCCCCGCGGCGCAGTCCGTTCTCGGCGAGCAGCTCGACGACCGAGTGGCCCTCGGCGACGGTGCGGACGAACGGCACCATGACCTGCACGTTGGTGAAGCCCATCTCGTCGCGCACATACTTCAACGCCTCGCACTCCATGTCGAAGCAGGCGCGGAAGTCGGGGGAGATGTAGCGGGAGGCTCCGCGGTACCCGATCATCGGGTTCTCCTCGTCGGGCTCGTACCGCTCACCGCCGATGAGGTTGGCGTACTCGTTCGACTTGAAGTCGCTCATCCGCACGATCACAGGCTCGGGCGCGAACGCGGCCGCGATCATCGAGACGCCCTCCGCGACGCGCTGCACGAAGTAGTCGCGCGGCGACGCGTAGGCGGCGATGCGGTCGTCGATCTCGGCGCGCAGCTCCTCCGGCAGGGTGTCGTGCTCCAGCAGCGCGCGGGGGTGGATGCCGATCTGCCGGTTGATGATGAACTCGAGGCGCGCGAGCCCCACGCCGCGGTGCGGGAGGCGCGAGAACGAGAACGCCTGGTCGGGGGTGCCGACGTTCATCATGATCTTGACCGGTGCGTCGGGCATCTTGTCGAGGTGGGTCTCCTCTTCGGCGAAGTCGAGGATGCCGTCGTAGACGAACCCGGTGTCGCCTTCGGCGCACGAGACGGTGACGGGCTGCCCGTCCTGCAGGGTGCGGGTGCCGTCGCCGGTGCCGACGACGGCCGGGATGCCGAGCTCGCGGGCGATGATCGCCGCGTGGCAGGTGCGGCCGCCTCGGTTGGTGACGATCGCCGCGGCGCGCTTCATGATCGGCTCCCAGTCGGGGTCGGTCATGTCGGCGACCAGGACGTCGCCGGTCTGGAACTCGCGCATCTGCGCGATGTCGCTGAGCACGCGGACGGGGCCGGCGCCGATGCGCTGCCCGATGGCGCGGCCGGCGACGGCGACGGTGCCCTTCTCGTGCAGCCGGAAGCGGCGGATGACGTTCGCCGAGGCGCGGGAGACGACGGTCTCGGGACGGGCCTGCAGGATGTACAGCTGTCCGTCCACGCCGTCCTTGCCCCATTCGATGTCCATGGGGCGGCCGTAGTGGTCTTCGATGATGAGGGCCTGACGGGCGAGCTCCTCGAGCTCGGCATCCGTGATCGAGAACTGCGCGCGGGCCTCCAGCGGAACGTCGAGGAACGCCGTGCTCGACCCGGCCGCGCGGCTGTCGGTGTACCGCATCGCGATGGCCTTCTCACCCACGGAGCGCTTCAGCACGGCGGGGCGGCCCGCGCGGAGGGCGGGCTTGGAGACGTAGAACTCGTCGGGGTTGACGGCGCCCTGCACGACGGCCTCGCCCAGCCCGTACGAGCTGGTCACGAACACTGCCTGGTCGAAGCCCGACTCCGTGTCGACGGTGAACATGACCCCCGACGCGCCGACGTCGGAGCGCACCATCCGCTGCACGCCCGCCGAGAGGGCGACGTCGTGGTGGTCGAAGCCGTGGTGCGCGCGGTACGCGATGGCGCGGTCGTTGTACAGCGACGCGTAGACGCTGCGGATCGCGGCGAGCACGTTGTCGATGCCCCCGACGTTGAGGAACGTCTCCTGCTGGCCCGCGAACGAGGCATCCGGAAGATCCTCGGCCGTCGCCGACGACCGCACCGCCCATGTCACCGTCTCCGGCTCGGCATCCCGCTCGACGAGGCGCTCGTAGGCGGAGCGGATGTCGCGCTCGAGATCGGCAGGGAGGGGGTGCTCTTCGATCCAGGCGCGGATCTCGGTGCCGACGTGCGTCAGCCGCGTCACGTCGTCCACGTCGAGCCCGTCGATCGCGGCGCGGATGCGGCCGCCCAGATCATCGTGCGCGAGGAACCGGCTGTAGGCGTCGGCGGTCGTCGCGAACCCTCCGGGCACGCGCACGCCGAGGTCGGCGAGATTGGAGACCATCTCGCCCAGCGACGCGTTCTTGCCGCCCACCTGGGGCAGGTCTGCCATGCCGAGCTCGTCGAACCAGAGGATGTTGCTCATGAGGACTCTCCTTCGTGGGCGGGTCAGGGCCGGAGCCTGAGGGTCTGCAGGATCACGGCCGACATCTCCTCGACGCTTTTCGTCGAGGAGTTGAGGAATGGGACACGGTTGCGGCGGTAGAGGTCTTCCGCGCGGCGGAGCTCGACGGTGCACTGCGCGAGGCTCGCGTACCGCGAGTCGGGGCGCCGCTCGTGCCGCACCTGGCTGAGCCGAAGGGGCGTCGTCGTGATGCCGAAGCATCGTGACGCGTACGGCGCGACGAGCCGGGGCAGACCCTCGGTGGGGAAGTCGTCGTCGGTGAGCGGGTAGTTCGCGACGAGCAGTCCGTACTGGAGGGCGAGGTACATCGTCGTCGGCGTCTTGCCGCAGCGGCTGGGCGCGATGATGATGACGTCCGCGAGGTCGAGCGCCCGCGAGCTCTGCCCGTCGTCGTGCTCGATCGCGTACTCGACGGCGCGCATGCGCGCGAAGTACTGCGTCGCATCGCCGAGCTGGTGGAACTGGCCGAGCTGCTCCGACGCCGTCGTGCCGAGCGCCGTCTCGAGCTCGGTCAGGTGGCCGCCGAGCAGGTCGATGAGAGTGGCGGGGGCGGATGCCAGCATCGCGCTCACCGAGGCGTTCTTCGTCGTCGCGAAAACGATCGGTGACAGACCGGCGTCGGCATCGCGGGCGATGTCGCGCACGACGTTCGCGGCGCCCTCCGGCGTGTCGACGAACGGGATCGTGTGCTTGACGAACGCGAATCCCGGGAAGTTCGCGAGCAGGGCGTTGCCGAGCGTCTCGGCCGTGATGCCGGTGCTGTCCGACACGAAGTAGGCCGCACGCGTCTGCTTCACGACACGGATCCCGCCGCTCCTCGACTCCATGACTTGACGCTAGAGCCACCTCTGGGGGTGTTTGCGGCAGATCTAGGTGGCAAAGATCGAGGTTCTTGCCACTGTGGCAAGCCTGGGATCGTCAGGAGTCGGCGGGAGCGCTCTCGGGCCGGAGCGAGGGCAGCTCACCGCTCGCCGCCCAGCTGGCGAGCAGCGTGAGCGCGTCGGCCGACGGCGAGCCGGGCTCGGCCGTGTAGGTCGACAGCGAGAGGCCCGGATCGGCGGGGAGATCGAAGGCCTCGTAGGTGAGCTCGAGGTCGCCGACGACAGGGTGGTGGATCTTCTTGACGCCGCTGCGGTGGTAGCGCACGTTGTGCGCGGCCCACAGGGTGCGGAACCGATCGGAGCGCGTCGAGAGCTCGCCCACGAGGTCGGTGAGCCGCTTGTCGAACGGGTTGCGTCCGGCCTCGCTGCGCATCGTGGCGACGAGCTCCTGCGTCACCCGGTCCCAATCGAGGTAGAACTCCCGCGCCGCCGGATCGAGGAACGCGAAGCGTGCGCTGTTGGGTGCGGGATCTTCGAAAACGGGCGCGTAGAGCGCGCGTCCGAGGAGATTGGCCGCCATGTAGTCGAAGTGGTTGCTGCGGATGAGCGCCGGTGCCTCGGTGATGGCGTCGAGCAGCCGCCGGACGCTCGGCCGGATCGCCTCGGTGCGCTGGCGGGGCTTGCGGGCGACGGGCGAGCGATTGGCCGTGCGGGCCAGGTCGAACAGGTGTGCCGTCTCGGCGTCGTCGAGCTGCAGACCGCGGGCGAGGGCCTCGAGCACTCCGTCGGAGACGCCGGAGAGGTCGCCGCGCTCCAGCCGCGTGTAGTAGTCGACGCTGACCCCGGCGAGCAGTGCGACCTCTTCGCGCCGGAGCCCCGCGACCCGCCGGTTTCCGCCGAACGCGGGCAGTCCGGCCTGGTCGGGGGTGAGGCGCGCCCTCCGCGTGGAGAGGAACTCGCGCACTTCGCTGCGGTGATCCATTCTTCGACGGTACGCGCGGGAGTGCGCCGGTGGGAGGGCCTGCCAGTACCCGCCTGCGCCTGCGGGATGGCGCCTTCGGACTCCTGACGCGGAGCCCGAAGGCGCTCGTCGGTCAGAGCGCGGCGGCGCCGGCCTCGGCGACGGTCTGGTTCTGCTCACCCGAGCCGCCGGAGACGCCGACGGCGCCGACGACCTTGCCGTCGCGCGTGAGCGGCACGCCGCCCGCGAAGATCGCGACGCCGCGGCCGTGCGCGTTGGTGGTGTGGATGCCGAAGAACTGCTGGGTCGGCTGCGAGTTGTCGCCGAGGTCCTTCGTGGAGATGTCGAAGGCCTTCGAGGTCCACGCTTTGCTGATCGAGATCTCGATGCTGCCGATCCAGGCGCCGTCCTGGCGCACGTGGGCGACGAGGTTGCCGCCGGCGTCGACGACGGCGATGTTCATGGGCTGGCCGATCTCGTCGGCGCGCTTCTCGGCGGCGGCGATGACACGGCGGGCGTCTTCGAGGGTGACGGACATGGGCATTCCTTTCGTTGGGGGCGAGGGATGCCTCGGGTCGAGGCATCCCGAATCGAGCTGTCTCAGGACTTGATGTAGCCGTTGGGGTTGAGGACGTACTTCTTGGCCGCACCGTGGTCGAAGTCGGCGTAGCCCTGCGGCGCGTCGTCGAGGGCGATCGGGGTCGCGTGGACGGCTTTCGCGATCTGCACCTTGTTGTGCAGGATCGCCATCATCAGCTGCCGGTTGTAGCGCATGACGGGGCACTGGCCCGTCGTGAACGCCAGCGACTTCGCCCAGCCCAGTCCGAGCCGCAGCGACAGCGACCCGGTCTTGGCGGCCTCGTCGACCCCGCCCGGGTCGCCCGTGACGTACAGGCCCGGGATGCCGAGCGCACCGCCGGCGGCGGTGAGATCCATGAGGGAGTTCAGCACCGTCGCGGGTGCCTCGTGCGAGGCATCCGATCCGTGCCCGCGCGCCTCGAAGCCGACTGCGTCGACGCCCGCGTCGACTTCGGGGACGCCGAGGATCTGCTCGATCTGGTCCTTCGGGTCGCCCTTGGACACGTCGACGGTCTCGCAGCCGAACGACCGCGCCTGCGCGAGGCGGTCCTCGTTGAGGTCGCCCACGATCACGACGGCGGCGCCGAGCAGCTGCGCACCGACAGCGGCGGCGAGCCCGACCGGTCCCGCCCCCGCGATGTAGACGGTCGAGCCCGGGCGGACGCCTGCGGTGTAGGCGCCGTGGAAGCCGGTGGGGAAGATGTCGGACAGCATCGTGAGGTCGAGGATCTTCTCCAGCGCCTGGTCGCGGTCGGGGAAGACGAGCAGGTTCCAGTCGGCGTAGGGGACGAGGACGTATTCGGCCTGCCCGCCGACCCAGCCGCCCATGTCGACGTAGCCGTAGGCGGAGCCGGGGCGGTCGGGGTTGACGTTGAGGCAGATGCCGGTCTTGCCCTCCTTGCAGTTGCGGCACCGACCGCAGGCGATGTTGAACGGCACCGAGACGATGTCGCCGACCTTGACGAACTCGACGTCGGGTCCGACCTCGACGACCTCGCCGGTGATCTCGTGCCCGAGCACGAGCCCCGCAGGCGCGGTCGTGCGGCCGCGCACCATGTGCTGGTCGGAGCCGCAGATGTTCGTCGACACGGTGCGCAGGATCGCGCCGTGCGGAACCTTGCGGCCGACGTTGGCGGGGTTGACCCCGGGCCCGTCCTTCAGCTCGAACTCGGGATAGGGAGTGTCGACGACCTCGACGACCCCCGGCCCCTTGTACGCCACCGCGCGATTCCCGGGCATGATCGCCCCTCTCCCGGGCGTCAGCGCCCGCTCGCCTCACCGGCCCTGTCACCGGCTGAAGCGAGCATCCCTTACGCGTTCGGACGCGGGCCATCGCTCACGGGGACCGTCTTACCCACCCGAACGGGTGGGCCTATCGTGGTGGCATGGCCGACGGCGGAGTCGACGCGACAGCTGACACCCTGCGCGCGCTCGTGGAGACGGTCACGGCTCCGGCCCACGCCCTCGCCGAGCGCCTCTCCCTGCTCGTCTCGGCGTTCGTCCCGCACGACGCGCTCATCGTCCTCGCCGCCGACGCATCCGGGGGTCATCGCGTCGGCGCGGGGGCCGCCCGCTTCGTCGGGGGCGTGTCGTATCTGGTCCTCGACGAGCTGCGCCGCACGGGGATGCCCGACTCGGCCCGTCGCACGACGCTGGACGTCGACGGGGTCGGCGTCGAGGTGCTCCAGCTCACCGCGCGCAACGGGGCGCTCCTCCTGCTGGCCGAGCCGCGCCCGACCGGCGACGAAGCGGTCGTGCTCGATCTGTGGAACGTCGTCGCGCTGCGAGTGCAGGATCTGGCGGATGCCGCTCCGCCGCTGTATCTGCAGCTCGCCCGGGCGAGCTCCGGCGAGCGGATGGAGGCGCTGACCGAGCTCTCCGACGAATACTCCACGACGCTCGAGACCGTGCTTGCGGCACTGCGCTCGGCCTCACTCGACGACGCGGCGGCTCGCGCTTCGGCGACGGCCGTGGCGGCGGAGGGGCTCGTGCACCTGCGGACGGCGAGCGACCGCGTGCGGGCGTTCACGGAGGAGCCCGTCACGACGGCGTTCCAGCGGCTCCGCGACGACCTGCGTCCGCTTGTGCGCTACCGCGACATCGAAGTGCAGTTCGTCGAGCCGCCCGTCGACGGGCGACCGCTACCGAGCGAGGTCGCGCACGGAGCGCGGGCCGTCGTGCGGGGGTCGATCCTCGCGCTCATCGAGAACCCGCACGTCGGGCGCGTGCGCGTCCAGTGGGACTGCGACGGCACGAACCTGCTCATCGACATGCGCGACGACGGTCGCGGCGAGGCTGTCGACGACTCGATCCAGCTGCAACTCACGCGCGACCGCATCCACGCCCTCGGCGGACACCTGACCCGCCACGTGACACCCGGCTGGGGCACCGAGATGGCGATCGTCATCCCGCTCGATCCGCCGCGATCGGCGGGCGGCGTGCCCGTCGCGTGGGCCCTGCGCCCTCGCGAGGTCGACGTGCTCCAGCGCCTCGCGGCGGGGCGACGCAACCGCGACATCGCCGCCGAGCTGTCGATCAGCGAGAACACCGTGAAGTTCCACGTCGCGGGCGTCTACCGCAAGCTCGGCGTGCAGAGCCGTGCCGAGGCGACGGCGCTCTATCTGTCGCGCATGGGCTCGGCGCTGTCCTGACCATCGGCGGCACGGCATGAGCGTCGGCGTCAGCATCCTGCAGACGGGCACCGTCCGCATCCGTCCCAGCCAGCGGATGCAGTCGGCGTCCAAGCCCGTCGTGCTGCGCCGCATGAAGATGCTCTTCGGCGACCGCGAGTGGACCGAGCCGCTGCCGATCAACGCCTATCTCATCGAGCATCCGGACGGCCCGATCCTCGTCGACACGGGGGAGTCGCCGCACGCGACGGAACGGGGGTGGATGCCGCGCTGGCATCCCTTCTTCCGCCGCTGCGTCGACGTCCACGTCGCGCCCGACGAGGGCATCGGCACGCTGCTCGCGCGGCGCGGCATCCGACCCGCCGACCTCCGCGCGGTCGTGCTGACGCATCTCCATCATGATCATGCCGACGGGCTCGGCGACGTCGTGGGGCCGCCCGTGCTGCTGTCGCGGGAGCACTGGCAGGCGTTCCGCCGGCCGTTCCGGGCCACGCTCGAAGGGGCGCTGCCGAAGCACTGGCCCGCCGGGTTCGAGCCGTCGATCCTCACGAAGACCGGCCCTCCGCTCGGCCCTTGGCAGACGACCTTTCCGATCACCGCAGATGGCCGCGTCGTCGCGGTCCCCACGCCGGGGCACGTCCCCGGGCACCTCTGCGTCGTCGTCTTCGCCGAGGCGGCGACCTACCTCATCGGGGGCGATGTCACCTACGCGCAGGATCTGCTCGACCGAGAGCTCACCGACGGCGTGAACACACGGCCGCGGCTCGCGACCCTGCAGCTTCGCACCATAAAGACGTTCGCCGCGCAGCAGCCGATCGTGCTCCTGCCGGCGCACGACCCTGCCGGCGCGGCGCGGCTCGCCGCCGGGGAGGTCTACCGGCCGTCGGCGCTCAAGCCGGAGCCGAAAGGTCGACGGTCGCACCCGAGCGCAGGATGATCGGCGCGAGCCGCTCGAGGTGCACGCGCGACATCCCGGCGAAGTCGAGGGTGCCGCCCGAGAGCACCCACTGCAGCTGGAGCCCGTCGGCCACCGCGACGCACTCGCGCGCGAGAGCCCGATAGTCGATCTCGTCGCGCAGGAGGCCGGCCGCGGCATCCTGTTCGAATCCCGTCGCGATCTGGTCGATGACCCTCTCGTACCGCTCCGCGAAGAGGTGGTGCGCGGCGCTGGACGGGTCGGCCGCGGCGGCCGTGACGAGCACGAACAGCTCCATCAGCTCGGGCTGCGACGCGTAGAGCCGGGCGACGTCGTTCATCACCCGCAGCGTCCGCGTGCCGTCGGACGCCTCGATCGGCTCGAGCGCACGTGCCGCGGCGAGGTCGAAGCGGCGCTCCGCGAGCGCGAGCAGGAGATGCTGCTTGGTCTCGAAGTGGTGCTTGACGCCGGGCGTCGTGAGTCCGACGTCGCGGGCGATGTCGGCGAGCGACGTCGCGGCGTAGCCCGCGTCGCGGAACCGACGCTGCGCGGCATCGAGGATGCGCTCGCGGCGCTCGCGGCCCACCGTGTAGCTGCCGCGGGGCGATGAGTCGGTCACGTCGTCACGCTATCCCACATGCTAAAACCTTACGCGTAAGGTTTTTGTGATACCCTCGCCGAAGTGCGCTTCCGGGCGCCGGCAAAGGAGCAGGGAATGACCGAGTCGCGGTGCGCCGATCTTCGCGTGGAGTACCAGCGCGCGCCGCGCGCCATCGGCACCGCGACGCCGCGGTTCTCCTGGACCGTCGACCACGCGCAGCTCGCCTACGAGCTGGAGGTGACGGACGCCGACGGCCGGTCCGTCTGGAGCACGGGGAGCGTGGGCTCCGCCGCGAGCTCGCAGATCTCCTTCGCGGGGGAGGATCTGCGATCGGATGCCGACTACCGGTGGCGGGTGCGCAGCATCGGGGTCTATGGCCCGACCCCGTGGGCCGAGTCGACGTTCGCGACGGCGCTCCTGAGCCCCGCCGCTTGGAGCGCGCGCTGGGTCGAGCCCGACCAGGACGACACGCTCGTCGAGCGCTGGAGCATCGTCGACTGGATCCGCGGCACCGGGCCCGATACGCCTCCCCGCACTCGGCTGCGTCCCGCGCGGCTGCTCCGCGGCACTGTGACGGTGGGCGAGGGGGTCGTGCAGGCGCGCCTGCACGCGTCGGCGCGCGGTGTGTACACGGCGTGGATCAACGGCCTCCGCGCCGGCGACGAGGTGCTCGCCCCCGGATTCGACAGTTACCTGCACCGCATCTCGACGCAGACCTATGACGTCGCGCTGCGTGCGGGCGAGAACGTGCTCGCGTTCGCGCTCGCCGACGGCTGGTGGGCGGGCCGCATCGGGCTGACGGGCTCGAGCGCACAGTTCGGCACGCGCACGGCCCTCATCTGGCAGCTCCACGTTACCTACGCCGACGGGCGGGTCGAGGTGATCGGCTCCGACGGCGGGATGCGCAGCGCGACGGGCGGCTGGGACTACGCCGACCCGTTCGTCGGCGAGCGGTTCGATCGACGCGCCGAGCCGGAGGGCTGGCGGATGCCGGGGTTCGACGACGCGCGGTGGTCGCCCGTGACGCCGATCGACGCCGACCGGTCGGTGCTCGTCCCCTTCACAGGTGAGCCGATCCGCCGCGTCGCCGAGCTCGCCCCCACCTCGATCACCGAGACGGAGGAAGGGATCGTCGTCGACTTCGGCCAGGTGATCGCGGGGCGGGTGCGGCTCCGCCTCCGCGGGTTGTCGCGCGGCCGAGAGATCACGCTCGAGCACACCGAGACGCTCGACGCCGCCGGCGACTGGTTCCAGAACATCGTCGGGATCGACAAGGACCAGACCGACGTCTTCGTATCGGCCGGCGGCGACGACGAGTGGGAGCCCGAGTTCACGTTCCACGGCTTCCGGTACGCGCGCGTGTCGGGGCTCCAAGCATCCCTCGACCCGTCCGACATCGTCGCGGTCGTGCTGTCGAGCGATCTGGAGCAGACCGGGACGTTCACGACATCCGACCCGCGGCTCAACCGCCTGCACGACAACGTCGTGTGGAGCCAGCGCGCCAACTTGCTCTCCGTGCCGACGGACTGCCCGCAGCGCGAGCGCGCCGGCTGGACCGGCGACGCGCAGGTGTTCGCCGCCGCCGCGACGAACAACGCGCTCGTCGCGCCGTTCCTGAGCCGCTGGCTCGACAACCTCCGCGCCGACCAGCTCCCCGACGGCCGGGTGCCGATCACCTCTCCGCGCTCGCCGTTCGACATCGCCGAGGCGGAGCATGCGACGGGCATCGGGGCGATCGTCTCGTCGGCAGGCTGGAGCGACGCGATCGCCTTCGTGCCGTGGACGCTGTACGAGCGGTACGGCGACGAGCGCGTGCTCGCGGACAACTATCCGGCCGTGCTGGCCTGGATCGACCACCAGCGCAGCCGGGCTCGCGCCGAGCTGCCGCCATCCCTGGCCGGCGTCCCGTTGAGCATCGAGCGCCGTGCCGCGCAGGCGCTCCTCTACAACTCCGGCGATCACTTCGGCGACTGGCTCACGCCGTCGACCATCGCGGGCAGACCGCTGCACGAGGCGATCGGCATCGCCCCGGCCCTCACCAGCGAGTACCTCGCGCCGATGTTCCAGGCTCAGACGCTCACGCTCGCGTCCCGCATGGCCGAGGTGCTCGGAAAGGGAGCGGATGCCGCGCGGCTCGCCGCTGAGGCCGCGTCGGTGCGCGCCGCCTTCGCTGCCGAGTACGTGGACGCCGACGGGCGCCTGCCCGTCGAACTGCAGGGCCCGCACGCGATCGCGCTCTCCTTCGACATGATCCCCGCCGATCGCCGCGCCGGCACGGCGGGCCACCTCGCCGCGCTCGTCCGCGCGAACGGCGACCGCCTCGACACGGGGTTCCTCTCGGTGCCGTACCTGCTCGACGCGCTGTGGGATGGCGGCCACCGCGACCTCGCGCGGCGCCTGCTGTGGCAGCGCGAGTCGCCGTCCTGGCTGTACGCCGTCGACCACAGCGCGACGACGATCTGGGAGTCGTGGGATGCCATCGGCTCCGACGGGTCGGTTCGTCCGGTCTCGCTGAACCACTACGCGTTCGGCTGCGTCGACGACTGGCTCTACCGCCGCGTCGCCGGCCTCCAGCCCACGGCGCCCGGCTGGCGCCGGGTGCGCATCGAGCCCGATCTCGACGCCGGTGTCGAGAGCGCCTCCGCGCACGTCGGAACCCCCGCGGGGCGCCTCGCCGTCGACTGGCGCCGGAGCGGCGACGAGGTGCGCGTGCGCGTCGCGGTGCCGTCCGGCGTCGATGCCGTCCTCGTCCTCGGCGACACGACGATCGCGCTGACGCCCGGCGCCACGGAGCACGTCGTGCCCGTGGCATCCCCCCTCCTGTCCGTCCCCTGAGCCCCCACCCACCCGAACGAAGGAACGACGATGTCCGAAAAGTTCGCCGGCGCCGATGCCGGCCTCTCCACGGAGCCGAAGCTCGAATACACCGCCACCGGATCGGTGCAGACCTGGCCGCCCGTGCGCCGGGGATTCCTGGTCGTCCTCGGGCTCGCCGTCGCCGCCGTCAACGGCGCGCTGCTCGCGAGCGCCGTGCTGACGCTCTCGCTGAAGTCGGCGGCGATCGGCGGCGACGCCGATGCCACCACGGTGCTGTCGATCGTCACGTCGATCGGCGCCCTGTTCGCGCTCATCGGGTACCCCGTCATCGGACGCCTGAGCGACCGCACCCTCGGTCGCTTCGGGCGGCGCCGCCCCTACCTCTTCGCCGCCGCCGCGCTCATCGCGGTGGGCGCCCTGCTGCAGATCGCGGCCGCCGACGTGTTCGTCCTCATCGGGTCGTACGTCGTGCTCACGCTCGGCGCGGTGTGCGGGCTCGTGGCGGCCGGCGCGCTCGTTCCCGACCAGATCGCCCCGGAGCGCCGCGGCACGCCGTCCGCGATCATCGGCCTGGGCGCCCCGCTCGGCGCGGTGCTCGGACTGTTCCTCGCGCAGCTCGTGCAGCCGAACATCGTCGCGATGATCGCACTGCCGGCGGGCGTCGCCGTCGTCGCGTCCGTCGCACTCGGCCTCTTCATCGCCGACAAGCCGCTCGCGCGTCACCTGCGCCCGGAGTTCCAGTTCCGCGAATTCCTCGGCACGTTCTGGGTCAGCCCCGCGAAGCACCCCAGCTTCGCGTGGGCTTGGGCGAGCCGCCTGATGATCTTCTTCGGCGTGGCCGCCGTCAACGCGTACCAGGCGTTCTACCTGATCATGGTGCAGCACCAGGACCCCGCGACCGTGGGCACCGCGATCTTTGTCGCGACGCTCATCCTCACGGGCGTCTCCATCGTCTTCGCTCCGCTGTTCGGCAAGATCTCCGACAAGGTCGGCCGCCGCAAGCCCTTCGTCATCACCGCCGCGATCATCTTCGCCGCGGGGCTCGGCCTCGTGGCCCTCGCCGACAGCTACCCGATGTTCCTCCTCGCGATCGCCGTCATGGGACTCGGCCAGGGCGTGTACTTCGCGGTCGACTTCGCGCTCATCACCGAAGTGCTGCCCGACCCCGAGAACCCTGCGAAGGATCTCGGCATCATGAACCTGGCCAGCAGCCTGCCCTCGTCGCTCGTCCCCGCCATCGCCCCCGCGCTGCTCGCGATCGGGGCGTCGGCGACGAGCCCGGTCAACTTCACGGCGCTGTTCGTGGCCGGCGCGCTCGCCGCCGTCCTCGGCGCGCTGTTCATCCTGCCGATCCGCGGGGTTCGCTGATTTCAAGCAAACTCTTGTCCTTATGTAAGGACAAAAGTAGGATGGCGGGCGAAGGGATCGAAGCTGATCCCTCCGTCCGCCTCTCACGTATCGTCAGGCGACCGGCGGACGGTCATCCACGCAGGCGACCAAGGATGAGAGACATGTCCGCTCTCCGCGACGCGTCGACGGTCCTCCACTCCCACGACGACGAACTTCCCGGACCGCTCGACGTAGCGGTCGACGATGACCTTCGGTGGCCGCTCGTCACCTACTGCGCGGCGTGCGTCCTGGGATACGACTGATCCCGTCCGGCTGATCCATGCGGGGCGCGAGAGCGACCTCGCGTCCGTCACACGGACGAAACATCCTCACAACGGCCGGGACACAGAGCCCCTGCATACTCCGAGATAACTATCGCTCGACAGTTATTCGTTGCAGGGAGACCGATCGATGACCACGGATGCAGTGGCCCACAACACCGATACCGTCGGCAACGCTCGTGCGGACGCACGGTCGCAGGGCGGCCAGACGAGTCCGCACATGCCCTACCTGCCCGCATCCTCGTCGCCGCACGTTCCCGCCGGCGTCGACCCCGCGGAGCTGACCTGGGCCGAGACGGTCGCCCCCGGCGGATACACGCACCGCGTGCTCGCCCGCGGCACCCGTCTGCGGCTCGACGATCCGACCGGCGACGCGAACGCACACGTCCTGCTCTTCAACGCGCTCGAGCCCTGGGAGCGCCTCAACACGGCCGACACCGTGAAGATCCCGTGGCAGGCCTACCTCGGGGCGGGGCATCCGCTCCTCTCGGGCGACGGCCGCGCGCTCGCGACGATCGTCGGTGACACCTCGGGGCGCCACGACGCACTGTTCGGCACGACGACGGATGCCGCCAACCTCGCCCGCTACTCAGATGCACGCCCCGAGGGGCCGGCGCCGTCGGGCCGCGCGCTGTTCGTGAAGGCCGCTGCGAAGCACGGCCTCGGCCCGCGCGACCTGCCGCCGAGCGTGTCGTTCTTCCAGGGCGTGCGCGTCGGCGTCGACGGTGCGGCCGAGTGGCTCGGCTCCGTCGGGCCGGGCGGCTCGGTGACGCTCGTCGCGGAGCTGCCGCTCATCGTGCTGATCGCGAACGTCGCGCACCCCCTCGACCCCCGGGCCGAGTACCGCGTGGGCGAGCTGCGCGTGCACGCATGGCGCGGCGAGCCGACGCTCCCCGGCGCGCCGCTCTTCGACGCGTCGCCCGAGTCGCGGCGCGCCTACCTCAACACCCTCGACTATGCGGAGGCCCGCGGACTATGAGCACCCCCATCACGCCCACGGCGATCGCCAGCACGGTCCCCGTCGGCGCCGTCGCCGCACCCGACTCGCCCCTGGACTGGGCGACGAGCGCCGTCGCGGGCCGCGTCGTCGCCGACGACCGTGTCGCGTCGAACGCGTCGTGGTCGGCCGTGATCGCGGCGGGGCACGTGCTGACGATCGTCGACGTCGGCGGCAACCAGTCCGCCGACTTCCTCGTCTACGACGCGCACGACACCGCCCACCGCTACAGCGCCCCCGACACCCTCGCGGCCCAGCGCAACGCCTACCTGCGTGAGGGCTCCGTGCTGCTCTCGAACGAGGCGCTGCCGCTCATGACGGTCGTCGTGAACGAGATCGATCGCCAGGACACGATCGGCGGCGCCTGCTCGAAGGAGTCGAACACGCTCCGGTACGGGCATCACGTCGCCTTCCAGCACGCGTGCCGAGAGAACTTCCTCAGCGAGGGCGCGGTGCACGGGCTCGGCGCGCGCGACCTCGTCTCGAACATCAACTGGTTCATGAACGTGCCGGTCGAGGCGGACGGGAGCCTCGGCATCGTCGACGGGATGAGCGCGCCCGGCAAGCGTGTGGCGCTGCGCGCAGAGCGCGACGTGCTCGTCGTCGTGTCGAACTGTCCGCAGATGAACAACCCGTGCAACGACTTCAACCCCACACCGCTGCGGATGATCACGGTCGATCCGAGCGACCCGGTCGAGGAGGCACGCCGATGACCGCTCTCTCGCGCGACACCGTCCTGATCGCCAACCGCGGCGAGATCGCCCGACGCGTCATCCGCTCGGCCCGCGAGCTCGGGATGCGGACCGTCGCCGTGTACTCCGATGCCGACCGCGCGGCTCCGCACGTCCGCGAGGCCGACGACGCCGTCCGCCTCGGCCCCGCCGCGCCCAAGGAGTCGTACCTGCGTGCCGACGCCGTGCTCGAAGCTGCACTGTCGACGGGCGCAGGACTCATCCACCCCGGATACGGGTTCCTCTCCGAGAACCTGTCGTTCGCCGCGGCGGTCGAGGGCGCAGGCATCCGGTTCGTCGGCCCGTCCGCCGCGCAGATCGCCGCGTTCGGCGAGAAGCACACGGCGCGCGAGCTGGCGCAGCAGGCCGGCGTGCCCATGCTCCAAGGGACGGGACTGCTCTCCGACGCCGACGAGGCGGTCGCCGCCGCCGACGCGATCGGCTATCCCGTCATGGTCAAGGCCACAGGTGGCGGCGGAGGCATCGGCATGCAGGCGTGCTTCAGCCCGACCGAGGTCCGCGACGCCTTCGCGCGCGTCGCGGCGCTCGCCGCGGCGAATTTCGGATCGACCGGCATCTTCCTCGAGCGGTTCGTGCGCCCCGCGCGCCACGTCGAGGTGCAGCTGTTCGGTGACGGCGAGGGGCGCGTCGCCGTCTTCGGCGACCGCGACTGCTCGCTGCAGCGCCGCAATCAGAAGGTCGTCGAGGAGGCCCCCGCGCCCGCCCTCCCCGACCACGTGCGCGAGCTGCTGCACCGGTCGGCGCGCGAGCTCGCGGCATCCGTCTCGTACCGCAGCGCCGGGACCGTCGAGTTCGTCTACGACCCCGCGCGCGAGGAGGCGTCGTTCCTCGAGGTCAACACGCGACTGCAGGTCGAGCACCCCGTCACGGAGGAGGTGTTCGGAGTCGACCTCGTCGCGATGATGCTCACGCTCGCGCGCGACGGCGCCGTCGGTCTCGCCGACGACGTCTTCACGCGGGAGTGGATCCCGCAGGGCGTGGCGGTCGAGGCACGCGTCTACGCGGAGGATCCGGGCAGGAACTCCCTGCCGTCGACGGGGCTCGTCACGCGTGCCTCCTTCCCCGGCCAGGGGATCGACCCGATCGCCGGCGTGCGCGTCGACGGCTGGATCGAGGACGGCACCGAGGTCACGGCGTCGTACGACCCGATGCTCGCCAAGGTCATCGCCCACGCCGAGGACCGCCCCGCCGCGCTCGGCCTGCTCGGAGACGCCCTCGGCGCGAGCCGCGTCGACGGCATCGTCACGAACCTCGGCCTGCTCCGCTCGCTCGCAGTGCTCCCCGCGCTCGTCGCGGCGAGCCACAGCACCTCGACGCTCGACGTCACGCAGGACCCCGAGCCGCGCGTCGACGTGATCGCGCCGGGCGCCATGACGACGGTGCAGGACCTGCCGGGCCGGGTCGGCTATTGGCAGATCGGCGTTCCGCCGAGCGGACCGTTCGACCGCGTGTCGTTCGCCGAAGCCAACCTCGCGGTCGGCAATCCCGAGGGGGCACCGGGGCTCGAGATCACGCTCACGGGGCCGACCCTGCGCTTCTCGCATGCCGCGGTGATCGCGGTGACGGGCGCGCCGGCGGCGATCACGGTCGACGGAGAGCGGATGCCGCTGTGGGAGCCGATCCGCATCCCCGCCGGCGCGACCCTCGCGATCGGCCCCGCGACGGGGCCGGGTCTGCGCACCTACGTCGCGATGCGCGGCGGGCTCGACGTTCCGAGCTACCTCGGGAGCGCCTCGACCTTCACCCTCGGCGGGTTCGGCGGCCACGGCGGCCGTGCACTGCTCGCGGGCGACGTGCTGCGCCTCGGGCCCGCGGCATCCGGTGCCGACGAGGCGCTCGGCGACGGCACGCCCGCCGAACGTCGTCCGGCCCTGACCCACTCGTGGACGATCGGCGTGACGGAGGGCCCGCACGCGGCGCCCGAGTTCTTCACACGAGGCGACCTCGACGCGTTCTACGCGACCGACTACGAGGTGCACCTCAACTCGGCCCGCACCGGCGTGCGCCTCATCGGCCCGAAGCCGCAGTGGGCGCGTCCCGACGGCGGCGAGGCGGGCCTGCACCCGTCGAACATCCACGACACGCCCTACGCCGTCGGCGCGATCGACTTCACGGGCGACACGCCCATCGTCCTCGGCCCCGACGGGCCCTCGCTCGGCGGCTTCGTGTGCCCCGCCGTCGTCGCGAGCGGCGAGCTGTGGAAGGTCGGCCAGCTGCGCCCCGGCGACCGCGTGCGGTTCGCGCCGGTGGCCGAGGCCGACGCCCCCGCGCTCGCCGCCCGTCGTTCCGCTCCGACGCTCCTCACACGCGGCGGCGACGGCGACGACGGCGTGTACGCGCGGCGGGAGGCCACCGACGCGGGTCCGTCGGTGACGTACCGCCGCGACGGCGACTCGAACGTCCTCGTCGAGTACGGTCCCATGCAGCTCGACCTCGCCCTGCGCATGCGCGTGCACGCCCTGCAGGAGACGCTCGCCGCGCACGCGCCGAAGGGCGTCGTCGATGTCACGCCCGGCATCCGCTCGCTGCAGGTCCACACCGATCCCGAGATCCTGCCGGCGTCGAAGATGGCCGTGCTCCTGCGGGAGCTCGAGGACGAGGTGCCGCCGACGAGCGAGCTCGTCGTGCCGTCGCGCACGGTCCGGCTGCCGCTGAGCTGGGACGACCCCGCGACGCGCCTCGCGATCGAGCGGTACATCAACGGCGTCCGCAGCGACGCGCCGTGGACGCCCTGGAACATCGAGTTCATCCGCCGCATCAACGGGCTCGACTCGGTCGACGACGTGTACCGCACGGTCTTCGACGCGAGCTACCTCGTGCTCGGCCTCGGCGACGTGTACCTCGGCGCGCCGGTCGCGACGCCGCTCGACCCCCGGCACCGCCTCGTCACGACGAAGTACAACCCCGCCCGCACGTGGACGGCCGAGAACTCGGTCGGCATCGGCGGCGCGTACATGTGCATCTACGGCATGGAGGGGCCGGGCGGCTATCAGTTCGTCGGCCGCACGGTGCAGATCTGGAACCGCTTCCGCCGCGGCGGCCTGTTCCAGGAGAACCCGTGGGCGCTGCGGTTCTTCGACCGCATCGAGTGGTACCCCGTCTCGGCCGACGAGCTGTTCGAGCTGCGCGCCGAGACCGACGCGGGCCGCGGACGGTTCGAGACGACCGAGGGCACCTTCTCGATCGCCGAGTACTCGCGGTTCCTCGACGACAACGCCGGATCGATCGCCGAGTTCCGCGACCGGCAGGGCGCCGCGTTCGCCGAGGAGCGCGAGCGCTGGCGCCTCGCCGGCGAGTTCGAGCGCTCGGACGAGCCTCCCGCGCCGGCCGCCCCCACCGAGGTCACGATCCCCGAGGGCGCCGAGCCCGTGTACGCGCCGTTCGCGTCGACCGTCTGGCAGGTCTCGGTCGACGTGGGCGCGACCGTGGCCGCAGGTGACGCGATCCTGTCGGTCGAGGCCATGAAGATGGAGTCGAAGGTCATCGCTCCGCGCGCCGGGCGGGTGCTCGAACTGTATGCCTCACCCGGGGAGCAGGTCGCACCCGGACAGATCCTCGCCGCGATCGGAGCCCACGCATGATCCGCCGCACCACCGCCCGTGCCGCAGTCGACCGCGCCCTCATCCGGATCGCCGAGGTCGACCGACCCGAGATCTGGATCTCGCTGCGCTCCGCCGACGACCTCGCCGCCGAGGCCGCCCGGGTCGACGCGCGCGTCGCGGCGGGGGAGGACCTCCCGCTCGCGGGGCTCACGGTCGCCGTGAAGGACAACATCGACGTCGCGGGCCTCGTGACGACGGCGGGCTCGGCATCCTTCGCGTACGAGCCGGTCGTCGACGCGACGGCCGTCGCGCGCCTCCGGGCCGCGGGCGCGATCGTCATCGGCAAGACGAACCTCGACCAGTTCGCGACGGGCCTCGTGGGCACGCGGTCGCCATTCGGCGCCGTCCGCAACGCGTGGGATCCGGCGCGCATCTCGGGCGGCTCGTCGTCGGGGTCGGGGGTCTCGGTCGCACTCGGCATCGTCGACGTCGCGCTCGGCACCGACACGGCGGGCTCGGGCCGCGTCCCGGCGGCGCTCAACGGCATCGTCGGCGTCAAGCCCACGAAGGGGCTCGTGCCCACGACGGGCGTCGTCCCCGCGTGCCGTACGCAGGACGTCGTGACGGCGTTCGCGCGCGACCTCGCGACGGCGCGGCTCGCGATCGAGACGATGACCGGCGTCGACGGCAGCGATCCGCTGGCCCGGACGGATACCGCGTTCTCTGCGCTGCCCGCACGTGCCCGGCTCGCCGTGCCGCTGCCGACACAGCTGGACGGGCTCGCCGCCGGGTGGCGCGAGGCGTTCGCCGCCGCCGTCGCGACGGCTCGCGCTGCCGGATTCGACGTCGTCGAGCGCGACATCTCGGCGCTCCTCGACGCCGCCCGTCTCCTCTACGACGGGGCCTTCGTCGCGGAGCGGTACGCCGCCGTCGGCGCGCACATCTCGGCGCACCGCGATCTCATCGGCGGCGACCTCGACGAGACGGTGGCGGGCATCATCCTCGCCGGCGCGGCACCCGCCGCCCACGACCTGTTCGCCGACCTCGAGCGACTCGACGACCTGCGTCTGCGGGGCACGGAGGCGCTCGACGGCTGCGTCGCGCTGCTCACCCCGACCACGACATGGCACCCGACGCTCGCCGAGGTCGCGGCCGACCCCGTCGGCGCGAACTCGCGCATGGGCAGGTACACCAACTTCGCGAACCTGCTCGACATGGCCTCGCTCGCGGTGCCTGCCGGATTCGTCGACGGCCTGCCGTTCGGCGTCATGCTGACGGGGCCCGCGTTCACCGACCGGGTGCTCGCGCAGATCGCGCAGCGCTTCGACGCCGCGCCGCGACGGCTGTTCGTCGTCGGCGCGCACCTGCGCGGCCAGCCGCTCAACCGCCAGCTCGTCGCAGCCGGCGGCCGCCTCGTCGGCGACGCCTCGACGGCGGACGAGTACGCGTTCCACGCGCTCGCCGTGTCTCCTCCCAAGCCGGGTCTCGTCCACACGGGGCCGGGCGGTGCGGCCATCGAGGGTGAGGTGTGGGAGCTGCCCGCGGCCGGGTTCGCCGCGGTCGTCGACGCCGTCCCGCCGCCCCTGTCGATCGGATCGGTGCTGCTGGAGGACGGCACGCGCGTCGCGGGGTTCCTCGCGACGCCCGGCGCGCTCGACGGCGCCGTCGACATCTCTGCGCTCGGCGGCTGGCGCGCTCACCTCGCAACGGTCTGATGCACGACCGGCATCCTCGCGCGACCGTGCGAGGATGCCGGTATGAGCACGTCGCCCCGCGCCCGAGCCGGCCGGCCCCGGGCCACTGCCGCGACGACACAGCTCGCGCCGCGCGACGAGATCCTCGACGCCGCCGCCGCGCTGTTCGTCGAGAAGGGGTTCGCCGCGACGTCGACGCGCGAGATCGCCGAGCGCATCGGCATCCGTCAGGCCTCGCTCTACTACCACTTCGCCGGCAAGGACGACATCCTCGTCGAGCTGCTCGAGCGCACCGTGCGCTCGAGCGTCGAACTCGCGCGCGAGCTCCGCGCCGATTCCGCGCTCGACCCCGCCGCGGCCCTGCACCTGCTCGCGGTGCGCGACGTCGAGTCGCTCGCGTCGGCGCCCCACAACATCGGCACGCTCTATCTGCTGCCCGAGGCAGGCCGCGAGCGGTTCGACGGGTTCCGCGCGTCGCGGCGCGAGCTGCGCGACGCCTACGGCGCGTTCGCGAGGGATGCCGCGACCGACGCCCTGCGCGACACCTGGACCGCCCGCGAGCTGGGTGACGCGATCATCCATCTCGTCGAGATCGTGATCCCGCTGCGGCGGGACGGCGAGGCGATCGACGCGGTGCGCATCGCCGACGGATGCCTCCGCCTGTGCGGCCTCGGCGACGAGGCGATCGCGCGGGCGCGGGCCCTCACCGCCGCGCGCTGAGCGCACTTCGCAGCCGCACGTCGAGCCGCCGCGCAGCCGCGCTCAGCACCCTCCGCGCAGCCGCGCGCCGCGCCGTCCGCGCAGCCGCGCGCCGAAGCCTCCGAATAGCGGCCGAACAGCGGCCGATCCGCTGTGGGGACACTGTTACACGCCTGAAACGGAGCGGCAATCGGTGTGGAATCGCCGGCCTTCACACTCGAACCAACGATAACGGGTGAGTCCCATAGCGTGGTGTCAATTCCTGCGGGGCTCTCGTCGTCGCTGACGATGAAGGGCCACCGTGGGATGACCAGTTGTTTCCGG
>NZ_JBIQWL010000006.1:0-235836 GCF_044325405.1 Microbacterium alkaliflavum | reverse complement strand
CCCCGGTTCCGCGCGGCGCCCGTCGGGTCAGGCCGTCGCGGCCCCGGTCATGATCGCGACCGCATCGGTCATGCTGTGCGACTGCGGCGTGATCGTCGCCGCCCGTTTTCCGAGACGCTGGATGTGAATGCGATCGGCGACTTGGAAGACGTGCGGCATGTTGTGCGAGATGAGGATGACAGGCACCCCATGCTCACGCAGCCGTTCGATGAGCTCGAGCACCATGTTCGACTCACGGACACCGAGTGCCGCGGTCGGCTCGTCGAGGATCACGACCTTCGATCCGAACGCGGCCGCACGGGCGACGGCGACAGCCTGCCGCTGGCCGCCGGAGAGGTTCTCCACCGGGACGGTGACGTCCTGCAGCGTCGAGATGCCGAGCCTCTGCACTTCTGCACGAGCGTCCTTGCGCATGCCTGCCGTGTCGAGGGCGCGGAACACGCTGCCCAGCACCCCCGGCCTGCGGCGCTCCCGCCCGAGGAACAGGTTGGATGCCACGTCGAGGGCGGGTGAGACCGCGAGGTTCTGGTACACGGTCTCGATGCCCGCCGCCCGCGCATCCTGCGGCCGCTTGAAGTGGACCTCCTGGCCGTCGAGGAGCAGCTGCCCCTCGTCAGGGATATACGCGCCCGTGAGGCACTTGATGAGAGTCGACTTCCCGGCGCCGTTGTCGCCGATCACCGCGAGCACCTCCCCTGGGTACAGCTGGAGGCTCACACCGTCCAGGCCCACCACGCGCCCGAATGTCTTGACGAGTCGCCTCGCTTCGAGGACGGGGTTCCGTGTGCTCGCGCCCGCGCCGGCGGGCGAAGACTCAGCGATGGTCATTTGCGCACCTTCCTGATCCATTGGTCGATAGAGACGGCGACGATCACGAGGATCCCGATCGCGAGCGTCTGGTACAGCCCGTCGACACCGGCGAGGAACAGTCCGTTGCGGAACACGCCGACGATGATGGCGCCGAGCAAGGAACCCCAGATGATTCCGCGTCCTCCGAAGAGCGAGGTGCCGCCGATGACGACGGCAGTGATCGAGTCGAGGTTGAGGTCGGCTCCGGCATTCGGGCTCGCTGCGCCGGATCGGCCGATCTGGATCCACGCGGCAACCGCCAGCACCGCCCCCGCTGCCACGTAGACGCTCATCAGCACGCGGCTCGTGGAGATGCCGGCGAGGCGCGCCGACTCAGCGTCGTCGCCGACCGCGTAGACGTGTCTGCCCCAGGCCGTGCGCCCCAGGATGTACGCGATCGCGACATAGAGGAGGAGCATGATCACGACGCCGACCGTCAGCCGCACGTCGCCGATCGGGATCGCCGTCGCCGTCCAGGTGAGCAGCGGCGGCATCTCCGACTTCCGGACGGTCTGGCCACCGCTGTACAGCAGCGTGAGGGCCACGAAGATGTTGAACGTGCCCAGCGTCGCGATGAACGGCGGCAGCTTCACGCGAGTGACCAGGAACCCGTTGAGGGCGCCCGCCGCGAGTGCCGCGAGGAGCCCGGCGAACAACGCCAGCGGGGCCGGGAATCCGTTCTGGAACGCGGTCTGCGCCATGACCATCGAAGCGAGAATCATGGCAGCGCCGACCGACAGGTCGATGCCGGCGGTGAGGATGATGAGCGTCTGAGCGATCGCCACCGTCCCGACGACCGAGACCTGGTCGAGCACGAGCGAGAGATTGGCGGGCGCGAAGAACCGCGGGTTGATGGCGCCGAAGACGATGATGGACAGGACGAGGACGACCGCCGGGCTGATCGCGGGGTAGCGGTGCAGCAGACCTCGGAGTCGGTCGAGCGGAGTGCGGCGGTCGAGGAACTCGGCCGCCAGGTCAAGTGTGCTGGTGGGAGGTGCCTGCTGAGTCACGAAGGTTCGCTCCAGTGTTCATGTCGGACAGGTGAGGGGCGCCGCCGGGGGGCCGCACCCCTCACCCGAAGGGGTCCTACTTCTCGCCCCAGCAGATGCCTGCGGCTTCGGTGGTGTCGATCGAGTCGACGCCGTCGACGGGGTTGTCGGTCACGAGCGCGACGCCCGTGTTGTAGAAATCGAGCCCGTCGGAGACTTCGGGCTTCTCGCCGCTCGTGACGAGCTTCACGATCGCCTCGACGCCGAGTTCGGCCATCTTGACCGGGTACTGCTGGCTGGTGGCGTCGATGATCCCGTCGGAGACCTGCTGGACGCCGGCGCAGCCGCCATCGACCGAGACGATCAGCACATCGTCGGGGTTCTTGCCCGCTGCCTGAAGAGCCTGGTACGCGCCGTACGCGGCGGGCTCATTGATCGTGTACACGACGTTGATGTCGGGGTTCTTGGCGAGCAGGTTCTCCATCGCCGTCCGTCCGCCGTCCTCGGCGCCCTGCGACGCTTCGTTGCCGACGATCGTGTAAGAGCCGCCCTCGCCGCCCGAGTAGGTGCCCGTCGGCTCCTCGTCGCCGTTCACCTTCTCGTCGTTCAGGTCGATGCCCATGCCGTCCAGGAAGCCCTGGTCGCGGCTGTAGTCGACCGTCACGACCTTGTCATCGAACAGATCGATGAGACCGATCACTGCATCGTCGCCGGCGAGCGTTCCCGCCGTCCACTGACCGATGAGCTGTCCGGCCAGGAAGTTGTCGGTCGCGAAGGTGATGTCGACGGCATCGGCCGGGTCGGGCACGGTGTCGAGTGCGATGACGAAGAGTCCGGCGTCGCGAGCCTTGGCGATGGCATCGAGCACCGCCGGGCCGTTGGGCGTGATGAGGATGCCCTTGTCGCCCTTCGAGATCGCTGCCTCGATGGCCTGGATCTGCGTGTCCTCGTCGCCGTCTTCCTTGCCCGCCGCGACGGTCAGGTCGACGCCGTTCTTCTCGGCAGCAGCCTTGGCGCCATCCTCCATTGCAATGAAGAACGGATTCGAGTTCGTCTTCACGATCAGCGAGACGCCGACGGCATCGTCGGCGCCACCGGTCGACCCTCCGGTGCCGGACGAGGACGCGCATCCCGCCAGCCCGAGGGCGGCCACTGCGACTACAGCGGTGAACGTCAGAAGGCCGCGCCGACCCCTGCTCTTGTGATTCCTCATTGAACTCCCTCTCAGTGAGTGATGCCGTGTTGACATCGATGTCGGGGACGTTTCTATTGCACGGCCGCGGGTACAGTCAAGTCAGAAGCAGTTCTCACCGAGATCGGATTGTGACATCGATGTCAGAAATCTTCCCGGTTCGCAGACCGCGGGCCACGATGAAGCACGTGGCCGCGCTTGCCGGGGTAGGTATCAAGACGGTCTCGCGCGTGGTCAACGGCGAACCGAACGTGTCGGAAGAGACGGCCGCGCGCGTGTGGAGCGCCGTTCGCGCGCTCGACTACCATGTCGACCTGCAGGCGAGCAGCATGCGGCGCGCCGGTGGACGCACCGACACACTCGGACTTCTGGTCAGCAGTGTCGACAATCCGTTCGCCGCCGCCATCACTCGAGCCGTCGAGGATGTTGCGCTGACGCGAGACGTCGCGGTGTTCGCTTCGAGCCTGGACGACGACGCAGCTCGTGAGGAGCTCGCGGTGGAGGCGTTCCTGCGACGGCGTGTCGATGGGCTGATCCTGACCACGATGTCGCGGAGCCTTTCCTATCTCAGGCCCACGCTCGAGCGGGGAACCCCCGTGGTGTGCATCGATCGCGAGCCGCTCGCGGCAGATGTGGACGTCGTCGTGAGCGACAATCGCGAGGGCGCGGCGTCAGCGACGCGGCATCTGATCGCGGGTGGGCACCGGCGGATCGCCCTCATCGCCGATCGACCGGATATCCAGACCGCGGTCGATCGGCGTGACGGGTTTCTGGAGGCACTCGGGGGCGCAGGCATCCCGACCCTCGACATCCCGGTGGTGATGGGCGTGCACGATCCTGAGAGCGCATACGACGCGGTGCATGCGCTTCTCGCGTCGGAGAACCCCCCGACTGCTGTCGTGACAGCACAGAACCTGATCACCCTTGGCGCATTGCGGGCGCTGCAGGAGGCAGGTGCACGGCATACGGTGGCGCTCGTCGGGTTCGACGAGGTGTCGATGGGAGACCTGCTCGATCCTGGCGTCACGGTCGTTCGGCAGGATCCGCAGAGTATCGGCCGGATCGCCGCCGAGCGGGTCTTCGCTCGCATCGACGGCGACGAGTCCGCGTCACAGCGGCATGTCGTCGGGACGGAGCTCGTCATCCGCGGCAGCGGGGAGATCCGACCGCGCGATTCACGATGAACGCTCGCCCTGCCGGATGGCCGGAACCACCTCGATTTCGTGACCCCGAGGGGGTCGCCGCTGCATCCACGGGATCCCGCGGCGACCCCGCGAGGATCAGCTCCGTTTGCGGAGCGCCTCGCTCGAAGCTCGCGACGCGACGACAGGGTGCGCACCCGTGTAGCCGTCGCGGGCCAGCGCCGCTTCCTGAATCCTCTTCCGGGCGGCGAACCAGCCGATGATCAGGGCAGGGATCAGGACGATCAAGGACGCGAGGACCCACCGGCCCGTCTCCGAGAACCCCATCGTCACGAGGACGAACGCGAGGAACGCCAAGGTCAGGTAGGAGGTGTACGGGGCGCCGAACAGCCGGAATGACGGCCGATCGACGAGGCCCTTCTTGGACCAGGAGTGGAACTTGAGGTGGCAGAGCATGATCGTCGCCCACCCTCCGATGATGCCCAGCGCCGAGACCTCCAGCACGATCTCGAAAGCCTGTGAAGGCCAGAGCGCGTTGATTCCGACCCCCGCGAGGGTGATGGCGGCCGTGAGGAGGATTCCGCCGTAGGGGACGCCGTTCTTGTTCATCGCGGCGGTGAACCTGGGTGCCGAGCCGTTGACCGACATGGATCGAAGGATGCGGCCGGTTGAGTAGAGTCCTGCGTTCAGGCTGGAGAGGGCCGCCGTGAGGACGACGAAGTTCATGACCGATCCCGCGACGGCGCCGGCCTGCGGAGAGCCGATGTGTGAGAAGAAGGTCACGAACGGGGACTCGCCGGCCTGATAGACGTCGAACGGCAGAAGCAGCGACAGCAGGAGGATGGATCCGACGTAGAAGATCGCGATTCGGAGGATGACGGTGTTGATCGCCTTCGGCATGACCTTGGCCGGGTTCGGCGTCTCGCCGGCCGCGGTGCCCACCAGCTCGATGCCGGCGTAGGCGAACACGACCCCGGAGATCGCCAGAAGCGGTGCGATGAATCCCATCGGGAACAGGCCGCCGTTGTCGGCGATCACGACGAGTCCGGTCGGGCCGACGTCGGTGGAGCCGTTGAAGATGAGGAAGCACGACCCGATGATCAGGAACGCGACGAGCGCGGCGACCTTTATGAGTGCGAACCAGAACTCCATCTCGCCGAACAGTTTCACGCTCACGAGGTTCAAGGAGAGGACCACGACGAGCGCCACCAGGGCGATGACCCACTGCGGGATCTGCTGAAGCGGCTCCCAGTACTGGGCCCAGAAATTGACGTAGAGGGCCGCGGCCGTGACATCGACGATCGAGGTCATCGCCCAGTTCAGGAAGTACATCCATCCTGCCGCGAAGGCGAGCTTCTCGCCGTAGAACTCCCGAGCGTACGAGACGAAAGAGCCGGACGAGGGCCGGTGGAGGACCAGTTCGCCGAGGGCGCGGAGGATGAGGAAGGCGAAGAACCCGCAGACGGCGTAAACGAGGATGAGCGCCGGGCCGCTGGACGCGAGCCGACCTCCGGCGCCCATGAACAGCCCGGTGCCGATCGCGCCGCCGATCGCGATCATCTGGATCTGACGGGGGCGGAGGGCCTTGTGATAGCCGGCGTCTTCGCTGGAGAAGTCCTGGACGGCAAGAGTGCGGTCCCCCGTGAGCTCTCGATCGTTTTCGAGGGCGTCCTGCGGGTCGAGCTTCGAGGTCTCGTGATTCTGGGTCATGGTGCTGCCTTTCAAGGGGTGGTGCGTGGGACCACTCGGCAGAGCGCGACTCCGTCAGCGCCGCTCGTCGAGCCCGGTGATGTCGAGAAGGACCTCCTTCACCTGGTCGAGGTGGAACTGCATGCTGTCCTCTGCTTCGGCGACGGAGCCGCGCGCGATGGCGGCGATGATCGCGCGATGCTCACCGTCCGACTGTCGCCGCCGGCCTGGCGTGAGGTTTATGACGCTCGACTGGTGGCGCAGGGCTGTCGAGATCTGGTCGAGGACATCGGCGAAAACGGGGTTGCTGGATGCCAGCGCGATCGCCGAGTGGAGCTGGGCATCCAAGCCGACCCAGTCGTCAGGGCTCTCCTCGGCTTCCATCTGTTCTTGAAGGCGCTGCAGCGCGGAAACGTCATCCTCGGTGCGGCGAACGGCCGCGAGACCGGCTGCCGCGATCTCGATGTGCGGCCTGGCTTCGATCAGATCCGCGGCCGAGTACTCGCCGAAGCGCAATTCGTGCGCCGGCGTCCGCGCCGTCACGAAGGTGCCGCGACCGGTCCTCGTCACGGTGAAGCCCCGTGTCTCGAGAACGCGGAGCACCTCTCGCACGACCGTCCTCGACACGCCGTACCGGGCTGCGAGGGCCTTCTCGGAGGGAAGGCGGTCTCCGACGCGTACGACTCCGGCCGCGATGGCCTCGTGGAGGTCGCGGAGCACGTATTCCACTGCGCCGACACGGCCACCCACTGGCCTAGCAGTCCAACTGTCTGACAGGTTGCTCACGAGACGACATCTTGCGGGACCGATGTTTCATCGGAATTTCCGCGATGCGCTTGTTCTGTGACGGGCGCCCGACTCGGCTGCCGCGCCCAGTACGACAAAGCGCGCTCGCAGGTACCCGCCCGACCTGCATCAATCTTCTCCCGCGTCGGTCAGTTCGACAAATCGATTTGTGAGGTGCGCGCGAATCTGCCATTCTGAAGTCGATCTTGACGCGGTGACAGAGTGGTGGGCGCGGTGATAGAGGACCGGGAATCGGCGTGGCATGCCTACGAGGAGAGCCTGCAGCTCTTGCATGTCGTGGGAGAGTCGCTCGAGAACGCCGAGATCGACTTCAAGGCCGGATTCGATGCCGGCTGTGGGCGCGCAAGCGCGCCATGAAGGTGCGGGGCCCTGCCCTCCTGATTCCGCGCTCGGGCGGCCAGTCGCAGTACTCGCCCCGCGCTCCGTGACACACCGAGGAGGCGCTCGGCAAGATCGTACGATCTCGCCCAGCGCACACGTCGTTCGCGTCGACGACGTGTGTGCTCGGCGGCAGCATACGAAGTCGACACGGGATGCCGCGACCCGTCAGCGGGCACGTGAGGCGGTCGTGGTCTCCAACGTGTTCGTTCCGTTCAACCCGCCCGCTGCGGTCGCATGAAGTGTGGCATCCGTATCCGTGCGCGTATCGCGGGCGGTGGCGGCGGCGATGATCATGACGACGAGCGCGGTGAGGGTGATGATCGCGCCGATCCAGATCGGGGAGGTGTAGCCGAGGCCTGCGGCGATGCCCATTCCGCCGGCCCAGGCGCCGATGGCATTGCCGACGTTGAACGCGCCGATATTGGCTCCCGACGCGAGTGTGGGGGCCTGGCCGGCGTAGATCATGATGCGGCTCTGCAGCCCGGGGACCGTGCCGAATCCGAATCCGCCCATGAGGAACAGCGCGGTGATGGTGGCGATCCGGGATCCGGCGAGCAGGCCGAACAGGGCGAGGATCACCACGAGCGCGCCGATGAAGCCGATCAGGGTGGCGTCGATGGACCGGTCGGCGAGTCGGCCGCCGAGCCAGTTGCCCACGACCAGGCCGGCGCCGAAGAGGACGAGCAGCCAGGGTACGGCGGTGGTGGGGAATCCGCTGACTTCGGTGAGTGTGTAGGCGATGTAGGTGAAAGCCCCGAACATGCCCCCGTAGGCGAGCACGGTGACCAGGAGCGAGAGCCACACCTGACCGGAGCGGAACGCCTGCAGTTCGATCCGGAGGCTGATCTGCTCCTCCGGGCTGTGACGGGCCGGTACGAGGGCGGCGATGCCGATGAGCGCGACAACGCCGATCGCAGCGATCGCCCAGAACGTCGACCGCCACCCGAGCTGCTGGCCGAGGAAGGTTCCGAAGGGGACTCCCAAGACGTTGGCGACGGTGAGGCCCGTGAACATGATCGCGATCGCGCCGGCCTTCTTTTCGGGCGCGACCAGGCTCGCGGCCACGACGGCGCCGATGCCGAAGAACGCGCCATGGCAGAGGGCCGCGAGGATGCGGCCGATCATCGCGACGCCGTAATCCTCGGCGACCGCGGTGAGCGCGTTCCCGATGATGAACAGCACGATCAGGCTCATCAGGACGGGCTTGCGGGGAAGTCGGGTGGTGGCCGCCGTGAGCCCGAGGGCCCCGACGACGACCGCGAGGGCATAGCCGGAGATCAGCCATCCGGCGGCTGCTTCCGAGACACCGAATTCGGCGGCGACCTCGGGCAGCAAGCCCATGATGACGAACTCGGTCAGTCCGATGCCGAAAGCGCCGATCGCCAGTGCCACGAGACCCAAGAGCATGCCAGTCTCCTCGTAAGACGGTAAAGTAGTTGCAAGCGCGGGATAATGCACAAGCAAGGAAGATCATTGCATACGCAAATAAACCGCGCAAGCAACTATTGTTTCGGGAGTCTCATATGGGCATCGGCGACGACGCTGTTGAGGTGCGAGCACAGGGATGGCGTACCCTCGCGGCGTTGCACGGACTGATCGAGTCCGAGCTCGAGCGCGGTCTTGCCGCCGCCGACCTGTCCGTCGTGGAGTTCACCGTCCTCGACGCGCTCAGCAGGCAGGACGGCTGGCATATGCGGATGCAGCAGCTCGCACGTGCGGCCGCCCTCAGTCCGAGCGCCACGACCCGTCTGGTCACGCGCCTCGAGGACAGGGGGCTGCTCACGCGCATTCTCTGCGCCGACGACCGCCGGGGGATCTACACCGAGCTCACGGCGAGCGGGCGTGAGCTCTACGATCGGGCCCTTCCTCTGCATGACGATGCCCTCGAGCGTGCGCTCGCCGACGCCGCGGATCGGCCGGAGCTCGCTCCGGTCGNGGGGGCTGCTCACGCGCATTCTCTGCGCCGACGACCGCCGGGGGATCTACACCGAGCTCACGGCGAGCGGGCGTGAGCTCTACGATCGGGCCCTTCCTCTGCATGACGATGCCCTCGAGCGTGCGCTCGCCGACGCCGCGGATCGGCCGGAGCTCGCTCCGGTCGTGGACGCCCTGCACGGGATCGCGCTGCCGTCTCTTGCGCTCGCCGGGAGGCGCGAAGCGCCTCCGGCGCGCGGCTGAGCCCGTGAATCGCGCCCGCTCAATTGCTCACGAAAAGTGAAGGGCTCCGCAGTGCGGAGCCCTTCACGTTTTCGGCACTCGAGACTGGACGCCCCTCAGAGGTGTCGGCGCCGCCGGTGATGTGGCGTCGTCAGACCGTGAGCCAGGCCGTGGTGTTCCCCGGGAGCATCTCGCCGTCCAGCGGTCCGCTGCTGAGGAGCACGGTGCCGGCGGGGAGCGCCACCGGCTGGGCACCGAAGTTCGTCACCGACTGCCAGCCGTTGGGTCGCGCGAAGTGCAGCACCGATGCATCGACCGACGGCAGCCATTCCAGCTTCTCCCCGGTCTGCAGCTCGGCGCGTAGCGCGAGAGCCTGACGATACAGCTCGAGCGTGGAGCCCGCGACGCCGTCCTGTGCCTCCACGGATGAACCGCTGAACCACTCAGGCTGGGGCAGGTGCGAGCCGCCGACGCCGAAGCCGAAGGAGGGGCCGTCGATGGTCCAGGGCAGCGGGACGCGGCATCCGTCTCGCCCGATCTGCACGCCCTTGTCGCGGAAGAAGGCCGGATCCTGGCGCTCGGAGTCCGGGATCTCGCCGAACTCCTGCAGACCGAGCTCCTCGCCCTGATACAGGTAGGCGGCTCCCGGGAGTGCGAGGATCAGCAGCGTCGCGGCCCGGGCTCGACGCAGGCCGAGCGCGGCGTCGACGTCGTCGGCGTGGCCGCCGCTGAGCAGCCACGCGTTGCCGTCCTGTCCGCGGCCGCGGCGACCGGGACCTGCGGGAAGACCGTACCGGGTGGCGTGGCGGACGACATCGTGGTTGGAGAACACCCACGTCGACGAGGCGCCGGTCTCCGCCGCCTTCACGAGGTTCTTCTCGATGATGTCGCGGAAGTCGGCGGCGTCGAAGTCCGCCTTCAGGAGATCGAAGTTGAAGGCCTGGCCGAGTCCCTCCGGGCTGGCGTAGCGGTGGAGGCGGTCGGGGTGCACCCATGCCTCGGCCACGGCGGTGCGGGGCGGGGTGTACTCGTTGAAGAGCTTGCGCCACTCGGCGTAGATCTCGTGGACCTCATCGCGGTCCCAGAACGGGTGAGCGCCGAGGGCGTTGTCATCCTCGGCGGGGAGGACGGCCTTGGACGGGAGCTCTTCCGGCAGGTGCTTCGCGAGCGCATGCGCGACGTCGATGCGGAAACCGTCGACACCCCGGTCGGACCAGAAGCGCAGGGTCTTCAGGAAGTCCTCCCGCACCTGCGGGTTGTCCCAGTTGAAGTCGGGCTGCTCCTTGGCGAAGAGGTGCAGGTACCACTGTCCGGGAGTGCCGTCGGGCTCGATCACGCGCTCCCAGGCCGAGCCGCCGAACAGGGAGTCCCAATCCGACGGGGGCACGTCGCCGTTGTCGCCGAGGCCATCGCGGAAGATGTAGCGGTCGCGTGCGGGCGATCCCTTCGGCGAGGCGAGCGCCTCGCGGAACCACTCGTGGCGGTCCGACGAGTGGTTGGGGACGATGTCGACGACCAGCTTGATGCCTGCCGCGTGCAGAGCGGCGGTCATCTCGTCGAAGTCGTCCAGCGTTCCCAGGCGAGGGTCCACATTGCGGTAGTCGTCGACGTCGTAGCCGCCGTCGGCCAGAGCAGAAGGGTAGAACGGGCTCAGCCAGACGGCGTCGATTCCGAGGTCCTTCAGATAGCCCACGCGGGATGTGATGCCCTGGATGTCGCCGAGCCCGTCGCCGTTCGAATCGGCGAAGCTCCGCGGGTAGATCTGATACACCGAGGCTTGGCGCCACCAATGGGGGTCGGTCATGCGGGTCGTCTCGGACGGAGTCAGAGCGGAGTTGACAGTCAAGTTCTTTCTTCCGTGGTATCGATGGTCAGTTGTTGATGCGGCTTCAATATTTAGTCACCAAAGGTATCACCCGGGTGTCGCCGAGGCGAGCGTCGCTCAGCCCTTGACGGCGCCCTGCGTGACACCTTCCATCACCCAGCGCTGCGTGAACAGGTAGACGATGATCGCGGGCGCCATGGCCATGAGGTACGAGGCGAACGACACGTTGTAGTTGTTGCTGAACTGCGACTGGAACAGCGAGTTCAGCACCGGGAGGGTCTGCAGCGCGGGGTCGGCGATGATCAGCGACGGCATCATGAAGTCGTTCCAGGCGTAGAGGAAGGCGAAGATGCCGATCGTCGCACTCATCGGCGCGAGCAGCGGGAAGATCATGTGCCAGAAGGTCTGCCACGTCGTCGCACCGTCGATGCGCGCACTCTCCTCCAGCTCATACGGGATCGAGCGCAGGAATGCGGTGAACAGCAGCACGCTGAAGCTCAGCTGGAACATGGTCGCCAGGATGATCACGCCGAACGGGTTGGCGAGGCCCAGCAGTCCGGTCATCTGCACCTGGGGCAGGGCGACGACCGGGAACGGGATGAACATGGCCGCGAGCAGGTAGAAGAAGGAGAAGCGGAAGAGCTTCCTGTCCCAGTTTCGGACGATCGCGTAGGACGCGAACGCCGCGAGGAAGATCGTCCCGGCCACGGTTCCCGCGGTGACCAGCACCGACATGGCGGCGCCCAAGGGGAAGTTCGTCAGGTTCCAGGCCGCGACGAAGCCCTCGACGCTGAACGGCGCCGGAAGCGAGAACGCATTGCCGTCGACGGCCTGGGCGGTCGTCTTGAACGCCATCGTGACGGTGACGTACAAGGGCAGCAGGACGGTGATGGCGCAGAGGCAGAGGATGATCGTCGCGGTCCAGTTGACGCGCTCCATCCCGAAGCGGCTCCTGGCCGGTCTGGGGGCAACGCCTTCGAGGACTTCGGTGGCCTCGACTGTTTCGACGACGAGAGCTGGCTGAACAGACATCAGAGTGCGTTCCTTCCGCGCGTGATCGAGAGTTGGAGCACGGCGATGAGGACCGTGATGATGAAGAAGACGGTCGCGTTGGCCATCTGATAGGCGTAGTCGCCCGTGGTGAGTCCCGAGACGACCGTCATCGCGATGCTGTACGTCGAGGTTCCCGGACCGCCGCCGGTGAGGCCCTTGATGACGTCGTAGGCGTTCAGGAAGCCCTTGAACCCCAGGATCACGTTGATCACGATGTAGCCGAACATGAGCGGCACCGTGATGCGAGTGAGCTGCTGGAACTTGGATGCTCCGTCGAGGTCGGCCGCTTCGTACACGTCGCCGGGGATCGAGAGGATGCCGGCGATGTAGATGAGCAGAGCCCCGGGGATCGCCTGCCATGCCGTGACGATGACGATCGCCAGCCACGCCCAGTCCGGCTTGGCGAGGATGCTCTCCTGGAGCCACGTGATGCCGGAGATGGTGCCGAACGCCGGCAGCGAGTTCGAGAACAGGAACTTGAAGACGAACGAGATGATGATCGCCGAGATCACCATGGGGATCACGAAGATCGTCCGCAGGGGCGTCTTCAGTCGGATCTGCGCCGTCAGTCCGACCGCCAGGAGCAGGGCGATGATGTTCACCAGGATGACGGTGACGAGTGAGAACCCGAACGTGAAGAGGTAGCTCTGGAGGATCAGCGGGTCGCTCCACAGGGCGATGTAGTTCGTGAGCCCGATGAACTTCCACTCCCCGAGCCCGATCGAGTTCGTGAAGCTGAAGAAGATGCCGATCACCGCAGGGACCGTGATCGCCAGGGTGAACAGGGCGAGGGTGGGAAGCAGGAACCAGTAGTACACGGCGTCGACGCGGCCGCGGGGGCGCGCCTGTCCTGCTCGTCGTCTGCCCTGCGTGACGATGGTCGTCGTGGTGGGCGCGGTCGTGGTGGTTGCCATGGGGGACTCCTTCGTTCCCGTCACTGCTGTCGGTAAGCGAGCCGCGCGTAGTCGGCGTCGATGTTGCTCAGGATCCGCTGCGGGTCGCTGCCCAGCATGATGGCCTGCACGTAGTTCATGATCGGGATGGCTCGGGGCACGAGCTGCGTCGATCCCTGGTACATCTCGCCTGCGTCGATGTACTTCTGAAGCCCGGCGATGCGGGCGTCGGATACCTCTGGCGCGTCCTTCGTCGGCAGGAAGCCCAATTGCGACTTGTTGTACGCGGCGATGACGTCCGGCTGGTACAGGTACTCGAGGAACTCGCGCGCCGCTTCCTGATGCTTCGAGGCCTCCGGGATCCAGGCGGCGAGGTCCATGTTGATCCGGGCCTTGAGATCCTTCGGGTCGTCGGTGACCGGCAGCGGGAACATCCCGAGCTGCAGATCCGGGGCCGCCTTGGCGATCTCACCGAACGCCCATGGGCCCTGCATGTACATCGCGGCCTCGCCCTTGGCCATCGCCGTGTTGCCGTCGCCGTACCCGCGGCTCGGAGCGTCCTGGTTGACGTACTTCGACAGCTCGAGCATCTTGTCGACGGGCTCGGCCTGGTCCTTCTGGAACGACACCGGCGAGTTCGGCCCGACGTTCGTGCCCTCCTTGGCGAGGTCGTCGAAGAAGGCGACCGTGTCGAGCGTGCCGCCGACCGTGTAGTCGTACCAGCCCTGCCCGATCGTCCAGCTGTCGGCGAACGTTCCGTAGAACGGTGTGACGCCAGCCGCCTTGAGAGCGTCGCAGACCTGGATGAGCTCGTCCCACGTCGTGGGCACCTCGAGCCCGTTCTCCTCGAAGATCTGCTTGTTGTAGATCACCGCGGCGCCCATGATCGAGTACGGGATCGCGCTCGTGCGGCCGGGGCACACGCCGAACTGGTCCATGAACGGCTTGAGGTCCTCGCGGACGCTCTTGGCCGCGGCCGTGTCGGACAGGTCCGACATGGCGCACCGCTGGATGAACCGCGCCGTCTCCTGGTTGTAGTTGTTGAGCGCGATGTCGGGCGGATCGCCCCGGACGAATCCCGCCGAGACCGCGTCGATGCCGGACGTGTCGAGCACCACCGTCACCTTGTCCTGCGACGCGTTGTACTTCGCGACGAGGTCCCTCATGTACGGAATCGCCTCCGGCTTCGCGAAGGCGAACCGGACAGTCTCCCGGCCGTCGGCGCCTGAGCAGCCCGCGAGCGCCCCGCCCGCGAGCGCGAGGAGCGCGACGCTCGCCGCGATGATGCGCGTCTTTCGTCCTGAGGTTCGAGACATCGTCGTCCTTCCGTTCCCGCCACCGTGCGCGGATGCCGCAGGGCTTCGGTGTCCGTGGGATTTGTTGATTCGGTGACTATATTTCCGCACACAATCAATTCGTGAGGCCCATAATGCAACCAGACGTCCCGGAGGTCAAGAACTTTGCCGAATCTGCGCCCCGCCCGCCAAGTGATAGCGGACACAACGCCAAATCCCCGCGCAAGCGTCGATGCTGTGTTGCAGTTCGCCTGGGATGCGGAGGTGTTCACGAGCAATGACGCCATGCCCGTGGTCGGCATGACCCGGTCGACGACGATCGATGCGATCGATGAGCTGATCGGTCTCGGACTGGTGCGCGAGCTCCCGAACGCGCGTGCCGTCGGCGAGTACCGCAATGGACGGCCGTCGCGTCGGTTCGAGTTCCGCAGCGACGGCGCCGTCGTGGTCGGCATCGACGCCGGGCGTGCTCACCTCACGACGATCGTCGCGGACCTCCGCGGGCGCCCACTGGCACGGGAGACGAAGGAGACCGGAAGCCCCGAGGACTCGGCCGAAGACCGACGGCGGGCGATCGTGGACGCCGTGGATTCCGCCCTCGCCCTGGCGGGCCACACCCGCCACGACGTGATCGCCGCGTGCGCGGGAGTCCCGGCGCCGGTGGACGCCGAGGGGCGCTCGCCTGCCCACCGCGACGACTTCTGGCGGCGGATGAATCCGGACCTGCTGGGCCTGCTCGGTGAATGGGCGCCGATCGTGAAGGTCGAGAACGACGCGTCGCTCGCCGCTGTCGCCGAAGGCTCAGTGGGGGTCGCGACCGGACACGAGAGCTTCGTCTCGCTGCTCGCCGGCGCGCGGCTCGGGGCGGGCGTGGTGGTCGACGGGCACCTTCTCCGCGGCGCTCACGGCGGCGCGGGCGAGATGGTCGGGTTCGATCATGTCCTGGGAGTGGGCGAGGTGGGCGGCATCGGCTACCGGCTCGTGGAGTGGGCGCGCGAAGCGATCGCCGCCGGCGAGATCGGCCCGACGCATCCGCTGGCCATGCTGCCCGCCGATGAGCTCACCGGTCGCGCGGTCCTCGAGCTGGCGCACGCGGGCGATGCTCCGGCGCGATCGATCGTGGAGCGGGCCGCCGCCGTGCTCGCGCGCGTGGCGGGAATCTTCGGCAGCATGTACGACCCCGAGCTGATCGTCGTGTCCGGAGCGATCGCCGACGGAATCGGCGACGTCCTGGCAGGCGCCCGGGGGATGCTGCCGACCGAACTCGACCTTCCCGCACCGGAGCTGGTCGCCTCCACGCTCGGTGCCGAGGTGGTCGCCATCGGCGCGGTCTCGGCGGCCGTGGAGACAGCCCGAGCGGACCTCCTGCGAATGATCCCGCTCGTTCAGCACCGCTTCACGGGCGAGGGTTAGCGCCCTCGGCCATCGTCGTCCGCGATGAAGCCGTCGACGGATGCCGTGGGCGCGCTCGACGCCTGGTCAGTGACCCGCGTCGTAGGCCGCGAGCACCGACGCCGGAAGGCGACCGCGTTCGCTCACGTCATGACCGTTCACGTGAGCCCATGCGCGCACGGCGACGAGATCCTGGCGCCGTGCGGTCCGCGGCGTCCTGGCCGGGCGGGATTCCTTCGGGCTCGCGTCGGCGACGCGGGCGACACTCACGAACGGCGCGAGCGCGGCCTCGAGCTTCTCGATGTTCTCGCTGCTCAGGTCGATCTCGTAGGTCTTGCGTTGGAAGGCGAAAGTGACGGTGCTGCCTTCCCCGTCCGGAATGGGGGTGCCGTCGAGATCGTCGACGAGCTCGACGGTGACCTTCTGTGCCATGAACGCCTCACTGTGATGCTTTCGCTGCGGTCGGGACCCACAACGGTCGGGAATCACAACGCTAGATGCGAGGCCGGTCGTTCGCCCGCAGTGCTGGATTAGTGTCCGATGAGAACCCGCGGCGCGAGCCTCAGCTCTCGCCGGTCGCGGCGATGTACTCCGCGAGGTACTGCGTCCACAGCTCGAGCCAGCCGGGCCACCGATCCTCGGCGACGGCGAGCTCGTCGGTCCCGAGGAAGGCGACGTCGGCCGGGTGGTTCGCTTCGAGCCACGCGTAGACGGAATCGAGATGCTCCGCGAGCCCGTTGGTGTCGGAGGGCATCTTCCGGTGCGCCGAGAGGACCTTCCCGTCGGCGACGCGAACCGTCAGCGCGTTGCCGAGAAACGGCCCCGCCCCGACCTCTCGTGAGCCCATCAGATGCATCGCGAAGGGGCAGGTGAACTCCGTCGCCCACGAGGTGGGAGTCATCTCGACGCACGGCTCCATCGCGACCTCGACGCTCCAGGCCGAGTCGCGCTCCCAGTGCCTGATCCAGCCGTCCCAGAGTTCGGCATCCGGGGCAAGGTACTGCGCGGCGGCTCCGACGTCGTGGTCGGCGAATGCCGCCGCCATCGCCTGCGCGGCATCCAGATCCGCTGTCCTGGCGGGGTCGGGAGCGGGTGCGGGAGTGGGGTCGGCGACCCTCGCTTCGCTGCTCGAGGCCGGGGCGGAGCATCCCGCAGTCGTGGCCACCATCACCGTGACCGTCATCAGTGCGATGAGCCCAGGGATGCCGCGACTTCGTCCGCCGGTCAGGCGGGGTTCGGGCTCGACAGCGCGCATTGTCGGTCGCTTCATGGCATCCTCCGGATTGTCGGCTTCGCCTCGTTGCGTCTACGGGTGGGAAGACATCCACTGTGATAGATCACTGATACAGTTGTCCGAATTGTCCCCCGGGGAGGATCCTCTGTCAACGTTCCAGCTCGACCCGCGCTCGGGCGTCAGCCTCGC
Organism: Microbacterium alkaliflavum; assembly: GCF_044325405.1. Taxonomy (NCBI): domain Bacteria; kingdom Bacillati; phylum Actinomycetota; class Actinomycetes; order Micrococcales; family Microbacteriaceae; genus Microbacterium; species Microbacterium alkaliflavum. The sequence goes on along the minus strand of NZ_JBIQWL010000006.1, from coordinate 218,749 downwards.
GACGCAGATCTGCACCCGCATCGCGCTGCAGATCGCCGACGGCGACCTCGCGCCGGGCGATCTGCTCCCGTCGGTCCGGTCGCTCGCCGGCCGATTGGGCGTCAACGTCAACACCGTTCGCGCTGCGTACGCGAGGCTCGAGGCCGACGGGCTCGTGCAGACCAGGCACGGTGTCGGGACCGTCGTGCTGGCGACGCCCACCGGGGGTCTGCCGAACAGCGCCGTCCCGTTCGGCGTCAACACGATCGCCGTGCTCGTCGCCGATCTCGGTGCCTTCTATCTTCCGCTCGTCAGGGGCATCCAAGACGTCGCGAGCGACCGGGGGACACTCGTGCTGATCGCGGATGCGCGCGACTCACCGCGGCTCGCCGATGCCATGACCCGTCGCCTGATCGCGCGCGGAGTGGACGGCATCATCGCAGTGTCGGTCGGCCGGATGCCCGATCAGCTCGACTCACGCGTGACCCGGCTGCCGATCGTGCACGTCGATCAGCCCGACAGGCGGGGATACAGCCTGCTCTTCGACGGCGAGGGTGCCGGTTTCAGCGCGACATCGCATCTGATCGACCACGGTCACGACCGGATCGGCCTCATCACCGCTCCGCTGATCTGGGCGAACGTCGCGGAGGTCTCCGACGGATATCGACGCGCCATCGAGGTCGGCGGCGCGGATGCCTCGGCCGAACTCGTGTCCGAAGTGCCGGAGTTCACGATCGAGGCGGGTCGGGCCGCTATGGCGCGCCTGCTCGACCTGCCCCATCCGCCATCGGCGGTCTTCGCGGCCGGTTCGACCCTCGCGCTCGGGGCGCTGACCGAGGCGAAGTCCCGGGGAGTGCGCGTTCCCCGCGATCTCGCGATCGTCGGCTACACGGACACCCCGATGGCCGAGCTCGTCGACCCGCCGCTCACCATGGTCGAGGTTCCCGTGCGCGAGATCGGCGTCCGCGCCATGCGCATGCTGTCCGACCTGATCGACGGCAAGAAGCCGCGCCGCCGGCGCACCGTGCTCGACCCGGAGCTCATCGTTCGTCAGAGCTGTGGCCCGCACGACCGGGAGTGAGGGCGCGCGCGACCGGGGTCATGCCAGCTCGTGCTCCTCTTCCAGATGGTGGACGGGTACGGGGGGCTCGGGGACCAGATAGAGCCCGGTGCTGGAGTTCGCCGTCTGCATCAGGGCGTCGATCCAGGCGCGATTGAGCTGCGGCATCCTGCTCCCGTAGAACTTGTACACGAGCGCACACTGAGGGTGGATCCAGACCGTCGTGCGGCCGTCGCCGATGCTCACGTCGTCTTTCCAGCTGAAATGGAACGGCTCACCGCGGCGAAGCTTCATGCCGATGACCAGCATCAGATGCGCGAGCGCGCGATCCTCGAAGTCGACCTTCACCGTGCCTTCGTAGGTGAATTTCCCCATCGCACGAACCCGTCCGGTGAACGACGACAGGAACGGGAGCCGCTCGGGGGGAATCGCCTCCACCTGACTCTCATCATCCCCCCCGGCCTGCGCGAACGCCATCGCCGCGCGCGCTGCCCGGAACGCGGACGATGGCCAGCGGGTACCGCCGCTGGAATCCTCCTCGACATCGACACGCTCGGGGTCGGGCCGGGCTGACGCGACGGCGTAGTGGCTCAGTCCGTTCCGGCGAAAAGCGTGCGCTGGCGAGCGCGCCACCCGGTGAGGTAGGGCTCGATCCAGCTCTTGTCCTCCTTGAGGCCGCGATCCCCGCTGGAAGCGAGGCCGGGGGTGTGGGGTTGCGCGAAGGCGCGGAAGACGTGATGCATGAAGAGCCGGTGATACTCCGTGAGGTAGATGTCGCTGATGCGCTTCATCGCCTCCGCAGAGGTGATGCCGGTCGGGGTGGTCTGCAGGACGAGGGTGTTCTCCTCGTTGGCCTCGGTCGAGGCGTCGGAGTAGTTCGCGGATCCGGTCAGCACCGCGGGGGCATCGGAGAGCGGGTCGATGAGGATGACCTTGAGGTGGATGTAGGGCACGTGCCCGTTGAAGCCCGTCAGCTGCTCGGCGGCCCACTGCTCCAGCTGTGACGAGAGGTGTCCGCCCCACACCACTCGCACGTTCTTGTCGTCGCGGGGGATGCGGGTCTTGAACGGCGGCTGCTTGTCGAGCAGCACGGTGCGGGGATAGTCGCGGGGAATGCCGAGTCGCGCCCGGAAGACCGCGTTGAGCCCGAACGCGCCGGTCAGGTGCACGCTCGAATCGGCGGCGTCGAAGAGGTCCGCGTAGACAGTGAGCAGGTCGCTGTTCGTACGGCGGGGCGAGAAGACGGGAATCGGGAGCGGGGTCGGCAGAGGATTGTTCGCCTCGCTCCACAGGCGCAGCTGCGCCGTGGTGTTCGGGGCGTGCAGCTGCTGCCAGTACGTGAGGAACGCCGCGGCGACGTCTGCGTCGTGAACGAGGTGCCCGACGTTGGAGTGCCCGTACACGGCTCCCTGGGTGAGGTTCGTCGAGCCGGTCCACACGGCGACCGGGACGCCGTTGTGGGAGAGCACGAGGAACTTGTTGTGCTGCAGCGCCCCCTTGTTCGGTGCCACCCGCCACGTGATGAGGGGATCCAGGCCCGCCTGAGTGGCCGCGACGTGGTTTCGCGCGGCGGTCTCGTCGTTGTCGGCGTCGGCGCCGTCGGGGTCCTTGTCGCGGCCGTGGACCACGAGCTGCACGTCGACGCCGCGCGCGGCGGCGGCCGCGAAGGCGTCGAGCGCCTCCGTCCAGGTGAACTCGTAGAACGCGCCGTGGATCGCCCAGGATGCGTCGGCGGCCGACCCCACGGTGGCCAGGAACGCCTCGCCCAGCCCGCGCGACAGCCATGCCCACGCGCTCGAGGTCGGCTTCTTCAGCTCCTCGGAAGGCGGCCCGAACTTCGCGTTCCACGCCTGCGATCCGGCGACGCCACGGTTGAACCACACGCCGTGGACCCCGTCGTCCTCGAGTTCTGTCGTCACGGTCACGTCCACGAACGCGCCGATCGTCGGCGCGGCGACCGGGGCGTGCAGAAGCGCGACCCGGTAGGTGTAGGTGCGCCCCGGCTTGGCCGTGTAGTCGCCCCACTGGAAGCCCTGCACGGGCTGGCGGCGCAGCGAGTAGTTCTGACCGGGAGCGGGGTCGGGCACGACCGACGGGAAGACCTTCATGCCCCGCAGGTAATACTGCTCGTCGTCGGCATGGTCCTTCCGCCGGATCGCGAACCCGAGTGCGTCGAGCTGATCGAGCCCCGCCACGTCGAAGCCCAGCAGCACGGCATGCGTACCCGCGATCGCCTGGACGGTGATGCCGTCGTGTGTCTCCTGTCGCCGCATGGCGGCATCCTCTCTCGCCACCCGAAGATGAGGAACCTGACGGCCGTCAAGCTAGCAGCGCCGACTCCGGCCGTCCAGACCCCGCTCCTCACATGCGGAGGATGAGCCGCACCTCGTCTCGGAAGAGGTCGTCGGCCGTCCGGCCCGTCTCGAAGTAGTCGATGATCGCGCGAGTGAGATTCGGCAGGCGTCGCATCAACTCTTCAGGGGCCGGTCGATCCGCGTCATCAGGCTGTGGAGACTGCTCGTCGAGGACGTAGCCGATCGTGAAGCGCTCGACGGCGAGCACCACGAGCCGTGCTTCGCCGACGCTCACGCCCGCTTCGACGAGCACGGTGACGGCGCGCTCGGCGAAGTCCGCGCGGCGCAGTGAAGCGCGGGCTCCGGCAACGATCCGCGCGCCGTCCGCGTGACGGAGCAGCGTCGCGCGCATCCCGACGGCGGCCCCGAGCAGCCAGTCGCGCCAGTCGGATCCCGGCTGGGGGACGGCGAGATCGTCGAGGACGTCGTCCATGATCCGATCGGCGAGCGCGTCGAGAAGCTCGGCCTTGTTGCGGACGTGCCAGTACAGGGTCGGCGCCTGCACGCCGAGCCGTGTGGCCAGCGAGCGCAGGGACAACGCGTCGAGTCCGTCGGCATCGGCGAGCGCGAGCGCGCCGACGATGACGTCGTGCCGGGTGAGTGCCACGCGTTCTCCTTGACATGGATCACTAACGGTGTAAGAGTACCTCTCGAACAGTGTTAGAGAGACAAGGAATCCGGTCATGATCCTCGACCGCCTGCACACCCTGACCCACCGGGTTCCCGGCGTGCCCGCGCACGGCACGCCGACCGCCCGCACCCACCGGAACCGGCGCACGGTCGCCGGGCATCACCAGCACGCACACGCCGCCCACCGCCACGAGGCGCGGGAGCCCCGAGTGCTCGTCGGCTGGCAGCGCTGGATCGCCTCCCTCGCCGAGCGCGGCGCGAAGTAGGGGAAGGCGGGCGCCTTCTCGGCGACCGTCAGGCGTCGATGCCCGTGTGATGCCGCATCTCGTCCGGGATGGACGAGTGCGCGGGCTCGGGCAGGAGATAGAGGCCTGAGGGGGAGTTCGCGGCGAGGGTCAGCCCTGATGTTCTCGCGGCTCGACCTGTGCCACCATCAGCGCATGGCACGCACCGTGCTCATCGTCGACGACCATGCGGAGTTCCGCTCGGCCGCGCGTGCCATGCTCGAGCTCGGCGGATTCACGGTCGTCGGCGAGGCGGCCGACGGCGACGACGCGGTGACGGAATGCGCCCGCGTGCATCCCGATGTCGTACTCCTCGACGTCATGCTGCCCGGGGAGGACGGGTTCGCCGTCGCGCGTCGGCTCGTCGGCGCCGACGACAGCCCGATGGTCGTGCTGACCTCGACCCGCGACGCCGCCGGCTTCGGCAGGCGCCTCGCCGCGACACCCGCCAGAGGGTTCGTCGCGAAGCACGAGCTGTCCGCGGCGGCCGTGACGCGCATCCTGGACGGCGGTGCGGCGGCGCCATGACCCGCGCAGCCCTCGCCCATGTCCTCGCCGCGATCACGGCAATCGTCGCGACCGGGTGGCTCGCGACGTCCGGAGCGGCGGGAAGCGCGATCGCGGATGCCGCACCCGGTGTCTCGCTTGCGATCCTCGCCGTCGCAGCGGTCGCCATCCCGCGGTACCGAGGCGTGAGCGTGCCGGCGGGCGTCGCCGCGGTGCTCTGGTTCGCGGGTGCGATCGGCGTCCTGCAATGGGCTCATCAGGGTGCGCTTGCGTGGCTCGTCTTGGCCTATCCGGCGGCCCGACTGCGATCGGGCCGGGCGATCGCGGCCGTGGCTCTGGCGTCCGCGGCAGGGCTGATCGGGGCGTTCGGCCCGCAGCCGGCGCTGATCGTGATGGCCTCCGCGGCGGTGCTCGGCGTGGCAGCTCTCCGGGTGGGCGGCAGTCCCAGCACGGCGCGCCCGTCGGCGGTCGCCGCCCTGATCGCGGCGGCGGTGCTGTGCCTCGCGTGGACGTCACCGTTCGCGCTGAGGCTGCTCGGTGCATCGGGCGACCTCGCGCTCGCCGTCTACCTCGTGGGCACGGCCTACGTCGGGCTCCTCCTCCTCATCGACATGACGCTGGGTCGATCGCGGGACTCCGCCCTCGTCGATGTCGCCATCGACCTCCGGGGCGTGACCGACGCCGGCTCATTGCGCGACCGGCTCGCCCGCCTGATCGGCGACCCTGATCTCTGGCTCGGCTACCGGCTCGCCGACGGTCGGTACGCGGACGAGGCGGGCATCGCGGTCCCCTGGCAGGAGCCGGCGCGGAACCGTGTCATCACCCCCGTCGACGACGACGGCCGAAGGGTCGCGGTGCTCATGCACGATCGCGCGATCCAGGTGGATGCCGCGTTGCTGCCTCAGATCGCGGCCGCCGCCTCGCTCGCCCTGCGGAACGTGCAGCTGCATGCCGACGTGCGCGCGCGGGTCGTCCAGATCGAGGACTCTCGCGACCGGCTGCGGGATGCCGAGGATGCGGCGAGGCGCGGGTTCGCCCAGGCGCTGCGGGCAGGACCCCTTCGTCGGCTCGACCGCGTCGCCGATCTGCTCGGGCGGGTCGATGGGCTCGACGACGGTCCGGTGATCGCCGCAGCCCGCGCGGAGGAGGAACTGCGGCGGTTCGCACGCGGCCTGCACTCCGCGGCGCTCGCCGACGACGACCTCTCCTCGTCGCTCGACAGTCTTGCGAGCGGCCTTCCGCTCGGTGTGGAAGTGCGCGTCGACATCGCCCACCTGGAGCCTGAGGTCCGTCGGGCGATCTGGTACATCTGCGCGGAGGCGCTCACGAACGCCGCGAAGCACGCCGGATCTGCACAGGTGACCGTGTCGGTCGAACGCGACTCCGATGAGACCGTTCTCGTCACGATCCGGGACGATGGCCGGGGTGGAGCGTCGATGGATGCCGGTACCGGCCTGCGCGGGATCCGTGAGCGCGCCGAGTCCGTCGGCGGACAGCTCGACGTGGAGAGCCCCCTGGGGGCGGGCACCGTCGTGCATGCTCGGCTGCCGTCATCACGGTCCCGGTCGCTGGTCGGGGACTCGCCATGAGCACTGGGGCGCGGACGGCCCGTGCGCCGAGCCCGCGCTTCCTCGGGCGGTTCGCCGCGGGGGGAGCCGTCGTCGCTGCCGTCGTCGTGTGCGTCGTCGCGCTGGGTATCGTCCGCGCGGGGAGCGAGTTCGCCCTCGCCCACGATGCCGTCGGCGTGGTATTCGAGCTGATCGCCGAAGTCGCCCTGCTCGCGGCAGGGCTCGCCGCACTCATCCGCCGACGGCCGTTCGCCCCTCTCGTCATCGCGATCGGAGCTTCGTGGGCGTTGGCCGAGTGGGCGAACCCGGCTGCGCCTGGACCGGTGATCTTCACCGTCGGCCTGCTCATGCACACGGTGTGGATCCCGTTCGTCGGCTGGCTCGCGCTCGCCTTTCCCTCCGCGCACCCCGAGAGACGGACGTACCGGCAGGTGATCGTCGTCGGCCTCGCCGCCGCGATGCTACCTGCGCTCGCCGCCGCCGCCGTCTACGACTCCGCTCGCACCGGCTGCGGTTCGTGCCCCGAGAACCTGCTCCTGATCGTGGGTGACGTCGGTGCCGCCGATGCGGCCGCCTGGACCGCGAGCCTCGTCTCGATGGTGACGTGCGTCGTGTTCACCGCCGTCATCGTGGTACGGATTCTCGTCGTGAGTCCCGCCGAGCGGCTGCTGATCGGTCCGGTGTGTGCCGCTTCGGCAGCGGCCCTCGCCCTGTGGGCGGTTGCCGCCGCCTCGACGACATTCGCCGGGCCCACCGCGCGCGGCACCTCCGATGCGGCGCTCGAGTTCGTCTCGGTGGCACTCATCGCACTCGCCGTCGCGGTGTCGTGGGAGATGGTGCGCATCGCGGCCGCGCGCAGACGCTCGGCACGCCTCGTGGCCGAGCTGTCGACCGCCGCGAAGCCCGGCGCCCTGCGCGGGGAGCTGGCATCCATCACCCGAGACGACTCCCTCGATCTCCTCTTCCCCGTGGCAGACCGGACCGTGGATGCCGGCGGCCGGACGGTGGCCGACCCGCGCGAGTCGAGGGATGACCGCGCTCGACGGGTCACGCCCGCGATCGGCCGAGACGGCGCAGAGCTCGCGCTACTCACCCACCGGCCGGGGCTGCTCGACGACGGGGAGTTCCGCGATGCGGTGACCCGCGCCGCCGGCCTCGCGCTCGAGCACGAGCGGCTCCAGGCCGAGCTCGCCCTCCGCGTGAGCGACCTCAGGCAGTCACGCTCACGACTCGTCGCGTCGTTCGACGATGAGCGTCGCCGTCTCGAACGAGATCTGCACGACGGCGCTCAACAGCAGGTCGTCGCGCTGCTGATCGTTCTGCGGCTCGCGGAGGCGGAGCATCCCGATGTCCGCAAGAGCGAAGCCATCGCGGAGGTCGTCGCTGCCCTGGAGGAGCTGCGGACGCTGGCGCACGGCATCTACCCCGCCGCACTCGCGGAGGAGGGGATCGCCGCCGCCCTCGAACAGCTGCGGGAGTCGGCCTCGATCCCCGTCAGCCTCGGCGGGCTGCCGAGCGGGAGATGGCCCGACGCCGTCGAGACCACGGCCTACCTCGTGGTCGCCGAGACCCTCGCGGGGCTGCGCGCGGCAGACGTCGACATCGTCTGCGAGCACGAGACTCTCCTCGTCACCGTGACCGGCACGCGCGCTCGTCCCGACGTATCGGATGGCTTCGCGGGTGGCGTCGCCGGCCTCGTCGATCGCGTCGGCGCTGTGGGCGGGGAGCTTCGGGTGGACGAGAGCCTCGGGATGCTGACTGTGCGGGCGGAGCTGCCATGCGGATCGTGATCGCCGAAGACGAGGTGCTGCTGCGGGAGGGGATGGCGCGCCTGCTCGCCGATGCCGGGTTCGACGTCGTGGGGACAGCCGGCGACGGCCGATCGCTCGAGCGCCTCGCCGAGGCGCATGCGCCGGACGTCGCGATCGTGGATATCCGCATGCCGCCGACCTTCACCGACGAGGGGCTGGTCGCCGCCCGGCGGCTGCGCGCCAGGCATCCCGAGCTGGGGGTGCTCGTGCTCTCGCACTACGTCGACTCGCGCTACGCCGTCGAACTGCTCGGCACCTTTCCGGGCGGCTCCGGATACCTGTTGAAGGACCGCGTCTCGGATGTCGCGGTGCTCGCGGATGCCATGAATCGCCTCGCGGCAGGCGAGTGCGTCGTCGATCCGACCATCGTGGCCCGCCTCATGAACCGTCCATCGCGTGACGAGCTGCCGCTGAGCGCTCGCGAGCGGGAGGTGCTCGCCCTCATCGCCGAAGGACGCTCGAACGCGGCGATCAGCGCGAAGCTCTACCTCAGCCCGAAGACCGTCGAGGCGCATGTGGGGCACGTGTTCGCCAAGCTCGGCCTCGAGGACTCGCCCCAAGACCACCGGCGGGTGCTCGCCGCGCTCATCCACCTGAGGTCGGACCGATGAGGGTTCACCCTCGGCGGCGGTCCGAACAGTCGAGGGTGCGACCCGATGCCCGCATCACCGCCCGATCCATAGCCTGGCCACCGATTCGGATTCGCATTCCGCGACCGGCATCCGTTCGGAGGTTCCCGATGTCCACGTTCACGCATGGCACGCGGTTCGCTGCAGCAGCAGTGTCGGCGGGCCTCATCATCCTGGCCTGCGCGGCCTGCACGGCCGACGCGACGGCCCTGGACCGCTCCGGCGGGCAGAAGACGCCGGCGCCCACCACGCTGACCATCGGGATGGCCGGGTGGGAGATCCACGAATACGCCAACACCGTGGCCGCGATGTCGCACGGTCGCGTGGAGCTTGACGCCTTGAGCTGGGAGGAGACGAGCAACAAGGTCGGGTGGCGCACGCCGGCGCTGCTCGACGCCGTGCGCAAGGGCACGATTCCGCTCGCCGCCGTGCCCGCCGCGAGCCTCGGAGAATTCGGGGTCTCCTCGCTCGACCCGCTGATCGCGCCCTTCGTCGTCGACTCGCTGGCGATGGAGGAGAAGCTGCTGCAGGACGACGAACTGACTGCCGCGATGCTTCAGGACGTGTCCCAGCTGGGCGTCGAGCCGGTCGGGATCATTCCGGGGTCGCTCGCCCACCCGTTCGGCACGAGCGGCACGCTGCTGACGGCTGCGGACTTCGAGGGCGCCACGATCTCGACCAGCCGGGGACAGGTGACCGAGCGTGCGTTCGCACTGCTCGGCACGAAGTTCATCGAATGGGAGTCCAACGGTGCCCGGTTCGACAACATCAAGGGCTCACTGCTCCCCGTGATGGCGATCCCCGACAACAACTTCCACAAGGCGGGCCGGTCCGTCACGGGCGACGTGACGTTCTGGCCGCGCCCGGTCGTCGTCATCGGCAATCCGGCCGCGCTCGCGGCGCTCGACGAGCAGGAGCGGGCGGCACTTCACGACGCAGTGAAGGCCGTCATTCCGACCATCGTGGAAGGGCACGCCCTCGACGACAGCGTGGGCACCACTTGGTCGTGCGGAGTCGGGATGACCTTCCCGCGCGCAGGGGCCGCGGCCATCGCCGGGCTGCGTGCGAAGGTTCGTCCGCTCATCGACGAGATCGCCGCGACGGAGGTCGGCGCGCAGGTCTTCCAGCGCGTCGCGGAGCTCCGCGCGACGACGCCGCCGGAGAAGCCCCTCGAGTGCATGGATCCACCCGCGGACTGGCCGACCGAGGTGTCGGATCGGCTCGACGGCACCTACACCGCGGACGTGACCCGGGATGACCGCCTTGCTCAGGGCTACCCCGACTGGAACATCGCCGACGAGGACTGGGGTCACTACATGCTCGTCGTGAAGGACGGTCGCTTCGCGATGACGCAGCAGAACGCATCGTCGTGCACCTGGAAATACGGCGAGTGGCGCATGAACGACGACCTCGTCCGCGAGACGATCGGCGACGGCGGCGGCAATTCCCCCAATTGGGTCGCGGACCGGCCGGGAATGGAGTGGATCTTCAACTGGACCGACTTCCAGGGCAAGCTGCTTCTCGCCGGCGCGACCGAAGTGGCCCCGTTCGCCACGACCTTCACGCGGGTCAGCCGCGTGCCCGACCTCGACGCCTTCCCGGGCGAGTGCGTCCCGCCCGTCGAGGCGTTCGGCCGCTGACAGTCAGTCGCTGACACGGCGGGAGCCGGCCTGCGGGCCGGCTCCCGCTGCGCGGGACGACGTTTCACGCCGTAATCCCTCCGTCACGCTTGTCAGGCGGTGAGCACCCCGTTGCGGCGGTGCGGCAGCCGCCCGAGCTCGGCGTCGCGGAGCACGTCGGGAAGGAGCGCCTCGGGGGCGTCCTGGAACACGACGGGCCGGAGGAATCGGCGGATCGCGGTCGCGCCGACCGACGTGTGCAGCGAGGTGGTGGCCGGCCAGGGCCCGCCGTGGTGTTGCGACCACGTCACGGCGACGCCCGTCGGCCAGCCCGCGAACAGCACGCGGCCGGCCTTGCGCTGCAGCAGCGCGAGCACGTCGGCGACATCGTCGCCCGGCTCGGAGTGGAGCGTGGCGGTCAGGCTTCCCGGCACGGCCTCGAGGGCGCGGCGCAGGTCGTGGGCGTCGCCGTAGCACACGAGGAGCGTGACGGGTCCGAAGCACTCCTCGAGCAGCACGTCGGGGCGCGCGGCGACGGCGGCGGCATCCGTCGTCAGCACGACGGGGTGCGCCGCGCCGGACTCGTCGCGCAGCCCGCCCGCGACGACCGAGACCGAGGGATCGGCGACGAGCCGGTCGATGCCCTCGGGGAAGGCCGCCGTGATGCGGTCGGTGAGCAGCGGTCCGCCCGTGGCCGCGGCGGCGTGGCCGGTGACGGCCTCCTCGAAGCCCGCGCCGCGCGGCACGAACACGACCCCAGGCTTCGTGCAGAACTGGCCGACACCGAGCGTGAAGGAGCCGACGAGGCCCTTCGCGAGCTCGTCGCGGCGGGCGGCGACGGCGGCGTCGGTGATCACGACGGGGTTGACGCTGCCCAGCTCGCCGTAGAACGGGATGGGGTCGGGGCGGCCGCTCGCGAGGTCGAACAGCGCGCGTCCGCCGGAGAGCGAGCCGGTGAACCCGGCGGCCTGCACGACGGGATGCTGCACGAGGGCGTTGCCCGCCTCGCGTCCTTCGACGAGGGCGAGCGAGCCGGCGGGTGCGCCGGCCTCCTCGAGCGCCGCCGCGACGATACGGGCCGTGCGGCGGGAGAGCTCGGGATGCCCCGAGTGCGCCTTCACGATGACCGGGCAGCCCCCGGCGAGGGCCGACGCGGTGTCGCCGCCGGCGACCGAGAACGCGAACGGGAAGTTCGACGCCGAGAACACGGCGACCGGTCCGACGGGGGTGAGCATGCGGCGCAGCTCGGGGCGCGGCGGAGTCGCGGCCGGGTCGGCGTCGTCGACGGTCAGCTCGAGGTACGAGCCTTCCTCGACGACGGTCGCGAAGAGGCGCAGCTGCCCCGTCGTGCGACCGATCTCCCCGCGCAGCCGCACCGTGCCGAGCCGCGTCTCGCCGTCGGCGATCTCGACGAGTTCGTCGGCGGCGGCGTCGAGCGCGTCGGCCGCGGCGCGCAGCCAGCCGGCGCGCTGCGCGGCGCTCGACGCGCGCCACATGGGCGCGGCCGAGGCGGCCGCCTGCGCGATCGCGTCGAGCTCGTCCTCAGTGGTGGCCGTGGTGGCGGTCAGGCTCATGTCGTCTGGGTCCTTTGCTCTGGTCCGCGAGACTTCACGTCTGTACGTCTCCGGCGTCGGATCGGTGACATTCGTGAAGTCTCGCGCGGGTCGTGGGATTTCAGCGGAAGCGGAGGCCGAGGCCGACATGCGGCACATCGGTGAGCCGGCCGCCGGCGATCGCGACGGGGCTCGAGTCGACGAGCGCCCCGAGGGCACCGAACCCGGCGTCTTCGACGTCTTCGGCGAGCGGCTCGGCGACCCCCGGCACGGCGGGCAGCGCGAGGGCGAGCTGCCCCGAGAGCTCCGGGAGGAGATGGGGATGCAGCGGCACGCCGTGCTCGGCGGCGAGATCCGCGATGCGCAGGAACGGCGTGATGCCGCCGACCCGCACGATGTTGGGCTGCACGATCTGCGCCGCGCCCTCGCGCAGGAAGTCGGCGAACCGGTGGATCGTGTGCAGGTTCTCGCCGACCGCGATGGGCACGTCGATGCGCTCCGCGAGCTCGGCGTGCCCGGCGAGGTCGTCGGCGCGCAGCGGCTCCTCGATCCACGCGAGGTCGAACGCCGCCAGCTCCTCGATCGCCGTGGTCGCCCGCTCGAGCGACCATCGCTGGTTGGCGTCGATCATGAGCCCGCGGTCGGGGCCGAGCAGGTCGCGCACGGCGCGCACGCGTTCGACGTCCTCCGCCAGGTCGGGCCCTCCGACCTTGATCTTGACGGCGCCGAACCCGGCGTCGATCCACCGCCGCACCTGGGCCAGCAACTCGTCGAGTGGGTAGTGCAGGTTGACGCCGCTGCCGTACGCGGCGACGGAGCCCCGCTGACGGCCGAGGTGATCGGTGATCGAGAGTCCGGCGGCGCGGGCCGCGGCATCCCACAGCGCGAGATCGAGGCCCGCGAGGCCGATCGTCGTGACGCCTCCGCCGCCGGCTTCGTGGATGTGGGCCCAGGTCGCGTCCCACAGCTCTGCGGGGTCGGCCGGTTCGCCCACCGCGAAGGGCGCGATGTCGTGGTTCAGGTGCGCGAGCACGGCCTCGGCGCCGATCTGCGGCGTCCAGGAGAAGCCCCAGCCCTCGGCGCCGTCGGAGCGCACGACGTGCGTCGCGATGACACCGACCGTCGCGACGTCGCTCGCCCACGGCCGCGTCAGCGCGACCCGCACGAGCCGCGCGTCGAAGGAGGCGATCGTCGTCACACCGGGACCCGCTCGACCAGCGCGCGTCCCGCCGCGAGGATGCCGGCGAGCCGCTCCTCCTGCTCGGGCGTGGGGTCGACGAGGGGCGGCCGCACACTGCCGACGGGCAGGCCGCCGAGCCGGAGCCCCGCCTTGATGAGCGAGACGCCGAACCCGGGCGTCTCGTCGCGCAGCCGCACGAGCGGCGCGTAGAAGCCGTCGAGCAGCGCGAGGCGGCGGGCCTCGTCGCCGTCGACGTATGCGCGGTAGTACGCGTTGGCGATGTCGGGCGCCATGGCGAACGCGGCCGACGAGTACAGCGGGATGCCGATGCCGCGGTACGCCGCCTGCGTCAGCTCCGCCGTGAGCAGGCCGTTGAAGAACGCGACGTCGTCGCGCCCCTCGTCGGCGACGGCGCGGACGATGAGCTGCGCCGTGCCGATGTCGCCGACGCCGTCCTTGAAGCCGACGACCTTGGGATTCGCGACGAGCCGGCGCACGGTGTCGACCGAGTACGCCGCGTTGCCACGGTGGTAGATCACGACGGGGAGAGGGGATACCGCGGCGATCGCCTCCACGTACGCGGCGAGCCCCGCCTGCGGCCCGCCCACGAGATACGGCGGCAGCACGAGGAGGGCGTCGGCGCCGGCGTCGGCCGCGGCGCGGGCGACCTCGAGGGCGTGGCCGAGCGGCCCGCCCGTGCCTGCGACGACGGGCACGCGGCCCGCGACGGCGTCGACGGTCGCGCGCACGACCGTCGTTGACTCCGACGCCGAGAGGGCGTGGAACTCGCCCGTGCCGCACGCGGGGAACACCCCGCCGGGGCCGTGCGCGAGTGCCGTCGCGAGGTGCTGGCCGAGGACCGCGGTGTCGACGCGTCGCTGCGCGTCGAACGGGGTCACCGGGAAGAAGAGAATGCCGTCGAACTCCATGCCGGCGACTCCTTTCGTGCATCGATGCGCTCGAGCTCCGAGCGCCAGTCGTGCTGGGGGCGCCAGCCGAGCAGCCGGCGGGCCTTCGCGTTCGAGAACGCGGCAGAGGTTCCCGTGAGGATGGATGCCTGCGCCTCGGTCCCCGGGTAGAAGAGGGGCAGGAGCTCCGCCAGCGGGCGGCGCGCGAGGGCGTCGTCGGCGCCGACGAAGAACACTTCGCCGTTGGGGATGTCGGGCAGGGCGCCGAGCAGCGTGTCCGCGAAGGTCGCGACATCCCGTGCGTCGACGTAGTTGAAGACGGCGGGCGCCGAGAGCGCGGGGTCGTCGAGGCGCTCGCGCACCGTGTGGCCCTGCTGCGTCGGGGCGCCCTCCCACTCCTCGGGTGCGATGACGTAGCAGGGGCGGAAAGCGGCGAACCGCACCGCGTCCCCGGTCTGGCGCTGCAGCATCCCGATCGTCTGCTCGATGAGCAGCTTCGAGAGGGCGTATGCGTTCCACGGCCGCGGGGGCGTGTCCTCGTCGAGCGGGAGGCGGTCGGGCACCCAGCCCGTCGGGGCGCCGTAGCCGAGCACCGTGGGGCTCGAGGCTGCGACGATCCTCGGGATCCCGGCGCGCACGGCGCCGCCGAGCACCGACACCGCGAGCCCCGCGTTCGTGCGCATGATGACGTCCTCGGGCGCGCTGAAGGGCACGGCGATCGCGGCGAGATGGATGAGCGCGTCGGCGCGAGCCTCGGCGAGGGCGGCGGCCGCGGCATCCGCCTGCGACAGGTCCACCGCGATCTGCGCGACGTCCGCGAGCTCGGGCGCGTCGCAGACGCTGCGGTCGAGCGAGACGAGGTCGTGGCCTGCGGCGACGAGTCCCGCGACGAGACTGCGGCCGAGGCGCCCGGCCCCGCCGGTGACGGCGATGCGGGTCACACGCGGGCCCTCTCGAGCAGTGGGATGCCGAGGTCGGCGACCTCGACGGGCAGGCCCGTCGCAAGCGACCGGTTGCCGGCGATGCCGACCGCGATGGACTGCACGCCGTCGCGCCAGTCGGCCGGGCGCGCGAGCGGGTCGTCGCCGGGGCCTGCGAACACGTCGGACAGCAGGCGGGTGTCGCCGCCACCGTGCGCGTCGCCGGCGCTCTCGATCGGCACCTCGACCGCCGCCTCCCAGTGGCGCTGCACGAGCAGGCGCTCGCCCTCGGGGCGCAGCGATCCCGACGAGCCGGCGTCGACGGCGCTCGGGTCGAGCACGGGGTGGAGGCCCTCATCGGCGAGCACGGCGCCGCGCTCGACGACCTCGAGCTCGGCGCGCCCGAGCGTGCCATTGACCGCCACACGGTAGCCCTCCCAGGGGGAGTGCGCGTTGAGCGAGTAGCTCAGGGTCGCGCCCGACGCGTAGTCGACGATGAGGGCCAGGTTGTCCTCGATCGTGATGCCCTCGCCGAAGACGTCGCGGTCGCGGCGGTAGCCGTCGTGCTTCTCGGCCTCCAGGTAGAGCGCTGTGAGGCGCGCGTCGTCGCGCAGGTCGAGCTCGAAGGGATCGTGCGCGCCGTCGTGGGTGCCGCGCTCGGGGCGGGCGCCGCGACCGCGCGCCGCGGCGTTGTCGGCGCCGTAGAAGCGGAGGCCGCCCGACGCGTAGACGCGCCGTGGTGTGGAGCGGATCCACCAGTTGACGAGGTCGAAGTGATGGCTCGCCTTGTGGATGAGCAGGCCGCCCGAGTTCTTCTTCTCGCGGTGCCAGCGGCGGAAGTAGTCGGCGCCGTGCTTCGTGTCGAGCACCCACGAGAAGTCGACGGACAGCACGTCGCCGATCAGCCCGTCCTGGATGACCTGGCGCAGCGCGCTGTTGCGCGGCGAGTAGCGGTAGTTGAAGGTCAGGACGACCTCGCGGCCCGTGCGCTCGACGGCCTCCTCGATCGCGGCGGCGCTGGCCGCATCGATCGTGAGCGGCTTCTCGACGACGACGTCGGCGCCCGCCTCGAGCGCCCGCACGATGAGCGGTGCGTGCAGGTCGTCGCGTGCGCAGATGACGACCCGGTCGATGCGCTCGGTGCGGATCATGTCTTCGAGGGCATCGGGATGCCACACCGTCGGCGCGTCGAGCCCGCGCTCCGTGACGACGTCGACGTAGTAGTCCGCGCGCGTGGGGTTCGGCTCGCAGATCGCGACGAGCACGGCCCGGTCGGCGTAGGTCTGGGTGATGGCGTCGACGTACATGCTCGCGCGGTGGCCCGCTCCGACGACGGCGTACCGGCGGTGGCTCATAGTGCTCCTCGTGAAGGCTGGGAAGCGTTTCCAGGAAACGTTTTCTCGACAATAGCACTGGGGTCCCGGACGTGCCACCGAGTTGCGGGCTTCAGCTCGTCGGGGGACCCGTGCTGCCGCGGACGACGACCTCAGGCTCGAGCCGCACCGAGGCCGCGGCTTCCTCGCCGGTCAGTGTCGCGTGCAGCGCCTGCCACGCGAGCGCGCCGAGGTCGGCGGCCGGGACGGAGGCCGTCGTGAGCGGGGGAGACGTGTAGCGGGCGAACGGGATGTCGTCGAACCCGGTGATGGAGAGGTCGTCGGGCACGCGGATGCCGCGATCCGACACCGCGGACAGCAGACCCATCGCGACGAGGTCGTTGAAGGCGAGCACGGCTGTCGCGCGGCTGCCGAGCACGGCATCGGCCGCCGCCGCTCCGCTGTCGAAGTCGACGCCCGACGCGAGTTCGATGAGTTCGACCTCGGGATGCGCAGCGCGGAAGCCGCTCAGCGCCGCGAGCCGCGCGGTGTTCGACGCGCTGCGGGCGACGCCGGCGAGGTAGGCGATGCGCCGGTGGCCGAGGCTGTAGAGGTGATCGATGAGGCCGCGCAGAGCAGTGGCGTAGTCGGCCGCGATGGACGGGACCGCGGCATCCATCCCACGGTTCACGAGCACGACGGGTCGCACCTCGGGCAGGAGCATCGCGAGCTCGTCGTCGGGCATGCGGGGCGCGCAGAGGATGAGCCCGTCGGTGCGTCGCCGCGTCTCGACCGCGAGGAGGCGCTCCTCGGCGACCTGCTCGGCGGAGTCGGCGATGAGCACGTGGTAGCCGTCGGTCGCCGCTGCGCGGCTGAGTCCGCGCAGCACGGCTTGGAACGTCGGGTTGCCGAGATCGGGCACCACGACGGCGACGGTCTGCGTGCGACCGAGCACGAGGCTGCGGGCGAGCGGGCTCGCCGTGTAGCCGAGCTCGGTGGCGACGCCGCGCACGCGCTCGGCGAGCGCGGGGTCGACGCTCGGATTGCCGTTCATCACGCGCGAGACCGTCGAGAGCGAGACGCCGGCATGCTTCGCGACGTCGGTGATCGTCGCCTTGGCCGTTGCGCGCGCCACGCGTCCTCCTGGTCCGGCCCCGGTTTCCGGCGCCGGGCCTCGGTCGCCATACTACCGAGAAAGCGTTTTATCGAAGGGATCCCGGATGCCTGGATCGGCGGCCGACCGCGCCGAGAAGCAACGGCGGGTAGCGGCGCTGCGCACCGGCCCGCTCCTGCTCACGTCGCACGAGGCGGTGTCGTGGTACCTCGAGGGGATCCGCTCGCACGTCTCGCTCGCCGGCCCGCCGGTCGCGGCCGTCCGCGTCGACGACGACGGCGACACGATCTTCGTCGCCGCCAATGAGGCCGACCGGCTCGTGGCCGAAGAGTTCCTCCCGAGCGACGCCGACCGCGTCGTGCGCGTCCCGTGGCTCACACCGCCCGCCGAGGGGGCCGTCGCCGCAGGGGCGGCGTCGGCCGAGGCATCCGTCGCTCCGGCTCTGCGCGCGGCCCGCGCGAGCCTGCTCCCCGCCGAGCGCGACCGCTACCGCGCTCTGGGGCGCGCGGCGGCGGAGGCGATGACGGATGCCGCATCCGTGCTGCGCCCGGACCGCACGGAGCAGCACGCGGCGGCAGCGCTCGCCGCGGCGCTCGTCGAGCGGGCGATCGACCCTCTCGTGATCCTCGTCGCGGGGTCGGCGCGCCTCGCGCACCGGCATCCACTCCCCACCGGCGCGCCTCTCGGCCTCCGCGCGATGCTCGTCGTGTGCGGGCGGCGCCACGGCCTGATCGCCAACGCGACGCGGTGGATCGGTTCGGCCGATCCGGCGGACGAGGCGATCCTGCGGGTCGAGGCCGCGTTCCTGGACGCGACGCGACCCGGCGCCCGGCTCGACGAGGTCTTCGCCGCCGGTACGGCGGCGTACGGGGCGGAAGGATTCGGCGCCGAGGAGTGGCGACGGCATCACCAGGGCGGGCCGACCGGGTACGCGGGCCGCGATCCGCGCGCGACGCCGGGGACGACCGACCTCGTGCAGGAGCACCATGCGTTCGCCTGGAACCCGACGGCGCCCGGCGTCAAGGTCGAAGACACCGTGCTGGTCTCATCGTCCGGGGTCGAGGTGCTCACGGCCGATCCGCGTTGGCCGACGACCACCTTCGACGGCCTCGCGCGGCCCGTCGCGCGCCCGTTCTGAGACGCGCCACCTGATTCGGCCCGGCTGTCTGTCCAGAGCCCGTGCTGTCACCGAGCGCCCGTGTTGCGCGCAGGTCGGAACGTGGGCGCTCGGCGAGAGCACGGGATATGGAGGCGTGTGCGTGGATCGAGCGCCGACGCGGGGAGCGGCATCCGTCATCTCCGGAATCTCCCCGTGACCGCGCGCGATCCAGCCCGTAGCATCGACGTCATGACTGAGAAAGCGCTTACCCGATCCGCACGACTCATCGACGGCGCGCACCCCACCCGCTCGGTCCTGCGACTGCTGCTGCGGCGTCCCGGCCGGATGAGCCTCGCGATCCTCGCGTTCGCGCTCAAGGAGATCCCGCTGTGGTTCCTGCCCGTCATCACGGCGGCGATCATCGACATCGTCGCCGGTGGGGGAGATGTGGGGCAGGTGCTCGGCTGGTTCGCGCTCGCCGTGGTGCTGCTCGTGCAGAACTACCCCAACCATCTGCTCTATACGCGCAGCTTCATGACGGTCGTCCGCGACACCGGCGCCGAGCTTCGCAACGCGCTCGCCGAGCGGCTGCAGACGTTGTCGATCGGCTACCACACGCGGATGAGCTCGTCGATCGTGCAGAGCAAGGTCGTGCGCGACGTCGAGAACGTCGAGCTCATGCTGCAGCAGGTCACCCATCCCCTGCTCTCGTCGCTCATGGTGCTGATCGGCGCGATCGCGATGACGGCGATCGCCGTGCCCGCGTTCCTTCCGGTCTACGCGCTCGCGGTGCCGATCGCGATCGGGCTGCGCGCGGGCCTGCGCCGTCGCACCGAGGCGCGGAACGCGCAGTTCCGCCGTGAGATGGAGGGGCTCGCCGCGCGCGTCGGCGAGATGGCCTCGCTCATCCCGGTGACCCGCGCGCACGGCCTCGAGGAGACCGCCGTGACGCGGGTCGCGAGCGGCGCCGACGGCGTGCGCCGCGCGGGCCTGCACCTCGACATGCTCAACGGGCACGTGGCATCCATCTCGTGGGTCACGATGCAGCTGCTGGGGGTGGGATGCCTCGTCCTGGCCGCGATCTTCTCCCTGACCGGGTTCCTCCCGATCACGCCCGGTGAGGTCGTGCTGCTGTCGACGTACTTCGCGCTCCTGACGTCGGGCCTCACGCAGCTGCTCATGCTCATCCCCGTCGGGGCGCGCGGCATCGAGTCGGTGCGGTCCATCGCCGAGGTGATCGAGGACCCCGACCTCGAGCAGAACGAGGGCAAGCGCCGCGTCGACGAGGTCACCGGCCGGCTGACGCTCGAGCGCGTGACCGAGCGGTACGCGGGCGCCGAGACCGATGCGCTGCACGAAGTCGACCTCGACCTCGCGGCCGGCGAGACCGTCGCCTTCGTCGGATCGTCGGGCTCGGGCAAGTCGACCCTCCTCAACCTCGTGCTCGGGTTCGTGCGCCCGACCGGTGGACGCATCCTCCTCGACGGCACCGACATGCAGCTGCTCGACCTGCGTACCGTGCGCCGATTCGTCTCGGTCGTGCCGCAGGAGTCGGTGCTGTTCGAGGGGACGATCCGCGAGAACATCGCCTACGGCCTCCCGCACGTCTCCGACCACGATCTGCACGCGGCGCTCGAGGCGGCGAACGCGCTCGAGTTCGTCGACGCGCAGCCGCAGGGCTGGGACACCGTCGTCGGCGAACGCGGTGCACGCCTGTCAGGCGGACAGCGGCAGCGGCTCGCGATCGCCCGGGCGCTTGTGCGCGATCCGCGCATCCTGCTGCTCGACGAGGCCACGAGCGCCCTCGACCCGGAGTCCGAGGAGCTCGTCAAGGAGGCGCTCGGACGCCTCATGCGCGGGCGCACGACCCTCGTCGTGGCGCACCGGCTCTCGACGATTCGACAGGCCGACCGCATCGTCGTGCTCGAGCACGGCGAGATCGTCGAGCAGGGCAGCCACGACGAGCTGCTCGCCCGCGGCGGCCGCTACGCGCACCTCCACCTCACGCAGGTCGGCGCCCCCTGACCCCGGTGCCCTGGCCCGTGAGCCTCCACTGGACTGC
Organism: Microbacterium alkaliflavum; assembly: GCF_044325405.1. Lineage (NCBI taxonomy): Bacteria > Bacillati > Actinomycetota > Actinomycetes > Micrococcales > Microbacteriaceae > Microbacterium > Microbacterium alkaliflavum. Next base: position 198,159 of record NZ_JBIQWL010000006.1, on the reverse strand, counting down.
CGAGAACGTGGGTGCCACCCGCGCTCTCGGCAGGCAGGTGGAGGCTCACGGTCAGAAACGGTGGGATAGCGCTTTCCCGAACATCGTCGTAGCATGAGACGCATGCACTTCGACCACGGCGCAGAAGGCCGCCTCCTGCTCCGCGAGGGCGACGTCGTGCTTGCGGAGTACGTCTACGAGCCCGACGAGCCGCAGGTGGAGTCGCCCCGGCCGTACGCGCTGCTCCGCACGCTGAACGGCCGCGACGTGACCGCATACCGCCCCGACGACCACGTCTGGCACAAGGGGCTGTCGCTCGCGCTGCCCAACGTCGGCCCGCACAACTTCTGGGGCGGGCCGACCTACGTCGCGGGCGAGGGCTACGTGCAGCTGCCCAACAACGGCAGGCAGGCGCATCGCTCGTTCGTCGCCTCCGACACGCCCATCGCCGATGCTGCGGCCGGCCTCGCCCGCATCGACGAAGACCTCGACTGGATCACCGAGCCGGGCGAGACGCTCCTCACCGAGCGCCGCACCCTCACCGCACGCCGGGTCGGCGGCGACGCGTGGGCGCTCACCTGGCGCAGCGCCCTCACGAACGTGTCGAGGGATGCCGCGGCCTTCGGGTCGCCGACGACGAAGGGTCGCGACGACGCGGGCTACGCCGGCATCTTCTGGCGTGGACCGTCCGGCTTCGCCGGGGGAGCGATCCTCCGCGCCGACGGCGCAGCCGGCGATGCCGCCCGGGGCGAGCCCGCCCCGTGGCTCGCCTTCGTCGCACCCGACGAGTCGGCGGGTGTGGTCATGCTCGATGCGGGGCCCGGCGCGGGGGAGCATCCCTGGTTCGCGCGCAGCGCCGGGTACGCGGGGCTCTGTCCCGCGCCGTTCTTCTTCGACGAGGCCGTGCTCGAGCCTGATGCGACGCTCGTCCTCGCCGCCGCGGTCATCGTCGATGGCCCCGACGTCGCCGCCCTCGCGCCGTCCGTCGGCGCGAACCTCGTCGCCGAGCTGGGCGCCGTCCCGGAAGACCGAATCAGCGCCGAGCCGGGCGCCGTCCCGGAGGACCGACTGAGCGCCGAGCTGAGCGCCGTCCCGGAAGCCCGACTGAGCGCCGAGCGGGGCGCCGTCCCGGAAGGAAGCCCCGAATGACAGCACGTCTGCGCGCAGCGATCGTCGGCACGGGCGCCGTCTCGCACGCACACGCCCGAGCCGTGGCGGCGCACCCTCGCACCGACCTCGTCGCCGTGACCGATCTCACGCGCGAGCGGGCCGACGAGTTCGCCGCGCGTTGGGGGGTCCCTGCCGTCTACGACACCCTCGGCGAGCTGCTCGCGGCGGAGCATCCCGATGTCGTGCTCATCTGCACCCCGCCGGGCGTGCACCGCGCGCAGACCCTCGCCGCCTTCGCGGCCGGTGCCCACGTCGTCGTCGAGAAGCCGCCGGCACCCTCGCTCGACGAGCTCGACGACATGATCGCCGCGGCCGACGCCGCCGATCGCCGGCTCGCTGTCGTGTTCCAGCAGCGCACGGGCACGGCCGCCGCGCACGTGCGCCGCCTGCTCCACGAGGGCGCGCTCGGGCGTCCGCTGATCGCGCTGTGCGAGACGCTCTGGTATCGCGACGAGGCCTATTACGCCGTGGAGTGGCGAGGGAAGTGGAGCACCGAGGGCGGCGGCACGACGCTGGGGCACGGCATCCATCAGCTCGACCTGCTGGCCTTCCTGCTCGGCGACTGGGCGAGCGTGCAGGGCAGGCTCTGGCGCCTGGATCGCGAGACGCAGACCGAGGACGCCTCGACCGCGACGATCACGTTCGAAAGCGGGGTCGTCGCGCAGGTCACGACGAGCGCCGTCTCGCCGCGCGAGGTCAGCTACATCCGGATCGACACGCAGAAGGCGACGGTCACCGTCGAGCACCTCTACGGCCACGGCCACGAGAACTGGTCGATCACCCCGGCGCCAGGCATTGTCGACGACGAGGCCGCGACGTGGGCCCTGCCCGAGCGCGAGGAGCGCAGCGACCATGCGCCGCTGTTGCGCGACGTCTTCGACGCGCTCCTCGACGGCGGGCCGCTGCCCCCGACCGCGACCGACCCCGCGCGCTCCTTCGGACTCGTCGCGGCGATCTATGCCTCGGCGGCGGCCGACGGCGCCGTCGTGACGCCGGCTGATCTCGCCTCGCATCCCACTCACCGGGCCGGCTTCGAGAGCCCCGTCGCCGACATGCGGGCCGTCGCGCGCTCCTGAGCCCACCGGCCGCACAACAATTCCGTCGCGGGCCTTGTGAAACGTTTTTTGCCGTGCTAGCTTTCTGGGCAAGCGCTTTCCCGGCACCCAAGGGAAGAGGCATCACACGGACGATGAGCGTCCGGTGGACATGAACACGGACGTTCAAGAGAGGACAAGGATGTTCAGCAAGAAGCGGGCATTCGCCGCAGTCGCAGTCGCGGCCGGCGCCGCCCTGGCCCTGGCCGGCTGCTCGGGTGGAGGAGCCGGTTCCGACGGCGGCTCGACCCCCACGTTCAACCCCGATGAGAAGGTCACGCTCAACATGTCCTTCTGGGGCAACGACGTGCGGGCCGACCTCTACAACAAGGTGATCGCCGAGTTCGAGAAGAAGTATCCGAACATCACGGTCAACTCCTCGTTCCTCGCCTTCCCGGAGTACTGGGAGAAGCGCCAGACCGAGGCGGCCGGCGGCGGACTTCCCGACGTCATGCAGTTCGACTACTCGTACCTGCGCCAGTACTCGCAGAACGGGCTCCTGCTCGACCTAGGCCCGTACCTCGGCAACATCATCGACACCAAGCCCCTCGCCGACAACATCCTGAGCATCGGCGTCGTCGACGACACGACCACCGCCATCCCGACCTCGACCAACGCGTGGGGCATGTACACCAACCCCAAGCTGCTCGAGCAGGCCGGCGTCGACGAGTTCGCGGGCGGGTCGTGGAGCGACTACAGCGACTGGATGAAGGAAGTGACGGATGCCTCGGGCGGCGCCTTCTACGGCGGCACCGACTACACCGGCCGCATCCAGAACTTCGAGCTGCAGCTGCGCTCGGAGGGCAAGGACCTCTTCAGCGAAGACGGCAAGCCCGGCTTCGACAAGGCCCGCCTCAAGAAGTTCTGGGAGTCGAGTGCGTCGAACCGCGAGGACGGCGTCGTCATCCCGCAGCAGAAGCTCGAGGAGATCTCGCCCAAGAGCGGCTTCGACACCGCCCAGACCGCGAGCGAGCTGACCTGGGACAACTTCGGCTCGGGCTACCTCGGCAACCTCGGCGCCGACTACACCGAGCTCGGCCTGATCGCACCTCCCGTCACGAAGGAAGGCGCGAAGGACCTCTACCTCAAGCCGTCCATGCTCGAGGCGATCTCGGCCAAGACGAAGCACCCCGAGGCCGCGGCGACGCTCGTGGACTTCCTCATCAACTCGCCCGAGTCGGGTGAGATCTTCGGCACCAACCGCGGCCTGCCGGCCTCCGAGACGGCCCTGGCGGCGGCCAAGCTCGACCCGCTGAGCCAGCAGATCGCCGACTACGAGGCATCCATCAAGGACCGCCTCGGCGACGCCCCGCCCGTGCCGATCGTCGGCTACGGCACCCTCGAGAACAAGTTCCTGGAGCTCGGACAAGAGCTCAACTTCGGGACCGTCACGGTCGACGACGCTGTGGACCAGTTCTTCAGCGAGATGGACGTCGTCCTCAACCAGTAACAGGCCTCCAGGGGCCCGGGCGCGGTCGCCCGGGCCCCCGGACACCAACTCCCACCGATCAGGAGAATCGACGTGAGCACGACAGCGACGAGAGTCATCGTGACGGATAGGAAGCCGGCGGGCCGGAGCCTGTTCCGCAAGGGCAGCCCGGAGTTGGGCACCCGGCCAGGGATCCGCGCGCGTCAGCGCCGCGAGTCGTTGGCGGGCTATGGGTTCCTGACGCCGTGGCTGATCGGGTTCTTCGGGTTGACGATCATCCCGATGGGCTGGTCGCTGTATCTCTCGTTCACGAAGTACAACATCTTCACCCCGCCGAAGTGGATCGGGCTGGACAACTACATCCGCCTGTTCACGAACGACCCGTCGTTCATGCAGGCCGCGCAGATCACCCTGGTCTACGTCCTGGTCGGCACGCCGATCACCCTGGCCGCGGCGCTGGGCGTGGCGATGCTGCTGAATTACCGGGATCGCGGCTCGGGGTTCTTCCGGTCCTCGTTCTACGCCCCGTCGCTGATCGGCGGATCCGTGTCGGTGGCGATCGTGTGGCGGGCGATGTTCGCCAACGACGGCCCCGTGGACCAGTCGCTGTCGTTCTTCGGAATCGACCTGGGCGGGTGGATCGGCAACCCCGCGCTGGTGCTGCCGGCGATGATCCTCCTGCACGTGTGGCAGTTCGGCGCGACGATGGTGATCTTCCTCGCCGGTCTGAAGCAGATCCCGAAAGAGCTGTACGAGGCGGCCGAGATGGACGGGGCCGGACCGTGGCACCGGTTCCGGGCGGTCACGATCCCGATGCTCAGCCCGGTGATCTTCTTCAACCTGCTGCTGGGGCTGATCGGCGCGTTCCAGGTGTTCGCGTCGGCGTACATCATCAGCAACGGCACCGGCGGCCCCGCGGGGATGACGAACTTCATCACCCTGTACCTCTACAAGCGCGGCTTCGCCGACGGGCAGATGGGCTACGCGGCCGCGATCGCGTGGGTGCTGCTCGTGGTCGTCGCGATCATCGCCTTCATCCTCTTCCGCACCCAGCGCTCGTGGGTGCACTACTCCGGAGACAACCGATGAGCACGACATTCGGCCAGCCGGCCATCGAGACCCTCGCGCACAACCTCGACACCACGCCCACCCCGCGGCGCCGCCGGCGGGTCACCCGCCGCACCTGGCAGACCGTGATCTGGGCGATCGTGCTGGTCGCCCTGACCGCGCTGGTGCTGTATCCGCTGGTGTGGCTGCTGTTCGCCACCTTCAAACCGAACGCGGAGTTCGGGCAGTCGATCGCGATCCTGCCCCGCAACCCCACCTTGGACAACTACAAGACCGTGTCCGAGGGCATCGCCGGGGTGCCGATGTGGAAGTTCTTCCTCAACTCCCTGATCATCGCCGGCGGCAGTGTGATCGGCACCGTGTTCTCCGCGTCACTGGCCGCGTACGCGTTCGCCCGGATCCAGTTCAAAGGGCTCGGGATCCTGTTCGCCGCGATGATCGGCACGCTGCTGCTGCCGTTCCACGTCGTGATCATCCCGCAGTACATCATCTTCAACAAGCTCGGCCTGATCGACACGTTCGTCCCGATCCTGCTGCCGAAGTTCCTCGCGACCGAAGCGTTCTTCGTGTTCCTGCTGGTCCAGTTCATCCGGCAGATGCCCCGTGACATGGACGAAGCAGCCCGCATCGACGGCGCCGGCCACTGGCGGATCTTCTGGTCGATCATCCTGCCCCTGATCAAACCCGCCCTGATCACCTGCGCGATCTTCGCGTTCATCTGGAGCTGGAACGACTTCCTCGGACCCCTGCTGTACCTCACCAGCCCCGACAACTACCCCCTCCCCATCGCCCTCCGCCTCTACAACGACGCCTCTTCCGGTGGCGCCGACTACGGCGCCACGGTCACCGCCAGCTTCATCGCCCTACTCCCCGTCCTGCTCTTCTTCCTCGTCTTCCAACGCTTCCTCGTCGACGGCGTCGCCACGCAGGGTCTGAAGGGCTGACGCATGGACCGCAAGCAGCTCAAGGCGGCACGCCGGGACGACGTGTCGGGGGCGGGCCCCACGCTCGAAGAGCGCCCGCCGGCCCGCTTCCCCGGGATGGCCGGAGCCTTCGCCTTCTTCGGCGAGGTGCTCGCGACGGGACTGCTCATCCTGGCGGCCGGCATCCTCGTCGTGACGCTGCCGGCGGCGCTGGCGGCCGGCATCCGGCACTTGCGCCGCTACCTCGCGGCGGAGGGCTCGCCCGTCCGGCTGTTCTGGAGCGACCTCAAGGCGGCGATCGTCGGCGGGCTCCTCGTCGGCTTCGCGGTCGTCGTCCTCTCGCTCGTGCTCGCGCTCGACATCGTCCTCGCGAACTCCGGCGCCCTGCCCGGCGGTCCTGTCATCGGCGCCGTCGGCTGGGCCGGCCTCGTCGCGACGGCGACCGCGCTGCTGTTCGCGGCCGCCGCGTGGACACCCGAGCACGGCTGGCGCGGCGCGGTGCGCAGCATCCCGTCCGCCGCCACCGCCGACGCGATCGGCACCCTGTACCTCGCCGCCGCGGCCTTCTTCGTCGGCCTGTCGGCGTGGATGCTCCCGCCCCTCGTCATCCCCGCGCTCGGCTGCGCGGCTCTCGCCGTCATCGCGATCCCCGCACGCCGCCGCCGGACGAGCTGACCACCACCCCTCCGACCTCGAGGAGCCGCCGCGTGCTGTATGGCGCCGACTACAACCCCGACCAGTGGCCGGAGGAGGTGTGGGATGAAGACGTCCGCCTCATGCAGGAGGCCGGCGTCAACATCGTGAGCCTCGGGATCTTCGCGTGGTCGCGCATCCAGCCCGCCGAAGGCGTATGGGACTTCGGATGGCTCGACCGCGTCATCGACAAGCTGCACGCGGGCGGGATCCGGGTGAACCTGGCAACGGCGACGGCATCGCCGCCGCCGTGGGTCAGCGCGACGTATCCCGAGACCCTGCCCGCCGACGAGAGCGGCGCCTCCTACTGGCCGGGCAGCCGGCAGCACTTCGCGCCGTCGTCGCCGACGTACCGGCGGCTCGCGGGGGAGCTCGTGCGGAGGATCGCGGACCGCTATGCGCAGCATCCCGCCGTCGTCATATGGCACGTGGGCAACGAGTTCGGCTGTCACCTCTGGTACGACTACTCCGACGCGGCGCGCGACGCGTACCGGGTGTGGCTCCAAGCCCGGTACGGCACGATCCCGGAGCTCAACGACGCGTGGGGCACGAGCTTCTGGTCGCAGCGCTACGCCGACTTCGACGAGATCTTCCCGCCGCGGCTCGCGCCGTATAGTCACAACCCGTCGTCGATGCTCGACTTCCGGCGCTTCACGTCGGACATGCTGCTGGAGTGCTACCTCGCCGAGCGCGAGATCCTCCTCGCCGCCGGCGCGACGCAGCCCATCACGACGAACTTCATGGGCCCGTTCAAGCCCGCCGACTACGCGAAGTGGGCGCCCTTCATGGACGTCGTCGCGGACGACTGCTACCCCGATCCGTCCAACCCGAACCGGGTGCGGGATGCCGCGTTCCAGCGCGACCTCGTGCGCTCGCTCAAGCCGGGGGTGCCCTGGCTGCTGTGGGAGCAGGCGACGGATGCCGTCAACTGGCGCCCCGCGAACCCCGGGAAGAAGCCGGGGGCGCTCGTGGCCGAGACGGCGCAGTCGATCGGCCGAGGCGCCGACGGCATCATGTTCTTCCAGTGGCGGCAGTCCCGCACGGGCAGCGAGAAGTTCCACTCCGCGATGCTTCCGCACGCGGGCACCGACACGAGCACGTGGCGGGCCGTGACCGAACTCGGACGCCGGCTCGCGGCCCTTCCCGAGCTTCCCCCGCCCGGCCGCGACGCCCGGGTCGCGCTCGTGTTCGACTGGGAGAACTGGTGGGCTGTCGAAGAGCGCGACCACCCCACACGGGTCGACTACCTCGCGCTGATCCTCGAGTGGTACGGCGCCCTCCACAGTCGGGGGCTCATGGTCGACATCGTGCCGCCCGAGAAGGTCGACGCCGACTACGACCTCGTCGTCGCGCCCCTCCTGTACCTCCTCCGCGACGAGGGGGCCGCGGCCCTGACCCGGTTCGTCGACGACGGCGGCACGCTCCTCGCAGGTCCTTTCACCGACGTCGTCGACGGCCACGACCAGTTCCGAAGCGGCGGGTTCCTCACGCAGCTCGCGCCGACCCTCGGCATCCGGTTCGAGGACTTCGGCGCCCTCGCCGGCGCGTCGAAGGGCGGCACCGGTGTCGGCGCGCAGAGCGCGCCCGGCGACGCCGCCGCAGCGGTCGGCGTCACCGTGCGCGCGGGCGACCGCACCTTCACGGGCCGGCTCATCGCCGAGACGATCCACGCCGCGGGCGCGACGGTCGTCGCGTCCTTCGCCGACGGCCTCGCGGCCGGATCGCCCGCCCTCACCCGCCACGAGTCGGGGCTCGGCGAGGCCTGGTACGTCGCGACGATGCCCGACCCCGCGGGCCTGGACCTCGTGGTCGGCGCTGTGACCTCGGCATCGGGGGTGCGTCCCGTCGTCGAAGGGCTGCCGCCGCACGTCGAAGCCGCCCGCCGCGGCGACCTCGTCACGGTCATCAACCACGGCGACGAGCCCGCCGACGTGCAGCTCGAGGGGAGGGATGCCGAGACCGGCGACCCGCTCGGGCGTCGCACCCTCGCGCCCCAGGAGGTGCTCTTCGCCCTCGTGTCGGCAGGCCCTGCGGCCGGCGGAGTGCGTGCAGTCCCGGTGAGTGGGCGGGAAAGCGCTTGACGGCCTCGATCCCGCGTGCAACACTAATCGGAAAGCGCTTACCCATCGTCGGAGCAGACGATGACCGCCACAGACAGAAGCCAGACAGAAAGCAGGATCCCGTGACCGACACGACCATCGCCCCCGCGCAGACGGCGGCACGCCCGCAGGTGCGCGAGATCGGCATCATCATGAACGGCGTCTCGGGCCGCATGGGGTACCGCCAGCACCTCGTCCGCTCGATCCTCGCGATCCGCGAGCAGGGCGGCATCGAGCTTCCCGACGGCACGCGCGTCACGGTGCGCCCGATCCTGGTGGGCCGCAGCGAGCTCAAGCTCGCGGAGCTGGCCGCCAAGCACGACATCGAGGACTACACGACCGACCTCGACGCGGCTCTCGCCGACCCGCGCTGGGAGATCTACGCCGACTTCCTCGTGACGAAGGCCCGCGCGTCGGCCCTTCGCAAGGCGATCGCGGCGGGCAAGACGATCTACACGGAGAAGCCCACCGCCGAGACGGTCGACGAGGCGCTCGAGCTCGCGAAGCTCGCGCAGGCGGCGGGTGTCAAGACCGGCGTCGTGCACGACAAGCTCTACCTGCCCGGCCTGCAGAAGCTCAAGCGCCTCATCGACTCGGGCTTCTTCGGCCGCATCCTGTCCGTCCGCGGCGAATTCGGCTACTGGGTCTTCGAGGGCGACTGGCAGCCGGCGCAGCGTCCCAGCTGGAACTACCGCGCCGAGGACGGCGGCGGGATCATCGTCGACATGTTCCCGCACTGGAACTACGTGCTGGAGAACCTGTTCGGCGAGGTCAAGACGGTCTACGCGCAGGCAGCGACGCACATCCCGACCCGCTGGGACGAGAAGGGCGAGCCCTACGTCGCCACCGCCGAGGACGCCGCCTACGGCATCTTCGAGCTCGAGGGCGACATCGTCGCGCAGATCAACTCCTCGTGGACCGTCCGGGTGAACCGCGACGAGCTCGTCGAGTTCCACGTGGACGGCACGCACGGCTCGGCCGTCGTGGGCCTGTTCGGCGCGAAGATCCAGCACCGCAACGCGACCCCGAAGCCGGTGTGGAACCCCGACCTCGCCGACGACCACGACTACGACGCCGACTGGGCCGACGTGCCGACGAACGACGTCTTCCAGAACGGCTTCCGCCAGCAGTGGGAGGAGTTCCTCACCTCCTACGTCCTCGGCACCGAGTACGAGTTCGACCTCCTCTCCGGCGCGCGCGGCGTGCTGCTGGCCGAGGCCGGCCTGCAGTCCAGCCGCGAGGGCCGCAAGGTCGAGCTGCCGACCCTGACGCTGGAGTGACCGGGATGCCGACGACCACCGCCACCGCCACCTTCGCGCTCCTCGCCGGGGACGGCACCGTCACGGCCGCCGAGCTCAACGAGGCGCCCGCCTTCGCGAAGCCCGCCGCGCCGCTGCGCAGCCGCGTCGCGTACGCCGCCGCGCACGTCGTGCCCAAGACGTGGGCCGACAACACCCCCGGCCGGCCTGCCGAGATCGACTGGGACGCGACGCTCGACTTCCGCCGCCACGTCTACTCGTGGGGTCTGGGTGTCGCGGACGCGATGGACACGGCCCAGCGCAACATGGGCCTCGACGCCGCCGCGACGCGCGAGCTCATCGCCCGCTCGGCGCAGGTCGCGCGCGAAGAGGGCGGCCAGGTGGTCGTCGGCGTCAACACCGACCACGTCGACGGCGAGTCGATCTCGATCGCCGAGATCATCGACGCTTACAAGGAGCAGCTGCACTTCACCGAGGAGCAGGGCGCAGGCCCCGTGCTCATGGCATCGCGCCACCTCGCCCGCGCCGCCTCGTCGCGCACCGACTACCTGCGCGTCTACGGCGCCGTGCTGCAGGCGGCGAGCTCGCCCGTCGTACTGCACTGGCTCGGCACGGCGTTCGACCCCGCCCTCGAGGGATACTTCGGCTCGTCCGAATGGAGCGAAGCATCTGACGTTCTCCTGCGCATCATCGCGGAGAACCCCGGCAAGGTCGCAGGCGTCAAGATGAGCCTGCTGGATGCCGCCGCCGAGGTCTCGGTGCGCGAGCGCCTCCCCGAGGGTGTGCGCATGTTCACGGGCGACGACTTCAACTACGTCGGACTCATCGGCGGCGCCGACGTAACTGTCCTCGAGCTTGCCGAGGGGTCGGACCTCGACGCTTCGACAAGCTCAGCGACCGGCAACTCCTACTCCGACGCGCTGCTCGGCGCCTTCGCGGCGATCACGCCCGTCGCCTCCGCCGCGATCCAGGCGCTCGACGCCGACGACCCCGCCGCCTACCTGTCGATCCTCGGACCCACCGAGGAGCTCAGTCGCCAGGTCTTCGCCGCGCCGACGTTCTACTACAAGACCGGCGTCGCATTCCTGTCGTGGCTCAACGGCCACCAGCCGGCGTTCCAGATGGTCGGCGGCCTGCACTCCGCGCGCAGCCTCCCGCACCTGTCCCGCATCGTCGAGCTCGCCAACGCCTCGCACGCCCTGGAGCGCCCCGAGCTCGCGGCCGAGCGCTGGCACAGCCTCCTGCGCGTGAACGGAGTGGACGCATGACCGCCACGGTCGATCCCCGCCTGTCGATCAACCAGGCCACCCTGAAGTACGCGAGCCTCGCCGAGGCGCTGCGTGCCACCGCCCAGAACGGCGTGCAGGCGATCGGCCTGTGGCGCGAGCCGGTAGGCGAGGTCGGTCTCAAGACGGCCGCGTCGATGCTCGCCGACTCGGGCCTGCGCTTCACGACGCACTGCCGCGGCGGGTTCTTCACGATCCCCGAGGGCCCCGCGCGCCGCGCCGCGATCGACGACAACCGCCGGGCGATCGAAGAGACCGCGACGCTCGCCGCCGCCGGCGCCGAGGGGTCGACGGCTGTGCTCGTGCTCGTCGTGGGCGGGCTGCCCGAGGGCTCCCGCGACCTCGTCGGCGCACGCTCGCGCGTGCACGACGCGCTGGCCGAGCTGGCTCCGGATGCCGCGGCCGCCGGGGTGACGCTCGCGATCGAGCCGCTGCATCCCATGTACGCCTCCGACCGGGCCGTCGTCTCGACGCTCGGACAGGCGCTCGACCTCGCCGCCGACTTCGACCCGTCGGTCGTCGGCGTGACGGTGGACACCTTCCACGTGTGGTGGGACCCGCAGGTGCTCGAGCAGATCGCCCGCGCCGGCCGCGAGGGCCGGATCGCGACGTACCAGGTGTGCGACTGGAAGACGCCGCTCGCGGCCGACGTGCTGCTCTCGCGGCACTACCCGGGCGACGGCGTGATCGACTTCGCGTCGCTCACCAGCGCCGTGCTCGACGCCGGCTACACGGGCGACATCGAGGTGGAGATCTTCAACGAAGAGGTCTGGGCGACCGCCCCCGACGAGGTCGTGCGGCGCACGGCTGCAGGCTTCGGCGCGGCCGTCTCGCCTTCGCTCGTGGCGGCTCTAGACTCGGCCCGATGACAGACTTGTCCGCCGACGCGCCGCCCGTGCGGGTGCGCACGTCGGCGCCGACGCTCAACGACGTCGCTGAGGCCGCAGGCGTCTCCCTCGCGACGGCGTCGCGCGTGCTCAACGGCTCGACGCGCAAGGTCGCCGAGTCGTACCGCGACCGCGTCGTGGCCGCCGCCGACGAGCTGGGCTACACGGCCAACCTGTCGGCGCAGGCGACCGCCAAGGGCACTTCGGCGGTCATCGCGCTGCTCGTCGCCGACATCGCCGACCCGTACTTCGGGCAGCTGGCCTCCGGTGTCGCCCGCGGTGCCGACGAGGCCGGCCTCATCGTCACGATCTCCGTCACCGAGCGCGACCCCGCCCGCGAGATCCGCCTCGTGCGGGCTCTGCGCGGCCAGCGCCCCCGCGGGCTCATCCTGGCGGCTTCGCGCAGCACCGAGTCGTCGGCGCCCGAGCTGCAGCACGAGCTCGACGCGCTGACCGCGACCGGCGGACGCGTCGTCGCACTCGGACCCGGCGGCGGCGATGTCCGTGCCGTGCTGATCGACAACGAGAGCGGGGCCCGTGCGCTCGGCGCGGCACTGGCGGAGCGCGGCTTCGGCTCGGCGATCGTGCTCGGCGCCCAGGAGGGCGTGCGCACGTCCGACGACCGCATCGCGGGCTTCACAGCCGGATTCGCCTCGGGCGGCGGCGCCGTCGTGCGCGTCTACCGCGGCGCCTTCACGCGCGAGGCGGGAGAGCGGGTCATGCGCGAGGCGCTCGCCGACGGCATCGAGCCCGGCACGCTCGTCTTCGCGATCAGCGACCTCGTCGCGATCGGGGCGCTCACGGCACTCCGCGAAGCGGGGCGCTCGGTCGGCTCCGACATCGCGCTCGCGGGCTTCGACGACATCCCCGCCGCGCGCGACGTCAGCCCTGCGCTCACGAGCGTGCGGGTGCCCCTCGAGTCCGTGGGCTACCAGGCGCTGCGCGCCGCCGTCGACGAGACCTGGCAGCAGGACCCCGCGGGCATCCCGCTCGAGGTCGTGCTGCGCGACAGCACGCCGCGACGACAGCACGCATGAGCGCCGCCCGCCGAGTCGTCTTCGCACCTGACAGCTTCAAGGGATCGATCGATGCGGCTGGCGCCGCGGCCGCCCTCGCCGACGGCTGGCGCTCCGCCCGCCCGCACGACGACATCGTGCTGCGTCCCGTCGCCGACGGGGGAGAGGGCACGCTCGCCGCGTTCGCGGCCGCCGTGCCAGGCGCGCGTCCGATGCCCGTCGAGGTCACGGGGCCCGACGGCATGCGCGTTCGCGCGGCGTGGCTGCTTCTGCCTCCGACGCCCGACGCACCGAACGGCGCCGGCGTCGTCGAGCTCGCCTCGACGTCGGGCATCGAACTGCTCGGCGCGCGACGCCTCCCCTGGGACGCCGACACGACGGGGTTCGGGCAGGCCATCGTCGCCGCGCTCGATCACGGCGTGTCACGGCTCGTGCTCGGGATCGGCTCGAGCGCATCGACGGACGGAGGCGCCGGGCTGCTGCGGGCGCTCGGCGTCGAGCTGACGGATGCCACGGCCCGGCCCATCGCTCCCGGTGCGCGCGGACTCGCGTCGGTCGCCCACGCCGAGCTCGGGGGGATGCGGGCGCTGCCGCCCACCGGCGTTGTCGTGCTGACCGATGTCACCAATCCGCTCCTCGGTCCACGCGGAGCGGCCGCGGTGTTCGGCCCGCAGAAGGGCTTCGCCGCCGGCGAGATCATCCCGGCCGACAACGGACTCACCCGGCTCGCCGGCCTCCTCCCCGGCGATCCGACCACTCCTGGTGCGGGTGCCGCCGGCGGCACGGGCTTCGCGCTCCTCGTCTGGGGGGCCGCGCTCGTACCGGGTGCCGCTCAGGTCGCTGAGCTCGTCGGACTGCGCGCGGCGTTGGGCGAGGCATCCCTCGTCGTCACGGGAGAGGGCTCGTTCGACGGGCAGTCGGCGGCGGGCAAGGCGCCCGCCCACGTCGCGGCCATCGGCGCCGCCGCGGAGGTGCCCGTCGCACTCGTCGCGGGCCGCATCGCACCGGATGCCGACGTCTCGGGCTTCACCGCCGCGGCCTCGCTGACCGATCTGGCCGGCTCGTCGACGCTCGCCCTCGCGGAGCCGGCCCGTTGGCTCCGCGCGGCCGGAGCGAGGCTCGCGCTCACGACGAGCTCGCTCCCGGGCTGAGCGCACGACGTTGCGACCATGGTGCACGAACGTGCACCATGGCGTCGTGGACAAGCACGACCAGATGCTCACGAGCGCATCGATGTACTACCTGCAGGACCTCAAGATGGACGCGATCGCGTCGCATCTGCATCTCTCCCGCTCGACCGTGTCGCGGCTGCTGAAACAGGCCCGGCAGGAGGGCCTCGTCGAGATCCGGCTGCGCCCGCTGCCGACCAGCGCACCGGAGCTCGGCCGCTCGATCAATGAATCGTTCGGCGTGACGACGCACATCGTCCCGGTGCGGGAGTCGGCGACGGCGCGCGAACGGCTCGACCAGGTCGCCATGACGACGGCCCGGCTCGTCACCAACTGGTTCGACTCGGGGATGATCCTCGGCGTCGCGTGGGGGACGACGATGGCGGCGATCACGCGGCACCTGACCAGCAAGCCGACGCGCGCGAGCTCGGTCGTGCAGCTGAACGGATCGGCGAACACGCGCACGTCGGGGGTCGAGTTCGCGGGCGAGATGATGGTCGGCTTCGGCGAGGCCTTCGACGCCCAGCTGCACATGTTCCCCGTGCCGGCGTTCTTCGACTACGCGGCGACGCGGGAGGCGATGTGGGCCGAGCGCTCAGTGGCGCGGGTGCTCGACCTCCAGCGGCGGGCCGACATCGCGCTCTTCGGGGTGGGTGCGCTCAGCGGCGAGGTCCCCAGCCACGTCTACTCGGCGGGTTACCTCGATGCCGCCGACGTCCGCGCCCTCTACCGTGAGGGCGTCGTCGGCGACGTCTGCACCGTGTTCCTGCGCGCCGACGGCACCTACGACGACCTGAGTCTCAACCAGCGCGCGACGGGGCCGACCCCGCGCGAGCTGCAGCAGATCCCGCGGCGCGTCTGCGCCGTCGCCGGCGACCACAAGGCCGTGCCCCTGCTCGCCGCCCTGTACGCCGGGGCGATCACCGACCTCGTCATCGACGAGTCGACGGCCCGCGTGCTCGTCGATCTCATGCAGGACGCGCAGGCGCAGGGCCGGTAGCTCCGGTCAGGCCGGCCGGAGGCGCAGCCCCGACATGCCGCCGTCGACGGCGAGGGCCGTGCCCGTCGTCGAGCCCGCACCCGGCCCCGCGAGGTAGGCGACGGCGTCGGCGATCTCGCGCGGGTCGACGAGCCGCCCGTGCGGCTGTCGCGCCTCGAGCGCGGCGCGCTCGGCGACCGGATCCTCGGCGGCGTCGAGCAGCCGAGCGACCCAGGGCGTGTCGGCCGTGCCGGGGTTGACGGCGTTGACGCGGATGCCTTCGCGGAGGTGGTCGGCTGCCATCTGCAGCGTCAAGGTCAGGAGCGCGCCCTTGGATGCCCCGTAGAGGGCCCGTGCCGGAAGGCCCGCCGTCGCCGCGATCGAGCACATGTTGACGATCGCCGCCGACGGCGACTTCCGCAGCCACGGCAGGCACGCGCGGGAGAGGCGCACGGCTCCGAGCAGGTTGACGTCGAGCACACGGTGCCACTCGTCGTCGGAGTTGTCCGCGACGGTGCCCTGCGCGCCGATGCCCGCGTTGTTGACGAGGATGTCGATGCGGCCCCAGCGCTCGGTGACGGCGGCGACGCCCGCGCGCACGGACGTGTCGTCGGAGACGTCGACCGTGAAGCCGTCGTCGGGTGGACGCAGGTCGAACGCCGCGACCGTCGCCCCGTCGGCGCGAAGTCGCTCGACGATCGCGGCGCCGATGCCGGAGCCGCCGCCCGTCACGATCGCGACGAGCCCGTCCATCGGTCCGGTCATACGATCACCTGCCGCTGCCCGCCGAGCCCGTCGATCGACACCTCTACGACGTCGCCCTGAGCGAGGTACGGGAAGCGTCCGGAGAGGGCGACGCCCTCCGGTGTGCCGGTCATGATGAGGTCGCCCGGCTCGAGGGCCATGTACTGACTGAGGTGCCAGACGATGACGTCGACGGGGAAGATGAGATCGGCCGTCGTGGAGTCCTGCCGCGCGTCGCCGTTGACGAAGCTGCGCAACCGGAGGTCGGTCGACGCGATCTCGTCGGGTGTCACGAGCTCGGGCCCCGTGGGGGAGAAGCGCGGTGCGCACTTGCCTTTGCTCCACTGCCCGCCCGAGACCTCGAGCTGCCACGTGCGCTCGGACAGGTCGTTGACCACCGTGTAGCCCGCGATGTGCGCCGCCGCGTCCGCGGGGCTGTCGAGGTAGCTCGCCCGCGTGCCGATGACGACGCCGAGTTCGACCTCCCAGTCGGTCTTCTCGCTGCCACGCGGGAGCGGGACGTCGTCGTACGGGCCCGAGATCGTGTTCGGCGTCTTGAGGAACACGACCGGATCCCGCGGCGGCCGCGCTCCCGACTCCGCGGCATGCGCCGCGTAGTTCATGCCGATGCAGATGATCGCCGAGGGGCGTGCGATCGGCGCTCCGACGCGGAGCGCGTCGGCGTCGTCCAGGCGCGTCAGCCGTCCCGCGCGCAGCGCCTCCTCGACCGCGCCCACGGGGCCTGACTCGAGGAAGGCGCCGTCGATGTCGTCCGTCACGGGGGACAGATCCCACACCCCGTCCTCGCGCACCACGACGGGGATCTCGGAGCCCTCGGGCCCCCTACGACCGAATCTCATGTCACTCCAGACGTCGGAACACCGATGCCCACCCTGCCATGGACGCGGGGCGGAAGGACGGCATCCCGCATCCCGACACGGTGCCGCGGGATTTGGCCCGCCGAACGTGCGTGGGCCATACTCGCCTTGTCCGGCGGGGACGATCCCGCCGGTGCTCGAAAAAAGGGCACGCAGCGCGCACGCGCGAGACACACACGGTCTTCCGCCCGTTCTCGTCTCGAAAGGCTTCGCCATGCCCACCGTCTCAGCGCACGTCGCCATCACCCTCGCCCGCCACGTCGACCACGTCTTCGGGGTGATGGGCAACGGCAACGCATGGTTCCTCGACGCGCTCGAGCGTCAGACCCCCGCGACGTACACCGCCGTCCGGCACGAGGCCGGCGGAGTCGTGGCCGCAGACGCGCACCACCGCGCCGGCGGAGGCCTCGCCGCGGCGACCGCGACCTACGGCGCCGGCTTCACGAACACACTGACGGCGCTCGCCGAGGCGCGTCAGGCGCACGTGCCGCTCGTGCTCGTCGTCGGCGACGAGCCGACGTCGGGTCCGCGTCCGTGGGGCGTCGATCAGATCGCGCTCGCCTCGGCGGTCGGCGCCCGCACCTACACGGTGGGGCGGACGGATGCCGCGGCCACGACGATCATCGCGATCGAGCACGCGTTGACCTACCGCGTGCCGACGGTGCTCGCGATCCCCTACGACGTCGCGACGCGCGAGGCCGGCCCTGTGCCCGACGCGCCCGCCCAGGTCCTTCCGGCACCGCTCGCCCCGACCGGCGCGTTCCCGGCGGCGGCGATCCGCGACCTCGCGGCGGCGCTCGCGGCTGCGGAGCGGCCGTTCCTCCTCGCGGGCCGCGGCGCGTGGGTCGCGGGTGCCGGCGAGACGCTCGGCGCGCTCGCCGATGCGACGGGCGCCGTGACGGCGTCCACCGCCCTCGGCCGGGGTGTCTTCCCGCGCGCCGAGTTCGACCTCGGCGTGACCGGCGGGTTCGGCGCCGACGACGCCATGGCGCTCGTGCGCGACGCCGATGTCGCCGTCGTGTTCGGAGCATCCCTCAACCAGTTCACGATGCGCTTCGGCGAGCTCTTCGCCCCCGGCACGCGCGTCGTGCAGGTCGACGTCGCGCCCGCCGCGACGCACCCGCATGTCGGCGGGTACCTCCGCGGCGACGCCCGGATCGTGGCGGAGCAGCTGGTCGAAGAGCTCGCACGCCTGGGCGCGACGCCGTCGGGCTGGCGCGAATCGATCGACATCCCGCCGCTGCGCGCCTATGAGCCCGGCGACGCCCTGGCACCTGATGGGCGTCTCGACCCGCGCTCGGTCGCCCGCCGCATCGGTGAGCTCCTCCCCGCAGACCGCGTCGTCGTGTCCGACGGGGGCCACTTCATCGGCTGGGCCAACATGTACTGGCCCGTCGCGTCACCCGACCGCATGATCATGGTCGGCACGGCGTACCAGTCGATCGGACTCGGCTTCCCGTCCGTGCCCGGCGCTGCGCTCGCCAAGCCCTCCTCGACGGTCGTGCTCACGACGGGCGACGGCGGCGGTCTCATGGCCCTCGCCGACCTCGAGTCCGCCGTCCGCGTCGCGGGCGGCCGGGGCCTGGCCGTCGTCTGGAACGACGGCGCCTACGGCGCCGAGGTCAATCTCTACGGCCTGAAGGGCGTCGCCGAGGGACCGATGCTCATTCCCGAGGTCGACTTCGCAGGACTTGCGCGCTCCGTCGGCGCCGAGGGGGTCGTCGTGCGCACGCTCGCCGACCTCGACCACCTCGCCGAGTGGGCGGGCCGGGACGCGGCATCCCGTCCCTTCCTGCTCCTGGACTGCCGCATCTCCACCTCGGTCATCGCGCCCTACCAGCAGGAGATCATCCGCGTGAACTCCTGAGGGGCTTCCGCCCGCTGTCCACCGAACGGCCTACAGACGCCCGCAGCGGCACAGGGCTAGCGTCCGAGGTGTCTCACACGAGCCGAGGGGGTCTCACATGAGTGGACTGCAGGGTCTCATCCCGCCTGGCTGGGTCGGGGGTTTCGCCCAGTCCGATCCGGCATTCGCCTATCCGGATCCGAATCTGTCGTCGCTGCCGATGCTGAAGAACATGGCGAACATCGGCAAGCTCGATCGGCAGCAGGCGGTGCTGTGGCCGGAGTTCTCGTGGGAGTCCGATCCGGGGCATCCCGAATCGCGCTGCTACCAGATGTTCGCGCCGGACATCTCGCGCATCGGCTATGACGACACGGGACGCGTCTGGTCGATCATCTGTCCGCAGCAGGGGGTGTGCTCGGCGGCACTGGGATGCCTCAACGTCGAGGTCTCGGTCACCGGTCAACGTGGCTGGGTCGACGAGACGGCCAAGACGCTCGCGGCCGACCTGACCGTCACAGGGCAGATCTGGTTCAGCCCCAGCGCGAAGCAGAACAGCCTCGTCAAGTGGCTGTGGAACGAGTTCGTCGCGGCGGACCACCCGTTCCCGCACGACAAGGCCCACGCCATCCAGGTGTCGACCTTCGACCCGGGCAACCCGGAGCAGCCGATCTTCCCGCTCCGCCAGGGCGAGAGCACCGACTTCCCCATTCCCGAGTTCGCGCGGCACTGGGATGTCGCGTGGAACGTCGGCAACATCGGCGTCGAGATCGGTCCGATCGCGAAGACCGGCGACGACGTCGCCGACGAGTTCAACGCGCTCGTCATGGACCTCTTCAACGTCTACTCCGGCAACCTGTTGACGCCGGGGAACACCCTCAGCTGGAACGTCTGGTTCACCGAGCCCTCCATCGTCAACAGGCAGGAGTGGGCGACCCACGCCGAGCGCTGGCGGAAGTCGATCGATGCCGATCACGGCAGCCCCGACGGACCCGGGACTTCGGCGCGCTACTTCGACGGATCGCCCTACGAGCCGGTCGAGGCCGCCGTCGAGCGCGAGCTGGAGGCGATCCTGGAGTTCATCAAGTCGCATCTCTGAGCGTGGGGTTCACGCCGATAACGTGAAACCATGTCGACTCATGCCCAGGGGGTCATGCTCCCGCGCGACGTTCCCGCCCCGCTCATCGTCGAGTTCGCCCGCAGGGCCGAGCGTCTCGGCTTCGACGAGCTGTGGGTCGTGGAAGACCTTCAGTTCCGCGGCGGCATCGCGCAGGCCGGGGTCGTGCTGACCGCGACCGAGCGCATCCGCGTAGGCATCGGCATCCTGCCCGCGGCCGTGCGCAACGTGGCGTTCACCGCGATGGAGATCGCGACGCTCGCACAGCTGTTCCCGGGGCGAGTGGATGCCGGCATCGGCCACGGCATGCCGGGCTTCCTGCAGCAGGTGGGGGCGTGGCCGGAGCGTCCGCTCGCCTTCCTGCGGTCCTACGTCACCGCCCTTCGCGGGCTGCTGCGCGGCGAGACGGTCGACAGCGACGCGCCCGTCGTGCTCAACGGCCTCGCCCTCGACCCGAGCGCGGTGCCCGACGTCGCGCCCGACCTCCTCCTCGGCGTGCGCGGTCCGCGCTCGCTCGCGGCATCCGGTCGCGTGGCCGACGGCACGGTCCTCGCCGAGCCCACCACTCCGGAGTACGCGCGGGCCGCGCTCGAGCGCATCGCCGCGACGAGGCCGCACCGCCTCGTGGCCTACAACGTCGCGTACGTCGCCGACGACGACGCGACGGCGCTCGCCGCCGTGCGTCCGGGCCTCGAATGGATCGGCGAGCCGGACTGGGCGCCGCACATCGAGCCGCTCGACTTCGCCGCGGAGTTCGCCGCGCTGCGTGCCGACTGCGCCGACCGCCGCGAGTTCGTCGAGCGGATGCCGGACGCCTGGGTCGCGCGTCTCGCGCTCGCGGGCTCGCCTGAGACGGTCGGCGCCCGCGTGCAGGAGCTCTTCGACGCAGGCGTGACATCGTCGGTCATGATCCCGACGGGGACCGACGCCCTCTCTGCGCTCGAATCGCTCGCGCGGGCGCTTCCGGTCGGTCAGTCGGCGCGCTGAACCCGCCCGGCTCTATCCGGCGCGCTGAACGCGCATCAACCCGCTCTATCCGGCGCGCTGAACCCGCGCCGCGACCGGCCGGCGGAGCGCCAGCGCCGTCGTGATGCCGAGCACGACGATGCCGATCGACTCGATGACGACGGTCTGCGGCACGAGCGTGAAGTCCCACGTCTCATGGATGCCGAACAGCCCGACCGTCAGCGCGAGCAGAAGAGCGCTCAGTGTCGCGATGAGGAAGAGCAGGCTCAGCACCGTCGCCAACTGCAGCAGCCGGCCGCGCAGCACCACCATGGCGATAGCCAGGACGATGCCGGCGATGCCGTTGAGGACGAACATCACCCCCAAGATGCCGCCGACGCCGTTGAACACCAGATAGAGGTGGATTCCGCCCGTCGTGAGGAGGAAGAGGGCGCTGAGGATGCGCATGATCCACAGAGCGCGATCGCTGGTCTCGGCCATGGAGGTCACCGGCTTCCGATCGATGGCCCGACACGCGCAGGCCCTGTCATGAACACGACCTGGCGAGCCGCCGGGTTCAATCGTGTCGCTCGGCGATCTCCGCGTCAGCGCTTCAGGCTGCCGATGGCACGGCCTCCCGCTCGGGGAGTGGCTCGACGATGGGCTCTTCGAGCCACTCGTCGAGATTGACGGTCAGCCCCGCGCTGGAGTTGGCCATGTGCGTGAATTCCTGCAGAACGGAAGGCTTGAGCTCGTCGGGGGTCGAACGCGTGAAGGAGAAGCGGAGCGGGATGGATTCCTGGAGCCACAGCGATGAACGGCCGTGCGAACCGCTCAAGTCATGCCGCCAAGTGAGGGTGAAGCTCTCGCGCCGGCGGAGCTTGGTCGTGATGACGACCTTGAGGTGGGACAGCAGCAGATCGGGCACCTCGATGCCTTCGATGCTGTCGCCGTAATAGAGGTAGCCCACGAGGGCTCCCTTCCGTTGGGGAGGGACGAGGTGACGCCGGGTGCGCCGACCTCCCGCGTTCAGAGCATAGCGCAAAAGTTCACCGATTTAAATAAGTGATCTAACTAGATGGATTAAATATCAAGTGAGCTACGCAAAGGAGTAGACTGCTCGCGTACGAGCTCCGGAAGAGGGCTGCGATGACTGAGGAATCGGGGGCTCGGGGCCTCCGCAAAGCTCTGGCCGAGTACACCCGCGCCCGGTCTGCGGCGCTCGCGATCGCTCGGCGCGATCTGCACATCGGCGAAGGGGATGCGATTGCGCTCCTGCACATCGCTGATCATCCGGGCATCCGGCCGACGCAGCTGCGTGAGCATCTCGGGATCACGGCGGCAGGTGTCACGGCGCTGATCGACCGCCTCGTCGACCGAGGTGCGGTGCGCCGCGACGTCGACCTGAACGACCGCCGCGTCAACCGCATCACCCTGACGATCGACATCGCCGAGGAGCCGTGGGCGCAGCTCACGCGCTTCGACGACGACTTCGATCTCGCCGTCGGCGCCCTGGAGGGCGGCCAGGCGGGGGAGTTCGCGACGCTCCTCGACGCGCTGACGGCCGACACGCTCACCCGCGGCGCGCGCTGACGCCCGACCGACTACGGAGTGTCGGTGCCGATGAACTCGGCCGACTTCTGCTCGAGGAACCGGCACAGGTCGGCCACCATCGCGAGCTCGTTCCCGAGTTGCAGCACGCCTTCGGCATCGAGGACGAGCGCATCTTCGCGAGGCTCCATCGTCACGACCCAGCTGACGGCGAAGGGGGCGACGGGCTGGATATAGGTCACCGTCGACGCGTTCGCGAGTTCGACCGCAACCAGCCCCGTGTTGGCGCCGGCTTCGCCGTCCTGCACGATGACCTTCAGTGCGCCGGGGACGGCGTGTCCCTCGGCGCGGAACTCCTCCAGCCAGGCTTCGAGGGTCCGCTGGCTCCGAAACGGCATTCCCATCACTTCCCTGCGCGCGCTCCCGAGCGGTCCTGCGACCGCGATGCAGCAAATCTACGCGATAAGACTTCCGCCCTCACGCATCCACACTCTGCGAGCATCTATCCATGCACCACCGCCTCGTTCACACCTCATGACGGCCCCCGAACCCGATATCGAATCGCTCGAGGAGCTCGACGCGCGCCGCTGGATCGTGCTCACGATCGGCGTCGCCGCGACCGTGGCGTTCGTCGCGCTGCGGCTCGTCGTCGCGCTCGGCGGGCACGATCCGCTTCCCGCCGACGTGTGGTGGCACGCGCTCATGCTCGTGACCGAGACGGACGCGGGCGTCCTGGCCGCCTGGGTGCCGTCGATCGTCGGCGGCACCATCGGGATGATCGTGATCGGCATCCTGCTCGTCGGAGCCTTCGCATGGCGGCGAAGGTTCTGGGATGCCGCGAACCTCGCCGCCGCGATCGTGATCGTCGTTGCGATCGGCGCCCCCATGGCCGCCATCATCGCGCGCACGCGACCCGGAGATTCACTCGCCGAGCGCGTCGCGACGTCGTTCCCGTCGGGCCATACGGCGGTCGCGACGACGTTCGCCGTGACGCTGGCGCTCCTGCTGCGCCGTTGGTGGATCTGGGTGGGCGGAATCGTGTGGGTCGTCTACATGATGTGGGCCCGCACGTACCTCCACGCGCATTGGCTCAGCGACGTGCTCGCGGGCCTGCTCGAGGGGATCGCCGTCGCGTGCCTCGTGTGGTGCGCCGTCGAGGCGCTCCGTGCGAGACGCGCGCTGCGCGCGGAGAAGCCGCCGCCCGACGAGTGACGCATCCGCGCGCGTTGTCAACCCGTCCCTCGGTGGCGCGACGTGTGGCTAATCTGCGCCTATGAGTACACCGAAAGTCGCTGCCCGAGCGGCCGAGGACTCGACGGCGTTCCGCGTCGCGGCGCGGATCGGCTACGTCGTCCTCGGCATCGTCCACCTCGTCATCGCGGGCATCGCCATCTCCATCGCGACCGGACGCGGAGGCAAGGCCGACCAGGGCGGCGCGATGGGTCAGATCCAGAAGGCACCCGCGGGCATCGTGCTGCTGTGGGTCGTCGCGCTCGGCCTCGTCGCGCTCGCCGCGTGGCAGATCACCGAAGCCGTTCTCGAGCGCGACCCCGACGCCAAGAAGAAGTGGGGCCACCGTGCGAAGTACGTCGGCACGGCTGTCGTCTACCTCGCGATCGCCGGCACCGCCCTCGTCTATGCGCTCGGCGGCAGCTCCGATTCGTCGCAGTCGACGCAGACATTCAGCGCGCAGCTCATGGCGACGCCCGGGGGAGTGATCCTCGTGGCCGTCATCGGCCTCGGCGTCGCTGCGATCGGCGTCGCGTTCGTCTTCCGCGGCATCACACGAGCCTTCGAGAAGAACCTCGTGCTGCCGGCGAACATCGCGCGCCCCGGCATCGTCACGTTCGGCGTCGTGGGCTACATCGCCAAAGGCATCGCCGTCGGAGTCGCCGGCATCCTCTTCGTCGTCGCCGCGATCATGCACGATCCGCAGACGGCGGGTGGACTGGACGCCGCGCTTCACACGCTCGCCGGGCTCCCGTTCGGGTCCGTGATCCTGTGGGTCGTCGGGGCCGGGCTGGGTGTCTACGGCGTGTTCTGCTTCGCTCGCGCGCGGTACGCGCGGATGTGACGCGGCGGATTTTACCGCTCGCGAGTCGGGCTGTACACCCGTCAGGGGGCTGAATCCCGCCTTTTGCTAGCGTGAGGCCACCCGAGCCCGGTGCGATCGCGCCGTCGCCGGATTCCACAGAGGAAGGAAGATCATGCTCTGGACCATCATCGGACTCATCGTCGTCGGCCTCATCGCGGGCCTCATCGCACGGGCGGTCATCCCCGGGAGGCAGAGCATCGGCATCCTCCTGACGATCGTCCTGGGGATCGTCGGCTCGTTCGTCGGCGGGTTCCTCGGCTTCGTGATCTTCGGGCACGACCCCAACGGCGGGTTCCTGCAGCCGTCCGGCATCATCGGCTCGATCATCGGAGCGATCATCGTGCTCGGCATCTACGTCGCGGTCACTCGGCGTCGCATCACGCGGTGAGGGTCCGTTTACCTCATCGTTTTCCTCGGCGCCAGCCCCCTGCCGGATCGTCGAGGTGTGCTTAGCGTGGAAGTGATCGAGTGATCAAGCGATCGGACCAGAGGAGGCGCCATGGGACTCGATGACAAGATCAAGAACACCGCTCAGGACATCGGCGGCAAGGCCAAGGAGGCCGTCGGCGACGCCACGGACAACGAGCGTCTCGAGGCCGAGGGGCAAGCCGACCAGACGAAGGCGAACCTCAAGCAGGCCGGCGAGAACGTCAAGGACGCCTTCAAGTAAGAGGGGTTCCGGAACGCCCTGCGCCGCTCGGCGCAGGGCGTTCTCGTTTAGGCTGGGCGCATGCCCGACCCCGAGAAGCGCCCCGGCGTCAGCCCGACGCGCATCGGCATCTGGATCGTGGTGAGCGCCGTCGGCCTGTACATGATCGTGTCGGGCCTCATGGGCGTGATCAACGGCGGCGGCTGACGGGCCTCACGCGTGCGGCGCGCGCGGAGGCGTGTCGGACAGCGCGAGCAGGAACCTCGTGATCCCCTCGGCGGTTCCGCGCAGCTCGGGACCGCTGCCGAACTGCCAGTCGGCGTCGATGGCCTTCACGGTGTGCCCCGCGATCACCGCCCGCCGCTCGAACGGGGCCATGCCGGACGCGTAGAGGGCGACCGAGCCGAGCGTGAGCGAGGGCAGGTCCGCCGACGAGCCGAGGGCGTCGGCCAGCGAGAGCAGCGCGCGCACGGCGCGTGCGAGCTCAGACACCTTGCGCTTGCGTCCGGTGCGCACCTGGTCCGCCAGCGCGAGGAGGTCGACAGGGGCGGGGGATGCCTCACCCGCCGCTGCGAGCCGTGCGTCGGCGACGAAGCGCCGCGCGAGCGGGTCGGACTCCGGCCGGGATGCCAGAAGGTCTCGCGCGCGATCGACGACCGCCGCGATCTCGACCCGGCGGTCGCTCGTCACCGTCGACTCGTCATCGTGCCGGCGCTGGCTGAGAGGGAGATACTTCGAGATATCCACTGGTCCGATCCTAAGATGTGACGGCGATGTGACAGCAGGGGAGCGGTCGGGGCCGATTCGGACCGCTGGATGTGACTGTCACACGCCACTCGTCGGGAGATTCCCCACGATCCGCCGCGATATGGCAGTCTCAGTGTGACCGTACACATGCCACATCGGAAATGACATGAGCGAAGACGCCACTGCCCGACGGCCCAGCATCCGCGATGTCGCGCGCCTTGCCGACGTCTCGTACCAGACGGTGTCGCGCGTGCTGAACGATCATCCGAGCGTGCGCCCCGAGACCCGCGAGCGTGTGCTGAAGGTCATGTCCGACCTCAACTACCGCCCGAACCTCGCCGCCCGGGCGCTCGTCACGAGCCGCTCGCACACGATCGGCATCCTCGCCGCGTCGAGCACGATGTACGGGCCGGCATCCAGCATCGCGGCCATCGAGGATGCGGCGCGCGCCCGCGGCTATTGGGTCAGCACGGCGAACATCGATGCGAGCGATCCGCGGTCGATCCCCGAGGGTCTCGCGCACCTCCTCGCCCAGTCGATCGAAGGGCTCGTCGTGATCGCGCCGCAGCTGCGGGTCTTCCGCGCGCTCGCGTCGCAGCCGCTCGAAGTGCCGTACGTGACGCTCCAGTCGACCGACCTCGATGTCGATCACATGCTCTCCGTCGACCAGGTCGCGGGCGCCCGACTCGCCACGAAACACCTGATCAGCCTCGGACACCGGGGCATCTACCACATCGCCGGGCCGCAGGACTGGATCGAGGCGGAGGCTCGCATGAAGGGCTTCCTCGCCGAGATGAGCGCGAGTGACATCCCGACGACGGCGCCCATCCTGGGCGACTGGACCGCCGAGTTCGGGTACTACGCCGGACGCGAGCTGCTGAGCGTGCGCGACTTCACGGCGGTGTTCTCCTCCAATGATCAGATGGCTCTGGGCTTCATGCACGCTGTGCGCGACGAGGGGCTCGACGTGCCGGGCGACATCAGCATCGTCGGGTTCGACGACATCCCCGAGGCCGCGCACTTCTGGCCTCCGCTGACCACCGTGCGCCAGGATTTCGCGGAGCTCGGGCGCCGGTGCGTCGAGCTGCTGCTGGGCCCGGCCGACGAGGGCGGGGTGCCCGGGGCGCCCACGATCGTGCCCGAGCTGCTCGTGCGCGCGTCGACGGCGCCCGTGCGCTGAGCCGCGGCGCCCGTTACCAAGACGAGACCATCGGCGGTTGACACCTCGCGCTCACCCCTGGCTATAGTGTCTCGATGTGAACGGTCACACGGATCGTCACATCAGGATCCGCATCCAATGAGGGAGCCAGTCGGTGGCGCAGGGCAGAGAGGCCGAGCTTCGCGAGAAGTACGTGAGCGGCGTCAAGACGGAGGTCGCGATCGCTCGCGCCCGTGCCGACGTCGCCGCCGTGCACGCCGAGCTCCTGCGCGAAGGCCTTGCGCTCCCCATGGGCGGATCCGTCTCGGGCAAGGTGCCCAAGGCCGACCTCTTCGTGATCACGCCGGCGGGCATGCCGTTCGCTGAGGTCGCCCCCGAGAACCTCGTGCTGTGCGGCCTCGACGGCGAAGCCGTGCCGGGCACGCCGGGCAGCGAGCTGGCGCCGAGTGTCGCCGCGGCCGGCCACGGCTACGTCTACCGCCACATGCCCGCCGTCGGCGGAGTCGTGCACACGCTGTCGCCGTACGCGTCGGCGTGGGCGGCGCGCGGCGAGGAGATCCCGTGCGCGCTCGCGGTCGTGGCCGAGGAGTTCGGCGGTCCGGTCCCCGTGGGGGAGTCCGCCCTCGGCGACCACGACGCACTCGGGCATGCCGTGGTCGACGTGCTCGCCGGGCGCCGTGCGCGCGCCGTGCTGCTGCGCGGGCAGGGGCCCGTCGCGGTCGGTGCGACGGCACGCGAGGCGGCCTCGGTCGCGGGCCAGCTCGAGGGTGTCGCCCGGATCGTGCAGCTGGCGCAGGACGGCGGCCTGCTCACCTCCCTGCCGCAGAGCGCCGTCGACCGGCTCTACGAAGAGCGCCACGCGCACGAGCCTCCGCAGGCCGACCGGCCCGCGGCATCCAAGCAACCACTCAGACAACTGAACACAGCAACCAAGACGAAGACGTCACGATGAAAGGAAACACAGTGAAGGCAAAGAAGTTCGTGTTCGCCGCTATCGCGGCGGGCGCGCTCATGCTGTCCGCATGCTCGGGCGCGGCGGGCGGCTCGGGCGACGGCGGCGACGGAGGCCTCGTCGGCGTGGCGATGCCGACCAAGAGCTCGGAGCGCTGGATCGCCGACGGCAACTCGGTCAAGGAGGCGCTCGAGAAGGAGGGCTACACCGTCGACCTGCAGTACGCAGAGGACGACATCCCCACGCAGGTCTCGCAGATCGAGAACATGATCACGAAGGGCGCCAAGGCGCTGATCATCGCGTCGATCGACGGCACCACGCTGAGCGAGGTGCTGCAGGATGCGGCGGACGCCGACATCCCCGTGATCGCCTACGACCGCCTCATCCGCGACACCGAGAACGTCGACTACTACGCGTCGTTCGACAACTACAAGGTCGGCGTGCAGCAGGCCAACTCGGTCCTCAACGGTCTCGGTCTCGTCGAGCTCGACGGCACGAAGAAGGCGGACGCCCCCGCGGGTCCGTTCAACATCGAGCTGTTCGCCGGTTCGCCCGACGACAACAACGCGACGTTCTTCTTCAACGGCGCGATGGACACCCTGCAGCCCTACATCGACGAGGGCGTACTGGACGTCAAGTCGGGCCAGACCGACTTCCAGCAGGTCGCGACGCTCCGCTGGGACGGCGAGACCGCCCAGAGCCGCATGGAGGACATCCTCACCGCGAACTACTCGGACGGTTCGAAGGTGAACGCGGTGCTCTCGCCCTACGACGGCATCTCGCGCGGCATCATCTCGGCCCTGACCGACGCCGGCTATGCGACCGGCGCCGAGTGGCCGATCATCTCGGGTCAGGACTCGGAGCTCGACTCGGTCAAGGCGATCAACCGCGGCGAGCAGTTCGCGTCGATCTTCAAGGACACGCGCCAGCTCGCCGACGTCGCCGTCACGATGGCGGTCGACCTGCTGAGCGGCAAGGACCCCGAGGTCAACAACACGAAGGACTACGACAACGGCAAGAAGGTCGTGCCGTCGTACCTCCTCGAGTCGCAGATCGTCGTCAAGGACAACATCAACGAGGTCCTCGTCGACAGCGGCTACTACACCGCTGACGAGATCAACGGCTGATCAGCCTGTCGTCAGGACTCGCCGGTGAGGGCACCACTACGGTGTCCTCACCGGCGGACCGGCGTCATTCGCAAGGAGCAGGAACAGGATGACTGAACACATTCTCCAGATGCGCAGCATCACCAAGACGTTCCCCGGCGTCAAAGCGCTCTCGAACGTCAACTTCGAGGTGGAGCGTGGTGAGATCCACGCGATCTGCGGAGAGAACGGCGCCGGCAAGTCCACCCTCATGAAGGTGCTGTCCGGGGTCTATCCGCACGGCACGTACGACGGCCAGATCATCTACGCGGGCGAAGAGGTCGAGTTCAAGAACCTCAACGACAGCGAGGCGAAGGGCATCGTCATCATCCACCAGGAGCTGGCCCTCAGCCCCTACCTCTCGATCGCCGAGAACATCTTCCTCAACAACGAGCGCACCTCCGGCGGCCTCATCGACTGGAACAAGACGAACTTCGAGGCGGGCGAGCTGCTCAAGCGCGTCGGCCTGCGCGACAACCCGACCACCAAGATCAACCAGATCGGCGTCGGCAAGCAGCAGCTGGTCGAGATCGCGAAGGCCCTGTCGAAGGAGGTCAAGCTCCTCATCCTCGACGAGCCGACCGCCGCCCTCAACGACGAGGATTCCGACCACCTGCTCGAGCTGATCATGAGCCTCCGCGAGGAGGGCATCACGTCGATCATCATCAGCCACAAGCTCAACGAGATCAAAAAGGTCGCCGACACCGTGACCGTCATCCGCGACGGCAAGACGATCGAGACGATCGCGAAGTCCGACGTCACGGAAGACCGCATCATCAAGGACATGGTGGGGCGGGACCTCGAGCACCGGTACCCCGACCACGAGCCGCAGATCGGCGAAGAGCTGCTGCGCGTCGAGGACTGGACCGCGCACCACCCCCAGGATCCCAGCCGGGTCGTCGTCGACAACGTCTCGATCACGGTGCGCGCCGGCGAGATCGTCGGCATCGCCGGCCTCATGGGCGCGGGGCGCACCGAGTTCGCGATGAGTCTCTTCGGCCACTCGTACGGCAGCCGCATCTCCGGCAAGGTCTTCATGCGCGGCGCGGAGATCAAGACCCGCACGGTCGCCGAGGCGATCCAGAACGGCATCGCGTACGCGACCGAGGACCGCAAGACCTACGGCCTCAACCTCATCGAGGACATCAAGCGGAACATCTCGATGGCGTCGCTCGGCCGGCTCGCGAAGAGCGGGCTCGTCGACGACAACGAGGAGTTCAAGGTCGCCAACGACTTCCGCAAGAGCATGAACATCAAGGCGCCGAGCGTCCTGGTCAAGACCGGCAAGCTGTCCGGCGGCAACCAGCAGAAGGTCGTGCTGTCGAAGTGGATCTACTCCGACCCCGACGTCCTGATCCTCGACGAGCCGACCCGCGGCATCGACGTCGGCGCCAAGTACGAGATCTACACGATCATCAATCAGCTCGCGGCATCCGGAAAGGGGATCATCGTGATCTCGTCCGAGCTGCCGGAGCTGCTCGGCATCTCGGACCGTGTCTACGCCCTCTCCGAGGGACGCATCACGGGCGAGCTGCCCATCGAAGAGGCGACCCCCGAATCCGTCCTCAAGCTCATGACCATGGAGAAGCCGCGCTGACCGCGCGGAGGAGTGATTGACATGTCCGAGACGACCACCCGCAACACCGCCGTCGGTTCCAACATCAACCCGCCGGAGAACAAGTTCACCAACTGGCTCAGCCACGTGCTGAGCGACCTCGGCAAGAACGGCATCTTCATCGCCCTCATCGCCGTCGTCGCGCTGTTCGCGTTCCTGACGAACGGCATCATCCTGCGCCCGCAGAACATCTCGAACCTCGTCGTGCAGAACGGGTACATCCTCGTCCTCGCGATCGGCATGGTGATGGTCATCATCGCCGGCCACATCGACCTCTCCGTCGGCTCGGTCGCCGCCTTCGTCGGGGCCTGCTCGGGCGTCTTCGCCGTCAACTGGGGCCTGCCGTGGTGGCTCTCGGTCGTGCTGTCGCTCGCCATCGGCGCCGCGGTCGGGGCCTGGCAGGGCTTCTGGGTCGCCTTCGCCGGCATCCCGGCGTTCATCGTGACCCTGGCGGGCATGCTCATCTTCCGAGGGCTCGCGCTCGTCGTGCTGGGCAACGCGAACATCGGCTCGTTCCCCACCGAATACCGCGCCCTCGGCAACGGCTTCCTCTCCGGACTCTTCGGCGAGACCGACCCCGACCTGTTCACCCTCGCGATCGGCGCCGTCGCGATCGTCGCGATCGTCGTGCAGCAGGCGCGCACACGCGCCGGCCGCTCGAAGTACGGCCAGGAGGTCGAGCCGCTGACGTGGTTCGTCATCAAGCTCGTGCTCGTCGCTGCGGTCATCGCGTGGTTCACATGGGCGCTCGCGTCGTACAAGGGCATCCCGGTGACGCTCATCATCCTCGCCGTCCTGATCCTCGTGTACAGCCTCGTCATGAATCGCACGGTGTTCGGCCGCCACATCTACGCGATCGGCGGCAACCGCCACGCGGCCGAGCTCTCCGGCATCAAGACGCGCCGCGTCGACTTCTGGCTGTTCGTCAACATGGGGTTCCTCGCCGCGCTTGCGGGCCTCATCTTCACGGCGCGCCTCAACCTCGCCGGTCCCAAGGCCGGTGACGGCTTCGAGCTCGAGGCGATCTCGGCCGCGTTCATCGGCGGCGCGGCGGTGCAGGGCGGCGTCGGCACGATCGGCGGCGCCATCATCGGTGGTCTGATCATCGGCGTCCTGAACAACGGCATGTCGATCATGGGCATCGGCATCGAGTGGCAGCAGGCCGTCAAGGGCCTCGTGCTGCTGCTGGCGGTGGCCTTCGACGTCTACAACAAGCGCCGCTCGGGTTCCTGACCCGCTCCGGCCAGAGGCCCGTCGCATCCGGAAGGATGCGGCGGGCCTGGGTCGTTCGCCGGGTCAGGCGCTGCGGGGCGGCGCGCTCGACGCGCGGGCGATGAGCTCCGGCTCGACGATGAGGTGGTGCGGGCGCTCGCCCGTGACGATCTCCTGGTGCAGCATCCGGAAGGTGATCGCACCCAGCATGCGGAAGTCGAGGCGCATCGTGGAGAGCGGGGGAGAGAAGTACGCGGCCGTGGGCATGTCGTCGACGCCGACGATGGAGAAGTCGCCGGGTGCGCGGAGCCCGCGCTGCTCCATCGCGCTCATGAACCCGAGTGCGATCTCGTCGTTGGCAGTGAAGACGGCGGAGAAGCGCGCGGGATCAGCGACCTCGCCGGCGCGGAATCCGGATGCCGACGACCAGTCCGTCGCCACGTCGAGCACCTCGGGCTCGAGGCCCGCCTCGGCCATGGCGTCGCTGTACCCGCGGGCCCGCTCGACCGCCTCGTTGCGTGTGCGAGGCCCGGCCACGTGGAGGATCCGCCGATGCCCGAGCGCGATCAGGTGACGCGTCGCCTCGAGCCCCGCCGTGTGCGACTGCGTGCTCGCGGATTGGTCGAGTGACGGCGGCATCTCCGAGACCGTGATGATCGGCGTCGACTCGCCGATCGACCGGATGAGGTCTTCCGCCCCCCGCACGGGCGTGGAGAAGACGATGCCGTCGACCGGGATCGACAGGAAATGGTCGAGCGCGCGCCGAGCCTCGCCCTCCCAATCCTTCGCCTCGTAGTCGAGGTCGAGTTCGACGATCGAGAGGGTGAAGTCGACCTCGCGGGCGGCGAGGCTCAGTCCCGTGAGCACAGCGGCGCTGCCGTAGTTGAGGGCGCCGAGGGCCAGCACGCCGACGGAGTCGGTGCGCTGGGTCCGGAGGTTCCGAGCCGCTTGATTGAACCGGTAGCCGAGCTGATCGACCGCTGCGGCGATGCGCTCCTTCGTATCGGCGCTCACGTAGCCCGTGCCCGTGAAGTAGCGGGACACGGTCTGCGCCGACACGTTCGCAGCGCGACCGACGTCGGCCATGCTCGGTCGCGATGTCGTGCCGCGCGGTGCCGCCATGCGTTCCTCCCTCGCCTCGTCACGCGTAGATAACGATCAGGTAACGGGCTTTTCAAGCCTATAGGTTATCGATCGCACATGTCGTAGGTTATCGATCACTGAAATTGGTCAACCGGTGTGGCTGACCTCGACGAGGAGATCAAGGATGACCCAGGTTCCAGCCACGACGGCGCCCGCGCTCGACACCGCCAAGAGGTGGACGCTGGGCACCGCCCCCTGGCAGAAGATCGCGCCCCTGGGTGCCGCCCGCGCGCGGGTCATCATCGACAACGATTTCTCGGGCGACCCCGACGACCTGTTCCAGGTCGTGCACCACCTGATCTCTCCGAGCGTCGAGATCCCGCTCGTGATCGGGTCTCACCTGCGTGAGGGCGACCCGTTCGATCCGGGCCCCGACACGGCGACCAACGCGGTCAGCGTGCTCCACGACGTCTTCGCCCGGCTCGGCCTGGACTCGACCCAGGTCATCGTGAAGGGTTCCGAGGCGCCGCTCGCAGACAGGGCGACGCCGCAGCAATCGGAGGCCGCCGACGCGATCATCGCGGAGGCGCTGCGCGACGACGCTCGCCCCTTGTTCTTCGTCGCCGGCGGCGGCCTCACAGATCTCGCATCGGCGTACCTGCTCGAGCCGCGCATCGCCGAGCGCCTCACCGTCGTGTGGATCGGCGGCGGCGAGCACGCGGGCCTCGCGGTGCCGCCGCCCGACGCGATGCCGATCGAGTACAACCTGCTGATCGACGTCGTCGCCGGCCAGGTCGTGTTCAACGACTCCGACCTCACCATCTGGCAGGTCGCGCGCGACGTCTACCGGCAGTGCCTCGTCTCCGACGCCGAGCTGCGCCTCCGCGTCGCGGCGGCGGGCCCGGTCGGCGAGTACCTGTACGACGAGGTCGCGAACGTCATGCTGCGCGCTGCGCTCGAAGGGCGGGGCCCGGCCGAGACGTACGCGCTGGGCGACTCACCGCTCGTGCTGCTGACCGCCCTGCAGTCGCTCTTCGAGGCGGACTCGTCGTCGAGCACCCACGTCACACGTCCGACGCCGCACATCGGCGACGACGGACA
This sequence comes from Microbacterium alkaliflavum, assembly GCF_044325405.1. Classification (NCBI taxonomy): domain Bacteria; kingdom Bacillati; phylum Actinomycetota; class Actinomycetes; order Micrococcales; family Microbacteriaceae; genus Microbacterium; species Microbacterium alkaliflavum. The sequence continues at coordinate 164,272 of NZ_JBIQWL010000006.1, read as the reverse complement.
GTACACCGCTGTGCCAGAAGCGCGCGAGATGCGCGTCTACACGTGGGTCGACACCCGCCTCATGTTCGAGGACTTCTACCTCAAGCTTCACGAGTTCAGCCGCTGGCAGGCATCCGAGAACTCGTGAGCCGACGCTCCCGCGTCGGAACGCCCGACATCCACCCCAACAGAAGGAAAGCAATGATGCACACCAAGCGCATGTGGGGCGCCGTCGCCCTCGCAGCGACCGCGATCACCGTCCTCGCCGGCTGCTCCGGCGGGGGAGGCGACAGCTCCTCGGACGGGAAGGCCGAGCTGAGCGTGTGGCTGCCCACGCAGGAGGACGCGCAGGCGAAGGCGATGAAGGGCCTGATCGACGCGTTCGAGAAGGCGAATCCCGACATCACCGTCAAGACCGAGGAGCGCTCGGTCGACGAGCACAAGACGGCGCTGCGCCAGGTCGTCGGCACCGACGCGGGCCCCGACATCTACTGGTACTGGGAGGGCTCGGGTCTGGGCGGCGAGCTCGTCGACGCCGGCATGAGCCTCGACCTCTCGACGTACTACGACGAGTACGGCTGGGCGGACCGCTTCACGGGCGCTTCGCTCGCCGGGGTGACGCAGTACGGCGGGTACCACGGCATCCCGTGGACCCAGCAGGGTGAAGGCCTCTACTACAACAAGAGGCTCTTCGAGCGGGCGGGCATCACTGCTCCTCCGACGACTTATGCGGAGCTGGTTCAGACTGCGGAGAAGCTCAAGGCGGCCGGCATCACGCCGATCAGCTTCGGCGGCACGGTCAACTGGCACGTGATGCGACTGCTCGACGCGCTCATCGAGACGAAGTGCGGCGCCGCCACCGCAGACAAGCTGAACACCGGTGACGGGGATTGGGGCAAGGAGAAGTGCGTCACGGATGCCTTCACCGAGCTCAAGACATGGGGCGACGACTACCTCAACGACGGCTTCATGGGCGTCAGCAACGATGACGCCAGCCAGCTGTTCTACTCGGGGCAGTCGGCGATGCAGTTCGAGGGCACCTGGTTCAACGGCAACGTCACCGACAACGGCATGAACCCCGATGACCTCGGCATCATCGCGTTCCCGACCGGCACCGACCGGCTCTACGGGTTCGGCGAGGCGTACTACATCAACGCCGCGTCGAAGCATCCCGATGAGGCGGCGAAGTTCCTCGACTTCATCACGTCGGAGGACGGGCAGAAGATCGCCGGGTCGGCGTGGGCCGCACTCTCGGTCAACAAGGCGATGCCGGTCGACGCGAGCAACCCACTCAACCAGGTGTGGGCCGATCTGTTCAGCCAGGCCAAGGGCATCTTCACCAACAACGACCAGAACTTCTCGACCGCCGAGACCACCGAGTACTGGCGCATCCAGAACTCCGTGCTGACCGGCGACATCGACCCCGCCGACGCGGGCGCCGAGTTCCAGAAGTTCCGGGACTCCCAGTGATGGCCACGGTCACCCTCGTGACCGGGGGGCGCGCCAAGACGCGCGCCCCCCGGCACCACCGGTTCCGCCTCGCGCTGCCGTACCTGATCCCGGCGCTGGTCCTCTACGGCTGGTTCCTCGTGTACCCCATGGTCGACGCGGTCAGACTGTCGTTCTTCCAGTGGTCGGGCTTCCGCACGCAGGAGCCGGTCTGGGTGGGATTGCAGAACTACGTGCGCCTGTTCACGCAGGATGCCGTCTTCTGGACCGCCTTCCGCAACTCCATCGTGTGGGTCATCCTCTCGCTGCTGCTGCCCACGGTGATCGCGCTGCTGCTGGCTCTGGGCCTGAATCGCAAGATGGTCGGCCGCAACCTGATGCGCGCGGTCTTCTACATCCCGGCGGTGTTCGCCTCGATCACGGTCGCGGCCATGTGGCGGTGGATCTACAACCCCACGCTGGGCGCCGTGAACCAGTTCCTGAAGGCGATCGGCCTGGGCGACTGGGCGCAGTCGTGGCTCGGAGACCCGCAGTTCGCGTTCGGGTCGATCTTCGTCGCGTCGATCTGGCAGGCGGTCGGGTTCAGCATGGTGCTGTTCCTCGCCGGGCTGCAGACCGTTCCGGGCGAGCTCATCGAGGCTTCCAAGCTCGACGGCGCGAACGCCTGGCAGCGGTTCCGCGCCGTCACGATCCCCGCGCTTCGCCCGACCACGATCGTCGTGGTCAGCCTCACCATCATCAACTCGCTCAAGGTCTTCGACCTCGTCGTGGGCATGACCGGCGGCGGTCCTGCGCAGTCGACCCAGGTGCTCGCGCTCTGGTCGTACACGCAGTCGTTCACCAACCACCAGTTCGGCATGGGCGGCGCCGTCGCCACTGTGCTGCTGATCCTCACGCTCGCCCTCGTCGTGCCCTACATGGCGTGGTCGATGAAGGGAGAAGACCGATGAGCAGCGCCATCGCGACTCCGGTCATCGCACCCGAGATCCTCACCCCCGCGGGGAAGCGGCGCGGCCGCCCCGACTACGTCGGCATCGGCCTGTGGATCTCGCTCGGCATCACGGCGCTGCTGTGGTTCGTGCCGCTGTACCTCATGTTCGTCACCTCGGTGAAGAGCAAGCCCGAGATCAACACGACCCCGCAGTGGTCGCTTCCCACAACGTGGGAATGGGGCAACTACGCCTCCGCGATCGACACCGGCGACCTCTGGGTCACCGCCGGCAACAGCCTCCTGGTAGCCGCGATCAAGGTGCCGCTGGGCCTGCTCATCGCCGCAGCCGCCGCGTACGCGCTCGCCCGCATCCGGTTCCGCTACGGCCGGACCCTGCTCGCCGTCATCGCCGTCGGCTCGATGGTCCCCGTGCAGATCGGCCTCGGCCCGCTGTTCTCCACGATGCTCAACCTCGGTCTGCTCGACTCGCTCGGCGGCCTCATCCTGCCCTACCTCGCGTTCGGCATCCCGTACCAGATCTTCGTGCTCTACGGCTTCTTCCGCGGCATCCCGGACGAGCTCGAGGAGTCCGCTCGAATCGACGGCGCCTCGACGTTCCGGATCTTCTGGCAGATCATCCTGCCGCTGGCCAAGCCCGCCCTCGCCGCACTGTTCGTGCTCGACTTCGTCGCGACCTGGAACGAGTACGCCATGGCCACGACGCTGCTGCGCTCGCAGGACCACTGGACGGTCCCGCTCGCCGTGCAGAGCTTCTCCACGCAGCACGGCACCGACTACGGCCCGATGAACGCCTTCATCTTCATGTCGGCCATCCCGGTCCTGATCATCTACCTGCTCTTCCAGCGCTACTTCGTGCAGGGCGCGCTGGCGGGAGCCGTCAAGGGCTGACGAGGGCGTGGGCAGAGGCCCGTCGCATCCGGAAGGATGCGGCGGGCCGCTGGCGTGCGGCGGCTACGGGGAGCGGACGGCGAGGAACCGGATCGGCACCTCGAGCAGCTGCAGGGGACCGTGCGACGACTCGCCGTCGAGGAGGAGCGCGTCGCCCGGCTCCATCTCGTACTCGTAGCCGCCGTGGCCGTAGACCATGCGCCCCTCGAGCATGTACAGGAACTCGGTTCCCGGATGCTGGAAGAGCGGGAAGACGTTCGAGGCGTCGATGAGCGTCACGAGCGTCGGCTCGAGGGCGTTCGGGGTGTCCTTCAGGACCCCGAGCATGCGGTAGATGTGCCCGTGCTGCGTGCCGCTGCGCACGCTCATGCTGCCCGTGCCCGACTTCGTGAACGACGCCTCGCGATCGCTGTCCGAGCCGCGGAAGAGCGCCGTGACCGGGATGCCGAAACCGTCGGCGAGCCGCTGCAGCGTCGTCAGCGAGCACGACGTCGTCGCAGACTCGATCTTGGAGATCATGGCCTTCGACAGCCCCGTGCGGGTCGCGAGATCCGCCGCCGAGATGCCCTGCTCGGTGCGGTAGCGACGCACCTGCTGCGCGATGATCGGCTCCAGGACCCCCGCGTGCTGATCCTCTCCCGGCGCTGAACTCACGTCGTCATCTTAGGAGGGCGTCGCCGCAGGCTCGGGGAGGGGCGCCCGCGCGAGGTCGCCGAGCACCTGGGCGAGGGCGACGGCGCCGGCCTCGGCATCCGCGTCTTCGCACAGCTCCTCGGGCGAGTGCGACACACCCGTCGGATTGCGCACGAAGAGCATCGCCGTAGGCAGATGCCCGGCGAGCACGCCGGCGTCGTGCCCCGCGCCGGTGCCGAGCTCGGGCGCGTCGGGGAGAGCTGCGCGCAGCTGCCGGCGCAGGCCCAGGTCGAAGTCGACGGTGGGGCTCAGCGACTCCTCGCGCACCGTCGCGGTGCAGCCCTCTGCGAGCGCGATCACGTCGACGAGGTCGCGCACGCGTGTGACGAGCGCCGCCGTGACGAGGTCGTCGGGATGACGGAGGTCGATCCAGAAGTCCACGCGGGACGCGATGACGTTCGTGCCGCCCGGCACCGGCTCGAGTCGGCCGACCGTCGCGCGCGCGTCAGGGGTCGCGCGGGCGAGGTCGCGGATCGCGAGGATCATGGATGCCGCCGCCACGACGGGATCGCGGCGACCCTGCATGAGCGTCGTGCCGGCGTGGTTGCCCTGCCCGTCGACGGAGACCCGCCAGCGGCCGTGGCCGAGGATCGAGGAGGCCACCGCGACCGGGTGCCCGAGGTCGACAAGCCCGCGGCCCTGCTCGACGTGGAGCTCGACGAAGGCGCCGATTCCGGCGAGCGACGCCGGGTCGGCGCCCATGCGCGCCGGATCGAGCCCGTCGCGCGCCGCCGCGTCGGCGAACGTGTCGCCCTCGGCATCCTTCAGCGCGAGCGCGCGCTCGGGTGCGATCGCCCCGGTCAGCAGCCGCGAGCCGAGGCACGCGACGCCGAAGCGCGAACCCTCCTCCTCCGGGAAGACGGCGATGCCGATCGGGCGGGGCAGCGCCATGGACTTCAGCAGGTCGATCGCGGCGAGCGCCGACGCGACGCCGAGGGGGCCGTCGTAGCCGCCGCCGCCAGGGACGGAATCGAGGTGGCTCCCCGTCACGATCGCGGGGCCTGTCGTGCCGGGCGGCCGCCACCACGCCCACACGATCCCGTTGGCGTCGCGCTCGACGTCGAGCCCGCGGCGGATCGCGTGGCCTTCGAACCATTCGCGCAGCTCGCGGTCGACCGCGCAGTACCCCGGCCGGCTGTAGCCGCCGCGGGTCGCGTCGGCGCCGATCGCGCCGATCTCGCCGAGCATGCTCGCGACCGTCATGCGGGCACCTTCGCGTGCAGGGGGCGGAAGCGCGCCGGCACGTCATCGCCGCCGGTCACGAGCCGCGCCGCGAGCTCGCCGATGAGCGGGGCGAACTTCGCGCCGTGCCCCGAGCAGGGCGAGAGGATGGTGACGCCCTCGACGCGGTCGATGACGAACTCCTCCTCGGGCAGGTTCGTGAACAGGCACGTCGTCTCGGCGTACGGCTCGGGGTTCAGGCCCGGGAGCGTGCGCGCGACGTAGTCGACAAGCCGTTCCCGCTGCGCCGGATCCACGACGCGGTCGTGCCCGAGGGCGGAGGGGATGACGCGTCCGCCGTTGTAGATCGCCACCTTCTGGCCGCAGAAGTCGGCATCGCGTCCGCCCGGCAGGCCGTACACCTGAAGGTCGTCGGTCTTGTGGATGAACGTCGGCCAGGCCGCCTCGGGGTCGCGGTAGGGGAAGTGCAGCGCCTGCTCCTGGCGCACCTCGACGGCGGGGAAAACGATGTCGTCGGGCAGGTCGAGTGACCCCAGAAGCGAGGGCAGCCAGCCGCCGGCGGCCACGACGACCTGCGAGGCGGGCTGCTCCGCGCCGGTCTCCGACACGACGACGTAGCCGTCGCCGCGCTTGAGGACCGAGTTCGCCGTCCAGTTCGAGTGGACGACGGCGCCGTGAGCCTCGGCGAGGCGCAGCATCCCGTTCACCGCCGACTCGGCGTCGATGACGCCCGCCGCCTCGTGCCACAGCACGGGGCCGTCGAAGGCGAAGCCAGGCCACCGATCGGCGGCCTCCGAAGGGGCGAGGAGCTCGTGCGCGATGTCGAGCTCGCCGAGCACGGAGGCGAGGGCCGCGGGGTCGCGGCGACCGCCGAAGTCGAGGGCGCCGGACGGGGTGATGAGGGTCGTGCCGAGGGATGCCTCGAGCTCGTCCCAGCCCGCGCGGGCGATGCGCACGAGGTCGGTGTAGAAGGGGTCGGGATAGGCGTAGCGGAAGATCCGCGCCGAGCCGTGCGAGCTGCCGAACGGGCTCGCGGGCTCGTCGCGCTCGAGCACGACGACGTCCCGGCCCGCGGCGGAGAGCTTCCAGGCGGCGGCCGAGCCGGACAGGCCCGCGCCGATGACGACGATCGGATGGGAGGACATGGGGGTGCCTTTCACTGCGGTGCGTCGGCCGGGCTGACGCGGAATCGGGCGATCAGGGCGTCCGCGCATTCGAGGGCGCGCGGACGGGAGCCGGTCGGGAGCACGCTTCCCAGGGGCAGCGGGATGCCGTCGAGCCGGGCCGCACCCGCGACGAGGGCGGTCAGGGTGTCGGCCGGATCGACGGCGAACGGGCCGCGATGCGTCTCGATGCGCCAGGTCGTCCGCGCGAGCGCACGCCTCGTCATGACATTGAGCACCGACACGGCGCGACCGCCCGTCGCCGCGATCGCGTGGGCCTCGCCGGCGAAGGCGAGGCCCGCGGCACTCGTGACGCGGTGATCGACGCCGTCGACCATGAGGGTCAGCGCGGGCTCTGTGAGCGGGATGAGGATGCGGTCGATGCCGGGCAGGAGGGAGAACGGCATCCGTCCCCGCACCTCCGCGATGCTGACCCGCCAGGCCAGCCGCTCGACGAGCACGCGCGTCGTGCCGAGCCCGTTCGCCCACGGCTGCGGGGAGACGTCCGCGGGGGTCACGACATCGAGGTCGGCGAGCACGTCGAGCGGCACGGCGGGCCTACCGTCCGGGGACCCAGGACGTGCCGGCGAGCGGCACACCGGCCATCGCGGCGGACTCGACCGTGAGCGCGACGAGGTCCTCGGGCTCGAGGTTGCGCACGTGCGACTTGCCGCACGCCCGGGCGATCGTCTGGGCCTCGAGCGTGAGCACGCGAAGGTAGTTCGCGAGGCGCCGGCCCGCCGCCACGGGGTCGAGCCGTGCCGACAGCTCGGGGTCCTGCGTCGAGATGCCGGCGGGGTCGCGCCCGTCCTGGAAGTCGTCGTAGAAGCCCGCGGCCGACCCGAGCTTGCGATACTCCTCGTCGTAGCGCGGGTCGTTGTCGCCCAGTGCGATGAGCGCGGCGGTGCCGATGGCGACGGCATCCGCTCCCAGCGCGAGGGCCTTCGCGACGTCGGCACCGTTGCGGATGCCGCCCGAGACGATCAGCTGCACTCCCGTGCGGTGCACGCCGAGCTCCTGCAGCGCCTGCACGGCGGGGCGGATGGCGGCGAGCGTCGGGATGCCGACGTGCTCGATGAACACCTGCTGCGTCGCGGCCGTGCCGCCCTGCATGCCGTCGAGCACGACGACGTCGGCGCCGGCCTTCACGGCGAGGGCCGTGTCGTAGTAAGGGCGGGATGCCCCGATCTTGACGTAGATGGGCTTGCGCCAGTCGGTGATCTCGCGCAGCTCGGCGATCTTGATCGTGAGGTCGTCGGGGCCCGTCCAGTCGGGGTGCCGGCTCGCGGAGCGCTGATCGATGCCGACGGGGAGCGTCCGCATGCCCGCGACGCGCTCGGTGATCTTCTGGCCGAGGAGCATGCCGCCGCCGCCGGGCTTGGCGCCCTGGCCCAGCACGACCTCGATCGCGTCGGCCTTGCGCAGGTCGTCGGGGTTCATGCCGTAGCGCGACGGCAGGTACTGATAGACGAGGGTCTTGGACTGGCCGCGCTCCTCGGGCGTCATGCCGCCGTCGCCGGTCGTCGTCGAGGTTCCCGCCTCGCTCGCGCCGCGCCCCAGCGCCTCCTTCGCGTTCGCCGACAGCGCGCCGAAGCTCATGCCCGCGATCGTGACCGGGATGTCGAGGTGGATGGGCTCGAGCGCGTTGCGGGCGCCGAGCGTGACGTCGGTCGCGCATTTCTCGCGGTAGCCCTCGAGGGGGTAGCGGGACATGCTGGCGCCGAGGAAGAGGAGATCGTCGAAGTGGGGGAGCGGGCGCTTGGCGCCCCATCCGCGGATGTCGTAGATGCCGGTCGCGGCGGCACGCTGGATGTCATTGATCGTGGCGCGATCGAACGTCGCCGATTCGCGCAGGCCCTGGGCAGCGAGGTCAGTGGTCATTTCATGCTCCTGGTTTGCGAGTGGTCAGTACGCGCCGGCGTTGTCGACCTTGAAGTGGTAGAGGCTGCGGGCCGAGCCGTAGCGGCGGAACTCGCTCGGGTCCTCCGTGCGGCCGGCGCGGGCGAGCAGATCGGCGAGCTCCGCGAGGTGCTCTTCGCGCACGGGCTTCTCGACGCAGTCGGCGCCGAGCGACGCGACCGTGCCGCGCACGTAGATGCGCGCTTCGTAGATCGAGTCGCCGAGGGCATCGCCCGCGTCGCCGCACACGACGAGGCGGCCGGCCTGCGCCATGAAGGCCGACGCGTGGCCGATGCTGCCTCCCACGACGATGTCGACGCCCTTCATCGAGATGCCGCAGCGGGCTCCCGTGTTGCCCTCCACGACGACGAGACCGCCGTGGCCCGTGGCCGCCGTGGACTGCGAGGCATCCCCCGTCACGTGCACGACGCCCGACATGATGTTCTCGGCGAGCCCGACACCCGCGCTGCCGTGCACCCTGACGGTGCCGCGCTGGTGCATGCCGGCGAAGTAGTAGCCCACGTTGCCGTGCACCTCGACGTCGATCTCACGGTCGATGCCCACGGCGATGTTGTGCGCGCCGCGCGGCTCGTCGACGACCCAGGCGGAGCCGGGGTCGGCGTCGTGGAACAGCTGGTTGAGCTCGCGGACCGTCGTGATCGAGAGGTCGACGGGGGTCGCGGTGAGGGTTTCGGCGGCGAGGGTCATCGCACGGCTCCTTCCAGGACGGGCGCGTCGAGGCGCCAGGTGTAGACCACGCCGGGCGTGGGTTCGAAGATGCGGGCGTCCTGGACGCCCGGCAGGCCCGCGAGGGCGCGGTACTCGGAGGCCATGGCCACCCAGTCGTCGGTCTCGGCGATGATCGCGGGCTTGCAGGCGATGGGGTCGCGGACGACGGCCATGCTGTCGGCGGTCGTGACGACGAGCGTGTAGAAGCCGTCGAAGACGTCCTGCAGGTGCGCGAGGGCCGTCGGCAGGTCATCGCCCTCGGCCATCCGCGACGCGATGTAGCGCGCGGCGACCTCGGAGTCGTTCTCGCTGTCGAACTCGACGCCCTGCGCGCGCAGCGTGCGCCGGATCGAGGCGTGGTTGCTGAACGACCCGTTGTGCACGAGGCACAGGTCCTCCGCCACGGTGAAGGGGTGGGCGCCGACGGCGGTGACGGCCGACTCGGTCGCCATCCGCGTGTGCGAGAGCGCCTGCGTTCCGCCGATGCCGGTGAGTCCGTACGTGTCGGCGAGCTCGACGGGGTGGCCGACGCCCTTGAGCACGGCGACGTGGCGGCCGCGGCCGATGATGTGGGCCCCGGGCACCTCGGCGCGCACGGCGGCCTCGAGTGTCGCGGCATCCGTCTGGGCGTTGACGAGCACCGACTCGGCGTACGCGGCGACCGTCGGGCTCGCGCTCGGAAGCGCCGTGCGCAGTCCGGAGAGGAGGTCGTCGGCATCGACGTCGCCGATGACGGTGACCGTGGCGGTGCCGGCGGGAGTCATGCGCTCCGACCCGTAGAGGGCGAGGCCCGCGGAGTCGGGGCCGCGCTCGACGATCTCGCACAGCATCCCGTGCATGTATGCGCCGAGGTCGGCGCGCAGGGCGGGATTGCGGATCTGGAGTGCTGCGATGCCGCACATGGTGTGTCCTTTCGAGAAGTGGATGCCGGTCAGAAGGCCGTCAGGTACTGGTCGATCTCCCAGCCCGTCACGGTGTTGTGCCAGCTGAGGAACTCGTCCTCCTTGGCCGCGGCGAAGTACTCGCCGATGTCCTGGCCGCCGTTGACGGCGTCGAGCAGGACGCTGTCGTCGCGGAGGGCCTGGACGGCGTGGAGGAGGGTGCGGGGGAGCGCGGCGGAGGTCTCGCGCGACTCGCCGGGACCGCACGGGTCACCCGGGTCGGTCCGAGCGTCGATGCCCCCGAGGCCCGCGAAGATCACGGCCGCGAGCGCGAGATAGGGGTTGGCCGAGCCGTCGCCCGCGCGCAGCTCGATGCGGTTCGAGTCGGGCACGCGGATGAAGTGCGTGCGGTCGTTGCCCCCGTACGTCGCGTGCTTGGGCGACCACGTCGCGCCCGAGGCGCTCGTCGTGGCGCCGCGACGCTTGTACGAGTTGACGCTCGGCGCGAGGAACAGCTGCAGTGCCGGGGCGTGCTCGAGCACGCCGCCGACGAACGAGTAGGCGAGCGGCGAGAGGCCGAGGCCCCGGGTGTCGTCGGATGCGGGGAAGGCGGGAGAGTCGCCCTTCCACAGCGAGAGGTGGAAGTGCAGCCCGTTGCCCGAGCGGTCGGTGAAGGGCTTGGGCATGAACGTCGCCGTCATGCCGCGCTGCTCGGCGAGCATGCCGATGAGGTAGCGGAGCGTGATGACGCGGTCGGCCGTCACGAGCGCCTCGGCGTACTTGAAGTTCTGCTCGAACTGGCCGGGCGCATCCTCGTGGTCGTTGGCGTAGTTCGCCCAGCCGAGGGCGTTCATGGCGTCGCTGACGGCAGCGAGGTGATCGAACATGCGCGTGACGCCGCGGGCGTCGTAGCACGACCGGGCGCCTTCGTCGCGGGAGTCCGCCGTCGTGAGACGGCCATCCTCGTCGCGGTCGACGAGGAAATACTCGACCTCGGCGCCGACCTTGCCGGTGAGGCCGCGGGCGGCGAGCTCGCCGAGTGCGCGCTTGAGGATCACGCGTGGCGCGTAGGGCCACGGCGCTCCGTTGACATAGGGGTCGCAGTGCACGATCGCGAGGCCCTCGCGGACGAAGGGGATCGGCGCGTAGGAGTCGAGGTCGGGCACGGCGATGAGGTCGGCGTCCTGGGGGCGCTGCCCGATGAGGCCGGCCGCGAAGCCGGCGAAGCCGAGCTCCCCGGCCTCCAGCTCGTCGGCGGCCGAGACGGGCACGAGCTTGGCGCAGGGCTTGCCGTTGAGGTCGACGAACACGGCGAGGATGAATCGGACCTCGTCCTGCTCGGCGCGGGCGCGGAGCGAGAGGCGCGGCGTGGGAAGCGTCACGATCTCGCTCTCGAGTGCGGGAAGGGTGGTCATGTCAGAGGCTCCTCAGAATTGACTGTAAGTGAAGCGCGTTGACTGACAGTAACAATAGTTGCTTCACCAACAGGTCTCGACGATGTTTCGGGCACGTAAAACCGAGGACGGTCCACGACACAGACTGTTTACGGCGAAGCAACGCCCACTGAATTGCCTGTCAAGAAAATGAGTTGCATAACAGTTGTCAACCCGAGAGGCAATCGAAATGGACCAAGGAAACACCGCATTCGTGCTGCTGTCGGCGGCGCTCGTCCTGCTCATGGCGCCAGGACTGGCGTTCTTCTACGGCGGGCTCGTCAAGGCCAAGAGCGTCATCAGCATGATGATGATGACCTTCGGCGCGGCGGGACTCATCGGCGTGCTGTGGGTGATCTACGGCTACGCGATCGCGTTCCCCGGGTCGACGGGGCTCGTCGCGCCGTGGTCGATCGACTGGTCGGCGATCGGGCTCGGCAGCCTGCTCGAGACCCCCGAGGGGGCTGCGTACCCGCCGCTCGCCTTCGTCGCCTTCCAGGCGACCTTCGCCATCATCACGGTCGCCCTCATCTCCGGCGCGATCGCCGACCGCGCGAAGTTCGGCGCCTGGATGATCTTCGCGGGCGTCTGGGCGACGATCGTGTACTTCCCCGTCGCGAGCTGGGTCTTCAACTTCGGCCTCGCCGATGACGGAAGCTTCGCCTACGGCGGGTGGATCACGTACGGCCTGCAGGAGGCGTTCGGCGTGGGCGTCATCGACTTCGCCGGCGGCACGGCGGTGCACATCAACGCGGGCGCCGCGGCGCTCGCCCTCGCGCTCGTGCTCGGCAAGCGCGTCGGCTTCCGCAAGGGAGCCCACGTGCCGCACAACCCGCCCTACGTGCTCCTCGGCGCCGGCCTGCTGTGGTTCGGCTGGTTCGGCTTCAACGGAGGCTCCGAGCTCGCCGCCGACAACACCGCGGCGCTCGTCTACGTCAACACGATCGCCGCGACGGCAGCGGCCCTCCTCGCCTGGCTCGTCGTCGAGAAGATCAAGGACGGCAAACCCACCTCGATCGGCGCCGCATCCGGCGCCGTCGCGGGTCTGGTCGCGATCACGCCGGCGTGTGCCGCGCTCGACCCCATCTGGGCGATCGTGCTGGGTCTCGTCGCGGGCGCCGTCTGCGCCATCGCGATCGAGCTGAAGTTCAAGTGGGGCTTCGACGACTCGCTCGACGTCGTGGGCATCCATCTCGTCGGAGGCCTGATCGGAACGCTCTACCTCGGCTTCTTCGCCAACGGCACGGGCCTGTTCATGGGGGGCGACGGCACTCAGCTGCTCGTGCAGGCGATCGCGGCGTTCGCGGTGCTCGGCTACTCGCTCGTGCTCACGCTCATCATCGGCTTCGCGATCGAGAAGACGATCGGCTTCCGCGTGACGAACGACGACGAGATCGCCGGCGTCGACCTCGCCGTGCACGGCGAGGCGGGCTACGTGCTCGAAGACGCGTAACGGCTCTGCGGGCCGGTGCGGCGGATCCGCGCCGGCCCGATAACCCATCGCTGCGGGATGCGCCACCCCCGGGCGGACCCGCACCGTGCGGCGTACCGTGAAGCCGACGAGCCGACGACGCGGGAGCCGCTGCGCGCGGGCGCCGCGACTCTGAGCGTTTTCTCAGCGCGGGATCGTCACGGTCGAGGAGTGGACGTGATGGCGACGAGCACGACGGCGGCCCGGGGTGCGGCATCCCGGCCCGACGCACGGCTTCCGGGGACGCCTGCACGGCGGCTGCGCCGTGCAGCAATCCTCGTCGGCGCGATCGCCATGGTCGTGAGCCTCCTCGGCTCGTGGATCCCGTCGCTGTGGGGCGACGAGGCGGCGAGCGTCCTCTCGGCACAGCGCCCGCTCCCGTCGCTCATGGCGATGCTCACGCACGTCGACGCCGTCCATGGCGCGTACTACCTCGGCCTGCACGTGTGGATCGACCTGTTCGGGCCGAGCCCCTTCTCGGTGCGCTTCCCGTCCGCCGTCGCGGCCGGCCTCACGGCCGCCGCCGTGACGTGGCTGTGCGGCAGGTTCGGGTCGGTGCGGTTCGCGCTCGTCGCGGGGCTGCTCGTGGCGATCCTGCCGCGCATGACGTACGCCGGCACCGAGGCGCGGGCCTACGCGCTCGACGCCGCGATCGCGGCGATCCTCTGCGTCATCGCCGCGGAGGTGCTGCGGAGGGATGCCCCGTCCCGGCGGTGGTGGGCCGCGTACGCCGCGATCCTCGCCGTCGGCGTCTACGCCTTCCTCTACCTCGCCCTCATGGCCCTCGTCGTGGGGGTCGCGCTCGCCGTCGAACCGCGGGGCCGACGGCAGCTGCGGCGGTGGGCCGTGGCATCCGCTCTCGCGTTCACGGCTGCCGCCCCCGTGATCGTGCTCGCGCTGATCGAACGCAAGCAGATCGCGTTCCTCGCAGGCCGTGACCGGCTCACGGCCGACGCCGTGTTCGTCAAGATGTGGTTCGGCGCGCTGCCGTTCGCGATCGTGGCATGGGCGCTCATCGTGGTCGCCATCGTCGTGTACGTCCGCCGCGGCCGCCGCGCGCCACTCCCGCACCTCGAACCGCTCGCCCTCGCGTGGCTGATCGTCCCCATGGGGGTGCTCCTCGCCGCCAGCACGATCGATGCCATCTACACGCCGCGCTACGGCACGCTCGCCGCCCCCGCCGCCGCCGTGCTCATGGCGCTGGGGATCCGCGCCATCGCGCGCAGCCGCTGGATCGCGCGCCGCCGCGGCATCGCACGGGACGACCGGATGCGGCGCTCGCGCCGCATCGCTGCGGTCGTCGCAGCGGTCGTCGTTCTCGCCGCCGCGCCGGTGTGGGCCGGCCAGCGCACGGAGTGGGCGAAGAACGAGTCCGACTGGAATGACATCGCCGCGACGATCCAGCCGCACGCACGGCCGGGCGACGCGATCGTCTTCGACGAGTCGGTGCGCCCGTCGCGGCGGCCCCGGCTCGCGATGGAGACGAATCCCGCGCCGTTCGCGTCCGTCGCCGACGCCACCCTCGAGACCCCCTACGCCGAGCGGCCCCTGTGGTACTCGTCGACGTACACGGTCGCCGAGGCCGCCGGCCTCGGGCGGTTCACCGGCGTCGACCGGGTGTGGGTCGTGGAGTACGACACGGGCGGGAAGGTGAGCACGTGGGGTGTGGCCGATCTCGAGGCGCGGGGCTTCCACGCGGCGACCGAATTTCGGCTGCACAGCAGCGTCGTGACGCTCTTCACTCGGTGACGGGCCTGCCCGCCTGCCTGGCGCGGGGCAGGCGGATCGCGATCCTCGTGCCGCGGTCGGAGGTCTCGACGACGGCGGCCCGGCCGCCGAACCGGGTGAGCGCGTCCTGCACGAGGAAGAGCCCCAGGCCGTAGCCCGTGCGGGTGGAGCCTCCGCCGTCGACGGCGTCCGACGAGCGCGCGAACCGGTCGAAGACGCGCTCGGGAGGGATGCCGCGGATGCCGGATCCCTCGTCGACGACGTCGATGCGCACCTCCGTGCGCGACGCGGACGGCGCGACGGTCACGGTGCCGCCCTGCGACGAGTGCTTCACGGCGTTGTCGATCAGCGCGACGAGCGCCCGGTGCAGCGTCGCCTCGGGCATCGCGACGCACACGTCGGGGCCGATGGACCGGCCGACGAGCCGCACGCCCCGGTCGGCCGCGAGCATCTGCATCGCGTCGACGGCGAGGCGGACGGCCTCGCCCACCGGGATCGCCGGCGGATCGAGGTAGCCGGGTCCCTCCACGCCGTCGAGGAGGTCGTCGACGACCGCGATGAGCCCCGCCGAGTCGCGGCGCAGCTCGCCCACGATCTCGCGGTGCTCGTCGTCCGGGCGTAGCGATCGCTCGAACACCTGGAGCCGCGTGTCGAGCACGGCAAGCGGCGTGCGCAGCTCGTGCGAGGCATCCGCCACGAAGCGGCGCTGGCGGCGCAGTGCGTCGACGAGCGGTGCGACGGCCTGCCGCGTCGCGATGAGAGCCAGCGCGCCGACGACGAGGACGCAGAGCACGCCGATGGCCAGCACCGCGACGAGCACGTCGCGGCTGCCCACATGCACCGGATCCTCGCGGTCGCCGGTGTCGAAGAGCTCGGTGATCGAGACCTGCGACGACACGATCCAGAACGCCGCCGCCAGCACGACGATCACGAGCACAGCTGCCGTGACGGTGATCCACAGTCCGACGCGCCGCGAGGTGCGGCGGACGAGCAGCTCGTCGGCATCGAGGCGCTCGCGGCGCGCGCTCACGACACGATTCCGAGCCGATATCCGCGGCCGCGCACCGTCGTGACGATGTCGGCGTCGAGCTTCCGGCGCAGGTAGTGGACGTAGGTGTCGACCGAGCCGGGAGTCTCGGTCGCGTCGAAGACGGCGGTGAGGATCTCGTCGCGGCTGAACGTCTTGTGCGGGTGGGTCGCGAGCAGCTCGAGGAGCGACGTCTCGCGCTCGGTCAGGATGACCCGCCCGTCGTACGGCGAGTAGACGGCGCGCGACTCGGGGTAGAACTCCCACGCGCCGATGCGCACGAAGGGGCCCTCGCCGCTGCCCGCGCGCCGGATCGCGCGCAGGCGGGCGAACAGCTCGTCGAAGTCGAAGGGCTTCACGAGGTAGTCGTTGGCTCCGGCATCGAGGCCGCGCACCTTGTCGTGCACGCTGCCGAGCGCCGTCAGGATGAGCGTCGGGGTGTCGTTGCCGCTGCGTCGCAGGATCTCCACGATCGACACGCCGTCGACGGTGGGGAGGCGGCGATCGATGACGAGCGCGTCGAAGCGCCCGTCCTGCGCGGCGTCGAGCGCCTCGCCGCCGTCGGGCACGAGCGTGACCTCGTAGACCTCGTCGAGCACGCTCGCCATGAGCGGGCCGAGCTGCGGGTCGTCCTCCGCGAGCAGCAGTCGCGGTCGATCCTCGGGCATGAGCGACCTCCTCACGACGATCCAGCCACGATAGCTCTGAGATCAGACTAAGAATCGCAACGGTCAGTCGATTCTTAGCGTCTGCCCGCGACGCTCGGCGGCATGGCCACTCGCACGGCGGGCGCGCGCTCCCGCGTCCCGGACCCCTCGCCGCTGTTCTGGATGACGAAGGCTGCCTCGACGGCCCTCGGCGAGGCGGTGTCGGACTTCTCCATCCACGTGCTCCCGCCCGTCGTCGCGGTGCTGCTCGGGTTCGCCGCGTTCGTCGCGGCGCTGCTGTTCCAGCTCACGCGGGGCCGCTACCTGCCCGGCGTCTATTGGCTGGCCGTCGCGATGGTCGGCGTCTTCGGGACGATGGCGGCCGACGTCGCCCACGTCGTCATCGGACTGCCGTATGCCGTGTCGGCGCTCGTCTACGGCGTGGCGCTCGCCGCGGTGTTCTTCGCGTGGTGGCGCGTCGAGAGGACGCTCTCGGTGCACGCCATCACGACGACGCGTCGCGAGATCTTCTACTGGGCCGCCGTGGTCGGCACCTTCGCGCTCGGCACCGCCGTCGGCGACCTGCTCGCCGTCGGCCTCGGGCTGGGGTATCTCGGGTCGGTGCTCGTCTTCGCGGTGCTCATCGCGATCCCGGCGCTCGGCTATCGGTTCCTGAAGTTCGGGCCCGTCTTCGCGTTCTGGTTCGCGTACGTGCTGACCCGCCCGCTGGGCGCGTCGGTGGCCGACTGGCTCGGCAAGCCCGTCGCCGAAGGGGGAGCCGGAGTCGGGTCGGGATGGGTCGCGGCGGGCTTCGCGCTCGTCATGGTGGCGTTCGTGCTGGTGGAGCGGTTCGCGCCCGCGCGCGAGCGCGCTCCGGGACTCGTCGGCGAGGTGTGACCCACGCCCTTGTCGCCCGCGCCGGGCGGCGATATGGTCGCGGTGTCTCGGGGGAGCGAGCACTGGGGGGTGCGATGTCTGCGAGACGGATCTTCGTGCAGATCCCGGCGTACCTCGACACCGAGCTCGCGTCGACGCTGCGCGACCTGTACCGCAAGGCCGCCGAGCCCGAGACCCTGCGGACCGTCGTGCTGTGGCAGCACGACGAGGGCCAGGCGCTGCCGGCCGACGTCCTGCGGCTGCCGGGCCTGACGATCATCGAGACGGATGCCGCGGCGAGCCGTGGCCCGAATTGGGCGCGCCGCCGGCTCGGCGAGGAGCTCGCCGACGAGCCGTATTCGCTCCTGCTCGACTCCCATCACCGGTTCGCGCCGGGGTGGGACGCGCAGGTCGTCGGCATGCACGAGGGTCTCGTGGGGCGCGGCATCCCGAAGCCTCTCGTGACCTCGTATCTGCCGGCGTATCTTCCCGGCGCGGGGGCGCGATCACGGCAGCAGGATCCGTACGTCGTGTCGCCCATGGAGCGGGACGACGGCGTGCTGACCCGACTCACGAGCCATCCGCTGTACCGGTGGGAGGTGCTCGAGGCGCCCGTGCGCGGCACCTACGTGTCGCTGCACTTCCTGTTCTCGTCGAGCGACTTCACCCGCGAGGTGCCGATCGACCCGGCGGTCTACTTCTTCGGCGACGAGATCGCCCTGAGTGTGCGGGCGTTCACGTACGGGTGGGACGTGTACCACCCGCATCGGATCCTCGGCTGGCATGCGTACGACCGCGCGAGCCGCGAGCCGCACTGGGAGCGCCACCGGGAGTGGGGCGACGCGCAGCGGGCCTCGCTCGCGCGGCAGCGCTCGCTCTATACAGGAGGCTCCGACACTGCACAGCTGCGCGGTTCCGCGCGGTCGGTCGCCGACTTCGAGGCGCACGCGCTGCATCGATTGGTGGTGGCGGCATGACCCGCGTCCAGACTCTCGCCGAGACGGTCGCGGAGGGCGGCATCGGCTGCGACCCCGATTTCCTCTCCGCGAAGCGCGCCGCCGCGATGACCGACGACCTGCGGTACGTGCGCTGGGAGACCAGCCGCGTCGTCAAGCCGGCGCCGGGCGGCGGGCACGTCATCGCCGACGACCCGATCCGCGTGAGCCGCACGGCGAACCAGGTGTGGTTCAACGCGGCGCTCGCCAAGCGCGTCGACGAGATCGAGGAGCGCATCAGCCGCGATTTCGCGACGCCGCGCTCGCACCTCGAGTCATGGCAGGCGGTGCAGTACGGGCCGGGCGGCAAGTTCGAGACCCACCTCGACGGCGGCACATTCCGCGACGAGCCCGCGGGAGAGCGGGTGCTGACGCTGCTGCTCATCCTCGAGGCCCCGGAGTCGGGTGGCGAGACCTACTTCCCCGAGCTCGACCTCCTCGTCGAGCCGACGGCGGGCAAGCTCGTCGTCTGGAACAACCTGCTGGCCGACGGGAGCCTCGACCGGCGCTTCCTGCACGCGGCGACGCCCGTGCGCGCAGGCCGCAAGACCATCCTCACGACCTGGTCGCGCGAGCGACCGGTGCGCTGAGGCATCCGGATCCACGCGAAAGGAGACAGGGATGAGAGAGAGCGACGAACAGCTCGTCAAAGCGGTCATCGCGAAATACGGCACCACGCTCGACCTCGTGAACCGGCCCGACGAGCTCATCGAGATCGTCCGGAACATCCGGTTCGACGACCCAGACGGCGGCACGAACCCGTGTGCGGGGACGCCGCCGCCCCCGCCGCCCGGACCCGGGCCGACCAGCCTGCAGTTCGGCGACCTTCAGCTCGTCGATGTCATGAAGGAGGTCTTCGCCCTGCGCAAGGCCGTCGATCAGAACACGAAGCAGCTGAAGTCCCTGAGGAAGGGGCTCACGAGCTGAGTCGTGCGACCGACGCGAAGGCCGCGACCCTTGGGGGTCGCGGCCTTCTTCGATGCATGTGGAGATTCTTCGGTATTCAGTGTTGCTATGTACTGGTACTCAGCGTTACTATCTAGTGGTAGTCAGTAACACCGAGTAGTGGAAGGGAGGCTCCCATGGGCAAGCAGGAGACCGAGATGCTCAAGGGCATCCTCGAGGGCGTCGTGCTCGGCGTCCTGTCCACGCGCGCCGCCTACGGGTACGAGATCACGGCGTGGCTGCGGGACCAGGGCTTCTCCGACATCGCGGAAGGCACGATCTACGCACTCCTCGTGCGCGTCGAGCAGCGAGGGCTGGTCGACGTCGAGAAGGTCCCCTCCGAGAAGGGGCCGCCGCGCAAGGTCTACACGCTCAACGCGCAGGGACACGAATACCTGAACGAGTTCTGGAGGACCTGGAGCTTCCTCACGGACCGACTCGAGAAGCTCCGCACCGCACAGCTCGACGCCGCGGAAGACGGCGTCGAAGAAGGAGACAAGTGATCATGGCCGCGAAGTGGATCGAAGCCCTCACCGGGTCGCTCGAGCAGAAGAAGCAGTACAAGGGGTTCCGGGCCCGCATGGACGCCCTCCCCGAGCCCTACCGCGAGGTCGCGAACGCGATGCACCGGTACTTCATGTACTACGGCGGCGTCACCGACGGCGACACCCTCGTCACGATGATGGGCGACCTCGTCGACCTCTGGGAGCGCGCCGCCGCCGACGGCACCGCCGTGCGCGACATCGTCGGGTCGGACCCCGTCGACTTCGCCGAGACGTTCGCGCAGGCCTACGGCGGCACGCAGTGGATCGACAAGGAGCGCAGTCGCCTCGCGAAGGCGGTCGACGATGCAGAACGGAGTCAGGGATCATGACCGCGGCAGTACGGGTGCAGGGCGTCGAGAAGGCGTACAAAGACCTGCAGGTGCTCAAGGGCGTCGACCTCGAGGTCGAGCGGGGGTCGATCTTCGCCCTCCTCGGCTCGAACGGCGCCGGCAAGACGACGCTCGTGAAGATCCTCTCGACGCTGCTCAAGGCCGACGCGGGGGTCGCGACCGTCAACGACTTCGACGTCGCGACGCAGTCAGGCGACGTGCGCGAGTCGATCAGCCTCACGGGGCAGTTCGCCGCCGTCGACGAGGTGCTCTCGGGCCGGGAGAACCTCGTGCTCGTCGCGAAGCTGCGGCATTTGAAGAATCCCGGTGCGATCGCCGATGCGCTGCTCGAGCGCTTCGCGCTGACGGATGCCGCCTCCCGCAAGGTCGCGACGTACTCCGGCGGCATGCGGCGACGGCTCGACATCGCGATGAGCCTCATCGGCGACCCGCCGGTGATCTTCCTCGACGAGCCGACGACGGGCCTCGACCCGCAGGCGCGCATCGAGGTGTGGGATGCCGTGCGCGAGCTCGCGGCGAATGGCACGA
Source organism: Microbacterium alkaliflavum (assembly GCF_044325405.1). Lineage (NCBI taxonomy): Bacteria > Bacillati > Actinomycetota > Actinomycetes > Micrococcales > Microbacteriaceae > Microbacterium > Microbacterium alkaliflavum. The sequence continues at coordinate 143,912 of NZ_JBIQWL010000006.1, read as the reverse complement.
CGGTGCTGCTCACGACGCAGTACCTCGACGAGGCCGAGCAGCTCGCCGACCGGATCGCGATCCTCCACGAGGGGCGCATCATCGTCGACGGCACGCTCGGCGACCTCAAGAAGCTGCTGCCGCCGGCGAAGGTCGAGTACATCGAGAAGCAGCCGACGCTCGAAGAGGTCTTCCTCGCGATCGTCACGAAGGGCGGCGCCGACAATGCCGCCGCGAAGGGCGCCGCCGCCGGCGTCGACACGGAGAAGGAGGTCGCGAAATGACCACGCACGTCATCGGCGACACGGCCGTCCTCACCGGGAGGTCGCTGCGCCACATCACCCGCAGTCTCGACACGATCATCACGACGGCGATCACGCCGGTCGCGATCATGCTGCTGTTCGTCTTCGTCTTCGGCGGGGCGATCGACACGGGCTCAGTGCCCTACGTCAGCTACCTGCTGCCCGGCATCCTGCTCATCACGGTCGCCTCGGGCGTGGCCTACACCTCGGCGCGCCTGTTCACCGACCTGCAGGGCGGTATCTTCGAGCGGTTCCAGTCGATGCCGATCGCACGGTCGTCGGTGCTCTGGTCGCACGTGCTGACTTCGGTCGTCGCCAACCTGACCTCGGTCGTCGTCGTCATCGGCGTGGCTCTGCTCATGGGGTTCCGCTCGGGCGCCGACGTGCTGGAGTGGCTCGCGGTCGGGGGCATCCTGGTGCTGTTCACCCTCGCCCTCACGTGGCTCGCCGTCATCGCGGGGCTGTCCGCCAAGACGATGGACGGCGCGGGCGCCTTCGCCTACCCGCTCATCTTCCTGCCGTTCATCAGCTCGGCGTTCGTGCCCACCGAGAGCATGCCGGGGCCGGTGCGCTTCTTCGCGGAGTACCAGCCGGTGACGTCGATCGTCGACGCCATCCGCAACCTGCTCGCGGGGCAGCCCGTGGGCGGCGACATCTGGATCGCGCTCGCCTGGTGCGTGGGCATCCTCGTGATCGCGTACTTCGTGGCGATGCTCGTCTACCGGCGCAAGTTCCGCTGAACCCGGCCTCGGCCGCGCATCACGATCGGCCCGCGTTGTCAATCCAGGTTGACGACGTGGGCCGATGCGCGCATCCTGGACACATGAGCGCGACGAATCCGTCCGACGAGTGGGAGGCTCTCTTCCACGTCGTCAGGCGGCTGTGCGCCCGCTTCCCCGACGCGGGGGAGGACGCCGTGTTCGCGCTCGTGGCCGAGGAGCTCGTCGAGTTCGACGACGCGTGGTTGCGCGACTACATCCCGGTGCTCATCGAAGGCCGCGTGCAGCGGCGCCTGCGAGCACGCCTGCCGCGGGCCGCGGCATCCTGAACCGGCCCCGTCACCAGCCGCTGCGCGTCGGGGTATGGCCGTCGCGGGCATCGTCGGGCAACGCCATCTCGAGCCGCACGCCGAGGAGCCGGATCGGACGGTCGGGCTCGATGCCGGCGACGAGCTCCATCGTCTTGCCGAGGGCGATCTCGCGGTCGAACGTCTCGGCGACCTTGCGCGTGAAGGTCTTCGTGAAGAACGGCGCATAGCGCACCTTGAGGCCGACGCCCACGACGGGTCGCCCCTCGGCCGTGACATCGGCGAGCACCTGCTCGAAGAGCTCGAGGGCCGCGCGCCGGATGTCCACGGGGTCGACGATGTTCTCCTGGAAGGTCGTCTCGCGGCCGTGCCCGCGGGCGACCCACGGGGTGTCGTCGACGACGTTCGAGCCGTCGCCGCGTCCGAGCTGCCGGTACCAGAGGCCCATCTTCGGACCGAACTCCGCGACGAGCGGGGCCTCGTCGGAGTGCGCGAGCTCGGTGACGGTGTGGATGCCGAGGCCCAGCAGCCGCTTCGACACCTTCGGACCGACTCCCCACAGCTCGATCGTGGCGCGTGCGCCCATGACCTCGAGCCAGTTGTCGGCCGTGAGCCGGAAGACGCCCTGCGGCTTGCCGAAGCCCGTCGCGACCTTCGCGCGCACGAGGGTGTCGCCGATGCCGACGCTGCAGTGCAGCCGCGTGCCGTCGAGCACGGCGCGCTGCGTCCGGCGGGCGAACGCCTCGGGGTCGTCGGTGTCGACGCCGAGGAACGCCTCGTCCCATCCGAGCACCTGCACGACGACGCCGGGCTGCGCGCGGAGGATCGCCATGACCTCGTGCGACGCGGCCGTGTAGGCCTCGGCATCGACGGGCAGGATGACGGCGTCGGGGACTTTCCGCGCCGCGAGGCGCAGAGGCATGCCCGATCCCACGCCGAACGCGCGGGCCTCGTACGAGGCGGTCGACACGACGGCGCGCTCGGTGGGGTCGCCGCGGCCGCCCACGATGACGGGCATGCCCTTCAGCTCGGGATGCCGGAGCACCTCGACGGCGGCGATGAACTGGTCGAGGTCGACGTGCAGCACCCACCGCCGGCCACCCTCGCTCATGCGACCAGTCTGCGGGTTACGGCCGGGTCAGATCCAGGCCCGCGAGCAGTGCGCCGGCCTCGGTCAGCCACCGGCCCGGACGCTGCTCGAGGTGCGCCGCGGACTGCCCGCGTTCTCGCCCTTCGCCGATCAGCGCGTCGAGCAGCTCGATCCGCGCGTGTTCGTCGTGCGGCGTGGTGCGGGCACCGACGAGGAGGTCGTCGCGGCGATCAACGTGAGCGACGAGCCGGTGCGGCTGCCGATGCTCGCCGGCACGGACGTGCTCTCGGGACGTGAGGTCGACGGGCTGGAGCTTGCACCCTTCGGGTATGCGTGGCTCGTGCCGGCATCGCTTCCCCTTCCAGTTTAGAGACGACAGGGGGGCTTGCGGCAAGGGCCCCGTCGGGGGGCAGAATCGATCCCCGCCTCCCTTTGCCGTCCCTGGAGTCAGCTGCATGCCGCGTGTCTCGACCAGCCCGTTCGACCTGCCCGACAACCTCGCCGCGAAGGCCGCGCCCGCACTCATCGCCGCCGACGAGTCGCACTTCGCCGCGATCGGCGAGAGCCTCGCGGCATCCATCGCCGACCTGTCCGCCCGTCTCGATGAGGTGCGCCTCGCTCCGACGGGCGGCGGCCAGGCGGCGCTCGATCGCGATCTCGAGATCCACCGGCTGAGTGCGCGGCTGCGGGCGCTGCGGCGGTTCGGACTCGATCTCGTGCTCGGTCGCATCGTGCCCGACGACGGCGGCGAGCCCGTCTACATCGGCCGTTTCGGACTGGTGGATGCCACAGGTCGGCGCCTGCTCGTCGACTGGCGGGCTCCGGCCGCCGAGCCGTTCTTCGCCGCGACGCACGCTCAGTCGCAGGGCCTTCTGAGCCGGCGCCGCTACCGGTGGTCGGGCGGGCGCGTGCGGGACTACTGGGACGAGGTCTTCACGGCCGAGGGCCTCGAGGACAATGCGGCGCTCGACGACCAGTCGGCGTTCATCGCGAGCCTCGGCACGAGCCGGTCGCCGCGCATGCGCGACGTGCTCGGCACGATCCAGGCGGATCAGGATGCCATCATCCGGGCGGGTTCGCGCGGGGCGCTCGTCGTCGACGGCGGACCGGGTACGGGCAAGACGGTCGTCGCGCTGCACCGTGCCGCCTACCTCATCTACTCCGATCCGCGCCTCGGCGAGGGGAGCGGCGGGGTGCTGTTCGTCGGCCCGCACGCGCGATACCTCGCCTACGTCTCGGACGTGCTGCCGAGCCTCGGTGAGGAGAGCGTGCAGGTGTGCACGCTGCGCGACCTCGTGACGGAGGGTGCGGCTGCTCTTCCCGAGCGTGACCCGGTGGCCGCGGCGGTGAAGGCGTCGAGCCGCATGGTCGAGGCGATCGAGCCCGCCGTGCGGCTCTACGAGGAGCCGCCCACTGAGCCGCTGATCGTCGAGACGCCGTGGGTCGATCTGCTGCTCACGCCGCAGGACTGGGCGGAGGCGTTCGCGTCGCCCGAACCCGGAACGCCCCACAACGATGCCCGCGACCAGGTGTGGGAGACGATCCTCGACATCCTCGTCGACCAGGTGGACGGCGACGACGTTCCGCTGCACCGCCTGCGCCGCGCGATCGCCCAGCACGACGGGCTGCGTCGCGCGGTCACCCGGGCCTGGCCGCTCATCGAGACATCCGTCCTCGTCGCGGACCTGTGGTCCGTGCCCGCGTACCTCCGCCGCTGCGCGCCGTGGCTCACGCCCGCGGAGGTCGATGCCGTGCAGCGGACGGATGCCTCGGCGTGGACCGTCGCCGACCTGCCGCTGCTCGACGCGGCGCGGCGGCGGCTCGGCGATCCCGCCGCGTCGCAGCGTCGCCGCGAGCGCGAGGCGATGCTCGAGGCGGAGCGGGCCGAGCGCGAGCGCGTCGCGGAGGAGCTCATCGCGGCCGACGACTCCGAGATGCTCATCATGACGATGCTGCGCGGCCAGGACTTCGTCAACTCGCTCGACGATGAGGCGGCCGTCGCCACGATCGACCCCGACCTGCTCGCGGGCCCGTTCGCGCACGTCATCGTCGACGAGGCGCAGGAGCTGACGGATGCGGAATGGCGGATGCTGATGAGCCGCTGCCCGTCGCGCAGTTTCACGATCGTGGGCGATCGCGCCCAGGCGCGCCACGGCTTCACCGAGTCGTGGGAGGAGCGGCTCGACCGCATCGGGCTGCGCGACAGCACCCTCGCGGCGCTCACGATCAACTACCGCACGCCGGAGGAGGTGATGGCGGCGGCCGAGCCCGTCATCCGCGCCGCGATCCCCGACGCCAATGTGCCGGTGTCGATCCGGGCGACCGGCGCGCCCGTCGTCTACGCCGACGCCTCCGAGCGCGATGCGATCCTCGCCGAGTGGCTCGGACACCACGGCGAAGGAATGGCCTGCGTCATCGGCGACGAGACCTTCGCGGGGTCGCCGCGGGTCGCCTCGCTCAGCCCGGAGCTCGTCAAGGGGCTCGAGTTCGACCTCGTCGTGCTCGTCGACCCGGAGGCGTTCGGCGGCGGCATCGAGGGCGCCGTCGACCGGTATGTCTCGATGACCCGCGCCACTCAGCAGCTCGTCGTGCTGCATAGCCCCGCCCGGCGCGCCTCCCTGGCGGTGGGAGCATCCCGAATTCCCCATTGAACTTCGCGCTCACACGGCCCTGGCGAGGCGTGGTCGCATCTGGGGCGTTGTCGGACAGAAGTGCTCTCGTTGGCCCATTGAACTTCGTGCTCAGACAGGTGCTGCGTGAGCCTGAAGTTCAATGGGGTTTTGGGAAGCATGCCGACCGTCGTGGCAACGGCGGTCGCCCCGTCGGCACCGGCCGCGTGGCGACGCGCAAGCGGCCGATCCACGCGCGTGACACCCGCGCGCCGCCATCTCCAAGTACCGTCGGAGTGTGCCCGGGCCAGAACGTGACGACGAGGTCGACCTGCTGATCGATGCGTGGTCGCAGCGCCTGCCCGGCGTCGACCTCACGCCGCTCGACGTCATGTCGCGGCTGCGCCGGGTGGCGGCGCGGCTGTCCCGCCTGCGGTCGGCGGCGTTCCGCACCGCGAAGCTGGCCGCGTGGGAGTTCGACGTGCTCGCGGCGCTTCGCCGCGAGGAGCCGCCCCACCAGCTGAGCCCTGCCCAGCTCATCGAGGCGACCATGACCTCGAGCGCCGGCATGTCGGCGCGGCTCGCGAGCCTCATGGAGCGCGGACTCATCGAGAGGCAGCGCAATCCGAAGGACGGCCGCAGCGTGCTCGTGCGTCTCACCGACGAGGGCGCGGCCCGCGTCGACTCGGCGATGAGCGAGCTGGCCCGCCGCGAGGAGGAGGCGCTCGCGCCGCTCGGCGACCGTGAGCGCGCGGCCCTCGTGCACCTCCTGCGGCTGATGATGACCGACGAGTCCTGAGTTCAGAGCCCGAGCTCGCGCGCCACGCGCAGCCACGGGATCGAGGCATCCGGCCGCGCGGCTGAACCCCGCGCGTCACCGTCGGCCTTCACGACGACCGCCCAGTCCTCCAGCGTCGCCTCGGACCCTCGGAGCCGTGAGACGAGGTTGCGCACCGCTCTCGCGCTCGGCGCGCCCTGCACCGAGACGTGCGCCATGTGGTCCCCGACGATCGCCGCGATCGGGCGGACGAGCGTGCCCGGCCAATCGAGCCGCCGGCCGAGCGCACGGACGATCTCGGCGCCGCGCTCGGCGTGACCGCGCGACGTGAGGCGGCCGTCTCGACGACGGGTCGTGGCAGGCTTGCCGATGTCGTGCAAGAGCGACGCGAGCACGACGAGCTCACGCCGTTCCGGGGCGAAGCGCTCGGCGTCCGCGCGTGCGGCGGCGAGGTCGGCGGCCCACAGCGAGTGCACGAGCACGTCGCCCTCGGGGTGCCAGAGCGGGTCCTGCGGAGTTCCGGCGAGCGCGGCGAGCTCGGGCACTGCGGCGATGAGGCCTCGTTCGCGCAGCGCGCTTGAGGGTTCGGATGCTTCACGCGCGACCGTGCGCAGCATCCCTCCCCACTCGCGCTCTGAGACCTCGTCGGACATGGAGCGATTCTCGCCGACCGCGTCATGAAATCGGTCGGTCGGGGTCTCATGTATGGATCCCCGACGAAAGCAGCACCTCACGTGACGACCCCTGACGACCCTGACCGCCCACGTGATCGCGAAGAGCGGGAGGGACGGCGGGCCGCCCGCGGCATCATCTACGGCGTCCTCTTCTCCCTCGTCGCGATCGGCCTCATCGTCGCGGCCATCGTCGTCGCGGTCGATCTCCTCGGATAGCGATCTGCCTCAGCCGGCCGTGTGCCGGCGTATTCCCGAGAGGCGCCGGAAGCGGCATCCGTTACGGCGCATGAAGTCGCATGACCACCTTTGACGCGCCTGATTCGGCGCCCGAGGCGAACGGGCGAAGCTACTCCCCGAGGTTCGGTCGCCGCCGCGGGACCGCAGAACAGGAGAAGTCATGACCACTGATTCGCCGCTGCACGTGGGAATCGCGCTGGAGGGCGCGGGCTGGCACCCGGCCGCGTGGCGCGAGCCGTCGTCGCGCCCGGACGAGCTGTTCACGCCCGAGTACTGGACCGACATCGTGCGCATCGCCGATCGGGGAGGGGTCGACTTCGCGACGATCGAGGACTCCTTCGCCCTGCAGTCGAGCCGCCCGTTCGGCCCCGACAGCCGGCTCGACGAGGTGCGCGGGCGCCTCGACGCGCTGCTCCTCGCTGCGCGCCTCGCCCCCGTCACCGACCGCATCGGCCTCATCCCGACCGTCACGACGACGCACACCGAGCCCTTCCACGTGTCGAAGGCCGTCGCGACGCTCGACTACGCGAGCCTCGGCCGCGCCGGCTGGCAGCCCAAGGTCTCCGGCCGCGCCGACGAGGCCCGCCACGTCGGCCGCCGCGAGATCCCCGAGGTCGAGAGCATCGACGACCCGCGCCTGTGGGAGACCGCCGAGGAGCTCTTCGCCGAGGCCGCCGACGTCGTCAAGGTCGTGCGCCGGCTCTGGGACAGCTGGGAGGACGACGCCGAGATTCGGGATGCTTCCACCGACCGCTTCCTCGACGCCGACAAGCTGCACACGGTCGACTTCTCCTCCGACCGCTTCACGGTGCGCGGCCCGTCGATCACGCCGCGCCCGCCGCAGGGCCAGCCCGTCGTTGCCGCCCTCGCGCACGCCGCGCTGCCATACCGGTTCGCCGCGGCATCCGCGGATCTCGTCTTCGTGACGCCGGGCGACCTCGCCTCGGCCGCCGCGATCCTCGCCGAGGTGCGGGATGCCGAGACCGCCGTCGGACGCGAGGGCGAGCCACTGCGGGTGTACGCCGACATCCTGGTCCTCCTCGACACCGGCGAGCGAGCCGCCGATCGTCTCGTGCGACTCGACGCCCTCGGCCGCGAGCTCACCTCCGACACGCGCATCTTCACCGGCTCGGCCGCCGAGCTCGCCGACGAGATCGCGGCTCTCGGCGCTCTCGGCTACGCCGGCGTGCGCCTGCGGCCGGGCGTCGTCACCGACGACCTCCCGCGCATCGCGGAAGACCTCGTGCCCGAGCTGCGCCGCCGCGAGCTGCTCGCGGACTCCGACGAGCCGGTCTCGCTGCGCGCGCGGCTCGGCCTTCCGACCACCGTTCCCAACCGCTACGCGTCGGCACTCGCCTGATCGCGGCATCCCGAGGAGCCATCATGACCACGTCACCCCGCAAGCAGATCATCCTCGCCGCGTACGTCGGCGGCGTCAACGAGCACACGCTCTGGGAGCACCCCGATGCGGGCAGCCAGATCGCGTTCGACAGCTTCCGCCACGTCGCGCAGACCGCCGAGCGCGGCCGGTTCGACTACTTCTTCTTCGCCGAGGGTCTCGCGCTCCGTGAGCGCGACGGCAAGGTCTTCGACCACGACGTCGCGGGACGCCCCGACACCCTCCCCGTGCTCGCCGCGCTCGCCGGAGTCACGGAGCACATCGGCCTCGTCGGCACGCTCAACGCGACCTTCAACGAGCCGTACGAGCTCGCGCGCCAGCTGCTGAGCCTCGACCACCTGTCCGGCGGGCGGGCCGGCTGGAATGTCGTTACGAGCTGGGACGCGTTCACGGGCCAGAACTTCCGGCGCGGCGGGTTCCTCACGCGCGAGGAGCGCTACACGCGCGCCGAGGAGTTCGTCAGCACCGTGCGCGAGCTCTGGGACTCGTGGGCGGAGGACGCGATCGTCGCCGACAAGGAGACGGGCGAGTTCCTCGCGGATGCCTCTGCCGGCGCCTTCTCGCACCAGGGAGCGCAGTTCGACATCGAAGGCCGGTTCACGGTGCCGCGCAGCCCGCAGGGCAACCCGATCATCGTGCAGGCCGGCGTCTCGCCGCAGGGCCGCGACTTCGCCGCGGCGAACTCCGACCTCATCTTCTCGCCGTACTCGCGCCTCCCCGAGGCCCGGGAGTTCTCCCAGGACATCAAGGCGCGCGCCCGGGCTCACGGCCGCAACCCCGACCACCTCAAGATCATCCCCGGTGCGGGCTTCGTGATCGGCGACTCGCTCGCCGACGCAGAGGAGAAGGCACGCGACATCCTGGAGCAGCAGCTCACCGACCGCACCGTGCAGGTGCTGCTCGAGCAGGTCTGGAACCGCGACCTGTCGGCGTACGACATCGACGGCCCGCTTCCCGACGTCGATCCCGACCCCGAGGCCGCACCGATCATCCAGGGACGTGCGTTCATCTACCAGGACCGCTTCGAGACCGTCCGGAAGTGGCGGGATCTCGCCGACGCGAAGGGCCTCACGATCCGGGGCCTCGCCGCCGAGATCTCGCCGCGCGCGCAGTTCATCGGCACGCCCGCGCAGGTCGCCGAGGGGCTCGACGACTTCATCCAGAACGACGGCGCCGACGGTGTCGTGCTCGGCGGCCACGTCACGCCCACGGGCCTCGACGAGTTCGTCGACAAGGTCGTGCCGCTCCTGCAGGAGCGCGGCTCGCTGCGCACCGACTACGAGGGCTCGACGCTGCGCGAGAACCTCGGCCTGCCCATCCCCGCACGCCGCGGCGCGCTCGCCGCGACGGCGTGAAAGGAGTCCGCTCATGACTTCAGCTCAGATCACCGATCGCGCCCAGTTCGGACGTGAGTGGGAGGAATGGCATCGCGCCCACGAGGCCCGCCGCGCCGACCCGCACGGATTCCTGGCCGTGACCGGCCTGCACTGGCTCACCTCCGAGTCCACGTCGTTCGACGGCATCCCGGGCCTGTGGTCGACGGGACCCGACGGACCTGTCGTCGACCTCGACGAGGGCGAGTCGCTCGACGTCGCGGGCGCGCCCGCGACGGTCGAGTACGGCTTCGGCCCGATCGCGGAGCGCGACGGCGTCACCGTCGGCTTCGACGGCGGCGTCATCGAAGTCGCCAAGCGCGGCGGTCACGACATCCTGCGTCCGCGCCGGGCGGATCACCCGTTCCTTGCTTCCTATGCGGGGACTCCGACCTACGTCCCGAACCCGCGCTGGCGGGTGGCGGCGCGGTTCGAGGCGTTCGACGTGGCCCGGCCCACGTCGGTCGGTTCGGCCGTCGACGGACTCACCCACGTGTACGAGGCTCCGGGCGAGCTCGTCTTCACGCTCGCGGGCGAGGAGTTCCGCCTCGTGGCCTTCCCCGGCCGCGGTCCCGGCGACCTCCTCGTGCTGTTCACCGACGCGACGAGCGGCATCACGACGTACGCGGCCAACCGCAGTCTCGGCGTGCCCGCACCCGACGCCGACGGCTGGACCGTGCTCGACTTCAATCGCGCCGTCAACCTGCCGTGCGCGTACACCGACTTCGCGACGTGCCCGCTGCCGCCGGCGGAGAACCGTCTGCCGATCGGCATCGAGGCGGGGGAGAAGACCCCGCTGTCGCGCGTGCAGGCCGATGACCTCGTGGGGGCGCCCGCGTGAGGTTCCAGCTGCTCGACATCATCCCCTATCGCGCCGACCCGCTGACGGGTCGCCAGGTCTCACCGGCCGAGCGGCTCGAGCAGACCCTCGAAGCCGCGGTGCGTGCGGAGGAGCTCGGCTTCGACGCCGTCGCGGTCGGGGAGCGCCACGCAGGCCCGTTCCTGTCGTCGTCTCCGACGGTGCTCCTCGGCGCGATCGCGGCGCAGACCAGTCGCGTGCGACTCAACTCCGGCGTGACGTCGACTGGCCGGGCGGAGAGTTCACTCGGGCGCTGTCCGACTTCACGACGCTGCCGCGGCCGTTCGCCGGTGCGCCGCGCGTGTGGCACGGCTCTGCGACGACGCTCTTCTCGGCGGCGCTGGCCGGGCGGTGGGGCGACCCGCTGTTCAGCGCCAACGCCATCCAGCCGCTGGAGAACTACGCCGTGCTCGTCGACCACTACCGCGCGGAGTATGTGCGCCACGGCCACGAGCCGGGACGCGACTACGTCGCCGCCGGCGCGGGGGCGCTCTTCATCGCCGACACGACCGAGGAGGCGATCCGCCAGTACGGCCCCGTCTACGACGCGATCGTCGCCGCGACGAACGTGCCCGGCAACAACACGCCGTATCGCGACATCCATCACGCCGTCGCGGAAGGTCCCGTGCTCGTCGGCACGCCGGAGCAGGTGATCGAGAAGATCCAGCGCTTCCACGAGCGGCTCGGCCACTCGCTGCAGTCGATCAGTCTGCCCACGACCGTGCCGTTCGCGCAGCAGCTCGAGATCCTCGAGCGGTTCGCCCTGGAGGTCGCGCCGGTGCTGCGCCGGGAGCTGCCGACGACACTGTGGACGGAAGCGGATGCCGCGACCCGCGTCGGCGACCCCGTCGCGGCGTGACGTCGACTGAGCCCGCCACGCTGCGCTCGGTCGCTCAGGGCTCGTTACGGGGTGTTGCCCGTGCGGCCGCTGCTGTCGCGTGGCCGAGCGAGAATGGCAGGATGCCCGACCCGACCGCGCTGTGGACGATCGAGACCGTGCCGTGGGATGACGAGCGCGCCGCCGCCCTGCGCGACGCGATGGACGCCGAGGTCTCGCCGCGCTACGCCGACCGGCTCGACGACATCTCGGACGAGCAGGCCGAGCGCATCGGTGCGGCTCTGGGCATCGACCCCGACTCGATCGTGGCGACGATCGTCGCGACCGACGCCGACGCTCGCCCGGTGGGTCACGCGGCGCTGCGGGACCTCGGCTTGTCGGGGGCGCTCGAGGTCAAGCGGGTCTTCGTGGACCCGGGCGCTCGGGGAAGCGGTGTGAGCAGAGCGCTCATGGCGGAGCTCGAGCGCATCGCCGTCGCAGAGGGCGCGGGCCGCCTCATCCTGCAGACGGGGGATCGTCAGCCGGACGCCATCGCGCTCTACGAGAAGATCGGCTACACGCGCATCCCCATCTACCCGCCCTACCTCGACATCTCGTTCTCGCACTGCTTCGAGAAGAGCGTCGCGTGACGGCGGCACGCGACGCGCAGGTCGTCGTCCTCGGTGGCGGTGTCATGGGTGCGGCGACGGCGTGGCAGCTCGCGCGGCGCGGCCTCGACGTCGTGCTCATCGAGCGGTTCGAGGCCGGACACAAGCGCGGCGCCTCGCACGGCGCCTCTCGCAACTTCAACGTGAGCTACGAGGATCCGGGGCTGCTCGCGTGGCTGCACGAGGCCGAGCGCGATTGGCGCGAGCTCGAGGCCGAGACAGGGACGTCGGTGCTCACGCGCACCGGCATCGTGAACCACGGGCCGGGTCGGGACTTCCAGGAGGTTGCTTCCGCCGTGTCGGCCGGCGGCTTCGAGACCGAGCTGCTGTCTGCTGAGGCGGCGTCGGAGCGGTGGCCGGGCTTCCGCTTCGCCGGGCCCGTGCTGCACACCCCCGAGGCGGGGCGCCTGAACGCCGATCGCGCCGTGACAGGCTTCGCGGCTGCCGCCGCCGCGCGAGGCGCCCGCGTGCTGCATACGACCGCCGTCGTCGGCGGTTCGGTGTCGGATGACGGCGTCGTCGTGCGGGTCCGTTCGTCTTCAGGGGAGACTTCGTTGCGAGCGGATCGCCTCGTCGTGGCCGCAGGCGCGTGGACCGTCGACGTGCTCGCCGCGCTCGGAGCGTCCTTCTCGCTGCCGCCACTGCGCGTGACGCAGGAGCAGCCCGCGTTCTTCGCGCCGCTCGCCGGCGTCCCGGAGGACTGGCCGGGCTTCAACCACGCCTCGTCGCCCGCCGACCCCGCGACGGCGTGGTTTCCGAGCGCCGTCTACGGCATGGGCTCGCCCGGCGAGGGCGTGAAGGCGGGCTGGCACGGGGTCGGGCCCGAGACGCATCCCGACCGGCGCACGTTCACCCCCGACGCCGAGCTCTCGGCGCTCATCCGGCGCTACGCGGACGAATGGCTTCCCGGGGTGGATGCTTCGGCCGCGGCCGAGATCACGTGCACCTACACGTCGACTCCTGACGCGGCGTTCTTCCTCGAGCGCCGCGGGCCCGTGTCGGTGGGCGCGGGGTTCTCCGGTCACGGCTTCAAGTTCGCTCCCGTCATCGGACGTGTGCTCGCCGACCTCGTGGCGCGCGACTGAGCTCTGAGGCATCGAGCATCCGCATCCCGTAGGCCTGATTCAGAATGGCGCCGGGTCGCTCGCCGATCGCATGCCTGTCGGGCTCACCCACCACGTGACCCCGGTCGCGGGACAGCGGTACGACTCCCATCGCGTGCCGTGCTTGATCATGTGATGGTGCTCGCAGGCGGGGTCGAGGTTGTCGCTGCTCGTCGTGCCGCCGTACTGCCAGTCGAGGCGATGGTCGAGGTCGCACTCGCGGGCGGGGCGGGAGCATCCGGGGAAGACGCACGTGGCCTGGGTCACCTGGATCCACCGCTGGAGGTCCGCCGGCACGCGATGCGTTCGTCGATCGACGTCGAGGACGGTGCCGGTCACGGGATCCGTCAGCACGCGGATCCAGGAGGTGGCCGACCCCGCGAGCTGCTTCGCCGTCTCGATGTCGATCGGACCGTAACCCTCGAGCATCGCGGGCTCGTCGGAGGCCCCGAGCAGAGTCAGCACCGGAACCGTGATCGCTACGATCGCGCGGATATTCGGGCCGGCGGCTTCTGTCACTCCTGAGATGAGCAGATCGGCGAAGACATCGGCGCGGAGCTGGGCGAGTGTGCGCTCCTCGCCCTTCGCCGCCGCGAGGCGGCGCGCGATCGCGTCGATGCGAGACCAGGCGGCACGAGCCTTCGCTGCGGGCATGCTCGCTCCGAGCGACCCCATGCCGTCGAGCTCAGCAGCGGACCACACGCCGCGGTCGTCAGCCGCGCGTCGGTGTCTCTCCTCGATCGACTCGGGATGCTCCCGTTCGCGGGCGGCGCGGGCCGCCACGCGGAACTTCGCCGGTGTGAGCACCTCGACGACCTCGACGACCCGGGCGTCGAAGGTTGCCCAGGCTTCGCAGGCATCGGCGGGGAGCGTCGCGGCGAGGGACGCCGCCGTGACGGCGTTCTGCTCACTCACGCGGCCGGCGAGGAACAGCGACCAGAGCCGGGGCGTCCGCTCGCGCATCGCCTCCGCGTGCGACGCTCGGGTGCGCACGGTCGCCTCCGACATCCGCAGCCGCAGCGCGACGTCGGCCGCCGCGGCCCTCGCCGCGAAGTCGCGGCGCTCCTTCCGGATCGCCGAGACGGTGCGCCCGCGATGGTCGACCCACAGCGGATCGAGCGTCGGGTCGGGCCCGGTCCAGAAGTCGGGCTCGAGCTCGGCCTCGCGCAGGATCTCGCCGATGAGCCGGTATTCCTGAGCCACGGCGAGGCGGCGCTGGCGCGCGAACGCCTCGAGCTCATGGCCGGCGAGCTCGTGAAGAGAGGCGTCGGGTGCGGGTGCTCGATCAGGTGGGCCATAGAGTTCGGCATCCCACAGGTCGAGTTCGCTCGTCGGGTCGAGGAGTGATTCGTACATAAATACGAGACTAGCGAGAGCTTCCGACATTGAGCTCTCGAAGCGGGGATCCAACGAATGTCTAAAGTCTGGCAGATGATCAGTGCATGATCGAACATAGCTACGATGCTTCAATCTTCAGAACTCGGCCCGAACGTCTGCGAAGGCTTGAACCTGTTCCTGCGGGCGGCGCGGCGACTACTCTCCGTCACGCCGCCAGCGATGACGACTCGCGCCGGCGTCCGAGCCCGCGAACGGATCGGCGTGTGCCTCCCAGAACGCCTGCGCAATCACCCACCCGTGACGTGTGTGCACCGCCCGTGGTTGACTGCAACGATGGCCGGCAGCTCGACGACGACGTCTTTCTGGATCTGCGCGACGTGCGCGGTGGAGCACGCGGAGCGCGTCGACGTGTGCGCGATCTGCGCCGACGATCGGCAGTGGGTTCCGGCAGAGGGTCAGCGGTGGACGACTCTCGCGGAGCTGAGGGATGCCGGCACTCGCATCGAGCTCGTCGAAGCGGAACCGGACCTCTGGCTCGTCGGCAGCACGCCCGGTGTGGGGATCGGGCAGAAGTCGAAGCTCCTCCGCACGGATGCAGGGAGCCTGCTGTTCGATCCGATCGGATTCCTCGACGACGCAGGTGTCGAGGCCCTCCAAAAGACGGGGCCGGTCGTCGCGATCGTGGCGAGCCATCCGCACATGTACGGCGTGCAGGTCGAGTGGAGCCGTGCGCTCGGTGGTGTGCCGCTGCTCGTCGCCGAGAAGGACCGGGAATGGGTGGCCCGGCCCGATCCCGTCATTCAGCTCTGGTCGGAGGAGATCGAGATCCTGCCAGGCGTGACGCTCACGCAACCAGGTGGCCACTTCCCGGGAAGCGCCGTCGTGCACTGGGCGGCGGGAGCAGAAGGCAAGGGGGTGCTGCTGTCGAGCGACACGATCTTCGCGAACCCCGACAGGACGTCGGTGAGCTTCATGCGGAGTTACCCGAACCGGCTGCCGCTGTCCGGCGCCGTCGTGGACCGGATCGCGACCCAGGTCGGACGGTTCGCGTTCGATCGGCTGTACGGCAATTTCGACAACGTCATCCCGACGGATGCGCAGGACATCGTGCGGAGGTCGGCCGACCGGCACATCGCGTGGGTGCGCGGCGACTTCGATGACCTCACCTGAGAAGCGTGGCGCTGCCCTGGTCCGACGCAGCGGTGACCTTGATCAAGGGTCCGCGAAATGACCCCATCTGACAGGCGCGTCAGCGCGACGAGACGTCGATGCGCCAGCCGGGCGATCGCCCCGATGGTCCTCGCGGGCCTGGTCGTCGCGCTGGTCACGGGATGCAGCACGGCACCCACCGCGGAGGAGCTCGCCGGCGCCGACGCTGCGCGTGCCGAGGGGCTGCGCGTACTCGAAAGCGTCGACATACCCCTGCCGAGCGGCGTCCACCAGATCGCCGAGCGCCGCCTCGACGCCTGCGGATCCACGACGAGCGACAGGGGCGGGTTCGACGACCGACACATCGAGGGATACTCGTGCGCGGCCGTGCGGCGAACCGTCTACGCATTCGACGACGCCACCGGGAGCGGACGCAACGACGCCACTGACCTCCCCGACGATGCCACCGCCACGGCGGCCGTCGCCGAGATCCAGAACGCCTTCGGACTGAATCTCAGCCCGTACGCGCCGACGGCGGACGGCCTCGTGGACATCGACGGAACGCGCGTCCGCATCCTCGCGCTGGTGAGGCCCGCCGAGGAGGTCGACATCGACGTGCTCCCGCTCTGGCATCGCAACGAGACGGTCCGGGACGACGACGGGCCGCTCAAGGGGGCGATGGATGCCGCGGGGGTGGCGGCATCCCGGGTCCTGCAGGTGACGACGACCGTCTACTACTTCGAGGTGTCCCGCGATACTCCCGACGCCTCGGGCTGAAGCACATCGAGCCCGAAAGTGAGCAGGTCGACCCATCGGCCGGGTTCGACCTCGATCGCCTTCTCGCTCGGTGAGACGGCGGAAGCCGATCTTGGCGTACAGCGCGTGGGCGCTGAGCATCTGCGGGCCGCTGTTCATGATGACGCGATGCGATCCGCGCTCGGCGGCCAGGGCGATGACGTGGCGCGTGAGGGCCTCGCCGATACCCCGTCCCCGCGCGGAGGGCGCGACGGCGAGCTGACGGAAGTCTGTCTCGCCCGGCTCGGCGACGGGGGAGAGAGCACGGCCTTCGGGGGCCACCCACACCGTCCCGACGATCTCGCCCGAATCCACGGCGACCCAGACGTCGCCGTCGGTCACCCGTCCGGCGACGTCGCGCAGGGACGCGAGGTAGGAGTCGGACAGGTCGGCGTAGCTCGCCGAGTACGCGCAGGCGGTCACCCGACCCGCCTCCGCATACTCCTCCGGGCGGACGAGCCGGATCGACACCGTGCTCACGCGACGCCGGCCGCCTCGAGCTCGCGCTTGACAGCGGCGGCCGAGCCAACCTCCGGCTCCCACGCCTCGAGCCCCCACACCTCCGCCAGCAGCTCGTACGATCGCTCGCGATCGGCGGGGTCGTGGCTGATCGACGTCACAAGAAGCTCGTCGGCGCCCGTCACGCGCTGCAGCGTCTCGAGACGCTCGGCGACCGCGGCCGGGCTTCCGGCGAACTGGGTCGCGACGCGGTCGCTCACGAGGGCGAGGGCCTCGGCATCCAGCGGCGAAGCCAGTGCCTGCTCCGGCGTCGGATACGGGATGGCCCCGTCACCGGCGCGGATGCTGTGCACCCAGTGCGGAAAGCCCGCGGCGAGCCGGAGTGCCTCGTTCGTCGAGTCCGCCACGAGCGCATCGACCGACACGATGACGCGCGGCTCGGCGAGCACGCCCGGGCGGAACGCCTTGCGGTAGGCCTCGACGGCGTCGAGCACGAACGAGGGGGCCACGTGATAGTTCGCGCCGAACGGCAGGCCGAGCCGGCCCGCGAGGTCGGCGCTCGGGCCGGCCGTGCTGCCGTGCAGCCACACCTGGATGTCCTGGCCCTCGGCGGGGGTCGCGCGGATCGGCACGCCCTCGGGCGCGATGTAGGTGCCGCCGATGAGATCGAGGATGTCGAGCACATCCTGCTCGAAACGGTCGGCGTCGCCCGCCGTGCGCCCCAGCAGCCGGAACTGCGCGACGAAGCGCTCCGAGCCGACGTTGAACGGAAGCGGTGCGGGAAGCACGAGGCCGTCGACAACGCGGTCTTCGCGGTCGGTGACGGTGGGAGGCGTCTGCGCCGAGCTCGTCGAGCCCGAGCGGCCGATGCCGAGGTCGAAGCGCCCGGGGTGGAGCGCCGAGACGACGCCGGCGGCCTCGACGACCTGCAGCGGCGAGTAGTTGCCGATGATCGTCGCCGCGGTGCCGATGCGGATGCGCGACGTCCGATCGGCGATCGACGCGAGCAGAACGTGGGGGGCCGCGCCCGCGACGCCCGGGTTGAGGTGGTGCTCGGCGAGCCAGTAGCGCGAGTAGCCGAGCCGCTCGGCGCGCTGCGCGAGCGCGATCGAGGCGCGCAGCCCATCGGCCGGGGTCTGCCCGGCGCCGAACGGCGACAGGTCGAGGACGGAGAGGGGGACGGTGGTCATGGCTGCCTCACTGCAAAAGGGAGAAAGGGGAGAGCGTGGCGGAGCCGGACAGACCGGCCCCGCCACGCGAAGGGATCAAGAGCGGGGAAGCCCGGGAGGGTTGATCTCGGACGAGGTCACGGCCTCGGAGTCGAGACCCCAGAAGTCCAGGAGATCCTGGTAGGTGCCGTCCTCGATGAGCTTGTTGAGCACGATGTTGACGGCCTCGATGAGCCCATTGCCCTTCTTCGTACCCGCCGCGATCTGCGCCGTCTCGGGCCAGCCGCCCGGGACGAGGCCGACGAGCTTCGTGTCGCCAGTCTCCCGAGCCGCCCACGCCGACGTCGCGTTGGGGCCGAACGTCGCGTCGACACGGCCCGACTGGAGCGCGAGCACGGCCGCCGCGTTGTCGTCGTAGTACTGCAGCTCTGCGGGCGCCTTGCCGGCGGCCTTCAGCTCGTCGTTCCAGGCGAGCAGCACCTTCTCCTGGTTGGTGCCCGAGCCGACGACGATCTTGAGGCCCGAGATGTCGTTCGCGTCCTTGATCGAGTCGATGTCGCTGTCGCTCTTGACGTAGAAGCCGAGCACGTCCTCACGGTAGCTGGCGAAGTCGTACAGGTCCTTGCGCTCCTCAGTCACGGTGACGTTCGAGGTGATGAGGTCGTACTTGCCCGACTGGATGCCCAGCGGCCAGTCGGCCCACGCGACGACCTGCGGGTTGTAGGTCAGGCCCAGGCCCTCGGCGATGAGCGAGCCGAAGTTCGGCTCGGTGCCGGCGACGTCGGTCGCGGCGGAGGTGCCTTCGGGCTGGTAGCTCAGCGGCGGCACGAACGCGCCGACCGCGACCGTGAGCTCGCCGGCGTTGACGGGCGTGAAGCCGCTCGCCTTGAGCGCCGCGACGGCCTCGGGCACGGGGTCGGTGTGGAACCATTTGATGTCCCCGGTCGCCGTGTTGGTCTCGGTCGGCGACGGGGCGGATGCCTCGTCCGCCGCGGCGGGCTGATTGAGGTTGACGGCGGCGAAGATGCCGCCGACGATCGCGGCCACCGCGACGACGCCCACGCCGATCGCGATGCCCTGCTTCTTGCTGATGGCCATTGCTGTGTCTCTCTTCTTTCGGGTTTGCCGGCGCTCAGGCCAGGACTTTGGCGAGGAATTCCCGCGTGCGCGGGTGCTCCGGGTCGACGAGGACCCGCTCGGGTGGGCCCTGCTCGAGGATTCGGCCGCCGTCGACGAACACGATCCGGTCGGCCACCTCGCGGGCGAATCCGATCTCGTGGGTGACGATGATGAGGGTCGTGCCGCTGCGGGCGAGGTCGCGGATGACGTCGAGCACTTCGCCGACGAGCTCCGGGTCGAGCGCACTCGTGGGCTCGTCGAACAGCAGCACCTTGGGACTGAGCGCGAGCGCCCGGGCGATCGCGACCCGCTGCTGCTGGCCACCGGAGAGCTGGCGCGGGAAGTGCTCGGCCTTGTCGCCGAGTCCGACGCGCTCCAGGAGCGACAGCGCGAGCGAGCGCGCGGCATCCTTCTCCCGCAGACCCGTCGCGACGGGCGCCTCGGTGACGTTCTCGACGGCCGTCAGGTGCGGGAACAGATTGAAGTTCTGGAAGACGATGCCCACCTGCGTGCGGCGCTTCAGGATCTCCTTCTCGCGCAGCTCGTACAGGCGGTCGCCGCGGCGCTCGTAGCCGATCAGCTGCCCGTCGACCGTGACCGAGCCCCGGTCGACGGACTCGAGGTGGTTGATCGTGCGCAGGAGGGTCGACTTGCCCGAGCCGCTCGGGCCGAGGATCGCGACGACCTCGCCCGGCTGCACCGTGAGGTCGATGCCCGAGAGCACCTCGAGACCGCCGTAGCTCTTGTGGACGTTGTGGATCTCGACGAGACCGCGGGTCTCGGTGAGGGGCGCGATGGTCATCGGATCTCCTGGGAGGCGGGGATGCCGGCATCCGGCGTGACGGGAGTGGATGCCGCGGCGAGCGGCGCGGGAGGAGCAGGGGCGTCGCCGAGCCGCGCCCACTGCGCCGACGCCCAGCGGCGGAAGCTCTGGAACGGCGTCGGGGGCAGCACGCGCACCGTGCCGCGGGCGTAGTGGCGCTCGATGTAGTACTGGCCGATGCTCAGGATCGTCGTGATGAGCGTGTACCACACGACCGCGACGAGCAGCAGCGGGATGACGCGGCTGTTGCGGTTGTAGATGACCTGCACGGCGTAGAAGACCTCGGGGATCGCGATGACGAAGACGACCGAGGCGCCCTTGACGAGGCCGATGATCTCGTTGGTCGCGTTCGGCACGATCGAGCGCATGGCCTGCGGAAGCACGATGCGGAACAGCCGTTTGCGAGCCGGGATGCCGAGGGCGGCCGCCGCTTCGGTCTGTCCCTGGTCGACCGACAACAGGCCGCCGCGGATGATCTCGGCCGAATACGCGGCCTGGTGCAGGCCCAGGCCCAGGATCGCGGCCGCGAAGGCGCTGATGAGGTTGACGGTGGGGAACTCGACGATCCAGAAGTCGGTCGTGAACGGGGTGCCCAGGCCGAGCGTCGGATAGAGGTAGCCGAGGTTGTACCAGACGATGATCTGCACGACGAGGGGGACCGACCGGAAGAACCAGATGTAGCTCCACGAGGCGGCGCGCAGCAGGGCAGACTTCGAGAGGCGCCCGAGCGCGAGAACCGTGCCGAGTGTGAAGCCGATGGCCGCCGCGATCGCCGTGAGCGACAAGGTGTAGCCGACGCCGATGAGCACGGGCTCGGCGAAGAAGTAGTGGGCGAAGACATCCCACTCGTAATTCGGGTTCGTGAAGACCGACCAGACGAACTGCGCGATGACGAAGATCACGATCGCGCCGAGCGTCCAGCGGAACCAATGCCGCGTGTGCACGACGCGGAACGAGCCGAAGTCGACGCGTTCGTCGGCCGGAGCGGTGGCGGCCGGCGCGGAGGTGACCTGCACGGCGGTGCGCGTGCGGTCGTCGGCGGTTGTCGTCATGGCGCTTCCTCGGGAGGGATGGATGGCCGGTTCGGCCGGGGTGGAGATCACGCTAGAGAGTGCGAAGCGGGCCGCGCGGGTCGCGTCATCACACGCGGTAAGAAGTCGTCTCGCGGGGTAACAGACGGCTCACGCCGTGCGGAGGATGCGCTCGGTCGCACGGGCCGAGAACTCCACCGCCGACACCGGGATGCGCTCGTCGGCGGCGTGGAACTGCCCGAAGACGTCGAAACCGTCGGGCACGCGCAGGGGCACGAATCCGTAGCCGGCGATGCCGAGACGCGCGAAGTGCTTGTTGTCGGTGCTCGCGGGCAGGAGATAAGGGACGACCTGCGCACCAGGGTCTTCTGCGTCGATCGCGGACTGGAGGATGCGCAGGAGCGGCGCGTCGACGTCGGCTTCGGTCGCCGACCACCAGCGTCCCCACCGCAGGTCGACGTCGTCTCCGACGATGCGTCGCAGCTCGTCGCGCAGCGCGTCGTCCTGACCGGGCAGCACGCGGATGTCGAGGCGTGCCGTCGCCTCGGCCGGGATGATGTTCGTCTTGCCCCCGGCGGACAGCACGGTCGGGGTCACGGTGTTGCGCAGACTCGCGCTGACGAGCGACGAGACGAACCCGAGCTCGTCGAGCTCGCGCTCGAGGGTCTCGTCCTCGAAGGCGAGCCCACGCGCGGCGCCGAACGAGCGCAGGAACGCATCCACGGCGGCCGTGCGCACGATCGGGAAGCGGTGCTCGCCCACCGCGGCGACGGCTCGTGACAGTCGCACGACGGGGTTGTCGGGCGTCGGGCGCGAGCCGTGCCCCGCACGGCCGCGCGCAGTCAGCGTCGCCCACGCGACCCCCTTCTCGCTCGTCGCGGCGAGATACGCGCGCCGTCCGTCGCCGAGCGGCACCGAGAAGCCGCCGACCTCGCTCAGCGCGTCAGTCGCCCGGGCGAAGAGGTCGGGACGGTTGTCGACGAGCCAGCCCCCACCCCAGACTCCGCCGGCCTCCTCGTCGGCGAGGAACGCGAAGATGAGGTCGCGCTCGGGCACGATGCCCTCGCGGGCGAAGTGCCGGGCAACGGCGAGGATCGTGCCGGCGAAGTTCTTCATGTCGACGGCGCCGCGTCCATACAGCCAGCCGTCGTGCACCTCCGCGCCGAAGGGCGGATGCTCCCACTCCTGGCCCTCGACGGGCACCACGTCGAGGTGCGCGTGCGCGACGAGCGCGCCGCGCTCGGGGTGCGCGCCGCGGATGCGGGCGACGACGGAGGCGCGCCCGGGACGCGGCTCGACGAGCTCGGCCTCGATGCCCACTTCGGCCAGCAGATCGCGCACGAGCAGGGCCGCTCGCGTCTCGCCGTCGCCGATCGTCTCGGCCACCCCCGTGTTGACCGAGTCGATGCGGATCAGCTCGCGCGTCAGCGCGACCGCCTCCTCCTGGAGCGTCGTCAGGGCGAGCTCGCGGAGCGTCGGAGTGGGGGTGCGCAGGTCCGTCGGGCTCTCGGTGGTCATGGGCGCGACGCTATGCGGGGCGCGGGTCGCGGCATCCTTCGACCTGTCATACGGGGCAACCGTCGAATCGATATGAGTCGGCAGTTTTCGCCACGTTGCCGCATGTTTCGCCGGTCCGCGACGACCCCTGCAGACGCGCGCAACACTCGTGCTATGCCTCACCTCATCGCACCGCGCGCACTCCACACCGAGCTGGCTTCCGGCCGCCCGGTGCGGATGCTCGACGTGCGCTGGCGGCTCGACGTGCCTGAGGGGCGCCCCGCCTACGTGTCGGCGCACCTGCCGGAGGCCGTGTACGTCAACCTCGAACGGGAGCTCGCGAAGCCGGGGTATCCCGAGGAGGGACGGTATCCGCTGCCCGACCTCGCCGACCTCGAACAGTCTGCGCGACGGTGGGGGATCGACGACGGCGACCTCGTCATCGCATACGACGACAACGACGCCGTCGCGGCGGCACGCGCCTGGTGGCTGCTGCGCACGCGCGGCGTCGACATCCGCGTGCTCGACGGCGGGCTGCGGGGCTGGGTGGCAGAGGGCCTGCCGCTCGAGCGCGGTGACCGCGCTCCCCAGCCGGGCTCGGTGACACTCCTCGATGTCGATCCCGGCACCGCGACGATCGACGATGCCGCCCGTGCGCCCATCACGGGGCACCTCGTCGACACGCGCGCCCCCGAGCAGTACCGCGGCATCGCGACGGGCCTCGATCCGGTCGCGGGCCACATCCCCGGCGCCGTCAACGTGCCCGCCATCACGCACATCGCGCGCGACGGCACGCTCAAGTCTCCGGCCGAGATCCGGGCGGCCTTCGAGGCCTACGAGATCGACCTCGACCTGCCGATCACGCTCTACTGCGGCGCCGGCATCGGCTCGGCGCACACAGCGCTCGCCCTCGCGCACGCCGGCGTCGAGGCGCGCGTCTTCCCCGGCTCGTGGAGCCAGTGGTCGCGCTCGCAGAGCAGGCCCGTCGCGGTCGGCCGCACCCCCGCAGGAGTGCTCCAGGCCTGGTGAGGGTCACACCGAGCCGGTCGACCCCCGCACGATGAGCTCGGTCGGCAGCTCGACCTGACGTGGCATGACGGCCTCGCCCCGACGGAGGCCGTCGACGAGCTCGACGGCCCGCGCCGCCATTTCGCGGATCGGCTGGCGCACCGTCGTGAGCGGGATGCCCCGCACCCGCTGGATCGGGTCGTCGTCGAAACCGACGACGCCGACGTCGTCGGGAACGCGGCGTCCGGCATCCGTCACGGCCGCAGCGATCGCCCGCGCGACGCCGTCGTTGAACGCGAAGACCCCCAGTCGCCCCTCGGCGGAGAGCTCGAGCAGCCGGTCGCGCGTAGCGCGGGGCACCTCGTGCGACCAGTCGGCCTCGACGGCTTCGACGACGGCGCCGGGGAGCGCCTCGGCGAGGCCTTCGCGGAAGCCGCGCTCGCGCTCGCGGCCGAACCGGTACCGCAGCCGCCCCGATGCGAAGGCGAACCGCTCATATCCCTGCGCGACGAGGTGCCGTGCGGCGTCCGCCCCGCCCGCCCGGTTCGTCGCGCCGACGGTCACGAGGCCCAGGTCGGTGCGGGCCTGCGGATCGAGCAGCACGGTCGGCACGGCGAATCCCGCGAAGAGCTCGAGCTGTCGTCGCGTGGGCGTGATGAGCGCCAGCACGACCCCCGACGAGCGCCGCGCGGCGATGCGCATGGGCCAGTCGTCGGTGGGATCGTCGCGCTCGCGCGTGAGCACGAGGTCGTAGCCGAGGTCGAAGGCGCGCTCGTGGGCGCCCTGCACGACCTGGCTCGTCCAGCCGCCGCCGAGCCCGCCGACGACGAGCTCGATGAGCTGCGGATCGGGATGTGGCCGGCGTCCGCGCGCCGTCGAGGAGCGGTCGTAGCCGAGCCGGGCCGCAGCCTCGAGGACGGCGGTGCGGGTCGCGGGGGAGAAGTCGCCGGTGCGCGAGAGGACGCGCGACGCAGTGGCGGCCGAAACACCCGCTGCGGCCGCGACGTCACGCAGCGACGCTCGGCCCGGCATCCCCGATTCCATGCAGACAATTTTTGCGCACTATTCGGGCGATGGATGCCTCGACCTGGCATCGTCGTGGGTCGGAGGTGGTGCTCGATGACGACAGCCACGAAGAAGGCCCTCGTCGTGCGGGGCGGATGGGACGGCCACAAGCCCGTCGAGGCGAGCGAGCGGTTCATCCCGTTCCTCGAGGAGCAGGGCTTCGCCGTGCGGGTCGAGGAGTCGACGGCGGTCTACGCCGACGCGGAGGCGATGGCGGCGACCGACCTCGTCGTGCAGTGCGTCACGATGTCGCAGATCGAGCGCGAAGAGCTCGCCGGGTTGCGCGCCGCGGTCGAGGCGGGCACGGGGCTCACCGGCTGGCACGGCGGCATCGCCGACTCGTTCCGTGCGTCGTCGGACTACCTGCAGCTCGTCGGCGGGCAGTTCGCGACGCACCCCTCGGTCGGCCCCGGTGAGCAGCGGCTCGAGGGGGAGGAGAACTTCCGCGACTACACCGTGCACTTCACGGAGGCGGGGCGGAGGCATCCCGTCACGGCCGGCCTCGACGATTTCGACCTCCACACCGAGCAGTACTGGGTGCTGTACGACGGGCTCATCGACGTGCTCGCCACCACGACCCACCCTGCCGAGGACTGGCAGCCGTGGAACCGGCCGCACACGTCGCCCGTCGTCTGGACGCGCGAATGGGGCGCGGGACGCATCGTCGTCTCGACGCCCGGGCACAGTCTCGACGTGCTCGACCACCCCACCATCCGCACCATCATCGAAAGGGGCATGCTGTGGGCAGCACGCACCGCATCGGCGTCGTAGGACTCGGCGTCATCTCGAAGGTCTACCTCGAGACTCTCTCTCAGGCTCGGGATGCCGCCATCACGGCCGTCGCCGACCTCGACCCCTCCAAGGCGCGAACAGTGGCCGATTCGCTGCCCGCGGCGCGAGCACTCTCGGTCTCCGAGCTTCTCGGCGCGGACGACGTCGATGTCGTGCTCAACCTCACGATCCCCGCGGCGCACGCGGAGATCGCGCTCGGTGCGATCGAGAACGGCAAGGACGTGTACGGCGAGAAGCCGCTCGCCGCGACATTCGCCGACGCGTCGCGGATCATGAGCGAGGCGGGAGCGGCCGGCGTGCGCGTGGGCGCCGCCCCCGACACGGTGCTCGGCACGGGCGTGCAGACTGCGCGTGCCGTCATCGACGCCGGCGAGATCGGGCGGCCGCTCGCGGCGACCGCCGTCATGGTGACGCCCGGCCACGAGCGCTGGCATCCGCATCCCGACTTCTACTACCAGCCGGGCGGCGGGCCGCTCCTCGACATGGGGCCCTACTACGTCACGTCCCTCGTGCAGCTGCTCGGGCCGGTCGCCCGGGTGATCGGCGCGGGGAGCAGCCTGCGCGATGAACGCGTCATCGGCTCAGGGCCGCGGGCGGGGGAGTCGATACCGGTCGACGTCGACTCGCACGTCACGGGCATCCTCGAGCACGCGTCGGGCGCGCTCTCGACGATCACGACGACCTTCGACGGCGTCGCGACGAAGGCGCCGAACATCGAGGTGCACGGCGAGACGGCGTCGCTCATCGTGCCCGATCCCAATCACTTCGACGGCGACGTGCTGCGGCATCCCCTCGGGGGCTCGGGCTGGGAGGTCGTGCCGCCGCGCGCCGGTGTCGTGGGCGCCGCCCGCGGGGCGGGGCTGCTCGACATGATGCGCGGCGCGACGCCGCGAGCCTCGGGGGCCATGGGACTCCACGTGCTGGAGATCATGACCGGACTGCTCGAGTCGGCCCGCAGCGGCCGGCGCGTCGAGCTGGCGACGACAGTCGAGCGGCCGCCGCTCGTGCCGCTGGGCTGAACGCGGTCGCTGAACTCAGACGCTGACCCCGGTCGCTGACCCCGGTCGCTGAGCTTGTCGAAGCGTCGAGCCCGAGCCCGCGTGGGGCGTGGAGCACGACCCCTCGACACGCTCGGGGACCGGGGCTGGGGACAGGGTCAGATCACCAGGAGATGACCTTCGGGGCTGCCACAGCCTTGAGCCCGGCGGCGCCGAACTCCTGGCCGTAGCCGGAGGCCTTCACGCCGCCGAACGGGACCTGCGGGTTGAGGCCGCCGTGCCCGTTGATCCAGACGGTGCCGGCCTCGAGGCGCTTGGCGACCTCGATGGCGGCATCCCGATCCGACGACCACACCGAGGCGCCGAGACCCTGCTGCGACGCGTTGGCGCGGCGGACGGCGTCGTCGACGTCGGCGTAGCGGATCACCGGGATGGCGGGGCCGAACTGCTCTTCGTCGACGAGGGCCGCGCCGTCTTCGATGTCGGCGACGACGGTGGCCTGGTAGAACAGCGGCCCGAGGTCGGGGAGCGGCCGGCCGCCCGTCACGATGCGGGCGCCGCGGGCGCGGGCGTCGTCGACGAGGCGGGTCACGATGTCGAACTGCTTCTCGTTCTGGAGGGGGCCGAGCACGTTGCCGTCGTCGAGGCCGCGGCCCATCGGCATCGCCTCGGCGAGGCCGGCGAGAGCGTCGACGACCTCGTCGTAGACGGAGTCGTGCACGTAGAGCCGCTTGAGGGCGGCGCAGGTCTGTCCGGTGTTGATGAAGCATCCCCAAAACAGGTCCTGCGCGACCTGGGCCACATCGGTGCCGGGCAGGACGATCCCGGCGTCGTTGCCGCCGAGTTCGAGCGTGAGTCGGGCGAGGTTGTGCGCCGAGGATTCGACGATGCGGCGGCCGGTCGCGGTCGACCCGGTGAACATGATCTTGTCGAGGTCTGGGTGCGCGGCGATCGCGGCGCCCACCTCCCGGTCGCCCGAGATCGCGGTCAGCACGCCCTCGGGCAGGTGCCGGTTGAACACCTCGACGAGCGCGAGCACCGACAGCGGCGTGTACTCGCTGGGCTTGGCGACGACGGTGTTCCCCATCCGCAGCGACGGCGCGATCTGCCAGACCGTGATCATCATCGGCCAGTTCCAGGGGCCGATCGCCCCGACGACGCCGAGCGGGTCATAGTGCACCTCGGCGCGTGCGCTGCCCGCCTCGAAGACGACCTCGGGCTCGAGGACGGTGTCGGCGGCGCTGCGGGTCCACACGGCGCAGGCGCCCACCTCGAACCGCGCGTTCGGGCCGTCCAGCGGCTTGCCCTGCTCCCGGGAGAGGATGACAGCGAGCTCCTCGGCGCTCGCCTCGATGTCGTCGGCGATCGCGTTGAGGATGCGGCTGCGCTCCGCGTGGCCCAGCGCCGCCCACGCGGGCTGCGCCGCACGGGCCGCCGCGATCGCGGCGTTCAGGTCGGCGACCGTGTGGACCGGCGCGTAGCCGATCGTCTCGCGGGTCGCGGCATCCGGAATCGCCCGCCCCTCGCTCTGGGAAACGGTGACGGCATCCAGCAGCGTCGTCGCAACGGTCATGGGATCCTCCTCGATCGGGTCTTCACCGATCATGCGCCGGTCGTCCCCGGCGCGATTGCCGATCCGCGCAGGAGGATTGCCCGTCGGCGCAGTGCCCGGTGTCAGCCGTGCCGGATGGATGCCGGTGCCAGGCGTGCTCGGCGGATGCCGGTGCAGGCGATCGAGGGATGCCGGTGTCGGGCGTGCTCGGCGCGATGCCGGGGTCGGGCGTGCTCGGCGCATGCCGGGGTCGGGCGTGCCGGTGTCAGGCTCGCTCGGCGGCTGCCGGGGTCAGGCGTGCTCGGCGCGCACCGCGCTCGGGGGTACCCCGAAGTGCGCGCGGAACGTGCGGCTGAAGTGCGCCGGGTCGACGAACCCGTTCGAGAGCGCGATCGTCGTGATCGAGCGGTGCGCGTGCTGCGGGTTCACGAGCTCGTCGTAGCAGCGCTCGAGGCGGCGCGTGCGCACGACGGTCGACACCGTCGTGCCCTGATCGCTGAAGATGGCGTGCAGGTGCCGCACCGAGATGAAGTGCGCCGCGGCGATCTCGGCGGGTGCGAGGTCGGGATCGGAGAGGCGGTCGTCGATGAAATCCAGGATGCGGCGCAGCAGTGCGTCGTGCGCGCCGGCGCCCGGCGCCGCGGCGAGGTTCGCCTCGAGGAGGGTGCCGACCATGTCGACGGCCGTGCGGAACAGCCGCCGGGCGACGTGACCGTCGAGCTCGCCGGCGTCGCGCGCGAGCGAGGCGACGTAGGGACGGATGAGGCCGCCGACGCCGCCCGACCCGTCCAGGCGCGTCGCGGTGATGCGACCCACGGTCTCGGCGGGGATGTCGAGGAGCACCTTCGGGAACATGACGACCGACATCTTCATCGTCTCGTCGAAGAGGAGCGAGTAGGGCTTGTCGGTGTCGTAGATCGCCATGTCGCCGGCGCCGAGCGCCGTCTCGCGGCCATCCTGCACGATGAGGCCGGTGCCGCGCTCGATGAGCGAGAACTTGAAGTAGCGCTGCGGCGCCCGTGCGATGAGCGCCGGCGTGCGGTGCACGGCGTGCTCGTCGGCGGTGATGTCGAAGACATGGATGTCGCCGGTCGCGGATGCGGCGAGCCCACCGCGGAAGTCGTCGCGCCGGTCGCTGTGCACGTCGAGGGCGACGACGGCGTCGGAGACGGCCTTGCGGTAGTCCGTGAAGTCGAGCGGACCGATCGGTTCAGGGGCCGCGTGCGAGGCCTCGGGCATGTTCCACCTCACTGTGGATGATCGTATACGATCCCTCGATCGTACCAGGTGCATGGCGTGCCCGCATCGACAAGGTCTCTGCTCTCGGCGACAACCCGAGTCGTCGTGCCCGTCCGACCATGAGAACGGCGGAGTGGACCCGTGCTCCGCCGATGGATCGCATCGAAGGAGCTGCCCATGGCCACTTCCGGCCCGACGACGTCCACGACCCGCACGGCGGAGCATCGCCGCCTGGGCGTGCTCGCCGTCGCTTTCATGATCATCGCCGCCTCGGCACCCCTCACCGTCGTCGCCGGCGGCGTCACGAGCGCGTACTCGGTGACGCACGTCGACGGCATCCCGTTCGGCTACATCCTGCTGGCCGTGGTGCTGGCGATCTTCGCGATCGGGTACGCCGCCATGAGCCGCTTCATCACGAACGCCGGCGCGTTCTACTCCTATGTCTCACAGGGGATCGGCCGTCCGGCCGGGGTCGGGGGATCGATCCTCGCCCTCATCTCCTACAACGCGATGCAGATAGGCATCTGGGGCATGTTCGGCTTCCAGATCTCCTCGTTCATCGAGTCGAAGACCGGCTGGGCATCCCCGTGGTGGGCGTGGGTGCTGGTCGGCATCGTCATCGTCGGGTTCCTCGGCGTCAACCGCGTCGACCTGTCGGCCAAGGTGCTGGGCGCCCTCGTCGCCCTCGAGTTCCTCGCCGTCATCGTGTTCGACGGCGCCGCCTTCCTGAACCCCGCCCAGGGCTTCACGGCCGCCCCGATGACGCCGTCGGCGCTGTTCGTGCCGGGCGTCGGCGCTGTCCTCGCGTTCGGCATCGCGGCGTTCATGGGCTTCGAGTCGGCCGCGATCTACGGCGAGGAGTCGAAGGACCCCAAGCGCACCATCCCGCGTGCGACCTTCCTCGCCGTCGCCGTCATCGGCGTCTTCTACGCGATCTCGTCATGGGCGCTCGCGCTCGCCGTGGGACCCGAGAAGATCACCGACCCGACCGGCATCACGCCGGAGGAGGCCGGTCCCCCGCTGTTCTTCAACTTCGTCGGCGAATACCTCGGCACGGTCTGGGTCGACATCATGTCGATCCTGTTCATCACGAGCCTGTTCGCGGCGCTCGTCAGCTTCCACAACGCCGTCTCGCGCTACGCGTTCTCGCTCGGCCGCGAGGGCGTGCTCCCGCGGCAGCTCGGCACAGTCCGCACGTCGAGCGGCGCGCCCTGGGCCGGATCGCTCGCGCAGACCGTCCTCGCCGCCGTCGTCATCATCGCCTTCGCGATCGGCGAGAGCGGCTGGAATCCCGCGAACGGCCCGTACCCCGTGCTGACGCTGTTCACGTGGCTCACGAATCTCGGTGCGTTCGGCCTCGTGCTGCTCATGGTGCTCGTCTCGGCGGCCGTCATCGGCTTCTTCCGCCGCGACGCACGCGACGTCGGCGTCGGCAGCCGTCTCGTCGCCCCGATCGTCGCGCTCGTCTCGCTCGGCACGGTGTGGATCCTCATCCTCGCGAACTGGGATGTGCTCCTCGGACAGACACAGTCGACGCCGATGACGTTCATCCTTCCCGCCGTGCTCCTCGTCCCGTCCGCCGCGGCGGTCGTGTGGGCGTACTGGCTGCGCAAGGCCAAGCCCGACGTGTACCGCCAGATCGGTCACGGCGCCGACGAGGCCGCCGCCCCGCACCTCGGGAGCGAGCCCGTCGGCGTCTGACACGCTCTCGCGAGGGCCTCCGGCGTCGATGTCGGAGGCCCTCGTTACGCTGAGATCATCAGTTGAGAGACGTGCCCCTCTCCTTCTTGGAACAGGTGCGCGTCATGTCCACGCTTCCCCAGCGGCGACTCGTCGAGTCGGTTCGTGCGGTGTGCGTGCAGCTGGGTGGGGCGGATCCAGCGCCTGCGATCGCGTCGCTCGACGATGACGGTCTCATGGCTGCGCTGACATCCATCTCCGACGCGCAGCGCGCGCTTCAGGTGCTCGGTGCACTGGTGACGGCGGAGGTGTCCCGACGCTCCGAGCGCGAACTCGGCTATGCCGGACTCGCCCAACGGCAGGGCCACCGCACGGGGACGGATCTGGTGCAGTCGGTCACGGGTCAGACTCGGTCCGACGTGCGGAAGGCGACGGAGGCCGGGAAGGACTTGCGCGCGTCGGCGGGTGGGGCGGGAACGGATGCCTCGGCAACTTCTTCGGCCCCGACGCAGAGCTGGTTCGCGCCGCTCGTCGATGCGCTCCGAAACGGCGTCCTGTCGCGGGAGCAGTACGACGCGATCCGGCGCGGACTCGGCGAGCCGCCCGTGGAGCGTTACCCCGAGCTCGAGGCGGACTTCCTCACTGCGGCGTGGGGCGTTGCGGCGGCCGCGCTGGTTCGGGAGGCGCAGGATCGCGGTGTCGAAGATCTGGCCTCGGCGGCTCGGCTGGCACGCGACGGTCTCGATCCGGCCGGTGTGCAGTTGCGGTTCGATGAACGATTCGAACGCCGGTCGTTCAGGGCGTGGATCGATCAAGACGGTCAGCATCATGCGCGCATCGTGTTCGACGATGAGGCTGCCGTCTGGGTGCACACGATCCTGAATGCGGCGCTGCGCCCTCGCCGCGGACCGCGTTTCGTGAACCCGGATGCCCCGCCGGATGTCACATCGACCGACGATCCTCGCACCACCGAACAGCTCCAGTACGACACGCTCATGGCCGTCCTGCGCACAGGGGCTGCCGCCGACCCCGCTCAGGCGTTTGGAGACCGCCAGCCCGGCATCCGCATCGTCGTGACCGAGCAGTCGTTGGCGGAACGGGATGCCGTGGGTCGGCCCGTGGGCACGGCGTTCGCCGAGGAGACCGGCCAAGCACTGCCAGCCTCGGTGGCCGAACGCTACCTGTGCGACGCGGCTGCCAGGGCTGTCCTCGTCTCGGCCGAAGGCGCGCCCCTCGACGTCGGACGCGACAGACGCCTCTTCACCGAGCGACAACGTGTCGCCATGGCCGTACGCGACGGTGGATGCCTCGACTGCGGCGCCGAGCCCTCCCGCTGCGAAGCGCATCATCTTCGACATTGGGTCGCGCACCATGGTCGCACCGACCTCGCCGATGGGGTTCTGCTCTGCCGGAACTGTCACATGCGCGTCCACAACCTGGGCGGGTCGATCACCCGGATCGGCTCGACCTACTACCTGCATCTGCCCGGCAAGGAGCCGCGCGAGCTCCGACCGCGCTCGCTCCTGAGATTCCAGCGGTCGGGCGCGGGTTAGCGCGGGCAGGCCGGTCAGCCGGCAGGAGAAGTGCGTCGGCATCAGGCCGGGACGAACCTATCGAACGGGACAGCGTCGGCTGTCCCTGGCTTATCGCCGGCTCACGGTTCGATGACGCGGGGTCGCGTTCTCGAAGTCGGTCCGCAGTTCGACCGCGACCTTGGACGCTCGGCTGTTCCGAGCGGGAGTCCACGGACTGTCGAACGTGACCGCACCGCGGCGATCAACATCGACGATCGGTGCGCCGGTAGACGCGGTCGCAGCGGACATCGAGCGCAAGGCGAGGGTTCCGCCGTACCGTCAGAGAAAACCTGACGCGCCCCGGGTCAACCTCGATCGGTGCGTCGGTGAACCTGAGACCTCGTACCGCCGGAGCGAGCTGTCGGCGTCTGACTGGCGCACCAGGGAGCCAGCACGCCCCCGCATCCCTCCCGCTCATCGGGGTCGCAGCCGATGAACTCCGACGCCGAACCCACACTCGCCTCCCCAAACCACACTCGCGAGCGGAGATCGCGTGCGGGGTGGGCGGCGGAGTGTGGGTTCGACGACCTGAGGAAGGGTTTCAGCTGCCGCAGCGGCAGTCGTCGCCGCAGTCGCCCTTCGCCTCGGCGTGGGCCTGGCTCGACTCGGGGACGTCCATCGCGGGGTTGACGTCGAGGAAGCCGTACGGCTTGAACCAGAAGCCCGCGTAGTCGACGGGCATGATCGGCCAGTCCTCGGGCCGCGGGATGTGCGTCAGCCCGAACGTATGCCACAGCACGAGGTCGTCGCCGTCGATCGAGCGGTCGTCCGAGGTGTATGCAGGCAGGCCCGCGCCGCCCTGATGGGCGTTGGGGTAGCGGCCGGACGGCCAGCGCTCGTCGTCGTCGTACGCCGTGCCCCACAGGTGCTTCGTCGCGAACGCGGCGCGCGCGGCGACCGTCGAGGCGGGGTCGGCCATGAGGAGCGCCGTCGGCTGGGGGATGAGGTGGTAAGCCGTGGGCTTGCCGATGTAGTTGGTCTTCGATGCGGAGCGCACCTCCCACACCCGCGCGACCGACGTGTCGGCGACGCGCTGCGCCTCCTGCTCGGAGCGCAGCGGCGTCTCGGTCCAGGTGAAGGCGTTGCCGAACGGGTTGTCCTCACCCATCGGGATGCGAGCGGCGTCGATTTCGAGCAGCTGGTTGTCGGTGCCGTCGATGTCGACGTCGAGGCGCGCGCTGAAAAGGTGCTGGTGCACGGGCGCGAAGACGCCGGGCGCGATCTCGGGGGCATGCCGATTCGTCGACCCTGGGTGGCCCCCGCCGACGAACACGATTCCGGTCGCCTTCGCCTCGAGCTGGATCGAGCCGTCGAGGTAGAAGTACCAGAAGAAGCCGTAGTCGTAGTTGCCGATCGTCGAGAAGTACGACACGACGAGCCGGCGCGAGCGGCGAACCTGGCCGCCGACCGGTCCCTGTTCGGTGTGCTTCCACAGCACGCCGTAGTCCTCCTCGTGCATGCACACGACGTTGGGGATCTCGACGGGGTTGCCGTGGTCGTCGGCGACGTAGCCGTCGAAGTAGCGGATGACGCCGAGGCAGTCGCATCCCAGCTCGAGGTGGTTGGCGTTCTTGCCGAGGAGGTACTCGCCGGCGTCGAAGTAGCTGATCCAGAAGCGCGTCGGCGACGTGTCGCCGTAGGGCACGACCATCTCGGGCACGCTCGCGCGGTGCAGCACCGAGCGCCCGCCGAACGTCACCTCGTTGAGCACGAGGCCCTCGCGGGCGTTGAAGCCGATCCGCATCGACCAGCCCTCCCACTCGACGTGGTGGCCCTGCACCCGGAAGCTCGGGCCCTCGGGCTGCGTGATCTCGATGGGCTTGAGCGTCGTGCGCGCCGGCCCGACGGCATCCGGGGTGTACTTCCCACTCCCCGTGGGAACCGGGACGTCGCCCTCGTCCTCGATGCGGATGACGCGGTTCTCGACGAGGTCGATGTGCACGATGAGGCCCTCGACGGGGTGCGCCCACGGGATGTCGTCCTCGCTGTCGCGCAGGAACGTGAGCGAGCGGATGACCCGGCGGCCCACTTCGTCGGCACGGCCCGTGAACCCGGGCGCGAGCGGCGAGCAGAACGCGAGCTCGATGCGGTCCTGGAGGCCGCGGCGACGCATCGCCGCCTGCCATTCGGGCGACGCCTTGACGATCTCGGCGGCGCGGTCGTACTCCTCGAAGAGGTACTGCGGCTGGCCGTACGGCGGCGCCGACGGGTCGATGTCACGGCGCTCGACGACCTCGCCCCGCGTGACCGAGACGATCGCCTCGACGACGGCGCCGGTCGCGGCGTCGAGCAGCGTCACGTCGACGCTGCGCTCGAAGGGGCTGCCCGGGGTCCAGGCGGCGAGCTCGTCCTTGCGCGGCTCATGGGGGAGCAGCATCGGCACGCGCATGGACTCGCCCAGGAGTCCCGCCGCCACGAGGATCTCGCGCGCCCGCGCGATCTCGCCCGCGGTCAGCGGGTCGAGAGGATGCCGCGGCGCGGCCTCCGCGGCCGCGCGCAGCGGGATCATGTCGGGGTTGCCCTGGGCATGATCGTGCTCGTGCTCAGGGGCCTGCGTGTGCGTGTGGCCGTGGTGCGACATCCGAACTCCTTGCGCTCTGGTCCACCGTGAAGTCAACCCGTGCAGGAGGCTTCGCGCTTGTCTGTCGGCGCACGGGTCGTGGACATCGGTGCGGGGGTGGCGGGCATCGGTGCCGGGCCGCGAAGGGGGTACCGCCGGTACCGGTCACGACCCGCCCTCCCGGGGAGCGCGAAGGGGGAGTTGAGTGGACGCATGGACACACGCACACTCGGCGACGGCCTCACGGTCAGCGCCATCGGATTCGGCTGCATGAGCCTGACAGGCGCCTACGGATCGGCGCCGCGCGATCGCGCCGACGCGGTCTCGCTCATCCGCCACGCCATCGACCTCGGCGTCACCTTCTTCGACACGGCGGAGGTGTACGGCCCCTTCGCCAACGAGGACGTCGTCGGCGAGGCCCTCGAGTCGCGCCGCGACGACGTCGTGCTCGCCACGAAGTTCGGGTTCGCCTTCGACGGCACGACGCAGACCGGCGTATCGAGCCGGCCCGAGAACATCCGGCGCGCCGTCGAGGGCTCGCTGCAGCGCCTGCGCACCGACCGCATCGACCTCTACTACCAGCACCGCGTCGACCCCGCCGTGCCGATCGAGGACGTCGCCGGCACCGTCAAGGAGCTCGTCGCCGAGGGCAAGGTGCTGCACTTCGGCCTGTCCGAAGCGTCGGCCGAGACGATCCGTCGCGCGCACGCCGTCCAGCCCGTGGCCGCCCTGCAGAGCGAATACAACCTGTGGTGGCGCCGGCTCGAGGACGAGGTCATCCCGACGCTCGGCGAGCTCGGCATCGGCCTCGTGCCGTTCAGCCCGCTCGGCAAGGGATTCCTCACCGGGGCGGTCGATGCCGGCACGACGTTCGGCGCGGGCGACCTGCGCGCGCGCATCCCGCGCTTCCAGGACGAGGCGCGGGAGGCCAACCTCGCCCTCGTCGAGGTCGTGCGACGCGTCGCCGACCGGGTGGGTGCGACGCCCGCGCAGGTCGCGCTCGCCTGGCTGCTGACCCGCCAGCCGTGGATCGCGCCCATCCCGGGCACGACGAAGCGCGAGCGGCTGGAGGAGAACACGGCTGCTGCCGCGGTCGTGCTGTCGGCGAGTGACCTCGCCGAACTGCAGGAGGCAGCGGACGGCATCCGGATCGTCGGCGGCCGCTACCCCGAAGAGCTCGAGCGCATGACGAACCTGTAGTTCGGCCCGCTCGCCGGGAGCGGATGCCGCGGCCCCGCCTTCCTCCGCGACAATGGGCAGGACAGGAAGCAGGTGCGGTGGAGCAGACGGACGACGCGGAGCCCTTGCGCCCCCGCTGGGCGGCCGATGCCCGCCACGCCGTCGCGAGCCTCTTCACGCTCCGCCCCGCTCCCGGCCCGCGATGGCCGATCGCCCTGCAGGCGAGTCTCGCGATCGCGCTGCCCATCGCCGTCCTGACGCTCGCCGGGGAGCCGGGACTCGGCTACCAGGCGGCGACGGGAGCGTTCACGGCGCTGTATGCGTCGCACCTTCCGGTCGTCGAGCGCGTCCGCGTGCTGCCGTTCGTCGGCGCGGCCCTGTTCGCCGCGGCGGCGGTCGGCGTACTCGCCGGCCCGTCGGAGGTCGCGACCCTCATCGGGCTCGCCGTCGTGACGATCGTCGCGTCGACGCTCGCCTTCGGGTTCTCGCTCGGCCCGCCCGGGCCACTCTTCTTCGTGCTCGTCTACGGGCTGTCGACGCACGTGTCGGCGGCGGGAGCCGACGGCGGCGTGTTCCTCGCCGCGCTCGCAGGAGGCATCCTGCTCGCCCTGCTCCTCACGGCGAGCCCGCTCGTGCTGCGGCGGGTGCGACGGATGCGACGCCGCCCGCTCCGCGATGTCCTGCCCGGTCCGTCGTGGCCGCTCGACGCGCGCCTTCTGCTGCTGAGGGCCGTCATCGCCGCGGTGCTCGGCACGCTCGTCGGCGTGTTCGTCGACCCCGATCGCGCCTACTGGATCGTCGGCGCCGCGATCGCCGTCATCGGCACGGCGGCCGACCGTCGCGCCGCCTTCAGCCGGGGCCTGCATCGCATGGTCGGCACGCTCGCCGGGGCCGGCCTCTTCCTGCTGCTCGCCCCGATCGGCATCACGGGCGTGTGGCTCGCGCTCGTGCTCGGCATCCTGCAGTTCACGATCGAGATCGTCGTCGTGCGCAACTACGCGCTCGCGCTGACCTTCATCACACCGCTCGTGCTGCTGCTGACC
Source organism: Microbacterium alkaliflavum (assembly GCF_044325405.1). Taxonomy (NCBI): domain Bacteria; kingdom Bacillati; phylum Actinomycetota; class Actinomycetes; order Micrococcales; family Microbacteriaceae; genus Microbacterium; species Microbacterium alkaliflavum. The sequence continues at coordinate 106,927 of NZ_JBIQWL010000006.1, read as the reverse complement.
GGTGCGGCGACGGGTGAGGCCGGCTCGATGGCGGTCGCCGTCGAACGCCTCGTCGACACTCTCGCGGGGGCCGCGCTCGGAGCCGCGACGGGGCTGCTGCACGCGCGGCGCGACGACGCCTGACGCGACCTCGGGCGCCGAAGTGCGGCATCCCGAATCCGCGACTACTTCGCGACGAGCGTCGTCTCGAACTTGTACATGTCGGGCCGGTAGCAGTGGTGCCCGAACTCGATCGCGCGGCCCGACCCGTCGAACGCGACGCGCTCCATCGTGAGCACGGGGCCCGTGCGGTCGATGTCGAGCAGCTCGCCCTCGTCGCCGTGGGCGCGGCGGGCGCCGATCTTCTGGTTGGCGATGCGGATCGTGACTCCGCGCGCGCGGAGGATCTGGTAGAGGCCGCGCGCCTCGAGCTGCTCGGTCGTGATGTCGGAGAACTCCGGCGGGAGGTAGTTCTCCAGCAGCGCGACCGGGACGCCGTCGGTCGACCGCTGGCGGCGCAGGTAGACGACGTCGGTGCCGGGCGCGACGCCGAGCGCCTGCGCGACATCCTCGGCCGCGGGCCGCATCTCGTGTGCGAGCACCTTCGTCCCCGGCTCCTGGTGCGAGCTCTGCAGGTCTTCGTACAGGCTCGTGAGCTCGACCTGACGGGTCACCTGCCCCTGCACGACCTGCGTGCCGATGCCGCGGCGCCGCACGAGCAGCCCCTTGTCGACGAGCTCCTGGATGGCGCGGCGCACGGTGGGGCGGGAGAGGCCGAGGCGGTGGCCGATCGCGATCTCGTTCTCGAGCCTGGCCCCCGGCGGGATCTCGCCGGAGCGGATGGCGGCCTCGAGCCGGCTCGACACCTGGAAGTACAGGGGCACGGGACCCGTGCGGTCGAGGTCGGTGAACAGCTCGTCCGGCCAGACGACGTCGTCAGCGGCCATGTTTCCTCCCGGCAGGCAAACGGTGTGATGTCACGACAATCATACGTGGAACGGGGTTTGTCACCTGGAAGAAGTTGTTGCACGCGGCGAGTCATGTGTTATTGTTAGGACATAGTCCCGGAACGCGGGACCTCGCCTCCACCGAGAGAGAGTTGTACAGCGGAGTATGACTGAGAACACGAACTCAGCCGACGTCCTCGCGATCGGGCGACTCGGAGTCGACATCTATCCCCTCCAGGACGGCGTCGGACTCGAAGACGTCGAGACCTTCGGGAAGTACCTGGGCGGTAGTGCCGCCAACGTCACGGTCGCCGCGGCGCGCTATGGCCGCCGCTCGGCGCTCATCTCGCGCGTCGGCGACGACCCGTTCGGCCGCTACCTGCTGCGTGAGCTGCATCGACTCGGCGTCGACAACGCGTCGGTCGGCATCGAGCCGAGCCTGAAGACGCCCGTGACGTTCTGCGAGATCTTCCCGCCCGACGACTTCCCGCTGTACTTCTACCGCGAGCCCAAGGCGCCCGACCTGAACGTCGAGGCGTCCGACCTCGACCTCGAGGCGATCCGCTCGGCGGGGGTCTTCTGGTTCACGGCGACGGGCCTGACGCAGGAGCCGAGCCGAGCCGCGCACCTCGCAGCGCTCGAAGCCCGCGACCGCCGCGAGTTCACGGTGTTCGACCTCGACTACCGCCCGATGTTCTGGAGCGACCCCGCCGAGGCCACCCGCGCCGTCGGCGAGGCGCTCCCGCACGCGACGGTCGCCGTCGGCAACCGCGAGGAATGCCAGGTCGCGGTCGGCGAGACCGAGCCGCTCCGGGCCGCCGACGCCCTGCTCGAGCGCGGCGTGACACTCGCGATCGTCAAGCAGGGCCCCAAGGGCGTTCTCGCCAAGACGGCCGACGAGACCGTCGAGGTGCCGCCCTACTTCGTCGACGTCGTCAACGGCCTCGGCGCCGGCGACGCGTTCGGCGGCGCACTCTGCCACGGCCTGCTCTCGGGCTGGGACCTCGCCCGCATCCTGCGCTTCGCCAACATCGCCGGAGCCCTCGTCGCCTCGCGCCGCGAGTGCTCGACGGCGATGCCGGACGAATCGGAAGTGACCGCCATCCTCGAGACGGGAGTTCGCCCGTGACCCTCCTGACCGACGAGGACTTCGCGCGCCTGCGCGACCTCCGCGCCTTCGAGCCCGACACCATCGCGCACAACCTCGCGACGCGCCGTCGCCGCGACGTGCTGCGGGGCGACGGGCGGCTCTTCATCGTCGCCGCCGACCACCCGGCCCGCGGCGCCCTCGCCGTCGGCTCGCGTCCGACCGCGATGGCCGACCGCTACGAGCTGCTCGACCGCCTCGCGATCGCGCTCAGCCGGCCCGGCGTCGACGGCGTGCTCGGCACGCCCGACATCATCGACGACCTCGCCGCGCTCGGCCTGCTCGACGACAAGATCATCGTCGGCTCGATGAACCGCGGCGGCCTGCGCGGCGCCTCGTTCGAGATGGACGACCGCTACACCGGCTACGACGTGCCCGGCATGGTCGCGGCGGGTGTCGACTTCGCGAAGACGCTGATCCGCGTGAATCTCGCCGACGCGGGCACGGCGCCCACGCTGACCGCCACCGCCGACGCCGTCACGCAGGCCGCGGCCGCGAAGCTGCCGATCATGCTCGAGCCGTTCATGAGCGACTGGGTCGACGGGCGCATCGTCAACGACCTGTCGACGGATGCCGTCATCCTGTCGATCGCGATCGCCGCGGGTCTCGGCAACAGCAGCGCCTACACGTGGATGAAGCTCCCCGTCGTGCCCGACATGGAGCGCGTCATGGAGGCGACCACGATGCCGACCCTGCTCCTCGGCGGCGACGCCGGCGTCGACCCCGACGAGACGTTCGCCGCCTGGGAGGACGCGCTCTCGCTCCCCGGCGTGCGCGGCCTCACGGTCGGTCGCACGCTCCTCTACCCGCCCGACGGAGACGTCGCCGCCGCCGTCGACACGGCCGCCGGGCTCGTCCACCCCGCCGGCGTGCCGGCAGCACTCTGACCACCCCACCTCCCACACTGCAAGGAAATCTCCATGACCACGATCGACACCACCACCGCACCGAGCCGCACCGAGGCGGCCGAGCTCCCCGTGATCGCGCACTGGGTCGACGGCGCGGAGCGCCCGTCGAACTCGGGCCGCACCGCACCCGTGTTCAACCCGGCGACGGGCCGGGTGCAGGCGCGGGTCGCTTTGGCCGATCAGGCCGAGATCGATGAGGCGATCGCGTCGGCGCAGGCCGGCTACCGGGTGTGGAGCGGCTACTCGATCGCGAAGCGGCAGACGGTGCTGTTCGCGTTCCGGGAGCTGTTGAACGCGCGGAAGGGTGAGCTGGCGGAGATCATCACGGCCGAGCACGGCAAGGTGCTCTCCGACGCGATGGGGGAGATCCTGCGCGGTCAGGAGGTCGTGGAGCTGGCGACCGGGTTCCCGCACCTGCTGAAGGGCGCGTTCAGCGAGAACGCGTCGACCGGTGTGGACGTGTATTCGCTGAAGCAGCCGCTCGGCGTCGTCGGTGTGATCAGCCCGTTCAACTTCCCCGCGATGGTGCCGATGTGGTTCTTCCCGATCGCGATCGCCGCCGGGAACACGGTCATCCTGAAGCCGTCCGAGAAGGACCCGTCGGCGGCGCTGTGGATCGCGCGGCTGTGGAAGGAGGCGGGCCTGCCGGACGGCGTGTTCACGGTGCTCCAGGGCGACAAGCTCGCCGTCGACGGCCTGCTGAACTCCCCGGTGGTGCAGTCGATCAGCTTCGTCGGGTCGACGCCGATCGCGCAGTACATCTACGAGACCGCGTCCCGCAACGGCAAGCGGGTGCAGGCCCTCGGCGGCGCGAAGAACCACATGCTCGTCCTTCCCGACGCCGACCTCGACCTCGTCGCCGACCAGGCCATCAACGCCGGCTACGGCGCCGCCGGGGAACGCTGCATGGCCATCAGCGTCGTCCTCGCGGTCGAGCCCGTCGCGGACGAGCTCATCACCAAGATCACCGACCGCATCGCCAAGCTGCGCATCGGCAACGGCGCCGGGGTGGACGGGGTGGAGCCGGACATGGGCCCGCTGATCACCGACGTGCACCGCGACAAGGTCTCCTCCTACGTCGACATCGCCGAGGCCGACGGCGCGAAGATCGTCGTCGACGGCCGCGGCTACACGGTCGAAGGCCATGAGGACGGGTTCTTCTTCGGCCCCACCCTGATCGACGAGATCCCCACCACCAGCCGCGCCTACCAGGAGGAGATCTTCGGGCCCGTCCTGTCCGTGGTCCGCGTGCAGTCCTACGACGAGGGCCTCGACCTGATCAACAGCGGCCAGTTCGGCAACGGCACCGCGATCTTCACCAACGACGGGGGAGCGGCCCGCCGCTTCCAGAACGAGGTCGAGGTCGGCATGATCGGCATCAACGTGCCCATCCCCGTCCCCGTCGCCTACCACTCCTTCGGCGGCTGGAAGCAGTCCCTGTTCGGCGACGCGAAGGCGTACGGCGTGCACGGGTTCGACTTCTTCACCCGCGAGAAGGCCATCACCAGCCGCTGGCTCGACCCCGCCACGCGGCACCATTCAGAAAACCGCGGCATCAACCTCGGCTTCCCCCAGAACAACTGACCCCATAGACCGGGATGCCGCGGACTTCCGATCTTGGCCGCGGCATCCCATCTTCCTCCCTTCCACGAAAGCAGCACATGAGCAGCACGGACCAGCGCTGGTTCCATCGCCGCGGCGACCTCGCGCGCGCCGGGTGGGAGAGCGTCGTCGACGCGACCACCCCCGGCTGGGAGCACACCGGCATCCGCGTCGCCGAGCTCGGCGACGGCGGTCACCTCGACCTCGACGACACGGGCGTCGAGCGCATCGTCGTCCCGCTCGCCGGCTCGTTCCACGTGACCCACCACCACTTCCCGGGGGAGTGGCAGACCGACCTGCACGGCCGGGCGTCGGTGTTCTCCGGCCCGACCGACGTGCTGTATCTGCCCACCGGGACGACCGCGGAGATCCGCGGGCACGGTCGGGTCGCGGTGGCCGAGGCGCCGACCGCCGAGGTCCGTTCGTGGCAGTACATCCCGGCCTCCGACACCCCCGTCGAACTGCGTGGCAAGGGCGCGTCGAGCCGCCAGGTGCACAACTTCGGCACGCCGCAGGCGCTGGATGCCGCCCGGCTCATCGTGTGCGAGGTCATCACCCCGGCCGAGAACTGGTCGTCGTACCCGCCGCACAAGCACGACGAGCATGTGCCCGGCCACGAGTCGCGCCTCGAGGAGATCTACTACTTCGAGACAGCTCCGGTGGCGGGATCGGATGCCGCGGCCGAGGCATCCTTCGGAATGTTCAGCACCTACTCCTCGCCCGCCGGCGACATCGACATCAATGCCATGGTGCACACGGGCGACATCGCCCTCGTGCCTTACGGCTACCACGGCCCCGCCGTCGCGGCGCCGGGCTACGACCTCTACTACCTCAACGTCATGGCGGGTCCCGACCCCGATCGTGCCTGGCTCATCAGCGACGACCCCGCGCATGCGTGGGTGCGCGCGAGCTGGGACGACCAGGAGCTCGACCCCCGACTTCCCTTCACCAACGAGACCCGGAAAGGCCGCCGCTGATGGCTGAGACCAAGCGCATGACGGTCAGCCAGGCGCTGATCGAGTTCCTCGCCCACCAGTGGACCGTCGATGGCGACATCCGGGAGCGCACGATCCCGGGCGTCTTCGGCATCTTCGGCCACGGCAACGTCGCGGGCATCGGCCAGGCGCTCAAGCAGTTCAACGTCTCCTCGCCCGACCTCATGCCGTACTACCAGGCGCGCAATGAGCAGGCGATGGTGCACCAGGCCGTCGGCTACGCGCGCATGCACCGCCGTCGCGGCACATATGCGGCCGCGGCATCCGTCGGCCCCGGCGCCGCCAACATGCTCACGGGCGCCGCCCTGGCGACGACGAACCGCATGCCTGCGCTGCTCCTGCCCAGCGACACGTTCGCGACCCGCGTCGCCGACCCCGTGCTGCAGCAGCTCGAGCAGCCGTGGGACATCGGCCTGCAGGTGTCCGACGCCTTCCGCCCGCTCTCGCGCTTCTTCGACCGTGTGCAGCGTCCCGAGCAGCTCTACTCGATCGCCCTCGCGGCGATGCGCGTGCTGACCGACCCCGCCGAGACGGGTGCCGTCACGATCGCCCTGCCGGAGGACGTGCAGGCCGAGGCGCTCGACGTGCCGGTGGAGTTCCTGCAGGACCGCGAGTGGCACCTCCGCCGCCCGCTACCCGAGCGTGGACCGCTTGCCCGCGCCGTCGCGGCGATCCGCGGCGCGAAGAAGCCCTTCATCGTCGCCGGCGGCGGCGTGCTCTACTCGGGCGCCGAGGACCACCTCAGGGCCCTCGTCGAGGCGACCGGCATCCCCGTCGGCACGTCGCAGGCCGGTGGCGGGGTCCTCCACTGGGACCACCCGCAGTACCTCGGCGGCGTCGGCGCGACCGGCACGCTCGCCGCGAACCGCCTCGCCGCGGAGGCCGATGTCATCATCGGCATCGGCACGCGTTACAGCGACTTCACGACCGCGTCGCGCACGGCGTTCCAGAACCCGGACGTCGTGTTCGTCAACATCAACGTCGCCTCGTTCGACGCCTACAAGCACGGCTCCCAGCTGCCCGTCGTCGCGGACGCCCGCGAGGCGCTCTCCGAGCTGGCGATCGAGCTCGAGGGCTTCGAGGTCTCGCCGGACCACTCCGAGCAGATCGCACGCCTGAAGGCGGAATGGGATGCCGCGGTCGACGACGCCTTCGCGCCGTCCGGCCTCGAGCTGCCCGGTCAGCCCGAGATCATCGGCGCCGTGCAGTCGACTTCGGCCCCCGAAGACGTGATCATCCAAGCGGCGGGCTCGCTGCCCGGCGACCTGCACAAGCTGTGGCGCGTGCGCGACGCCCTCGGCTATCACGTCGAGTACGCGTTCTCGTGCATGGGCTACGAGATCGCAGGCGGCCTCGGGGCCAAGCGCGGGCTGCTCGCCGACGGCGACGACCGCGATGTCATCGTGATGGTCGGCGACGGCTCGTACCTCATGCTCAACACCGAGCTCGTGACGGCTGTCGCGGAGGGCATCAAGCTCATCGTGGTGCTCATCCAGAACCACGGCTACGCCTCGATCGGCCACCTCTCCGAGACCGTCGGGTCGGAGCGGTTCGGCACGTGGTACCGCACGTACGACGGGGAGAGGCGCAACTTCCAGGGCGACGAGATCCTTCCCGTCGACCTCGCTGCGAACGCCCGCAGCTATGGTCTCGACGTCATCGAGATCGAGCCTGGCGCGTCGGCGATCGACGATCTGAAGGCGGCTGTGGCGGCGGCGAAGGCATCCGACCGGTCCACCTTCATCCACATCAACAGCGACCCGCTCATCTACGCGCCCGACGGCGCAGGCTGGTGGGACGTGCCGGTGCCCGAGGTCTCGACCCTCGAGTCGACGCAGCGCGCCCGCGAGGAGTACCTCGAGCAGCAGGCGAATCAGAAGCCGCTCTTGGGCTGAGCTCCTCGGAGATGAGCGGGGGAGAGGCACGACGCTCGGTCACGATGGCCGACGTCGCCGAGCGAGCGGGCGTGTCCCGCTCGCTCGTCTCGCTCGTCGTGCGCGGGTCGCCGCTCGTCTCCGACGCGCGGAGGGCCGCCGTGCTCGAGGCGATCGAAGAGCTCGGCTACCGGCACAACGCCATTGCGAGCCGTCTGGCGGCGAAATCCACTCGCACCCTCGGGTTGCTGCTGTCCGACCTGCACAACCCCGTCTTCGCCGACGTGCACGACGGCGTCGTGGAGGCGGCGCGTGCCGAGGGGTTCGAGGTCCTCCTCGTGGCGGGGCCCGGCGATGTGCGGCGCGAGTCGGCGCTCCTCGAACGGCTCGTGACGCTGCAGGTCGACGCGCTCGTCCTTGCGGGCTATGCCGGTGACGGCGACGCCCTGCGACGCATCGCCGAGCACACGCCGGTCGTCGCGGTGAACCGCCGGATCGACGGGCCCGGGATCGACCTCGTCGTCACGGATGAGACGGCGAGCGCCGTGCTCGTCGTCGATCACCTGGCCGGCCTCGGCCATCGCAGGATCGCGCACGTCGCGAGTCCGCGGTCCGACGCCTTCCAGTACCGTCGCGCGGCCTACGAGCAGGCGATGGCGGCACGCGGTCTCGACCCGTGGATCGTCGAGGGCGACCTCACGGCGCACGGCGGCCGAGCGGCTGTCGCGACGTTCGCCCGCACCGGCGACTGGCCGTCGGCCGTCGTCGCGCACAACGACGTCTCGGCGGTCGGCGTCATGTCGGCGCTGCAGGAGCGCGGGCTCGCCGTGCCCCGCGATGTGTCGGTCGTCGGCTACGACGACACCGATCTCGCGCGGCTCCCGTCGATCGCGCTGACGACGATCGAGCAGCACGCGCATGACCAGGGCCGTTCGGCGGCTCGCATGGCGATCGCGCGGATCGCAGATCCCGAGCGGCAGTCGCGCACGGTCGTCATCCCGACTCGGCTGGTGGTGCGCGCCACCACGCGCGAGCCCGCGTCGATCGGGACTTGACGCCGTCGAATTGGTGCGCTCTAATTAATGATAGATTGACCTGACAAACTGGTGCGGAAAGACCTCCTCGGTCACGCACGACCCTGCAAAGGAGCATTCGGAGACCATGACCGACACCATCCCCGCCGACTCCGACGTCGTCGTCAACAAGGGCCCGGGCCTGCGCATCGGCACGGCCCCCGACTCCTGGGGCGTGTGGTTCCCCGACGACCCCAAGCAGGTGCCCTGGCAGCGCTTCCTCGACGAGGTCGTCGCCTCCGGCTACTCGTGGATCGAGCTCGGCCCGTACGGCTACCTCCCCACCGACCCGCACCAGCTCGAGGACGAGCTCGGTTCGCGCGGTCTGAAGCTCTCGGCCGGCACCGTCTTCACAGGCTTCCACAAGGGCGACGACCAGTGGCAGCGTGCCTGGGACCAGGCGCTCGCCGTCGCGGGCCTCGCCTCCAAGCTCGGCGCAGAGCACCTCGTCGTGATCCCCGACCTGTGGCGCAGCGACGCGACGAGCGAGGTGCTCGAGGCGCGCACGCTCACCGACGAGCAGTGGACCAAGCTCGCCGCCGGCCACGACCGCCTCGGCAAGGCGCTCCTCGAGGAGTTCGGCGTGCAGCAGCAGTTCCACTCGCACGCCGACAGCCACGTCGGCACGACGCGCGAGGTGCTGCGCTTCCTCGACGAGACCGACCCGCGCTACACGAACCTGTGCCTCGACACGGGCCACTTCGCCTACTACGGCGGCGACAACGTCGCGCTCATCCAGGACCGCCCCGACCGTATCGGCTACCTGCACCTCAAGCAGGTCGACACGTCGCTGCTGTTCGACGTCCTGAAGAACGACGTGCCGTTCGCCGAGGCCGTGAGCCAGGGCATCATGATCGAGCCGCCGCACGGAGTGCCCGACCTCGCGCCGATCATCGAGGCCGTCGCCGCGATCGACTCCGAGATCTTCGCCATCGTCGAGCAGGACATGTACGGCTGCGACGTCGACCACCCCTTCCCGATCGCCAAGCGCACGCGCGAGCACATCTTCAGCTGCACGCACTTCGCCCGCGTCCACTGATCCGCTGTCAGGAGAGAACCACACAATGAGCAACGACCTTCGCGTCGGCGTCGTCGGCGCCGGCCTCATGGGCGCCGATCACATCGCCCGCATCACCCACCGCATCGCCGGAGCCGTCGTCTCGGCCGTCGTCGAGCCCGACGCGGGCCGCGCCGCCGCGGCGGCCGCGAACGCCCCGGGCGCTCAGGCGTTCGCCCGCATCGAGGACGCGATCGCTGCGGATGCCGTGGACGCGGTCCTCATCGCCGTGCCGGGGCAGTTCCACGAGCCGGTGCTCGTGCCCGCCCTCGCGGCGGGACTGCCGATCCTCTGCGAGAAGCCGCTCACGCCGGACTCGGCATCCTCCTGGCGCATCCTCGAACTCGAGCAGAAGCTCGCGCGGCCCCACATCCAGGTCGGATTCATGCGGCGCTTCGACGCGGAGTATCAGGCTCTTCGCGCGCTCGTCGCCTCCGGCGACTCCGGCGAGCTCATGCTGCTGCGCTGCGCGCACCGCAACCCGTCGGTACCCGACAGCTACACGCAGACCATGCTCATCAATGACTCGGTCGTGCACGAGTTCGACGTCGTCCCGTGGCTCGCGGGCTCGCCCGTCAAGACCGTCGAGGTCAAGTACCCGCGGCGCAACTCGCTCTCTCCGGCGCACCTGCGCGAGCCGATCCTCGTGCTCATGGAGCTCGAGAACGGCGTGCTCGTCGATGTCGAGATGAACGTGAGCGTGCAATTCGGCTACCAGGTCGCCACCGAGGCGGTCTTCGAGAAGGGCCTCGCCCGCATCGGCCAGCCCTCGGGCCTCCAGACGTGGCGCGACGGCCGCTTCTCTGTCGCAGACCACGTGAGCTTCACGACCCGCTTCGCCGCGGCGTACGACGAGCAGATCCAGCGCTGGGTGAACGCGGTCCGCGCGGGCACCCTCGTCGACGGGCCCAACGCGTGGGACGGCTACCGCGTCGCTCTCGCGTGCGAGGCCGGGGTGAAGGCGCTCGACGGCGGCGTCATCCCCGTCGAGGCCCCCGAGCGTCCCGCGTTCTACGCCTGAGTCCGGAGAGTCACGAACATGGTGCGCATCGCCCTCGACCCCACGCCCTACCACCACGACTTCTCGCTCCTCGAGTTCCCCGAGGTCGCGGCCCGCCTCGGCTACGAGCACCTGCAGCTCACGCCGCACGTCGACTTCTCGCCGTTCTTCCGCTACCCGAAGGCCGACGACGACCTCGTCGCGAAGCTCAAGAAGGCCGCGTCGGACGCCGGCGTCGGCATCCCCGCGATCCTTCCCGTGCAGCGGATCTCGTGGCCTGACGAGCCGCAGCGCGAGGTCGCGGTGCGCAACTTCACGCGCATCATCCAGCTCGCGGTCCAGATGGAGATCCCCGTCATCAACACGGAGTTCTCGGGGCGCCCCGAGCGGTCGGAGGACTCCGAGGCGGCGTTCTACCGGTCGATGGAGGAGTTGCTGCCGATCGTCGAGCGCGAGGGGCTGAAGCTCAACGTCGACCCGCACCCCGACGACTTCGTCGAGGACGGGCTCGAGGCGTGGCGCGTGCTGCGCGGCCTCAACTCGACCGCGATCGGCTTCGTGTACGTCGCGTCGCACACGTTCCACTACGGCGACCGCGCGACGACGCTGCTGCCCGAGCTCGGCGACCGTCTCGGCGCCGTATACACGGCCGACACGTTCGACCACCATCGCTCGCACGGCCTGCGGTACATCTCCAACCCGCCCGGCAACGCGTCACGCGTGCACCAGCACCTGCGCATCGGCGACGGCGACGTGAACTTCGATGAGCTGTTCGGCACGCTGCGCTCGATCGGCTACCTCGATCGCGACGACGCCCTCGTCGTGTCGAACGTCTTCGCCGAGGACGAGACCGCCGACGACGTCTCGCGCTACCAGCTCCAGCGACTGCGTGAGCTCATCGGATGACGCCGAAGCTCTCGATGAACGTCACGACGACGTTCTACGGAAACGTCGTCAACGACATCGCGGTGGCGAAGGCGGCCGGCTACGGCGGCATCGAGCTGCAGAGCCCCAAGCTCTACCGCTATCTGAATGCCGGCTATTCCGCCGAGTCGCTCCTGCCGCTGCTCGACGGACTCGAGGTCACGGGCCTCGGCGCCGTGCTCGACATCGAACGCCGGGGCGCCGCTCGCGACGAGTTCCTCGCCGAGATCCGGCGGATGGTCGGCGTCGCGACGGTCGTCGGGGCGCCGATCGTGCAGCTGTGCACGGGCCCCGTCGACTGGAATGTCGTGAAGGACTTCAAGGCCGGGCGCCTCTCGGCCGAAGACCTCCGCTACCGGGGCACGCTCGGCCTCAGCGAGTCCGACGCGATCGACGTGCTCGCCGCCAACGTGCGCGATGCCGCCGACATCGCCGCAGGCTCCGGCCTCGACCTCTACCTCGAGCCGCTTGCCTGGTCGAACATCAACCGGCACCGGCAGACGCTGCAGATCATCGAGCGGGCCGGCCGCGACAATGTCGGCATCGCCCTGGACACGTGGCACTACTGGACCGTCGGCGACACGCTCGAAGAGGTCGCGGCGACGCCGAAGGAGCTCATCAAGGCCGTCCACATCTCGGACGGACTCGACCTCGACCGCGAGAACGACGTCGCCGACCAGAGCGTGCACCGCAACGTCGTGATCGGCGGCGGTGCCATCCCGCTCCAGCAGTGGGTGGACGCCGTCAAGTCGACGGGGTACGACGGGTGGTGGTGCTCGGAGATGTTCTCCGACAAGGCGAACGAGCACGACTTCCTGAAGGTCGCCACGACCATGCGGAACCTCCTGGACATCCTCATCTCCTAGAAAGGGCGACGCCATGCAGCGGTTCGCACTTCTCGGAGCCGGCTTCATCGGCTCCGTCCACGCCGCGAACCTCGCGGCCCACCCCGGCATCGACTTCGCCCTCGTCTACGACGTCGACCCCGCCCGTGCCGCGGCTGTCGCCGCCCGGCACGGCGCGCGGCCAGCGGCATCCCTCGATGAGGTCTTCGACCCGCGCTCGATCGACGCCGTGCTCATCGCGTCGTCGACCGACACTCACTCGGAGCATCTGCGGCGAGCGGCGGATGCCGGCATCGCGGCGTTCGTCGAGAAGCCCATCGACCTCGACCTGGCCGCGGCCCGCGAGACCGTCGACCACGTCGTGCGCAGCGGCATCCCGGCCATGGTCGACTTCAATCGGCGCTTCGATCGCGATCACGCGGAGCTGCGGCGCCTCGTGACGGAAGGGGTGGTGGGCGGGGTCGAGCTCGTGCAGCTCACCTCCCGCGGGCCGGCGTCGCCGCCGCTCGACTACGTGCGGGTGTCGGGTGGACAGCTGCGCGACCAGACCGTGCACTTCTTCGACCTCGCGCGCTGGATCACGGGCGAGGATCCCGTCGAGGTCTACGTCGCCGGCTCAGCCCTCGCCGACCCGCGCATCGACCAGTTCGGCGACGTCGACACGTCGATCGCCACTCTGCGGCTGCCCGGCGGAGCGCTCGTGCAGATCGACAGCGTGCGCCGGACGGGCTACGGCTACGACGAGCGCATCGAGGTCATGGGCGCGACGGGACTCGTCGAGTCGCGCCGTCAGCGCTCCGGCAACGTCGTGCGGTATGGGGGAGCGGAGGCCACCGGCGACGGCCTGCACGCGGGATGGTTCGAGCGCGTGCAGCCGACCTATGCGGCGGCACTCGGTGCCTTCGTCAAGGCTCTCGACGAAGGCACCGCGCCCCCGGTAACCCTGGAGGACGGGCTCAGGGCTCAGGCCGTCGCGGAGGCCGCCACGCGATCGCTGCGCAGCGGCCGTGCGGAGCACGTCGAGTACGCGGCATCCCTCGACGCGCTCGCTCGCTGAAGAAGAGCAAATGTATGTTTGACAGGACATACCGTCATATGTCATTCTGACGGAAGGTTGATTCGCGGGAAAGAGGCTTCCCGCGCAACGACAAAGGAGTCCAGATGTCCACTTCCCATACCCAGAGCAATCTGGCGCAGTCGAAGCTTCCGCCGCTGACGCCGGGCGTGTACCGCAAGCGCCTGTTCGTCGTCGCCCTCATCGCGACCTTCGGCGGTCTGCTCTTCGGCTACGACACCGGCGTCATCAACGGGGCACTGCGCCCCATGGCCGCCGAGCTCGGCCTCACGGCCTTCACGGAGGGCGTCGTCACGGCGGCCCTCCTCTTCGGTGCCGCGATCGGCGCCGCCGTGTGCGGCCGGCTGTCCGACGGCTGGGGTCGTCGCAAGACGATCATCCTGCTGGCGGTCATGTTCTTCGCCGGCACCATGACGTGCGTGTTCGCGCCGAGCTTCGAGGTCATGGTCGCGGGTCGCGTCATCCTCGGCCTCGCGGTCGGTGGCGCCTCGACCGTCGTGCCGGTGTATCTCGCGGAGCTCGCCCCCTTCGAGATCCGCGGCTCGCTCGCGGGCCGCAACGAGCTCATGATCGTCATCGGCCAGCTCGCCGCCTTCGTCGTCAACGCCGTCATCGGGAACCTCTGGGGTGAGTACAACGGCGTCTGGCGTGTCATGCTCGCCGTCGCCGCGATCCCCGCCATCGCGCTGTTCTTCGGCATGCTGCGCGTGCCCGAGTCGCCTCGCTGGCTCGTCGAGAAGGGCCGCCACGACGAGGCACGCGCCGTGCTCGAGACGATCCGTCCCTTCGACCGCGCCCAGGCCGAGCTCGCCGACGTCGAGAACATCGCCGAGGAGGAGCGCGAGCAGAAGGTCACCGGCTGGCGCGGGGTGCTCGCGAACAAGTGGCTGCTGCGCATCCTTCTCGTCGGCATCGGCCTCGGCGTCGCCCAGCAGCTCACCGGCATCAACTCGATCATGTACTACGGGCAGATCGTCCTCATCGAGGCCGGGTTCTCCGAGAGCGCGGCGCTCATCGCCAACATCGCACCGGGCGTCATCGCCGTGGTGGGCGGCTTCATCGCCCTGTGGATGATGGACCGCATCAACCGCCGCACGACGCTGCTCATCGGCTTCACCCTCACGACGGTGTGCCACGTGCTCATCGGCATCGCCTCGGTCATGCTGCCCGTCGGCAACCCGCTGCGTCCCTACGTGATCCTGTTCCTCGTGGTCGCGTTCGTCGGCTCGATGCAGACGTTCCTCAACATCGCCGTCTGGGTCATGCTGTCGGAGATCTTCCCCCTCCACATGCGCGGCTTCGGCATCGGCGTGTCGGTGTTCTTCCTCTGGATCACGAACGCCTTCCTGGGGCTGTACTTCCCCTCGCTCGTCGAGGCGGTCGGAATCACCGGCACGTTCTTCCTCTTCGCCGGCGTCGGCGTGCTGTCGCTCATCTTCGTATGGACCTCCGTCCCCGAGACGCGCGGCCGCACCCTCGAGGCGCTCGAGGAGGACGTGACCACCGGCGCCATCTACACGGTCGGCAAGCGGCGCGGCGTCAACGCCTGACCGGCCGCTCCCTCGGACAGAACCGCCCGCACCCCCCGGGGTGCGGGCGGTTCTTTCGTTGTGCGCGGGCTTGTGGGCTCGGCGCCTGCGGCCTTGGGCTCGGTCAGTGGGCGCATCCGGTCGCGTGGCTGTGGGGACGCGACGATTCGCGCCCAGCGAGCGCCGTGGCGAGGCATCCCGCGTTGGCGTTCCTCGCGGGCTTTGGCTCGACCCCTCGACAAGCTCGGGGACCGAATTTGGAGAAGTGCACTCCAACCCGGTCGCCGAGCTTGTCGAGGCGTCGAACGCTCGACCCGCCGAGGACGTTCGGCCGGGACCGCGCCCGGCACCGCGTCAGTGGGCGCATTCCGTCGCCTGGCGGGGGCCTTGCGACGATTCGCGCCCACCGAGCGTCTGCTCTTTCGTGCGCGCACGACCGTCAGGTAACGAATGGGTAACGGAATGGACCGCTCCATTGTCCTTATGTAAGGACATATGGATGATTGATCTATAGATCGACGCTGATCCCGCCGCCCGAGCGGCTCGACAATGAAGGGAGTCGCGGGATGACATCCACGCTGCTCGACACCGTGAACTCGAGACTGAACCCGAATCGCCGACGCGCGCTTGCGCTCACGTCGGCGCTCCTCGCCGCCTTCGCGCTCGCCGGCTGTGCCGCGGGCGGGAACTCGGCGAATCCGACGGCATCGTCCGCAGACGGATCCGGCGCCAAAGGCGTCTCGATCGTCGTCATGGGCGGCGCGACGGACGACCCGTTCTGGTCGACCGTCAAGCGGGGCGGCGAGGCCGCCGCCAAGGTCGTCGAGGCCGCCGGCGGCACCGTGACGTTCCTCGCGATGCCCAACTACGACAACTTCGACGCCGATGCCGCCAAGCTCGTCGCCAACGTCGCCTCGCAGAACCCGAGCGCGGCCGTCATCCCCGACTGGTCGCCCGACGCGCAGAACGAGAACATCACCTCGCTCGCCAGGAGCGGCGTCCCGGTCTTCCTCTACAACACCGGAATCGACCAGGTCGACGCCGTGGGCGCCCAGGCCTACATCGGGTCGGACGACTACGAGTCCGGCAAGCTCGCGGGCGAGACCTTCGCGGACGCCGGCGCCAAGCACGTCGTCTGCGTCAACACCCTGCCCGGCACGACCAACGCCGACGCCCGCTGCCGGGGCGTCAAGGAGGGTGCGGAGCCGGGCGGCGCGAAGTATCAGGAGCTCGCGCTGCCGACGTCGCAGTTCGGCGATCCGACCGCTGTCGCGCAGGCGATCAAGGGCGCACTCATCCAGGACCCGTCGATCGACGCGATCTTCACGCCCGGCCAGGCCGACACGAACGCCGCCGCCAGTGGCATCGACCAGGCGGGCCTCACCGGCAAGGTGTCGCTCGGCGGCCAGAACTTCGACACGGAGTCGCTCGACCGCATCAAGGCGGGCAGCCAGCTGTTCGCGATCGACCAGCAGGGGTACGCCCAGGGCTACTACGCCGTCTCGGCGGCGTTCCAGCAGGCCGCGTACGGCATCGCCCTGACGCAGAACCCGCTGCTCACGGGCCCTGCGCTCATCGACGCCGACAACGTCGACACGGCCGTGTCGGGCGTCGACCAGGGCGTCCGCTGACGCCACTCGGGGACAGCGTCCCGGCGCTGTCCCCGAGACATCCCACTCCGCAACGAAGCAGAACGAAAGAGGTCTCCCGATGGCCACTCAGACCCCTCAGGGCGCGCCGCCGACCAGCGGCGGCCCGACGCCGCCCACCGCGACCAACACGCTCGCCCTTCCCAGCCTCTCCTCGAAGCGGTCGTTCGGCGACCTCTTCCGCCGGCCCGAGACCGGTGCCCTCGTCGGCACCGTCACCGTCTTCGTCTTCTTCGCGGTCTTCGGCGGCGCGCAGTTCCTCACGACCGGCGGCACCGCGAGCTGGCTGAACGTCGCGTCCGAGCTCGCGATCGTCGCGCTCCCCGTCGCGCTGCTCATGATCGCGGGGGAATTCGACCTCTCGATCGGCTCGGTCGTGGCGAGCTCCTCCATCACGCTCGCGATCGTCTCGGGGTTCTACGGCCTGCCGCAGATCGTCGGGATCATCGCGGCCCTCGCGGTGGGCGCCGTCACCGGCTTCATCAACGGACTCATCGTGTCGCGCACGAACGTCCCGTCGTTCATCGTGACGCTCGCGATGCAGTTCGCGCTCGCCGGACTCACGCTGGGCCTGGCCCGCGTCATCACTGGCAGCACCAGCGTTCCGCTGACGCCGGACCCGCTGTTCAAGGCGCTGTTCGGCACCCTCATCAACGGGCAGTTCGAGGTCGCGATCTTCTGGGCGATCGGCATCGCCGTCGTCGTCGCCTGGATCCTGCAGATGACCCGTTCGGGCAACTGGATCTTCGCGATCGGCGGTGACGTGCAGAGCGCGCGCGCCGCGGGCATCGCGGTGCCGAAGGTGAAGATCGCGCTCTTCATGTCCACCGCGATCGGCGCCTCGCTCGTCGGGATCATCCAGACGATGCTCTACAACGGCGCGCAGACCGGCACGGGGCAGTCGTTCGTCTTCAACTCGATCGTCGCCGTCGTGGTCGGCGGCGTGCTGCTCACGGGCGGCTACGGCTCGGTCATCGGCGTCGTCCTCGGCTGCCTCACCTTCGCCATCGTCAACCAGGGCATCTACTACACCGGATGGAACTCGGACTGGGCTCAGCTGATCCTCGGCGTGCTCCTGCTCGTGGCCGTCCTCATGAACAACACGTTCCGCCGTCTCGCCCTCACCGGCGGTCGCGGCCGGACACGCACCCAGAAGGGAGCCTGACATGCCCGCTCCGCTGCTCAAGCTCGATCGCGTCACGAAGTCGTTCGGCACGAACCTCGCACTCTCCGACATCTCTCTCGAGGTGAACCCTGGTGAGGTGCTGTGCCTCCTCGGCGACAACGGCGCTGGAAAGTCGACTCTCATCAAGGTGCTCTCGGGCGTCCACAAGCCGTCGGCGGGGACCGTCGAGGTGGAGGGACACGCCGTCACGTTCGACAGCCCGAAGGACGCCGGCGAGCTCGGCATCGCGACGGTCCACCAGTACGGCGGCACCTTCCCGCTCATGTCGGTCGCACGCTGCTTCTTCGTCGGCCACGAGCCGACGAAGGGCTTCTGGCCCTTCAGGTACTTCGACAAGAAGACGGCCGGCGACATCACCGTGCGCGAACTCCAGAAGCTGGGCATCACCCGCGTCACCGACGGCAACCGGCTCACCGGCGCGCTGTCCGGCGGCGAGCGTCAGTCGCTCGCCATCGCACGCGCCGTCTACTTCGGCGCCCGCGTGCTGATCCTCGACGAGCCGACCTCCGCGCTCGGCGTCAAGCAGTCGACGCACGTGCTGCGGCTCATCATGCACGCCCGCGCCCAGGGCATCGCCGTGGTCTTCGTGACGCATAACGTCACGCACGCGATGGCGGTCGGCGACCGCTTCGCCGTGCTCATCCACGGCAAGAAGGCCGACGACTTCCGCAAGGGAGAGCGCACGCGCGAGCAGATCACCGACCTCATGGCCGGCGGTGAAGCGATGGCAGAGCTCGAGGCAGAGCTCGCCGAGCTGACGGGGCCGGTCAGGCAGCCGTAGCACCGCCCTTCCCGGGCCGGGCAGCCGAAGCCTCCGGCGGCCCGGCCCTTCTGCGTTCCCGGGCTGCTGTCTCTACAATCGACCTTGTCCTGTCAAATACGGGAGGCGCGATTGCCGGCCAGACGAATCACCATCTACGACGTCGCCGAGGCGGCCGGCGTGTCCAAGTCGCTCGTCTCGCTCGTGCTGCGCGGCTCACCGGGCGTCAGCGACGGCGCTCGCCTGCGCGTGCAGCGGGCGATGGAGGAGCTGGGCTACCGCAGGAACCACGCTGCGAGCGCCCTCGCGGCCCATCGCACGCTGACCGTCGGACTGCTCATCGACGACTACACGAATCAATGGTTCGTCGACTTCGTCCACGGACTGGAGCCGGTCCTCGCGGCAGAGGGCTATCGCCTGAGCGTCGTCGAGGCCGGGGCGGACCGCGCGGCGGCCGTGAACGGGCTGCTCTCTACGCGCCCTGACGGTGTCGTGGTCGCGATGGACGTCCCGGAGGATCTCGTCGCCGCCGACGCGCCTCCCGTCGTCGTGGCGGGGACCCGGGAGCACATCCCGGATTCGGTCGACACCGTCGCCAACGACGATCGCCTGGGCGCCCGGCTCGCGACCGAGCATCTCGTCGGCCTCGGCCACACGCGGATCGGGCATCTCGCCGCCGCCGGCGGTGCGGGCGCGGCCCGGCACGCGAGCTTCGTGGCGTCCATGCGTGAGGCGGGGCTCGATCCCCTCGTCTCCGCGCCGGTGCCGGTCGCCGCGACGGAGGTCATGGGGTACGCGAGCGCGCGCGACATGCTGCGCGCGCATCCCGGGATCACCGCGATCTTCGCCGCGAACGACTCGATGGCGGTCGGGGCGCTCGGGGCCGCACACGAACTCGGGCTCGAGGTGCCGGGTCGTCTCTCGGTGATCGGCTACGACGACACCCCGCTCGCGCGGATGCGGCTCGTCGACCTCACGACGATCGACGACAAGAGCGTCGCCGTCGGCGAGGCGGCCGGCCGGATGCTCATCGCCCGAATGGAGGGCAGCGACGACCCGCAGGTGCACACGACGGTCGAGCCGACCCTCGTGGTGCGCACGACGACGGCGCACGCACCCGAGGGCTGACCCGGCCGTCGGTCAGGCGATCGGCCGAGGGGTGCCGTTGGAGGCGGAGGTGCCGCCGTCGACGGGGATGACGGCGCCGGTGAGGTAGGCGGCATCCGGACTCGCGACGAACAGCGCGACCCGTGCGATGTCGTCAGGGGTCGCGACCCGTCCGAGCGCGACGCGGTCGAGGAGACGGTCGGTGAACTCGGTGTCGTCGAGGCGCTCCTGCGTGAGCCTCGACACCGTGAAGGCGGGGGCGATCGCGTTGACGCGCACGCCGTCCCGGCCGAGGTCGAGGGCGACGCCCTGTACGGCGACGCTGACGGCGGCCTTCGTCGCCCCATACGCGTACATTCCCCACTCGCCGCGGAGGCCGGCGACGGAGGAGATCGCGACGATGTTGCCACGGGTCTCGCGCAGCGGGCCCACGGCGGCCCCGACGAGGCGGAGCACGGAGTCGAGGTTGATCGACCGCAGGCGCTCCCAGGCGGCGTCGTCGAACGTGTCGACGGGACTCGCCTCGCTGGTGCCGGCGTTCGCGATCACGACGTCGAGGCGCCCGAAGCGCCGGGCGACGGCCGAGACGACAGCATCCGCGGCGCCCTTCTGGGTGAGGTCGGTCACGAGCACGAGCGCGTCCTCGAAGCCGGAGGCTGCCTCTCGCAGGGAGGCCTCCGTGCGCCCGACGAGCGCGACGGAGGCTCCCTGCTCGAGGAAGGCGCGGGCGATGCCGCGGCCGATCCCGGTGCCGGCTCCGGTGACGAGGACGACGGTGCCCGCATAGGGGTAGGTCGCCCACGCGCTCATCGGACGAGCGACTCCTGCAGTGCGGCGTCGGCCTCCTTGAGCACGGCGGCCGCGACCTCGATGCCCTCGATGCGGCCGAGCTCGACGTCCTCGTGCTCGATGTTGACGTAGATGTCGGGATCGACCTCGTGCAGGGCGCGGAGGAACTCGGTCCAGAACCCGACGTCGTGGCCCTTGCCGAGCGCGACGAAGTCCCACGCGGCGGGCTTGGGCCACTCGTTCGCCCACTCGTCGCCGCCGAGGTTGGTGCGGGGCTCGTCCGGCGAGAGGCGGCGGAACGAGTTGTCCAGCACGCCGTACAGCGCGGCCGTCTCGGGGTTCACTCGGACGTCCTTCGCTGCGGCCTGGTAGACGAGGCCGCCCAGATGCCGGACCACCGCGACGGGGTCCATCTGCTGCCAGAACAGGTGCGACGCGTCCAGCTCGACGCCGACGTTGGTCGCGCCCGTGAGCTCGACGAGCTTGTGGACGTCGGCCGAGTTGAACACGAGGTTCTGCGGGTGCAGCTCGAGGGCGACCTTGACGTCGTGGTCGCCGGCGAGCCGGTCGGTCTCGCGCCAGAAGTCGGCGGCGAGGTCCCACTGGTAGTCGAGCACGTCGAGCGCGGCGGAGTTCCACGCGTTGACGATCCAGTTCGGACGCACGCTGCCCGGCTCGCCGCCGGGCAGGCCCGACATCGTCACGACGCGGTGCTGGCCGAGGCGCTCGGCGAGGCGGATGGCCCGGCGGATGTCCTCTGCGTGCTTGTCGCCGATCGCCCGGTTCGGGTGAAGCGGGTTGCCGTTGCAGTTGAGGCCCGCGATCGAGACGCCGGTGCCTTCGAAGATGCCGAGGTAGTCGTCGCGTGCCGCGTCGCTTTCGAGGATGTCGTCGAAGGTCGGCACATGCACGGCGGGGAGGAACCCGCCCGTGTTGATCTCGATGCCCGTGAGCCCGAGATCGGCGATGACCTTCAGCGCCTCGGGGAGGCTGCGGTCGTGGAGGATGGCGTTGTATAGGCCGAGTCGCATGTCGGGTCTCCTTCTCAGCTCGCGACCGGGACGGTCTGGGGGATGGTGACGGATGCTCCGCCCGCCGCGGCGGACTGCGCGACGGCGTCGATGAGCAGCATGTTGTGCAGCCCCTCGTCGAAGCCGGCGTTGCGCGGGAGCGAGTCGGCCTCGGCGATGCCGGCGACCTCCTCGAGGAAGGCGCGGGCCTGGAACACGAAGCCGTCGTTCTGGCCGATGCCGACACCCGGCGCGTCCATCGCGAGGCCTCCACGCCAGTAGGGGTGGCTCGGTCCGAGCGTCACGGTGCGGTAGCCGGCATCCCCCTGCTCGGTGAGGAACAGCTGGAACTCACCGGGGTGACGGAAGTCGAACGCCGCCGACCCCTTCTCGCCGAAGATCTCGAAGGAGAGGCTGTTCGGATGCCCCGCGGCGACGCGCGACACCTGAAGCGTCGCGGTTCCGCCGCCGGCGAACTCGCCCGTGAAGGCGGCGACGTCGTCGTTCTCGACCGCTTCGCGCTCGTCGGAGACGGCTCCGCCCTCGTGGCCGACGACGGCGCCGAGCGGCTTGGGCCGGGTCGGGATGACGGTCGAGAGCGATCCGCCGCGCACCGAGGCGAACTCGGAGCCGGCGACGAACTCGGCGAGGTAGGTGAGGTGGCTTCCGACATCGGCGAGCGCGCCCGACCCGTTGGGTCCCTTGTAGCGCCAGCTGATCGGCGACTCGGGGTTGCAGCCGTAGTCGGTCCAGTACGAGCCGCTCACGTTGAGAACGCGGCCCAGACGGCCGGACTGCACGAGGTCGCGGATGTGCGCGATGCCGGGCGAACGGCGGTAGGTGAGCCCGATGCGGGCGACGGTGGTGGCGGCGTCGGCGGCGGCGACCATGGACCGGGCGTCGTCGATCGAATCGGAGAGCGGCTTCTCGCACAGGACGTGCTTGCCCGCAGCCAGGAGCGCCTCGACGATCTCGCGGTGCAGCGAGTTCGCGACGACGACGCTCACGACGTCGATGTCATCGGCCTGAGCGATCGCCTGCCACGACGTGTCGTAGCGCTCGAAGCCGAACCGCTTGGCCGTCGACTGCGCCAGCGGCTCGTACGCGTCGGCGATGGAGACGAGGCGAACGGGCGGAAGGATGCTGTCGTACAGCGTGGGGGCGGTGCGGTAACCGGCGGCGTGGGCCTTGCCGGCCATGCCGGCGCCGATCACGGCGACGCCGATCTGGGTCGTGCTCATCGATTTCTCCTGGACGGGGTGGCGCCGGCCCTCACGGCGGCGGTGCGGTGAGGAGCGCCATGTGGAGCGCTCCAGAAGTCACTCTATAGTTGTTCATATGTCCTGTCAATTGCGAAGCCGAAGTCTGTCGGGAGACCGTCCGTGAGTGAAGCCCGCCCGACGATCTACGACGTCGCGAACGCGGCCGGTGTCTCCAAGTCGCTCGTCTCGCTCGTGCTGCGCGACGCCCCCGGCGTGAGCGCGGCGTCCCGCGAAGCCATCGAGCGCGCGATCCGCGAGCTCGACTACCGGCCGTCCCGGGCCGCTGCGGCCCTTGCGGCAGGTCGCACGCGGCTGGTCGGCGTGCTCATCGACGATTACGCGAACCCTTGGTTCGTCGACCTCGTGAGGGGGCTCGATGAGGCGCTGAGCCCGGACGGCTATCGCCTGAGTGTCGTCGACAGCGCGACCGCCTCGGGAACCGAGGACCCCGTCGACGGACTCCTCTCGATGCGCGCCGACGGCATCGTCGTCGCCCGCGACGTGCCGCGAGTGCTCCTCGGGCGGAATGCACCGCCCTTCGTCGTCGCAGGAAGCCGCACCGACGTGCCGTCCGGCGTCGACGCCGTGTGCAACGACGACGAGCACGGCGCACGCCTCGCGACCGAGCACCTGCTGGGACTCGGGCATCGCCACATCGGCCACCTCTCCGTGACGGGAGGCGCGGGCGGCGTGCGTCGCGAGAGCTTCCTCGCGACGATGGGGGATGCGGGGCCCGCGCCGTCGCGACCCCTCGCAGTGGGCCTGCGAGCGAGCGCGCGGGGTACGCCGGCGCTCTCGCCCTCCTTACCGCGCATCCCGAGATCACCGCGATCTTCGCCGCGAACGACGTCATGGCGATCGGTGCGCTCGGGGCGGCGCGCGAACTCGGTCTCGACGTGCCGCGCCGCCTGTCCATCGTGGGCTACGACAACACGGCCCTCGCCCAGACGCGGCTCATCGACCTCACGACGGTCGACGACGACAGCGTCGGCGTCGGGCGGGAGTCGGGACGGCTTCTGCGCGCGCGCATGGCGGGGGAGGAGCCCGACGGCATCCGGCGCACTCTCGAGCCCGCACTCGTCGTGCGCGGCACGACGGCGCCGCGCGCCTGACGGCGCCGCCCGCCGCCTGCCGGCGCCGCCCGCGCTCAGAGCGCGATCGTGCGGTGCTCCCGATCGCTCGCCGCGACGGCGTCGAGCACGCGCAGCACGGCGATCCCCTCCTCGGCCGGCACGGGACCGCGACCACCCGACGCGACGGCGTCCGCGAACTCGTCGTAATACCGCGTGTAGTCGCCCTGGCTCGACGGCACGGCCTCGACGCCATCCGCCGTGCGCAGCATCCCCCATCTGCCCGGCTCCTCGTAGCCCCACGATCCACGGTCGTCGGCAGGGCGGATGCCGCGGCGCAGCGCGTCGAACTGCACGTCGGTGTAATCCGACACGTACGAGCCCGACTCGCCGTACAGGCGGAGCTCCTTCGACAGCAGATGGTCGATCTTGCTCGCCGAGACGCGGGAGCAGGCGCCCGACTCGTGCTCGATGCCGATCGAGAACCCGGCGTCCGTCGGGCCCTGTGGTGTCTCGGCGCGCCGGAGGTGTGCGCTCACGCTGCGCGCCGGGCCCATGAGCAGGAGGGTCTGGTCGATGACGTGCGATCCCAGGTCGCGCAGGAGACCTCCCGTCGGACCGCCCTCGAGCGTGCTCGGGTCATCCTGGTCCATTCGCAGGTCGAGACCCCGCACTACGCCCAGCCGACCCGACGCCAGCACGCGGCGCGCCGTGACGATGTCGGTGTCGAACCGACGGTTGTGGAACACGTTGAG
This sequence comes from Microbacterium alkaliflavum, assembly GCF_044325405.1. NCBI lineage: Bacteria > Bacillati > Actinomycetota > Actinomycetes > Micrococcales > Microbacteriaceae > Microbacterium > Microbacterium alkaliflavum. The sequence continues at coordinate 82,384 of NZ_JBIQWL010000006.1, read as the reverse complement.
GAGCACGCCTCGCTCGCGGGTGTGATCCGCGAGCAGCTGCGCCTCATCGCCCGACGGGGCGAACGGCTTGTCGGCGACGACGGCGACGCCCCGATCGATCGCCTCGAGCACGAGGTCGCGGCGGGTCTCGGGGGGAGTCGAGATCACGACGGCGTCCACGATCCCGGCATCCAGCAGCGCCGTCAGCGACGGTGCGATCGTCGCGTCCGGATGGTCCGCGCGGGCGGCGGCGACCGCCTTGTCCGATCGCGCGACGATCGCGACGAGCTCACACTCCTTCGATGCCGTGATGTAAGGCGCGTGGAACAGGCGCCCTCCCACTCCGTAGCCCACGAGGCCGATGCGGACGACCATGTCACTCCCTCTCTCGCCGGCACTGTTGCCGTTCCTCCATTATGTGCGTATGATAGGACAAAGTTCACGACATACGATCCTCGGAGCATCCATGCCTCTCGTCCGCATCGACCACAGCGACGCCCGCACCAATCCCGCCGAGATCGCGGGAGCCATCCACGACGCCATCGTCGCCGTTTACGGCATCCCGGTGCGCGACCGCTTCCAGATCCTCACGGCCCGCCCCGCGACGACGATCGTCGCGGAGGACGCGGGCCTCGGATTCGAGCGCATCGACCCGGTCGTCATCCAGATCTTCACGCAGCGCGGTCGCACCGACGAGACCAAGCAGGAGCTCTACGCCGAGATCGCGCGCCGCCTCGAGACGGTCGGCGTCGCCCCCGAGGACGTCTTCATCGGCTACGTCGAGAACGGCCCGCAGGACTGGAGTTTCGGCTTCGGCCGCGCGCAGTACCTCACCGGCGAGCTCGCCGTGCCCGCCGCCAAGGCCGCCGTCACGGTCGCATGATCGCCATGACACTCGCTGAGACCCTCGTCGCCCCGCTCGCCGCGGCCGCCGCGAAGACCCCCACCGCCCTCTGGAACGATTCGGCCGACCCCGAGGAGCTCCGTCAGTCGATCGAGTTCGGCGCCGTCGGCGCGACCTGCAACCCGGTCATCGCCCTGACCGCCGTGCGCAGCGACCTCGCCCGCTGGACGCCGCGGATCCGCCGGCTCGCCGACCTGCACCCGACGTGGGGCGAGTCCGAGATCGGCTGGGAGATCGTGCGCGAGCTGTCGATCGCCGCGGCCGAACTGCTGCGGCCCGCCTTCGAGGCGAGCGGGGGTCGCAACGGCCGCCTGTCGATCCAGACCGACCCGCGCCTGCACCGCGACAAGGACGCCCTCGTCGCGCAGGCCGTCGAGTTCTCCGCTCTCGCGCCGAACATCATCGTGAAGATCCCCGCCACGGCGACCGGCGTCGCCGCGATGGAGGAAGCCGCCTACCGCGGCGTGAGCATCAACGCCACGCTGAGCTTCACCGTCGCGCAGGCCGTCGCCGTCGGCGCCGCACTCGAGCGCGCGCTCGACCGCCGCGCCGCGGACGGCCTGCCCGAGCAGGAGTTCGGCCACGTCGTGACGATCATGGGCGGCCGCCTCGACGACTGGCTCAAGCTCTGGACCGGCAAGAACCGCATCCTCACGACGCCCGGTGTGCTCGACTGGGCCGGCGTCGCGGCGCTCAAGCGCGCGCACCAGGTGTTCCAGGAGCGCGGCTACCGCAGCCGCATCCTGTCCGCCGCCTTCCGCAACCACCTGCAGTGGTCGGAGCTCGTCGGCGGAGACCTCGTCGTGTCGCCGCCGTTCGACTGGCAGAAGCGCATCAACGAGAACGGCATCCCCGCCGAGGACCGCATCGGCGAGCCCGTGCCCGCCGCGATCCTCGACGAGCTGCTCACCCTCAGCGAGTTCCACCGCGCCTACGAGGTGGAGGGCATGACGCCCGCCGAGTTCGCCGACTTCGGCGCCTCGCGCAACACGCTGCGGCAATTCCTCGACGCCGACGCCCAGCTCGACGCCCTCGTGCGCGACGTGCTCATCCCGCCCGCACCGTAGCCCGCGCAGACCAGCGACGACCCGGGGCCGTGGGAGGGCTCGGGTCGTCGCTCTTTCCCCCGGGTCCGGCCCCCGAGCTCGTCGTCGGGGCGTCAGGTCCGGTCCCCGAGCGTGTCGAGGGGCCGAACCTCGAACCCGCGAGGAACGACGGCCCCGCGCTCTCGCCACAGCCACAGCACGTCGCGACCGAACGACTCGAGCAGCAGCGCCAGCGCGATGAGGGTCGCCGCCAGTGAGAACCAGAGGGCGAACAGCCCCGACGCCGCGACGACGAGGGCGATCCCCGCGACGGCGGTCACGACCTTGCGCCAGTACCGGTACGGCAGCGCCTGGTTCATCCACGGCAGCATCCATCCCGCGACGACGAAGAGGTAGCGCAGGGCTCCGATCGACACGATCCACCAGCCCAGGTCGCCGGCGACGAAGAGGCTCAGCACGAGGAGCAGGAAGGCGTCGACCTCCATGTCGAAGCGCGCGCCGAGCTCGCTCTGCGTGCCCGTCCGGCGCGCGATCCAGCCGTCGACGGCGTCCAGCGCGAGCGCGGGCGCTGCGATCCCCGCGATGAGCAGAGGGGGGACGGATGCTGTGAAAGACGTCGCGACGAGCGCCGTGACCACCCCGACGAGTGTCGAGCGCGCCGCCGTGGCGGCGTTCGCCGGTCCGAAGCGCAGCATCCCGCGTGTGCGCAACCCCCTCGCGATCAGGGCGTTGGACACGAAAAGGTAGGTGAAGCCGGCCATCCATCCGATGGCGGAGACCTCGCCGACAGCATCCAGGAGCGCCAAGGCGAAGACGCCGGCGACGAGCGACGAGAGAGGTGCGAGCTGAACTTTTCCCACTGTGCGCCCCGTGTTCCTGTCGTGGGTAACACTGAGGACACGGCGGCGGCGGTCCGGATGGTTCATTTCGAGAGGCTATGGGAATGACCCGTGCAACGGCGTTCTGGGTTGACAGGCCCGGGAGCGGCATGCTCCGCGACGAGGACGTGCCGGATCCCGGCCCGTCCGACGTGCTCGTGCGCACGCTGTGGACGGGCATCAGCCGCGGCACCGAGTCGCTCGTCTTCCGCGGCGCCGTGCCCGCCTCCGAGCGCGACCGCATGCGCGCGCCGTTCCAGGCTGGGGACTTCCCGGCGCCCGTCAAATACGGCTATCTCAGCGTGGGCGTCGTCGAGCGCGGAGACGGACTCGAGGGGAGCACGGTCTTCGCGCTGTACCCGCACCAGTCCGCGTACGTCGTGCCCGCGGCATCCGTCGCGGTCGTCCCCGACAGGGTGCCGCCCCGCCGCGCGGTGCTCGCCGGCGCCGTCGAGACGGCGGTCAACGTCTTGTGGGATGCGGCGCCGCTGGTCGGCGACCGCATCGCCGTCGTCGGAGCCGGCATGATCGGCTGCGCCGTCGCCCGCCTCGCGCGCGGCATCCCCGGAGCCGACGTCGTCCTCGTCGACGTCGACCCCGCGAAGGCCGCCGTGTGCGAGCGGCTCGGCGTCTTGTTCGCGACCCCCGGCGACGCTCCCCGCGACCGCGATCTCGTCGTCGACGCGAGCGCATCGGAGGAGGGCCTGCAGCTCGCCCTCGACGCGGCCGCCACCGAGGGTGAGGTCGTCGTCGCGAGCTGGTTCGGTGACCGCCCCGTGCGCCTCGACCTCGGCGCGGCGTTCCACTCGCGGCGGCTCACGATCCGCTCGAGCCAGGTCGGCATGGTCGCGCCGCGCCGCCGGGGCACGCGCACGACGGCGGATCGGCTCGCGCTCGCCCTCGACCTGCTGCGCGACGACGCGTTCGACGCGCTGCTGACCGACGACTCGTCATGGCGCGACCTGCCCGACGTCATGGCGGCCATCGCCTCGGGCGGGGCGCCTGGCCTGTGCCACACGATCGACTGGAGGGACGCGGAATGACCTATTCGCTGACGGTCCGCGACCACATGATGATCGCCCACAGCTTCACGGGCGAGATGTTCGGTCCCGCGCAGCAGCTGCACGGTGCGACGTACGTCGTCGATGCGACGTTCCGCGCCGAACAGCTTCACGCCGACGGCGTCGTCGTCGACATCGGCCGTGCATCCGACGCGCTGCACCGCATCCTGTCGCGGCTCTCGTATCGCAACCTCGACGACGAACCCGCGTTCGCAGGGGTCAACACGACGACCGAGCGGCTGTGCTCCCACGTCGCCGAGCAGCTCGTCGACGTGGCGCGCGACGGCGGGCTGGGCGGCGCCGACCTCACGGCGATCGCGGTGACGATGCGCGAGTCGCACATCGCGTGGGCCTCGTACGAGGTGTCGCTGTGAGCGCCCGAGTCGTGTGGTTCGTCGTGCCGGACACGGTCGACGACCCCACACAGGTGAGCGGCGGGAACGTGTGCGACCTGCGGGTGCGCGATGGCCTCGAGGCGCTCGGCTGGGACGTGCGGTTCACGACGGTCGAGCCGGATGCCGCTGTCCGCGCGCTCGCGACGGTCCCGCCTGGTGCGCTCGTGCTCGTCGACGGACTCGTGGCGGGTCGATCTCCCGGCGCCGTCGAGGCCGCGGCGCGCTGCGCGCGCGTCGTCGTGCTCGCCCACATGGTCTCGGCCGCGTTCGCCGACGCCGATCTCGACATCGTCGAGGGCGAGCGTCGCGCCTTCCGCGCCGCTCATGCGATCGTGACGACGAGCGCCTGGACGCGCGACGAGCTCGTGCGGCGCGCGCTCGCCGACCCCGACCGCATCGTCGTGGCGACGCCCGGCGCCGATGTCGCCGCACCCGCGATCGGAACCGCGGACGGCGTCGCGCTCCTGTGCGTCGGCGTCGTCGCCGCCCACAAGGGGCAGGACGTGCTCGTCGAGGCGCTCGCGGGCCTGCGCCGCGAGCCGGCGTGGACCTGCACGATCGCGGGATCGCTCGAGACCGACCCCGCCTATGCGGGCCGCGTCGAGGAGCTCGCCCGGGTCGCGGGGCTCGACGGACGGGTGCGGATGCCGGGCGCCCTCGTCGACGAAGGGCTCGAGGGCGCCTATCGCGACGCCGACCTGCTCGTCGCGCCGTCGCTCGTGGAGAGCTACGGCATGGTCATCGCCGACGCCTTGGGGCGTGGCATCCCGGTCATCGCAAGCGATGTGGGCGGCATCCCCGAGGCGGTCGCGCCGAGCCGTGCGGCGGTGCTCGTGCCGCCCGGTGACCCCGGTGCCCTGCGCGACGCGCTCGGTCGGTGGATGCGCGACGCCGCGCTCCGCGAGCGGCTGCGGTGCGAGGCGCGGCGCGGACGGGGAGCGCGGACGAGCTGGACGGAGACGGCGACACGCGTCGCCGAGGCGCTGGAGGGTGTGCGATGACCGATGTGATCCTCGTCTCGGCGGAGTGGCTGACCCTCCGCGAGACAGCCGACGCGCGCTCCCGCTCACGTCGGCTCGCCCACGCGGCGGCGCGGATCTTGCGTGAGCCCGTCGTCGTGCACGACCTCGGCAGCGGCACGGGGTCGATGATGCGCTGGCTCGCCCCCTACCTGCCCGGACCGCAGACGTGGGTGCTGCACGACTGGAACCCCGATCTGCTCGAGCACGCGGCGGCCGAGTCCGCCTTCGACGCCCACGGCGAGCCTGTCGACGTCGACGTCAGCGTCGAGCACGTCGAGCACCTGCGCGCCTCCGACATCGAGGGCGCGACGCTCGTCACGGCGTCGGCGCTGCTCGACGTGCTCACGCGCGACGAGGTCGAGTCGATTGTGCAGGCGTGCGTCGACGCCGGCGCGCCGGCCCTCCTGAGCCTCAGCGTCATCGGACGCGTGCGCTTCGAGCCCGCCGACCCCGGCGACCACGTCTTCCAGGAGGCCTTCAACGACCACCAGCGGCGCACCGCCGAAGACCGCACGCTCCTCGGTCCCGACGCCGTGACGGTCGTCGCCGAGTCGTTCCGCCGCGCCGGGTGGGTCGTGCGCGTCGCGGGGACGGCCTGGCGTCTCGGATCGTCGGATGCCGCCCTCGCGGCCGAGTGGCTCGAGGGGTGGGTCGCGGCAGCCGTCGAGCAGCGGCCGGCGCTCCTCGAATGGGGACAGGAGTACCTCCAGACGCGCACGCGCCAGCTGCTGAGCGGCGACCTCCGCGTCGTCGTGCATCACGCCGACCTCCTCGCGAGGCCCCGATGACGAGCGTCCGGAGGCCTCGATGACCAGCGCCGGGAGGCCCCGATGACGAGCGTCGCGCGGCCCGTCGCGACGCGGCCGGCGCTGCGCGCCGTGCTCGCGTCGCCGCGGGCACGCGCCATCGCGAAGGCCGTCGCCGGATTCGGCATCCTCGTCGCGATCATCGCGCAGGCGGGCGCGGATCCCTTCCTCCGGGGCCTGAGTGCCGTCTCGGGGCAGGCGGTCGTCGCGGCGCTCGTGCTCGCGGCCATCGCGACGTCGGCCGCGGCGTGGCGGTGGCGGCTCATCGCGCGGGGCCTCGAGGTGCCGATCGGGCAGGCCGGCGCCGTCGCCGCGTACTACCGCTCGCAGTTCCTCAACACGGTGCTCCCCGGAGGTGTCGTCGGCGACGTGCATCGTGCCGTCGCGCACGGCCGCAGCGTCGGCCGGGTCGGCAACGCGTCGCGTGCTGTCGCGGCCGAGCGGGCCGCCGGGCAGGCGGTGCAGGTCGTGCTCGCCGCGGCAGTACTGGCGGTGGCCGGTCTCGCGGCATACGCTCCCGCTGTGGGCGCCGTCCTGCTCGCGGTCGTCGTCGCCTCGGTCGCGCTCCTGGTCGCCGCCGCGGCGAGCGTCCGCGTGCGCTCCGCGCTGCGCCGCGAGCTCGCGCTCGTGCGCGGCGCCTTCGCGTCGACCCGGGTCGTCGCGGGCGTCGTGGTGGCATCCGTCGTCGTCGCCTGTCACGTGGCGACCTTCGTCGTGGCCGGAGTAGCCGTGGGACTCGAGGCGTCGCCGCGCACGGCATCCGTCGCCGTCGTCGCCGTGCTGGCCGGCACCATTCCGCTGAACGTGGGCGGGTGGGGCCCGCGCGAGGGCGTGGCCGGCTGGGCCGCCGCGGCCGTCGGGTTCGGCTCGGCGACGGGCGTCGCCGCGTCCACGGCGTACGGCGTGCTGGCGATGATCGCCGTCGCGCCCGGCGCTGCCGTGGTCGCGGCAGCAGCTCTCACCCGCCGCCGCGGGCACGCCGCGGTCGCGGTGGAGATCCGTCCCCTCGCCGCTCCCGGGGAGGAATCGTCGCCATGACCAGGCCCTACGTCACCCTCAGCTGCGCGATGTCGCTCGACGGCTACCTCGACAGCGCCGCGCCGCTGAAGCTCGCCATGTCGAACGACGCCGACTTCGACCGGGTCGATCAGCTGCGCGCCGAGAACGACGCCATCATGGTGGGCGCCTCGACCGTCCGCCGCGACGACCCGCGCCTGCTCGTGCGCAGCGAGGAGCGCCGGGAGCTGCGCCGCGCCGCGGGACGGCCGGCGTCGCCTGCGAAGGTCACGATCACCGAGACGGGCGACCTGCCGCCCGAGTCGCACTTCTTCACGGCGGGGGATGCCGAGAAGCTCGTGTACTGCCCCGCGTCCCGCGCCGCCCGCATCTCGCGCGCGCTCGGCGACCTCGCGACGATCGTGGGCATCGGCCCGCGCGTCACGATGGCCGCCGTGCTCGACGATCTCGCGCAGCGCGGCATCGCGCGGCTCATGGTCGAGGGCGGCGGGCATCTGCACACGCAGTTCCTCTGCGAAGAGCTCGCCGACGAGCTGCAGCTCGTGGTCGCGCCGTTCTTCGTCGGGGAGAAGCGCGCGCCCCGGTTCGTCGAGCCCGGTCCCTTCCCGTGGACCGCGAAGCACCGCGCGCGCCTCGCCGACACGCGCCGCATCGGCGACGTCGTGCTGCTGCGCTATGCGCTCTCCGACCGCTGCCCCCAGACCGTCGCCGAGGCCGCCGAGGCCGCGGCGCGCCTGCACGCGCACTCGTAGCGGAGCCGGCGGTGGCAGGCGGCCGGCGAGAGCCCGCGGGTTCGCGTCTCGCGACGGTCGCCGCCCTCGCGGTCGTCGTCGTCGCGCCGCTCGTGCCGGGCGTGCTGTCGGCGGGATCGCCCGCCGCCCTCGCCGGACTCCCCGTCGAGGCGATCGCCGTCGTGCTGCTGCTCCTCGCCCTTCCCGCCCGACGCGCGCGCATCGCGGTGGCGGCTCTCTTCGGCGGCGTCGTCGTGGCGGCGGCGGCGTTCGCCGCGCTCGACGCCGGCTTCCGGGCGACAGTCGACCGGCCGTTCAGCGCCGCTGACGACTGGCCGCAGCTCGGCGCCGCCGTCGGCGTCGTCGCCGACGCCATCACGCCGGCAGGCGCCGTGGCCGCGGTCGTCGGGCTCGTCGCGCTGCTCGTGGCGGTCGCCGTGGGCCTCGCGGCGGCGGCGCTGCGCGCGGGCCGCGCCGCGCACAGCTCGGGCAGGCAGGGCCGCCTCATCGCGGCGACCCTCGCCTCGGCGTGGATCCTCGCGGCGCTCCTCGGGGCCCACCCCGTGCCCGGCGTGCCGCTCGCCGCCGCCGACGCCGCCGACACCATCGCGACGACGTCGTCGCGGGCCGTCGAGAGCGTCCGCGACCGGCAGGAGTTCGAGCGCGCGCTGCGCTCCGACGCCGCGGCATCCCTCCCTCCCTCCTCGCTGCTCGCGGCGCTGCACGGAAAGACGGTCGTGGTCGCGTTCCTCGAGAGTTACGGGCGCTCCGCCGTGGAAGGATCGACGTTCTCGCCGGGCGTCGATGCCGCGCTCGCGCAGGGGCAGGCCGTGCTCGACCGCACCGGCTACACGGCCGAGAGCGCGTTCCTCGACTCGCCGACGTTCGGGGGTGTCAGCTGGCTTGCGCACTCGACGCTGCAGAGCGGTGTCTGGATCGACTCGCAGCAGAAGTACGACCGGCTCACGACGACGGGCCGGCTGACGCTGGCGCGCGCCTTCGGCGATGCGGGCTGGCGCACCGTCGCCGTCGTGCCGTCCAACAAGGGGCCGTGGCAGGTCGGCTCGTCGTTCTACGGCTACGACGAGATGTTCGACTCCCGCACGCTGGGGTACCGCGGGCCCGCGTTCAGCTATGCCCGCGTGCCCGACCAGTTCACGTGGCAGACCTTCCACGACCGTGAGCTGACCCCCGGGCATGCCCCGCTCATGGCCGAGATCGACTTCGTGTCGTCGCACACGCCGTGGACGCCGCTGCCGAGCCTCGTGCCGTGGAGCGACCTCGGCGACGGGTCGGTCTTCACCGCGCAGGCAGCGTCCGGCGAGGCGCCGGTCGTGGCCTGGCAGGACCCGAAGCGCGTGCAGCAGCTGTACGGGGAATCGGTGCAGTACACGCTCGGCGCGCTGTTCTCCTACCTCGAGACGTACGGCACCGACGACCTCGTGCTCGTCGTGCTCGGCGACCACCAGCCCGCCCGCATCGTGAGCGGGGCCGCCGCGAACCACGACGTGCCCATCACGATCATCGCGAAGGATCCCACGGTGTTCGCGAGCATCTCGTCGTGGGGATGGGATGCCGGGGTGCGGCCGTCCTCCGATGCCCCGGTGTGGCGCATGGACGCGTTCCGCGACCGCTTCCTCGCGGCGTTCAGCCCGGGATCGGGGCTGACCGGCTGAGGCTCGGGCTCAGCGCCGGAGGGTGTCGGACGGGCGTTCGCCGTATTCGTCGGCGTAGAGCCGCGCGAATCGTCCGGCGTGGACGAATCCCCAGCGCCGCGCGATGTCACGGACGGACGCGTGCGGCCCGAAGCCGTTGCGCAGCTCGGCGTGCACGGAGCGCAGCCGCAGCCGCCGGAGGTAGTGCGAGGGCGTCATCTCGAACCGGCGCTGGAACGCCGACTGCAGCGCGCGCGTCGAGACCCCGGCCGCAAGCGCGACGTCGGTCATCGTGATGGGCTCGCGCGCGTGCTCCTCCATGAACGCCACGGCGCGCCGCACGGCCCGCGGCGCCGCGTCGGCTCGGCGCGCGGCCAGCTCGATGATGGGGTACGCCGTGAGGATCGACACGATCGTCTGCTGCACGATCTGCGTGCGCGCGAGCGGCGCGTCGCGCAGCCCCGCGTTGCCGACGAGCGTCGCCTCCGCGAAGCGGAGAGCTTCCGTGACGAGCGCGTGGTGGCGGGCATCCGAGTTGACGCCGTCGAGACGGAGAGGGCCCGGCTCGGCGCCGGTCAGGGACTGCGCCACCTTGCGCAGGAGGGCGGGGTCGATCCCGATCGTGCGAATGTGCGAATTGCTGAACTCGACGCGCATCTCGCGGTCGGGCGGCACGATGAAGGGCACCGAGCCCGGTCCCGACTCCGACCCGACGCGCCAGCGATGCCGCCCCGACACGGCATGGGCCACCATGACGTCGGGGAAGGCGTTGGTGCCCGAGCGGCACGACGCGCCGAACCGCAGCGCGGCAGCCGCGAATCCCGTCTCGGTGGCGACGGCCATCTCGTAGCGGAAGTCGCGCGTCGGATCGGCTGTCAGCGCCATCGGGGTGCGGTACAGATCGTCCATCGATCGGCGCGCCTCATCGATATCGGAGGTGCGCGCCATGCGCCGCGAATAGCCGTCCATCACCCTCGCCTCATCGGACTGACCGTTTGTGCGAGGGGTCCCCGATATCCTACGGGTCGCCGAGCGTGGGAACGTTCAGATGTCGGGCGAGGCGTCGCCGTTCTCGGCGGGCTCGGGGATGATCTGGAGACCGCCCGGTGAGTTCGCGGTCTGCATGAGGGCGTCGAGCCATGTGCGGTTCAGGCGCGGCATCCGGCTGCCGTGGAATTTGAAGACGAGGCCCGCGCGGGAGTGGATCCAGACCGACGTGCGGCCGCCGCCCAGGTCGACGCTTTCGCGCCACGTGAAGTAGAACGACTCGCTGCGACGCAGTTTCATGCCCATGACCGTCTGAAGATGGGCGAGGACGCGGTCGTCGAAGTCCACTCGCACCGAGTCCTCGTATTGGAACCTGCCCACTGCCACTCCTGCTTCCGGGTCCACGCGCTTCGGGCCCAAGAGCAAGATTCACCGACGACGGGCGAAGCGACCGCGACGGTGTCCCGTTCGCGAATGCGGCATCCCCTGAGCGCACACGCAGGCCCCGGCACGCGAAAGGGCGCGGAACCCCCGGGGGTGGGTTCCGCGCCCTTTCCGCACGCCGTCAGGCGAGCCAGTGGTTGCGCTGCACGAGCGGCAGCGCCCTCCACTTCGCACCGAGGCCCCAGGTGTCGCCTGCTGCGAGCACGGCGACGACGATCAGGGCGAGGGCGTAGACGATGTGGTAGTCGACGAGCGGGTTGGTCGACCCGGCGCCGGCCGCGAAGGGCCACTCGGCGAGGTACATGAGGAGCATCAGGGCGGTACCCGAGACGGCGGCGATGCGCAGGCCCACGCCGAGCATGACGGCGAGGCCGATGCCGAGCATCCCGGCCATGAAGAGCCAGTCGACGAGCGGGGTCGCGATGCCCTGGAAGAAGGGCTGGAGCGGGCCGGTCACGCCTTCGCTCATGAGGAAGCCCTGGGCGGGCGTTCCGCCGTTGATCCAGGCGCGCTCGACCGGCGTCGAGAAGCCGAGGCCGAAGGTCTTGTCGAGGAAGGCCCAGAGGAAGATGAAGCCCGTCGCAAGCCGGAGGAGAGCGAGGGTGCGGCGGCCCGTGGCCGACGTGACGATGGTGTCCTGCAGGGGGAGTGCTTTGGTGGCGGTGGTGCGCAGCGCTGTGGCAGGGGCGGCGGTGTGCACCGCGTGTGTGGTCATGATGTCCTCCTTGTGCGGGCGGGGTCTCCGCCGATCTGATGTGGTCTGACCACACTCAAGATACGCTCAGGAGCGACCGAGGGAAGGGCAGTTCCCGGTCAGTGGGAATTCAGAGAGTCATCCGGGGCGAGGGTACGTCGGGCTCGCCGATCTTGCCGGGCGGCGCCGGAATGAGTGTCTGGACGAGCGCCGCGACGCGCGCCCGGATCTCGTCGCGGATGGGGCGCACGACCTCGAGCGGCTGACCCGCGGGGTCGTCGAGCTCCCAGTCCTCGTAGCGCGTGCCGGGGAAGATCGGACATGCGTCGCCGCAGCCCATCGTGATGACGACATCCGACGCGCGCACGTCGTCGACGGTCAGGAGCTGAGGCGTGTTCCCCGTGATGTCGATGCCGATCTCGGCCATCGCCTCGACGGCGACGGGATTGATCGCATCCGTCGGCTCCGACCCTGCCGAAAGCACCGTGACGTGATGGCCCGCGAGGGCGCGGAGGAACCCCGCCGCCATCTGCGAGCGCCCCGCGTTGTGCACGCACACGAACAGGACAGTCGGCTTGTCGGTCATGTCTCCACTCTCCACCCGCCGGGCGGGGTCAGTCGTTTCCGTTCCGGCGGCTGCGGCGCTCGATCATGATCGTGTCGCGCCACTGTCCCGCTCGCGGCCCCGTCTCCAGGCGGGCGATCCGCTCGCGGCGCCCGACGGGGCGGAATCCCGCAGCCTCGTGCAGTCGCAGGCTCGCGGTGTTCTCCGGGAACACGCTGGATTGGATCGTCCAGTAGCCGGCCTCGTCGGCGGCTTCCACGAAGGCGAAGAGCAGCATCCTGCCGATGCCGCGCCCGCGTGCGGCGCGATGCACGTAGACCGAGTGCTCGATGACGCCGCGGTAGGCGGGTCGGGCCGAGATGGGGGATGCTGCGGCCCATCCGGCGATCGTGCCGTCGGCGTCGTGCGCGACGAGGCGCGGGCTCGGCACTTTTCCGGCGTCGAAGGCCTCCCAGGAGGGAGTCGTCGCCTCGAAGGTCGCTTCTCCGTCGTCGATGCCCTGGCGGTAGATCTCCTCGACGGCCGGCCAGTCGTCGGGCCGGAGAGTGCGGATGAAGATCGGTGCCCGCCCTTCGGTGCCCTGCATCAGCGTGTGCGCATCCCGTCGAGCGCGATCGTGACGATGTCGTGCGCGAGCCGGTCGCGGTCGATCTGGCCGGTGGGGCGGTACCACTCGACGAGCGAGTTGATCATGCCGAACACGAGACGCGTCGTGACGGCGCCGTCGATGTCGTCGCGCACGAGGCCGGCATCCTGCGCCTCGCGCACAAGTGCCGTGACGCGCTGGTCGAACGCGCGGCGGCGGTCGAGCGCGGCGCGCTCGCTCGGGCTGTTGCCGCGCACGCGCAGCAGCAGTGTGACGGTGGGGAGGCGATCGCTCAGCACGCGCACCGCTGAGCGCAGCACGGCGTCGAGGCGCTCGGCGGGAGATCCGGTCGTCGCGGCGGGCTCTTCGAGCACGCCCTCGAGCGCGCCCAGGGCATCGTCGAGCGCTTCGGCGAGCAGCTGCTCCTTCGAGTCGAAGTGGTGGTACAGCGCCGACTTGGTGAGTCCGAGGCGTGCCGCGAGGTCGGAGACCGAGGTCGCGTCGTAGCCCTGCTCGTTGAACAGCTCGACGGAGATCTCGAGGATCTGCGCGCGGTCGTAGCCCGGGCGGCCCCGGCGCGGAGCGGCGGCCGAGGTCTCGGCGGCGGTGGGCGCGGACATGGACACAGTCTCCCATCCGGCTCCGTGAGCCTCGCGGCGGCCGACCCCTTGGCGATCGGTCCGCTGTCTGACATTATTACTGAACGATCGGTCAGCAATCACGATACGGAGCACATCCGATGGCGGACGGCATCCCGGTGCGGGTCGAGCGGCATCCCGACCGGGTGGTGGCGACGCTCGATCGTCCCTCGACCCGCAACGCGATCGACCTCGCGGCCGTCGACGCTCTGCACGCCCTCTGCGTCGAGCTCGAACAGGAGCCGCGCATCCTCATCCTCACCGGCGCGGGCGGCGTGTTCGCGTCGGGCGCCGACATCGCCCAGCTGCGCGAACGTCGCGCCGACGACGCGCGCCAGGGCATCAACACGCACGCCTTCGAGCGGATCGCGGCGCTCCCGATGCCCGTCATCGCGGCGGTCGACGGTTGGGCGCTCGGCGGCGGCGCCGAGCTCGCCTTCGCCGCCGACCTGCGCATCGGCACGCCGCGCACGCGCATCGGCAATCCCGAGACGGGGCTGGGCATCATCGCGGCCGCGGGGGCGACGTGGCGCCTGCCGCGCATCGTGGGCGACGCGCGCGCCGCCGAGCTGCTGCTGACCGGCCGCATCCTCGACGCCGGCGAGGCGCTCGCGTGGGGCCTCCTGTCTTCGCTGCACGAGCCGGACGAGCTGATGGATGCCGCGCACGCGCTCGCCGATCGCATCGCCGCGAACGATCCGCTCGCGACGCGCCACACGAAGACGGCCCTCCGGGCCCCGGCGCACGCCCACCCCGCGATCGAGCTCGAGCTGCAGGCCGAGCTGTTCGAACGGCCCGAGAAGGTTGAGCGCATGACGCGCTTCCTGGAGAGGAGACGAGCATGACGGATGCCACGACCGTCGCGCACGGCCGGTCCGGCGCGGCCGGAGCCCTGCCCGCCCGTGTCGGCGTGCTCGGCGGCGGCCGCATGGGCGCCGGAATCGCCCACGCCTTCGCGCTCGCCGGCGCGCAGGTGGTCGTCGTGGAGGTCGACGAGACCGCCGCGGCGCAGGCCGCGAACCGCATCGTCGACGCGCTGCACCACTCCGTCGACCGCGGCACGACGCAGCGCGCCCTCGACGACCTCATCGGTGCGGTGTCGACCGCGACCGAGACGTCCGCCTTCGCCACGTGCGGGCTCGTGGTCGAGGCCGTCCCGGAGGATTCCGCCCTCAAGATCGACGCTCTGGCGCGCGTCGAGGCCGCGGTGGACCCCGACGCCGCGATCGCGTCGAACACGAGCGCCCTCTCGATCGACGAGCTCGCGGTCGGGCTGCGTCGTCGCGAGAGGTTCCTCGGCCTCCACTTCTTCAACCCCGTGCCGGTGTCGCGGCTCGTCGAGATCGTCGCGGGCGACGCGACGGCGGCGGAGGTCGTCGACGCCGCACGCGAGTGGGTCGCGGCCCTCGGCAAGACCCCCATCGTCGTGCGCGATGCCCCGGGCTTCGCGTCGAGCCGGCTCGGCATCGCCCTCGGACTGGAGGCCATCCGCATGGTCGAGGAGGGTGTCGCATCGCCCGCCGACATCGACGCGGCGATGGAGCTCGGGTACCGGCATCCCGTCGGTCCCCTGCGCACGACCGACCTCGTCGGGCTCGACGTGCGCCTCGTGATCGCCGAGGAGCTGCATCAGCGCCTGGGGGAGCGCTTCGCGCCGCCCGCGCTGCTGCGGCAGATGGTGGCCGAGGGGCGGCTGGGCCGCAAGACGGGCCGCGGATTCTACGAATGGAGTGAGGAATGACCGGGATGCTCGCGAGCTACCTGTGCGATCAGTGGTGGGCGCCGTCGGAGGGCGGGGTGATCGTCCGCGACCCGTCGACAGGCGAGCCGATCGTGCGCGTGAGCGCGGAGGGCGCCGATCTCGCCGGCGCACTCGGGTACGCCCGCACGACGGGTCAGGCATCCCTCGGCGCACTCACCTTCCACCAGCGGGCGCTGCTGCTCAAGGAGTTCGCGCTCGCCCTCACCGACCGCAAGCAGGAGCTCTACGACCTGTCCAAGCGCGCCGGCGCGACCCAGCGGGACGCGCTGAGCGACGTCGACGGCGGAATCGGCGTGCTCTTCACATACTCGTCGAAGGGGCGCCGCGAGCTGCCGAACGCGCAGGTCTACCTCGACGGGCCCGTCGAGCCCCTCTCGAAGGACGGGTCGTTCCTCGGCCGCCACGTCTACACGCGCCTGCCCGGCGTCGCCGTGCAGATCAACGCCTTCAACTTCCCCGTGTGGGGCGCGCTCGAGAAGTTCGCCCCCGCCTTCCTCGCCGGCGTGCCGACGCTCGTGAAGCCCGCGACGCCGACGGCGTATCTCGCCGAGGCGTGGGTGCGCATCCTCGTCGAGACGGGCCGCGTGCCGGCGGGGTCGCTGCAGCTCGTGAGCGGGAGCGTTCCCGGGCTGTTCGACCACCTCCGGCTGGGCGACGTGGTCGGATTCACGGGGAGCGCCTCGACCGCTTCCCGCCTGCGGGAGCAGGCGGCACCGGGCGTGCGCTTCACGAGCGAGACCGACTCGATCAACGCATCGGTGCTCGGGCCCGACGCGGTGCCGGGCACCCCCGAGTTCGACGCGTATGTCAAGCAGCTCATGGTCGAGCTCACGACCAAGGCCGGGCAGAAGTGCACGGCGATCCGCCGCGCGATCGTGCCCGAGGCATCGGTCGACGCCCTCGTCGACGCCGTGCGCACGACGATCGCGCAGCGCGTCGTCATCGGCGACCCGCACGCTGAGGGCGTCACGATGGGGCCCCTCGTCTCGGCCGAGCAGCGCGACGAGGTGCTCAGCGCCGTCGGTGCGCTCGAGGCCGCCGGCGGGCGTCTGCTGCTCGGGTCGACCGACGCTCCCGACGTCGTCCGGGCCGACGGGTCGACGGGCCCGGCCCCCGAGGGCGCGTTCGTCGAACCTCTTCTCGTGGGATTCGGGGATGCCTCCGCCCGCGCCGTCCACGAGATCGAGGCCTTCGGACCCGTCGCGAGCGTCCTGTCGTACCGCACGCTCGAGGAGGCGGCGGCGCTCGTCGACCTCGGCGGCGGGTCCCTCGTCACGAGCGTCGCGACGAACGACCCCGGCGTCGCGACCGAGCTCATGAGCCGCATCGCGGCGTTCAACGGCCGCGTGCTGTTCCTCAGCCGCGACAACGCCCGCACGTCGACGGGCCACGGCGCGCCCGTGCCGCACCTCGTGCACGGCGGACCGGGACGTGCCGGCGGGGGCGAGGAGCTCGGCGGCATCCGCGCCGTGCTGCACTACATGCAGCGCACCGCCGTGCAGGGGTCGCCGGAGATGCTCACCGCGCTGACCGGAGTATGGCATCAGGGTGCCGCTGTGCATCACGGGCGGCATCCGTTCCGCAAGCCGCTCTCCGAGCTCGAGCTCGGCGACCAGGTCGCCTCGGAGTCGCGAGAGGTCACGCTCGACGACATCGAGACCTTCGCGCACTTCACGGGCGACACCTTCTACGCGCACATGGATGAGGACGCGGCATCCGCCAACCCCTTCTTCCCGGGGCGCGTCGCGCACGGGTACCTGCTCGTCTCGTGGGCCGCGGGGCTGTTCGTCGACCCCGACCCGGGCCCCGTGCTGGCCAACTACGGCCTGGAGAACCTGCGGTTCCTCACGCCGGTGTCGCCGGGAGACACGATCCGCGTGCTCCTCACGGCGAAGCAGATCACGCCGCGCGAGACCGACGACTACGGCGAGGTGCGGTGGGATGCCGTGATCCTCAACCAGCGCGACGAGATCGTGGCGACCTACGACGTGCTGACGCTCGTCGCGAAGGACGATTCCGCGGCCGGTGACAAGCCGGATGCCGCGGCCGCGCCGCTCGAGGCCGTGCGATGACCGAGGCGGCGCTGCGGCGGATGCTGCAGAACGACCGCGCGACGGCGGCGCTCGGCATGCAGGTGCTCGTCGACGAGCCCGGCCACGCCGTCGTGTCGATGCGGGTGCGCGCCGACATGACCAACGGATTCGCCATCACGCACGGCGGGTTCGTCTTCGCCGTCGCCGACACGGCGTTCGCGATGGCGTGCAACGAGGACGAGTCGGTCACGGTCGCCGCCGGCGCCGACATCTCGTTCCTCAAGGCCACCGTCGAAGGGCAGGTCCTGACCGCCGACGCGCGCCGCCGCACCCGCTCGGGCCGCAACGGCCTGTACGACGTCACCGTGACGGACGAGACGGGCGATGTCGTCGCCGAGTTCCGCGGGCGCTCGCTCACGACGAACCGCCCGCCCGTGCCCTGAACCCCCGCACCACCTGGAGCCCGCGATGTCGACGATGACTGCGAACCGCGCCCGGCCCGCCGATTTCGAGAGCCTCGATCCGGCGGAGAGGCTGACCCGTCCCGAGATCGAGACGCTGCAGCTCGAGCGCCTGCGCTGGAGCGTGCGGCACGCGTACGAGAACGTGCCGCTCTACACGCGCAAGCTCGATGCGGCCGGCGTGGCGCCCGACGACATCCGCTCGCTCGACGACCTCCGCCGGCTGCCCTTCACGACGAAGGAGGATCTGCGCTCGACCTACCCGTTCGGCATGTTCGCCGTGCCGATGCATCGCGTGGCGCGCATCCACGCGTCGTCGGGCACGACGGGAAGGCCGACGGTGGTCGGGTACACGCCCCGCGACCTCGACAACTGGGCCACCCTCGTCGCGCGCTCGCTGCGGGCGAGCGGCGTGCGACCCGGCATGAAGGTGCACAACGCCTACGGGTACGGCCTGTTCACGGGCGGGCTCGGCGCGCACGCGGGCATCGAGCGGCTCGGCGCGACCGTCATCCCCGTGTCGGGCGGCCAGACGGCGCGCCAGGTGCAGCTCATCCGCGACTTCGAGCCCGAGGTCATCATGTGCACGCCGAGCTACCTCCTCACGATCGCCGACGCGATGGCGGAGGCCGGCATCGACCCGCGCTCGACGTCGCTGCGCATCGCGATCCTCGGCGCCGAGCCCTGGACGAACGAGATGCGCGCCGAGCTCGAGCGGCGGCTCGACGTCGACGCCGTCGACATCTACGGGCTCAGCGAGGTCATGGGTCCGGGCGTCGGCAACGAGTGCGTCGAGACGAAGGACGGCCCGCACCTGTGGGAGGACCACTTCCTGCCCGAGATCATCGGCGACGACGGCGAGCCGCTGCCCGACGGCGAGCGCGGCGAGCTCGTCTTCACGTCGCTCACGAAGGAGGCGTTCCCCGTGCTGCGCTACCGCACGCGCGACCTCACGAGACTGCTGCCCGGCACCGCGCGCCCGGGCATGCGGCGCATGGAGAAGATCACGGGCCGCAACGACGACATGATCATCCTCCGCGGCGTCAACCTCTTCCCGACGCAGATCGAAGAGCTCGTCCTCGGCATCGAGACGCTCACACCCCATTTCATCCTCGAGCTCACGCGCGAGGGGCGGATGGATGCCTTGACCGTCCGCATCGAACGGCACCCGTCGCTCGATCGCGAGGTGTGCGAGGCCGCGACCGTCGTGCTCGCCCAGCGCATCAAGCAGCACATCGGGTCGACGGTCACGGTGCGCCTCGAGGAGCCCGGCACGCTGCCCCGCAGCGAGGGCAAGTACAAGCGGGTCTACGATCTGCGCTGACCGCCCCCCCGGCATCCATCAGCGCCGTTGTAGACTTACTGAACGAACGGTCTGTAATTCCCTCGACGGGCTCACGGAAGGAACGGAGTCGACGATGACGACCGACCAGGAGGCGTTCGACGCCCTCATCGCGGCCGAGCAGCGCATCGAGCCGCGCGACTGGATGCCCGACGCGTACCGCAAGACGCTCATCCGGCAGATCTCGCAGCACGCGCACTCCGAGATCATCGGCATGCAGCCCGAGGGCAACTGGATCACGCGCGCGCCGAGCCTCAAGCGCAAGGCGATCCTCATGGCGAAGGTGCAGGACGAAGCCGGTCACGGCCTTTACCTGTATTCGGCGGCGCAGACGCTCGGCATCACGCGCGACGAGATGACCGAGCAGCTCATCACGGGGCGCGCGAAGTACTCGTCGATCTTCAACTACCCGACCCCGACGTGGGCCGACATGGGCGCGATCGGCTGGCTCGTCGACGGCGCCGCGATCTGCAACCAGGTGCCGCTGTGCCGTGCCTCGTACGGTCCGTACGGCCGCGCGATGGTGCGCATCTGCAAGGAGGAGTCGTTCCACCAGCGGCAGGGCTTCGAGATCCTGCTGACCCTCATGCAGGGCTCGCCGGCCCAGCGGGAGATGGCTCAGGATGCCGTGAACCGCTGGTACTGGCCGTCGCTCATGATGTTCGGTCCGCCCGACGACGAGTCGCCCAACTCGGCGCAGTCGATGGCGTGGAAGATCAAGCGGTTCTCCAACGACGAGCTGCGGCAGCGGTTCGTCGGCATGCTCGTGCCGCAGGCCGAGGTGCTCGGCGTGACGCTGCCCGACCCGGACCTCCGCTGGAACGAGGAGACCGAGCGCTGGGACATGAGCGAGATCGACTGGGACGAGTTCAAGGAGGTGCTCGCGGGGCGCGGCCCGTGCAACGCGGAGCGCCAGCGCAACCGCCGCACGGCGCACGAGGACGGGGCATGGGTGCGCGAGGCCGCGGCGGAGTACGCCCGCAAGCAGGCTCTGCTCCCCGAGCTCGTCGAGGGGGCGGCATGAGCGCGCCCGGCGGCTCCGACCGCGAGACCTGGCCCCTGTTCGAGGTGTTCGTGCGCGCGAACCGCGGGCTCTCGCACGTGCACGCCGGTTCGCTGCACGCTCCGGATGCCGAGATGGCGCTGCGCAACGCGCGCGACCTCTACACGCGTCGGGGCGAGGGCACGTCGGTGTGGGTCGTCCCCGCCGACGCCATCACGACGAGCGATCCCGATGCGAAGGGCGCCTTCTTCGAGTCGCCGGCCGGCAAGAACTACCGTCACGCGCGGTACTACACGGCGTCCGAGGGGGTGCCGCACCTGTGACCCGATCTCCAGGTCAGGAATCGGTCGCTGAGCTTGTCGAAGCGTCGAACCCCAGCGCTGCGCAGGCGCCGGACTCGACCCCTCGACAAGCTCGGGGACCGGGGGTAGACCCGCACGGCGATGTGACGGTCGACGAGGTCTCGCTGTCCGCCGAGCTGTCCGACCTCGGCGCGCGGCCGGCCTCGGCCGAGGTCGCCGAGTACGCCGTGTGGCTCGGCGACGACGCGCTCATCCTCGCCCAGCAGCTGGGCGCCTGGATCTCGCGGGCGCCCGAGCTCGAGGAGGACGTCGCGCTCGCCAACATCGCTCTCGACCTGCTCGGCCACGCGCGGTCGCTGCTCCGCTACGCCGGCTCGTGGGACGACCGCACCGAAGACGACCTCGCCTACTGGCGCGACGAGCCCGCCTTCCGCAGCGTGTGGCTCTTCGAGCAGCCCAACGGCGACTTCGCCCAGACGATCGCGCGCCAGCTCGCGGCATCCGTGTACTGGTTCGAGCTGTACACCCGGCTGCAGGAGTCGAGCGACGCGACTCTCGCCGCGGTCGCCGCGAAGGCGGTCAAGGAGATCGAATACCACCGCGATCACGCCGTGCAGTGGACGCTGCGGCTGGCCGGTGGCACCGACGAGTCGAGGACGCGGATGCTGCGCGCCGTCGCCGACGTCTGGCCCTACGTCGACGAGCTCTTCCGCGACGAGCCGCTGACCGACGGGCTCGCCGAGTCCGGCGTCGCCGTGCGCCCGTCCTCGCTGCGTGACGGCTTCGACGCGGTCATCGGCGCGGTCTTCGCCGAGGCGGAGATCGACGTGCCCACGACCTTCGTGTCGGCGGGCGGCGGGCGGCGGGGGAGCCATGCGGCTCCGCTCGGCTACCTCCTGGCCGAGATGCAGGTGCTCGCGCGACAGCATCCGGGGGCGACATGGTGACTTCTGCCGGCACCGACACGGCCATTCTCGCGCGCGAGGTCGCGGCATCCGTCGTCGATCCCGAGGTCCCCGTCCTGACGATCGCCGATCTCGGCATCCTGCGATCGGTCGAGGTCGACGGCGATCGCGTCACGGTCACGATCACCCCGACCTACTCCGGATGCCCTGCCGTCGACGCGATCCGCGACGACCTCGAGCTCGCGCTCACCTCGGCGGGCTTCGCCGACGTCGACGTGCGCCTCACGCTGTCGCCCGCGTGGACGACCGACTGGATGACCGACGCCGGCAGGTGCAAGCTCGAGGAGTTCGGCATCGCGCCGCCGACCGGCCGCGCCGCCGTGCGCGGCCCGATCCCCGTGCGCCTCAGCGTGCGCTGTCCGCGCTGCGGATCTCTCGACACCCGCGAGATCGCGCGCTTCGGATCGACGTCGTGCAAGGCGCTGTGGGAGTGCCGCGCCTGCCTCGAGCCCTTCGACCACTTCAAGGCGCATTGATGCGCGCCGCTGATCGCGAGGCCGAGCGCCTCGCCGAGAGCTTCCTCGCGAGCGCCGTCGGCGGGCCGCGCGGAAGCAGGCACCGTGCGCGCTTCCACACGCTGCGCGTTGCGGCGGTGCGTCCGCTGACGGATGCCTCGATCGAGGTCACCTTCGATGTGCCGGAGCAGCTGCGCGGAGACTACGACTACCTCGCCGGCCAGCACGTCGCATTGCGCACGACGCTCGACGGGCATGAGGTGCGCCGGTCGTATTCGCTGTGCAGGGCGATGGACACCGCCGCCGGAGACGGGCCGCAGTCGATCAGCGTCGCGATCAAGCGCGACCTCGGCGGAGCCTTCTCCACGTGGGCGCAGACCGAGCTGAAGGTCGGCGACGAGCTCGATGTCATGAGTCCGCAGGGGAGCTTCACCTCGGCCCTCGCCGACCTCGACGGCGCGCATGTCGCGGGCATCGCGGCGGGGTCGGGCATCACGCCGCTCATGGCGCTCGCCGCCAGCGTGCTCGCGCGCTCCGAGACCTCGCGCTTCACGCTCGTCTTCACGAACCGCTCGACGACCGACGTCATGTTCGTCGAGGAGCTGTCCGAGCTCAAGGACCGCTACCCGACGCGGCTCGCCCTGCACCACGTGCTCTCCCGCGAGCAGCGCACGGCGCCGCTGCTGTCGGGCCGCATCGACGAGGAGCGGCTGCGCCGCATCCTCGACGCGCTCGTCTTCCCCGAGACGGTCGACGAGTGGTTCCTGTGCGGACCGTTCGACCTCGTGCAGCTGTGCCGCGACACGCTCGAGGACGTCGGGGTCGAGCCGGCGCACATCCGCTACGAGCTCTTCACGACGGGCGAGCCCACGCCCCAGGCCGGCCGCCCCGTCGTCGTGCCCGAGGGCGCCGAGGTGTGGCGGCTCGAGTTCTCCCTCGACGGCCAGTCCTCGACGGTCGAGAGCCCGGTCGACGCGCACGAGTCGATCCTCAACGCGGCGCTGCGGGTGCGTCCCGACGTGCCGTTCGCGTGCGCCGGCGGCGTGTGCGGCACGTGCCGGGCGCGGCTCATCGAAGGCTCGGTCGCGATGACCGAGAACTACGCGCTCGAGCCCGACGAGCTCGAGCGCGGGTACGTCCTGACGTGCCAGTCCCACCCCCAGACCGACCGCGTCGTGGTCGACTACGACGTGTGATCGGAGGATGTATGGACCTCGAATCCGGCGGTGGTGCATATCCGAAAACCCATTGAACTTCCGGCTCACACAGCACACCGGCCTTCGGGATGGTGCGGGCGCGAGGTGCATCGAGTCCGTTCCAGCGGCTGTGTGAGTGCGAAGTTCAATGGGGTCACGGGGGCTGTGTGAGTGCGAAGTTCAATGGGGTCACGGGGGCTGTGTGAGCGCGAAGTTCAATGGGGTCACGGGGGCTGTGTGAGTGCGAAGTTCAATGGGGTCACGGGGGCTGTGTGAGTGCGAAGTTCAATGGGGTTTTTGAAGGTACATCTACCCCTTCGGGACAGGAACCGAGGAAGGGAAGGCAATGATCGACCTCAAGATCGACGACGGAGTCGCCCACGTCGTGCTGAACAATCCGGCGAAGCTCAACGCCCTCGACGAGGCGGCGATCGACGAACTGGATGCCGCATACGCCGAGGCCGAGTCATCCGGTGTCCGCGCGCTCGTGCTGCGCGGCGAAGGGCGGGCCTTCTGCGCGGGGCGCGACATCTCCGGGGTCGACCCTTGCGACGACGACGTCATGGGATACCTCGGCGGCCTCGTGTCGCCGCTGCTGCAGCGCATGGCGAACTTCCCCGCGCCGACGTTCGCCGCCGCGCACGGCGCGTGCCTCGGCGTCGGGCTCGGCCTCCTCATCGCGACCGACGTCGTCTACGTCGCCGACACGGCCAGGATCGGCTCGCCGTTCGCAGCGCTCGGCGCGACGCTCGACTCCGGCGGGCACGCCCTGTTCTTCGAGCGGCTCGGCGCGCACAAGACGCTCGACCTCATCTACACGGGCCGGCTCATGTCGGGCACCGAGGCCGTGCAGTCGGGCCTGTTCTCACAGGTCTTCCCCGCCGACGAGGTCGTGGCGGCGACGACCGCCGCGGCCGAGCGCGCCGCCCAGGGCGCGACAGGTGCCTTCCGGGCGAGCAAGGACCTCGTGCGGCGACTCCGCGACGAGCGGCTCGGGCTGTGGGAGTCGATGGATGCCGAGAACGCGGCGCAGGCAGCGCTGTGCGACTCCGACGACTACCGCGAGGGGTTCGCCGCGTTCCAGGAGAAGCGTCCGCCGCAGTTCACGGGACGGTAGGCGTCTCGGGGGTGCTTCCGCGCGCGACGTCCGCGTCAGGCGGGACCGGAATATCGTGCGGCTCCGCGACCGGGCCGGCCGCGGCATCCCTCGCCGCCGCGAGCGTGTCGTCCACGATGTCCTCCTGCACCTCGACAGGCCGCCGTGCGACCTCGAGGACGATGTCGATGACCTCGGGCTTGTCGAGCAGACGGAAGTGACCGCCGTCCTGCAGCGTGATGTTCGTCGCGCCCTCGAGGCCCACGATCGTCGGGATGTGCGGGTCGAAGACGCCTGCGATCGTCGTGATGCGTGCGTTGATCTCGAGGTTCGCCTGGAGCATCAGGGTCGTCGGATCCGAGGGTGAGAACGCCCGGAGGGTGCGCGACGTCATGTAGCGGGCGTATTCCGAGCCGGCGAACGGGGAGCAGATCGCGACCATCGAGGTGATCCGGTCGTCGGGGTCGAACTCGCTCATGACGTACTTGCCGATGAGTCCGCCCTTGCTGTGCGCGACGATCACGACGTCGCGCAGGTCATGCTCCTCGATGAACGAGGCGACGACGTGCGCGGTGTCGGGAACGGGGCGGCTGTTCCGGCCCAGCCGATTGATCGCGTAGACGGGATGCCCCGCCTGATGCAGCGCCTCGATGATCGGGCCCAGGAAGCCCCACGGCTCCCACACCCCGGGAATGACGACGATGGGCCGCGCGTCGCCCGATCTGAAGTCCTCGCGCCTGCCCGGACGCAGCGTGCCGCGCACCTGCCAGTAGGCGGCGTAGGCGTAGTCATTGCCCCACCACGACAGGATCCGCCCCAGGCTCGCCACGAGACGGAAGAATACTGCTCATGTCTGCACAACGCGTCCTCTTCCTCGGCGGCACCGGCACGATCAGCGCATCCTGTGTGGCCGACGCCGTCCGCGCCGGCCACGACGTCACCGTCCTCAACCGCGGATCCGGGCGCCGCGAGCTCCCCGACGGTGTGCGCGAGATCGTCGGCGACATCAGGGATGCGGCATCCGTCCGCGAGGCGGTGGGGGATGCCGAGTACGACGTCGTCGCCGAGTTCCTCGCCTTCACCCCCGACCACGTGCAGGCCGACCTCGACCTGTTCGAAGGCCGGACGGGTCAGTACGTCTTCATCAGCTCGGCGTCGGCGTACGACAAGCCGCCGCGCTCGGTGCCCGTCACCGAGTCGACGCCGCTGCGCAACCCGTTCTGGCAGTACTCGCGCGACAAGATCGCGTGCGAAGACCTCCTGGTCGACGCGTACCGCGAGCGCGGCCTGCCCATCACGATCGTGCGGCCGTCGCACACGTACGACCGCGGCCTGCTGCCCACGACGGGCCACTGGACCGACATCGCCCGGATGCGCGCCGGAAAGCCCGTCGTGGTCCACGGCGACGGCACGAGCCTGTGGACCCTCACACACGCCCGCGACTTCGCCGTCGGGTTCACGGGCCTGCTCGGACACCCCGCCGCGATCGGCGAGGCCTTCACCATCACGGGCGACCACGCGCCGAGCTGGAATCAGATCTACGAGTGGCTCGCGGATGCCGCGGGAGTCGCCGACCCCGAGTTCGTGCACATCGCGTCGGAGACGATCGCGGCATTCCTTCCCGATGCCGGTCCGGGGCTGCTCGGCGACAAGGCGCACACGGCGCTGTTCGACAACAGCAAGATCAAGGCGCTCGTGCCCGCGTTCGGAACGACGATCCGCTACGACGAAGGCGCACGCGAGACCATCGCGCACTACGACGCGCGGCCCGACCTGCAGCAGATCGACCCCGACCAGGATGCCGCCTTCGATCGCATGATCGCCCACGCCCGCTCCGCCGGCTGACCCCGGCTCCCTTTGGTCCCCGAGCTTGTCGAGGGGTCGACCCCGCGCTTCCCCGGTCCCCGAGCTTGTCGAGGGGTCGACCCCGTGCTTCCCCGGTCCCCGAGCTTGTCGAGGGGTCGACCCCGTGCTTCCCCGGTCCCCGAGCTTGTCGAGGGGTCGACCCCGTGCCTACGAGGAGCCTGAGACGACCTCGAACAGGTCGACCGGCCCGACCTGCCCGCCCTTCAGCAGCAGCTCGAGACCGTCGATCGCGGGATCGGCCGAACCCGCCCGCAGCAGCACGACGTTGGCGACCGGGTTCGCGACGATCGACAGCGACTCGACGCCCAGCAGACGCGCGACGCGGCTCGAGGTGTCTCCACCGCACACGATCACGCGGCGGGTCGCGCCCGCGCGCACGGCCGTGGAGACGACGGATGCCGCGGCCCGCGCGATCCGCTCGAGCGACACGTCGCCGTCCGCGTCGTCCGACGTGAGTGCGACGCTGCGCCCCGACGCGAGCGCCGCCACGACCCCGGGGGCCTGCCCGTCGTCGAACCGCAGCGGCTCCACCGTCCAGCCGGCGGCGGCTGCGGCATCCACCTGCCGTCTCGTCTGCGGCGAGCGGCTGCCCGATACCGCAAGCACGGGTCCCGAGGCCTCGGTGGGTGTCGGCAGCGACACCGGTGCGCCGAGCCCGGCGGCGAGGCCGCGGCTCAGCCCGCCCGACCCGATCGCGAACACCGGCGCCGGCAGGGCGCGCACGGCCCGGCCGACGAGTTCGACGTGCTCGTCGGTGAGCGCGTCGAGCACGACGGCTGCGGCATCCATCCCCTCGATCCGGCGCGTGAGATCGCCGTCGTACTCGGCCCACGGGATCGAGCCGATCGGCAACGCCGTCTGCGCCGCGAAGTGCGCCGCGAGGTCGGCCTCGCGCATCGGCGTCGACGGATGCCGCGACATCGTCGGCTGCCGATCGAGCCGGTAGACCGTGTCGCCCTCCCGCGCGAAGTGGTGTCCGAAGACGGTGTACCGGCCGAAGTCCGGCTGGGCGAAGAGCATCGGGATCGCACGCTCGCCGAACGATGCCCGCGCGAGCTCGATGACCCTGCCGATCGAGCCCACCGTCGGAGACGAGTCGGCCGTCGAGCACGCCTTGTACTGCACGACGTCGGCGCCGACCTCGCGCAGCGCGGCGAAGACGGGAGCCACCTCCGCCTCGAGCTCGTCCACGCCGAGCGACCGCGCGATGCCGGCCACGCCGACGACATCGACCTCGTCGGCGGCGGCACGCAGGGCGGCCGCCGACGGCAGCTGCGTGAAGAGCCGCCCCGCGAGCCCGAAGCGCGCGAACTGCAGCAGCACGTCGACGCTTCCCGTGAAGTCGTCGCCGTAGAACGCGACGGCGGCTCTCGTCACCGCGGCGGTCCGAACCGTTCGACGGCTCGCCGGAAGTCCGGAGACGCGGAAAGCGCGTCCGTGACGGTCTCCCCGCGCAGCGCGGAGTCCCAGGCCGCGCGCATGCTCGCGACGCCCGCAGCGGAGCCGTCGGGATGACCGTGGATGCCGCCACCGGCCAGCACGAGCAGGTCGGCCGTGCCCACGGAGGCGTAGGTCGCGTGCGCGAGCCCGGCCCACTGGCCCGACGAGAGGACGGGCACCGTCGGCACCAGGTCGAGCAGGGGAGCCCGCACGGCGGCGATCGAGTCGAGCACCTCGGCATCCGATTCGTAGAACTTGTTCGAGATGCCGTTGGTGTGCAGGTGATCGGCACCGGCGAGGCGTGCGAGCTGCTGCCACGCGCGGAAGCCGATGCCGACCTGGGCGGAGCGGCTGATCGCGCCGAAGCCGGCCCGGTGCCCGTGGATCGGCACCTGGGTCCGCCGAGACAGATACTCGAGCCCGGCCAGCCCCACGTTCGGGATCACGACCATGACGCACGTGCCGCCTGCGGCGACCACGAGGTCGTGGTTGGCCTCGAGCCGGTCGATGTCGTCGGTGATGTTGAAGGCGTACATCGGCTTCACGCCGGTGCGGTCGGCATGGCGTTCGAGCACGGGCATGACGGCACGCACGCGCTCCGCGAGAGGTGCCGACGGCCCATTGCCCTGCAGCTCGTCGTCTTTGATGAAGTCGACGCCCGCCTCGGCGAGCTCCGTCACGAGCGAGGCCAGATCGGGCGGCGAGAGCCCGATCGACGGCTTGACGATCGTGCCGATCATCGCGCCCTCCGGACGGCCCATGAGCGCCCGCGTGCCGGCCACGCCGAAGCGTGGGCCGCCGTACCGCGAGCCGAACGGGGCCGGCAGGTCGAGGTCGACGAGCTTGAGCGCCGCGAACTCTTTCAGCTCGAACAGGTTGCCCGCGACCGCGGCGAGGAGGTTCGGCAGCGACGGCCCGAAGTTGTCGAGCGGGAAGCGCAGCGTCAGCCGCGCTCGCCGCATTGGTCCGTCGCCGACCGTGCCGGGCAGGGCGGCGGCCCCGCCGGGCGGCAGCTCCGCGACCGACTCGACCTGCGCCGCGAACCGTGCCCGCAGGTCGTCGGTCTCGCGGGCGACCCGCACGAAGGTCCCGGTCGACTGCTCACCCGCGAGCACCTCGGCGGCGCGCTCGAGCGGCAGCGCCGTCTCGACGACGTACGTCGCCCGGACGGACCCCTCCATCACCACACCAACGGGAGCCACACCGACATCTCGGACGGCCCGCGGTTGCCCCACGCGAAGTACGGGATGAGCCGTGCCGGCGCGGTGCCGAGCGCCGTGTCGTCGAGGTCGGAGTACAGGCCGTCGTCGCCGTTGCGCGGAAGCACGGCGAAGTCGCCCGCGAGCTCGACGATCCGGTGGCCCTCGATGTCGCCCTCGCGAGGCTGCAGCTCGACGCCGCGCCGCAGCGCGACCTGCTCGAGCACGACGCCGTCGGGAAGGTCAGAGCTCTCCAGGCAGTACACGACGGGTCCGCGCTGCACGGCGACCTGGCCGGTGAGCTCCTCCGCGAGCCGGTGTCCACGCAGCACCCGCACGGGCATCGGCAGCGTCAGGACGACGACGTCGCCGACCTCCCACTCCCGCTCGATCGCGGTGTACGTGCCGGGCGCGGATGCCGCGACCAGCGCGCCGTTCACCTCGAGCACGGCTCCCGAAGACCATCCCGGCACGCGCAGGTGCAGCGGCATCCCGCTCCCGATCGCTTCGGTGACGGTGAACGTGATCCGCCCGTCCCACGGGTAGTCGCTGTCTTCGCGCAGAGCGAGCACGCGACCGTCGGGTGCCTCGCAGCGGAGGTCGCTGCCGCCGTACTGGTGCACGAACAGGCCCTCCGGCGAGACGGATGCCACCCGCTCGTGGAATCGCGCGAGCGTGCGGGCGAGGTTCGGCGGGCAGCAGAAGCAGCTGAGGTACGGCTCTCGGAGGCGCTCGTCCGACGCGGGAGGAGCGGGCACGGGGTGCAGGCCCGTGTCGCCGGGGCGGCGCAGCTCGAACGGCAGGTCGCGCACCTGGCGCAGGGCGTTCGTGTAGAAGTAGTCGGTGCCGGCGAGCGAGATGCCCGCGAGCAGCGTGTTGAACGCGATGCGCTCGATGACGTCGGCGTATTCGGCGTCGCCCGTGAGCGACAGCATCCGCTCGCTCCACAGGATCATGCCGATGTTGGCGCACGTCTCGCTGTGGGCCGTCGTGTGCGGCAGCTGGTAGGCGCGGCCGTAGGCCTGGTGCACGCGGCTGATCTGCTCCTGCCATGGCGAGCCGTCGGGCGAGGCCCCGTCGTACAGCGCGCCGCAGCCGCCGGTGAGGTAGAGCTTCGTGTCGACGACGTCGGTCCAGAGGTTCTCGAGCACACCCTGCAGCTCGGTGTCGCCGGTCTCGGCGACGAGGTCGGCGAGGCCCGCGTAGAGGTAGTTCGCCCGCACGGCGTGCCCGGCGACCACCGCCTGCTCGCGCACGGGGAGGCGGTCCTGGTTGTCGTCGCCGCCGTCGAAGTCGTCGCGGACGCGCAGGAACGCCTCGGCGAGCCGCAGGTACTGCTCGTCGTCCGTCGCGCGGTAGAGCTCGACGACCGCCATGTAGTGCGAGGGACAGATGGCGCTGCGGGCGAGTTCGAGCGGCTTGTTCGTCGCGAGGTCTTCCAGGAAGGATGCCGCGCCCCGGGCGACGTCGAGGAGGGTCGCCGAGCCCGTCACCTCGTAGTGCCGCACCCCGGCGGTGATGAGGTGGCCGAGGTTGTAGGTCTCGAAGTTGAAGCGGTCGGCGAGCGCGACCAAAGCCGGTCCCTGAGCCTGTCGAAGGGCGCGCGCCGAGATGATCGTCGGCGTGTGGACGTAGCCGTCCGCGCGCTGCACCGACGCGATGAGCTGGGCGACCTCCTCGATCGTCTCGGCGAGCCATGGCTCGGGGTCGGTCTCGAGCTGCGCGATCGCGGCCTCGAGCCACTTGTAGAAGTCGCCGTCCATGAACGGCGGTCCCTCATGGTCGCCCTCTTCGAGCCCCGCCGCGACGCGGAAGTTCTTCAGGCCCGCGCTCACGGACGGGTCGCTGAGCGAGCGCCACATCGCCGGAACGGTCGTCGCACGCGTGCGCTGATGGATGCCTCCCCAGAACCCGCGCGCCCACCGCGCGTTCGACGCCCCGAGCGGCGTGAGGCGCTGGGCCGGGTACGGTCCCCGAGCCTGTCGAGGGGTCGACGCGTCCACAGTCGTCATCGCTCCACCTCAGCGCCGCGCACGACCTCGCGCAGCCGCTCGATGCCCGGCCCGATGCTCGTGAGGACGGGCACGTCGACGGCTGCGGCATCGGCGGCCGAGGCCATCGACGCCTGTGCGAGCACGACGACGTCGGCGTCGGCAGCACGGCGCTCGACGGCGGCCGCGACGAGCTCGTCGTGGCGGGCCCGGTCGCCCGACGAGACGGCTGCGAACGCGCCCTCGACGATCTCCGTCACGATCGAGGGTGAGCGCCCCGCGAGTGCCGCACGCTCGCGGAGGAGCGCGACCGTCGGCGCGAGCGTCGTCGGCAGCGTGGCGATGACGGCGAGGCGGTCGCCTGCGGCGACGGCGTCATCGGCCATCGCCTCGTCGATGCGCAGCACCGGGATGCCCGCCTCGGCCGTGAGCGATTCCGCGAGCGGCGAGATCGACGAGCAGGTGAGCATCACGACGTCGGCCCCTCCCGCGCGTGCGGCGTGGACGAGGTCGGCGATGCGCCCCGGCACGGATGCAGCTCGCCCGGGGTCGCCCAGGTCTGCGACGATGCGGTCGTCGAGGTAGTTGACGAAGGTCGCGTCGGGAAGTGCCGCCCGTGCGCGCTCCGAGACGGGGCCGATGTTGACGGCTCCCGTGTGCAGGAATGCGATACGCGTCGCCTCGCTCATGCGATCTCCTTCACCCGTGCGGGCACCGTGCGCTCGTGCGTGCCGTGCCCGAGCATCTCGGGCTCTTCGCCCTCGAGGTCGAGGACGCCCTCGGCGCCGACCGGCACGACGACGCGCACCCGCAGGCCCTCCTCATCGAGCTGCCACGCTATCTCGGCCTCTCCGTAAGGGGTGACGTGGCGGGCGCTCGCCGAGGTGAGCCCGCCGCCGGGTCGCGGCGCGAAGCGGATGCGGCGGTAGCCGGGTGCGTCGGGTGCGAGACCCGCGACCACCCGGTGCAGCCAGTCGGCGACGGCGCCGAGCGCGTAGTGATTGAACGACGTCATCGACCCGGAGTTCACGGTGCCGTCGGGCAGCATCGAGTCCCAGCGCTCCCAGATCGTCGTCGCCCCCATCTGCACCTGGTACAGCCACGACGGGCACTCCTGCTCCAGGAGGAGGTCGTACGCCGTGTCGAGACGACCGTGGGCGCTCAGCGCGTCGGCGAGCACCGGTGTGCCGACGAATCCCGTCGCGATGCGGTTGCCCGCGTCGCGCACGAGTTCGGCGAGGCGCTCGGCCGCGGCATCCCTCAGTCCCTCGGGGAGGAGGTCGAAGCGCAGCGCGAGCGCATACGCGGTCTGCGCGTCGGAGGTCATTCGCCCGTGTTCGTCGACGTAGCGTGCGACGAAGGCGGCACGCACCTCGTCGGCGAGCGTGCCGTACCGCGCGGCCGACTCGGCGTCGCCGAGCGCGTCCGCCATGCCGGCGACGAGGCTCGCCGAGAGGGCGAAGTAGGCCGTCGCGACGAGGTGACGGTCGGTGCGCGCGTCGGCGGGATCGTGCGGCGGCGCCGCCGGGTCGAGCCAGTCGCCGAGCTGGAACCCGGTGTCCCACAGGCGTGAGGGTCCGGAGATCTCCGCCTGCAGATCGACCCACTTGCGTGCGCTCTCGTACTGCGCGCGCAGCACTCCGAGGTCGCCGAATCGCTCGTAGAGCGTCCACGGCACGACGGTCGCGGCGTCGCCCCACGCGGCGCCGGGGCGCTGCGGCGTCCACATCGTGTCGGCCGGGATGACCGGCACGAACCAGGGCACGGTGCCGTCGGGCAGCTGCTCGGCCTCGAGGTCGCGCAGCCATCCGGAGAGCATGCCGGAGCAGTCGTAGAGGAACGACGCCGTCGGAGCGAAGACCTGGATGTCGCCGGTCCAGCCCAGGCGCTCGTCGCGCTGCGGGCAGTCGGTGGGCACGTCGACGAAGTTGCCGCGCATGCCCCACACGACGTTGTCGTGGAGCTTGTTCAGGAGCGGATCCGACGACTCGAACCAGCCCGTGCGGGCGAGGTCGGTGTGGATGACGCGGGCGACGAGCGCGCCGTCCGCGACGGCGGCGTCCAGATCGCCGACCCAGCCGTCGACCTCGACGTAGCGGAAGCCGTGGAACGTGAACCGGGGCTCCCACTCCTCGCCGTCCCGGCGGCCCGCGAAGGTGTAGCGGTCGGTCGACTTCGCCTCGCGGAGCGGCCTCGTGTAGAGCTCGCCGTCCTGCAGCACTTCTGCGGTGCGCAGCGTCACGGTCGTCCCGGCCGGTGCCGAGCCCCGCAGGCGGACGAACCCGACGAGGTTCTGACCGAAATCGAGGATGCGGCGGCCCGACGGCGTCGTGAGCACCGCGACGGGATGCACCTCCTGCGTCACCCGCACGGGGGGCCCGGTCGGTGCGACGAGGGTCGCGGGGTCGCGTCGGCGCAGCTGGACTCGGCTCCACTCGCCGTCGTCGAATCCTGCATGCGACCATCCGGCGAGCTCTTCGCGGGCGTCGTAGTCCTCGCCGTCGTAGATGCCCGACGCGACGATGGGGCTCCGTGCGGCCTTCCACGTCGTGTCGGTCGCGACGACCTCGCGCGTGCCGTCGTCATACGTGAGCTCGAGCTGGCCGAGGAACGAGAGGTCGTCGCCCGAGAGGTTGCGGAAGCCGCCGCGCCAGCCGAGGCGGCCACGGTACCAGCCGTCGCCGAGCCACGCGCCGATCGCGTTGGCGCCCGGCTCGACGAGCTCCGTCACGTCGTACGTGTAGTAGCGGAGGCGCTCGCGGTAGACGGTCCAGCCGGGGGAGAGCAGGTCGTCGCCGACGCGCCTGCCGTTGAGCTCGACCTGGTACACGCCGTGCGCCGTCGCGTACAGCCGCGCGCGCACGATCCCTGGCCGGGCCGAGAACTCGGAGCGCAGCAGCGCGGGGCGCCGACGATCGGAGTGCGGATTCTCGTTCCAGATCGCCCCGATCGGTCCTGCCGTCCAGTCCGCCGCAGCGAGCAGACCGGCCTCGATGCTCGTCCAGTCGCTCGCCGGTGACCACGCGCCGTCGGCGCCGCGTGCGGCGATCCTCACTTCGGCCCGCTCGCGCGAGGCGAGCGGCGCGGAGGGCCAGGGCACGAGGACCTGATCGGCGGTGTTCCTTTCGAACGACTCGACGACACCCTCACGGCTGATCTCGACGCGGTACCCCGCCTGACGCCAGCCCGCCGGCGCGCTCGTCACGGCCCACGACAGGCGCGGGGTCGACTCGCCGATCCCGAGGGCCTCGCGGTGATGCTCGACGCGGGGGGCGGATACCGTGACCGTCATTGGACACTCCAGGTTCGAAGTCGAAACGTTTCATTTTGAACTATAGTCGATGCATAACGACTGAGACAACGAAGTTGTGACGTTTCAAACACGCGCCGCCGAGCGTGAGGCGATACGGTGGCGCCGACGCGGAGGAAGCCATGTTCATCGGTGTGACGGGAAGCGGCGGCAAGCTCGGGCGGGCGACCGTCGCGGCGCTGCGTGAGCGGGGCCACAACGTCGTCGGGTTCGACCTGACGGGAACGCCCGGCCCGGGTTTCGTGCGCGTCGACCTCACCGACTACGGACAGGTCCTCGACGCCTTCCTGGGCGTCACCGCCCGGCATGACGGGCTCGACGCGCTCGTGCATCTCGCCGCGCTGCCCGTCAACGGCCTCGTTCCGGATGCCGCGACGTTCGACAACAACGTGAGTGTGACGTTCCACGCCCTGTTCGCGGCGCATCGCGCCGGCGTCCGCCGGATCGTGAGCGCGTCGAGCATCACGGCGATGGGCTTCCCGTTCGAGACCGCGCCGCCGTTCCTCCCCGTCGACGAGACGTACACCCAGGCGAACAACACCTACGGACTCGGCAAGGTCGTCGAGGAGGCCATGGCCGGTCAGCTCGCGTCGTGGCATCCCGAATCCTCCATCACCGCGCTGCGCTTCACCAATGTCGTCGACGAGACCGAGTACGCGACCTTCGAGCGGGCGGGCGATCCCGGCTACCGTCGCGACCTCATCGGCACGTGGATCGACGCGCGCGACGGTGCGACGGCCGTCGTGCTCGCCCTCGAGGCCGCGCAGCCGGGCTTCGAGGTCTACAACGTCGCAGCGCCCGAATCGGGCCTGTCGATCCCGTCGCGCGAGCTCGCCGGCCGCTGGTTCCCCGGCACGCCGGTCGCCGACGACCTCGGCGAGTTCGAGTCGCTCGTCTCGACGCGCAAGCTCCGCGAGCGCCTCGGGTTCGTCGCGCAGCACGACTGGCGCTGACCCGCGGCCGCGATCGGCGCGGACGGCACGAAGGGCGGCGGATCCGGCATCCACCGCCCTTCGCATCGGTCAGCCCTTGACGGCGCCTGCCGCCAGGCCCTTCATGATCCGCTGGTTGAGGAAGAGGTAGAGGATCAGGATGCCGAACGTCGTGATGCAGATCGCGGCGAACAGGGGACCGTAGTTGATCGCGCCGTACTCGCCAGAGAAGTTGAGCAGGCCGACCTGGATCGTGTTGAGGCTGCGCTTGCCGCCGAAGATGAGCGCGATGAGCAGGTCGTTCCAGATGAGGAAGAACTGCACGATCGCGACCGTGATGACGGCGTTGCGCATCATCGGGAAGCCGATCGCGAAGAAGGACCGGGTCATCGAGGCGCCGTCGATCGTGGCGGCTTCGAAGATCTCGCGGGGGATGGCACGGAAATAGGTCGCCATCATGAACACCGTCAGCGGGAGGCCCGCTGCCGTGTAGATGAGGATCATCGGCAGGTACGAGTTGTTGATGCCGAGCTTGAAGAACGCGTTGAACAGCGGCAGCACGATCATCTGGCCGGGGATCATGATGCCCGCGAGGAACACCAGCAGGATCGTGCCGCGGCCCTTGAACACCAGGATCTCGAGCGCGTAGCCCGCCGCCGTGCCCAGCAGCACGATGAACACGAGCGAGGGGATCGTCACGATGAGCGAGTTGGTGATCGTGGTGGCGAGGTTTCCGGTCTCCCACGCGATGACGTAGTTCTCCCAGTGCCATTCCGCGGGCAGGGCGTACGACGGATTGCTCAGGAAGTCGGCGTTCGACTTGAGGGAGTTGATCACCATCCAGAACAGCGGATAGATGAACACGACGAGCAGGAGCGCGATCGTGATCCAGGCCGGGATGCGGCGCATGGCGTGGAGAAAGGCCTGACCGGGCGTGCGGCGCTGCGGCTCGAAGGCCCGCGGCGTGTGGACCGCGGTGGTCTGCGGGTCGATGGTCGAAGTCATGGTCGTCGCTCCCTCAGACGGTGTTGTCGCGTCGCGACGAGCGGAAGATGAGCAGGGTGACGATGAGGCACATGATCGTCAGCAGGAGCGCGATCGTCGAGCCGTAGCCGAAGTCGCTGTACTGGAACGCCGTGCGGTACATGTACAGCGTCAGCGGCGTCGTGGAGTTGCCGGGCCCGCCGCCGGTAAGGGCGAAGACCGAGTCGAACACCTTGATCGTGCCGTTGATGCTGAAGATGAACGACGCGAAGAGGATCGGCAGCGACATCGGCAGGATGATGTGGCGGAAGAGCTTGAACGACTTGGCGCCGTCCATGCGGGCCGACTCGATGATGTCGTCGGGGATGTCGAGAAGGCCCGAGAAGATCAGCACGCCGTAGAACCCGACGGAGCGCCACACGTCCATGATCACGATGACGACGAACGCCGTCGTGCCGGCGCCGAGCCAGTCGACCGACTGCAGGCCGACGTTGACGAGAAGCTCGTTGACGAGGCCGTCGCTCGGAGCCGACTGGAAGAGCTTCTGATACAGGATCGCGATCGCGACGGTCGGCAGCACGACCGGGAAGAAGACGAAGGTGCGCACGATGACCGACGACCTGCGCAGCACGAACTGGTAGAGCAGTGCCAGGCCGTAGCCGAGCACGACCTGCAGCAGGGTCATGAGCACGGCGTACTTCACCGTGAACCAGAACGCGTCCCACACGTACGGGTCGTTGAACAGCCGCTCGAAGTTCTTGAGCCCGGTGAACTCGAACCCGGTCAGCACGCTCCCCGTGAAGAACGTGAGGCCGAACGACCAGGCGACCGGGAGAAGGATGATGAGCGTGTAGACGAGGAGCGCCGGCGTCAGCAGCAGCGTGATCGCCTTGCGGTCGCCGAGGACGGACTTCATGAGCGGCGGCCTTTCGGGTAAGCGGGTCGGGGGCTTGGGGTGCGCGAGGGTGGCGCCCCGGTGCGCCTGCCGAGGAGACAGGCGCACAGGGACGGCGGGCGTCAGCCCTGGTCGAGGGCGTCCTGGACGGACTTCATGAAGTCCTCCGGCGACATCTGGCCGGTGACGAGAAGCGCGGCGTTGGTGGACGAGATGTTGCTCGCCTTGGCGTTGAACAGCGCCTCGAACCACAGGACGCTGTCCTTGGCGGTGGAGATCTCGTCGGCGATCGTCTGCGAGATCGCGGGCAGGTCGACCTTCTCGTCGGCGATGAAGCCGGTGATCTGGCCCTGCTTGAGCGCCTCGTTGCCGTAGTTGGTCGCGATGCACTTCAGCCAGTCGCCGACGCCGTTGTCCTTCGAGTATGTCTTGGCGTTGAAGGTGGCGGGAAGGCCGACGTTCGAGGGGTACTCGTCGATCGAGCCCTTGCCGCCGTCGACGGCCGGGAACTTGAAGAACCCGACGTTGTCGGCGCCGATCTGATTGCCGTCGCCGTTGATGTTGCCCAGCAGCCAGCTGCCCATGTAGATCATGGCGGCCTTGCCGGTGAGGAACTCGTTGGTCGCGGCGTCGTAGTCCAGCGACGCGACGTTGTCGCCGAAGTAGCCCTTCGCGCCGAGGTCGGCGATCGCGGCGGCGGCCTTGACGTACTCGGGGTCGGTCAGCTTGGCCTTCCCGTCCGCGACCTTCTGCAGTGCGTCGGCGCCGAGCGTGCGGAAGAGATAGCCGCTCACGAGGCGCGTGAGGGGCCAGCCCTGCTCGCCGGAGGCCGCGAACGGCGTGAGGCCGGCAGCCTTCGCCTCGCCCGCGATCTTCAGCAGGTCGTCCCACGTCGTCGGGACCTCCCAGCCGTTGTCGGCGAAGACCTGCCTGTTGTAGAAGATCCCCTCGATGTTGTACTGGTAAGGCAGGAACGTGAACTCGCCGCCGTAGAGCTTCTTGATCGTCGAGACGGCGCCCTCCGCGATCTTGTCGCGGACGCCGAGCTCGGTGAGCGCCTTGTCGAAGTCGACGAGGTAGCCGTTCTTCGCGAGCTTCGCGCCCTCGGCGGGGTTGCCGCCGGCGGAGAACATGGGGGGCAGCCCGTCCTGCGTCGCGAGGAGCTGGATCTGCGCGTCGAGGTCGGCCTGGGGGATCGAGCTGACCTCGAGCGGCATGGCCTTGTTCTCGGTGGTGCACTCGTTGTCGCTGAGGGCCTTGAGCACGGGCTCCGTGGTCGTGTTCTCGGCGTTCTTGAGGAACTCGAAGCTCGAGGGGCTGTCGGTGCTGCTGGATCCGCCGCCGCCGGAACAGCCGACGAGCACGAGCGCGCTGGCGCCGAGGAGAACCGCTGAACCCAAGAGCGGCTTCCGCAGACGCCGCCGTCCTGCTGTGAACACATTTCCTCCTTGAAAAGTGGGAGCGTCTTCTTTGAGACGTTTCAAGTCTGATCGTAGAATGCCGGTAACGGCGCTGTCAAGAAGATTGAAACGTCACAAACAGGTAACACCGGGAGTGCTGTACAGTGCTGTTCAATCTGCGGGCGACGACGCTGCGCGATCCAGAAGGAGCTGTGCAATGGCCAGGACCGGCATTCGGGGGGTTGCCGAACTCGCGGGGGTGGCGATCGGCACCGTGTCGAACTACCTCAACCATCCCGATCGCGTTTCCGCCGACAAGGCACAGCGCATCCAGGCGGCGATCGACGAGATCGGCTTCGTCCCCAGCAACGCCGGCCGGCAGCTGCGTCTCGGCGTCTCGAGCGTCATCGGCTACATCTCGCCAAACGTGAGCAATCCCTACGTGTCGGAGATCGCGGAGAGCGTCGAGCGACGCGCGACCGAGCGCGGCGTCACGGTCTTCCTCGCCAACTCGCACCGCAGTCGCGAGCGCGAAGACGACTACCTCGCGGTCTTCGAGCAGCATCAGGTGCTCGGGCTCCTCGTGTCGTCCGACGGACCGATCGAAGACCGGCTCGCCAGTGTGCGTCGCCGCGGCACGCCCTCCGTGCTCGTCGGTCAGCGCGCCATGTCGTCAGGACAGCCCTCCGTCTCGATCGACGACGTGTCGGGCGGTCGCCAGGCGGGGCGCCATCTCCTGGAGATCGGATGCCGCCGCCTCGCCGTCGTCGGCGGGCCCCTGAGTCTCGCGCAGATCGCAGACCGCTTCGCGGGCCTCAGCGAGGTCGTGCGCGAGTCGGGAGGTGCGACCCTCGAGTTCATCGATGAGACCGACCGCAGCGTGCGGGGCGGCCTCGCCGTCGGGGCGGCGCTCATGGCCCGCCCGCCCGAGCTGCGGCCCGACGGCATCTTCGCCGTCAACGACCTCCTCGCCCTCGGCATCCTGCGGGTGCTCGTGGGTGCGGGAGTCGGCGTGCCGCACGATGTCGCGATCATCGGCTACGACGACACGGCCTTCGCCGAGGGCTCGGTCATCCCGCTCACGAGCGTGCGCGGTCGCCACGACAGCTACGGCACGGCCGTCGTCGACATGCTGTTCGACGTCGTCGAGGGGCGCACGATCGACGAGCCGCACCGCGTGTTCGCGCCGGATCTCGTCGTCCGAGCCAGCACCGACGGCTTCGGCCGCCGCTGAGGCATCCCGCCCCCCTTTGCGGCGGCCGAGCCGGGTTCAGAACTCCGCGACGGTCCTGCGCCCCTCGAGGTGGGCGATCATGTTCATCACGAGGAAATTCCAGTTCTGGAACCCGTGCGTGACGATGGGCTCGCCGCTGTCGGGGTGGTAGTACTCGTGCAGCGAGCCGTTCGTCTCGAGGTCCCGTCCGAAAAGGCGCACGGTCTTCTCGGCCAGCTCGGCCGCGTCATCCGCGAACCCGTACTTGAGGAGTCCGCGGAACACGAGGTAGTTGCTGATGCCCCAGATCGGCCCGAGCCAGTTCGACGGGTTGTTCGAGGCGCGCAGGTCGTACATCTTCTCGAGGCGTGACAGCGTGCGGATGCCGTAGTTCGCCGAGAAGGTGCGCTCGTCGCGGTAGCGGTCGACCATGCGCTCGGCCTGCTCCTGCGACGCGAAGCCCGCCCACAGAGGGAGGAAGCTCGACCAGTTGTCGATGCGGATCGGGAGCGAGCTCCACCGCCGGGGCGCGCCGCGGTGCAGCCAGTCCTCGGGATCGATCGCGCGCAGTCCGAGGTCGACGCTGTAGAACGTGCCGTCGCGCTCGTCCCACGCGAAGCGGTTGAGGGCGTCGACGAGGTCCTGCGCCTGGCCGCGCGCAGTGTTGGCCGCGGGCACGTCGCCGGCGAGCTCGAGCAGGTAGCCGTAGGCGAGCAGCTCGCGGTACAGGAGGCTGTTGAGGTAGATCGCCGCCGTGCTCTTCTCAGGCCGGTAGTAGACCGACGGATCGTTGTCGACGCCGACCGCGAAGTCGGTCTGCCAGTACGCGAGGCCCGTCTCCGCGTGCACGTGGCTCTCGAGGTAGCGCTGTACGAACCGGCCGATCGTCTCGAGGTGCGGCCGCACCCAGTCCACGTCGCCGCGCCGCTGCACGAGCAGGGCGGCGTGCTGCGCCAGCACGGGCTTGTGCATGTTCTGCGCGAACCCGCCCGCGCGCCCCGGGTCGCCGTGCGTCAGCGAGCCCTTCGGGCTGAGCTGGATGGGCATGACGCCGTCGGCGCCGGTGTGGTCGATGAAGTTCAGGATGCTGCCGCGCTCGTACTCGAAGAACCGTCCCGGCTGGTCCGTGTCGGCCTCGACCTGGCCGAGCGCGATGCTGATCGTCCAGGAGTCCCAGTCCCACAGGGCACTCGAGTAGTACGGCGATCCTGGGCTGCTCGGAACCGTGTACGGGTGCGCGAGGATCCCCTCGGGCTCGCGCGTCATCTCCTGTGCGCTCTCGAGGATGTACTCCTCGAGCAGTCGGGCCCAGCGGTCGTGCATCGTTGCTCCTGTGCTCTCCCCGGGCTCCGGGGATCGTGGGGTGGGGGACTTCAGATCTGCAGTGCGAGCCAGCCTTCGGCGGGTACGGATGCCGCGTGCTCGGCGCCGTCCACGCCGATGACGAGGTCGCGCGCCGACGTGTCGAGGTTCGCGACGAGCACCGTGCGGCCGCCGCCGACGGCCCACACGAGGCCGTCGGGACTCGTCGCAGAGCGCAGCGGGCTGCCCGCCAGCGCGGCGAGGGCGCGGAGCACCGCCGCGACGGGTCGTTCGGTGCCGTCGGCACGGACCACCCCGCGCGGGCCCCACTTCTCGAAGTAGGCGACGCTCGCGACGCCGGGCACGGCGAGGGCCGCGGCGCTCGCGACGGTCCAGGCGGCGAGCTGCGGGGAGTCCTGCCGGTCGTCGTCGGCGTCGGCGAACTGCGGGCCGTAACCGCGAGCGAGGTCGATGTCGGCCGGCATGGGCGGGCGCACCGTCGCGACGTCGTTGAACCGCGGACGCAGCGCGACGGGGCCGATGTGCACGGGTGCACCGCCGGCGAGGCGCACGGCCTGCTCGGCGACGAGCCGCTGCATCCCGAGCGACTCGAGGAGCTGCTCGGTCGTGAGGCTGTGGAAGAGGGGCGTCGTGCTGAAGACGATCCCGTCGAGGTCGGTGGGGATGCGGTGGCGCTCGCGGTTGAGCTCCGTGAAGTGCGCACGCGAGCCGCCGACGACGGGAACATCGAGGCCGGCCCGTGCCGCGGCCGCGCGCAGGGCATCGGCGACGTGGACGTCGGTGACGTGCGTGAGCGGATCGAAGGCGCCCACGCGCACGACGGGCAGGCCCACGAGGCCCGCGACGAGCTCGTCGAGCGCGGCGGGGTTCTCGGGGTCGAGCACGAGCCGCACGTCGAGGGGGCGACCGGATGCCACGGCCCGCGCGAGCGCCGCGTGCCGGCTGGGGGCCGCGAGGTCGAGTTCGACGAGCACCGCCGTCGCGAGCGCGATCACCGGGGGTGCGGGATCCGGCGCCGACGAGGCGCCGACGACAAGCGCCGGGAACGGCGTGCCGGTGTCTTCGAGGACGAGGCGATCGGGGTCGGCCTGCGTCTCCGGCTCGGCGATCCGCTTCACCCGCACGGCGATCGCCTGGCGCACGCGCTCACCCGCGTCGAGCGGATAGGGGAAGGGCTCGGCCAGCGGACGGCTGTACGTCTTGAACGAGGCATCCGTCCAGTTGCGCTGGTCTTCCATCTCGAAGACGTCGCCCGTGAAGCGGAGGTCGACGGCGAGGCCGTCGTCGTCCCACTCGAGGCCCGCGATGTCGAAAGCCGGCTGGTGCGGGCTGATCTCCTGGGGGAACGCGGATGCCTCGACCGATGCGTCGGAATGCGTCACGGCGAGGAGCCGTCCGGCCACCTGCGGCGGGTGGAGCACGACGAGCCCCGTGCGGTTGGTCTGGAACGGCGTCGTCGAGATCGCGTCGAAGCTCACGACGAGCAGGTCGCCGGCCGCGTCGACGCGCACGGTGCCGCGCAGCTCGGCGTCGTATCCCTCGGTGTGCACGAGCACTTCGAGGGTCGACTCGGTCACGGCGACCTGCTCGACGATCCACGGGGCCGTGTTCCAGTCGCGGTCGCGCACCACGGCGCGGACGCTGCGCAGCACGCGGCGCCCGTCGTAGGTGAGGTCGGCGAGCTCGTCGTCGCGGAGCTCGAGCGCCCAGAGCCCGCCCCGCCAGAAGCGGGACGGGCTGTGCGAGGAATGCCAGATGTCGGTCATGTCAGAGCGAGGTCATCCCGCCGTCGACCTGGAACAGCGCTCCGGTTGCGAAGGCTCCGTCGTCGCTGGCGAGATACACCATGATGCCCGCGACGTCGTCGGGAGTGCCCGCACGGCCGATCGGGATGCGGCTGATGATCGCGGCGCGCGACTCGGGGTCCTCGCTGATCGCGGCCACGAGCGGCGTCTCGGTGTAGGCGGGCTGCACCGTGTTGACGCGGATCCCCTTGGAGGCATATGCCGCGGCGACGGTACGGCCGAGGCCGTGGATGCCGGCCTTCGACGAGCTGTACGCCGTGAAGTCCTTGCCTTCGCCGTTGACGCCAGTGGGGCTGCCGGTCAGGATGATCGACCCGCCCCCGCGCGGCAGCATCGAGCGCACCGCGTGCTTGACCGTGAGGAATGTGCCCGTCAGGTTGATGTCGATCGTGCGACGCCAGACGTCGAGGTCGAGGTCGGCCGCAGGCGCGTCCTGCCCGAAGAGCTGCACGCCGGCGTTCGCGACGACGACGTCCGGCGCCCAGCCGTCGGCCTCGATCTCGGCGAAGGCCGCTTCGACCGCCGCCTCCTCGGAGATGTCCATCGTCACGGCGCGCGCGTTCGGGCCGATCTCGGCCGCGGCGGCCGTCGCACCCTCGCCGTTGCGATCGGCGAGCACGACACGGGCGCCCTCGCGGGCGAACCGCTGGGCGACGGCGAGGCCGATGCCCAGCGCACCTCCCGTGACGAGCGCGGTCTTGCCTTCGAGCTGGCCCATGGTCAGCGCTCGATGTGGTCGAGGTGGAGCATGCGGGCGAGGTTGCGGTCGAGCTCGTCGTCGCGGAAGATCTTCTTCCAGTCGTCCTTGATGATCGACTCGCGGCCGTAGTCCATCGCGATGAGGCACGCGTCGCTGAACGGGTTGTCGCCGCGCAGGCCGTTGGCGAGGGCGACCTGGGTGTGGCCGTACAGGATGCTGCGCGCGGCCGCCTCGGGGACGCCCATCGTGTGGATGGCCTCGTCGAGGGCCTCGTTGAGGAGCGCGCCGATCATGCAGGCGACGGTCTCGACGAGGGTCGGCTCGAGCTGGGCGAGCTGCTTGACGGTGACGAAGTGCACGTCGATGACGGGCGCGTAGATGGCGCGGACCGTGGCCTCGACGATCGCCTTGTGCGCGGGGTCGTCGCTTTCGACGGCGGCGATGGCGTCC
Source organism: Microbacterium alkaliflavum (assembly GCF_044325405.1). Classification (NCBI taxonomy): domain Bacteria; kingdom Bacillati; phylum Actinomycetota; class Actinomycetes; order Micrococcales; family Microbacteriaceae; genus Microbacterium; species Microbacterium alkaliflavum. Next base: position 38,853 of record NZ_JBIQWL010000006.1, on the reverse strand, counting down.
TGCGGGGCGGCGATGCCGCCGAACGTGTCGGCCCATTCCTCCTTCGTCGTGCGCTCGAGGAACACCGACGGGTGGCACGGGTGCGCGACGGCCTGGATGACGTCGTCGCGGGTCGTGAGCAGGCCCGCGTAGGCGGCGGCCGGGTCGAGTGTCAGCACGATCGCGCCGGACTTCAGCTGCGGCACGAGGTCGGCGGTGACGGGGCCCAGGGCGAGGTCGGGAACGGCGAGGACGACGATGTCGGCGTCGGCGACGGCGGTGGCGGCATCCGTCAGCTCACGGCCCGCGTCGATCGTGCGCTGCCGGCCGGCGGGGGAGTTCTCGACGTACCAGACGGTGTGGTCGGTCCCTGCGAGGTTGTTGGACACGCGCATGCCCATCTTCCCGCCGGCGCCGACGACGGCGATCTTGTACGCGACGTCAGTCGCGGCCTGCCCTGAGCTTGCGGCCTGCCCTGAGCTTGTCGAAGGGTCCGTGGTGGTGCTCATGATGTGCTCCTCAGATAATCGATGGTGGCGCGGGTCCATTCCCGCTCGGTTCGGATGGTGGTCTCGGCGTCGCCCTGCCAGGGCAGCCAGTGCTCGACGATCTCGTCGATGCCCCGCTCGCGCGGCCGCACCGTCTCGAGCAGGTGGGGGTAGTCGTGCAGTCCCGTGCCCATCGACGCGCCGCTGTAGGTGAAGCCGACCCAGCCGGCCTGGCGGTCGAAGGCGAAGTCCTTGACGTGCACGTTCGCGACGAGGTCGGCGGTGAGGCCGACGCAGTCGCGGGGGAGTTCGAGGCGCGCGACGACGTTGGCGGGGTCGAGGCAGATCCCGAGCTGCGGGCTGCCGAACGACGCGACGAGCTTCACGAGGTCGGCGGTCGCGACCTGCTCGTACGTCTCGAGGGCGAGACCGACCCCCGCGGCCTCGTAGGCGGGCAGCGCCTCGCGGAGCCACACCTCGGCCTGCGCCGGCGTGGGGCGCGAGTCGGGGCCGTACAGCATGCTGCGCACGAGCCGAGCGTCGAAGGCTTCGGCGAGGCGCAGGTAGCGCTCGAGGCGGGCGGGGTCGATGCCCTTCGTGCCGAGCTGGATCGTGAGGCCCAGGTCGCGCGCGACCGCGGCCGCGTCAGCGACCTCGGCGTCGGACATCGCGTCGAGCGGCGCGTAGTCGCAGATCTGGAAGAGGTCGACGCCCGCGTCCCGCGTGGCCGTGAACGCCCCGGTGAGCGACAGCGGCTCGGCACCGCGGCCTGCGTGCTGCCAGAAGAACGCGTACGTTCCGAGCCCGATCATGCCGACGCTCCCCGCCCCGGACGCTGAGCCTCCACCTGGCTGCCGAGAGCGCGGGTGGCACCCGCGGTCTCGGCAGTCCGCTGGAGGCTCACGGATGCGGCGTGCGCGGCGGCCTCGTCGAGCACCGCCACGAGGTTGTCGACGTCGTGCGCGAAGCGGCCGAGGAAGAGGCCGTCGACGGCGTCGCCGAGCTCGGTCAGCAGGCCCGGACCGGCGGAGCCGCCGTAGATCACGACGCTGCCCGCGCGGTCGGGGAGCGCGTCGAGGGCTGCGCGCAGCGCGCGGGCGACCGTGGCGATGTGCTCGACGGGCGCCGGCTCGGGCGCGCCGATCGCCCAGACCGGCTCGTATGCCACGATGACGGGCCCCGCGGGCGCGCCGGCGAGATCGGCGTGCAGCTGCGCGATCGTGGCGGTCGCCGCATCCGCTCCGGAAAGACGGGATGCCTCGCCGATGCACAGCACGGGCGTGACGCCGTGGCGCAGCGCGGCGGTCGACTTGGCGGCGACGACGTCATCGGTCTCGCCGAAGAGGCGGCGGCGCTCGGCGTGCCCGATCTCGGCGACGCGGACGCCCGCCTCGACGAGCTCCGCGGCGGTCACTTCGCCGGTGTAGGCGCCGGGCTCGAACTGCGACACGTCCTGCGCGCCGACCAGCACGGGGGTGCCCGCGAACGCGTCGAGGGCGGGCAGGACGCCGAGGTAGCTGGGGATGACGAAGATGACGACATCGCCGGATGCCACGGCCGGGTGCGTGCGCACGCGTTCGGCGACGCGCGCGCACCAGTCGATCGCCTGATGATGGCCGAAGTAGGCCTTCAGGCTCACGCCGACCGTGGTCTTGGGCATCAGCAGGACCCTGTCGTCTCGTATTCGCTGATCGCGGCGACCTTGGCGGCGGAGGCGGAGGTGGGGTCGAATCGGTAGGTGAGCCACTCCCGCACGAGCCGGCGGGCCAGTTCGAGGCCGACGACGCGCTGGCCCATGGTGAGCACCTGGGCGTCGTTGGAGAGCACGCTGCGCTCGACGGAGAACGAGTCGTGGGCGGTGACGGCGCGGATGCCGGCGACCTTGTTCGCCGAGATCGCGACGCCGAGGCCGGTGCCGCAGATGAGCAGGGCGCGGTCGGCGTCGCCGCGGGCGATCATCTCGGCGGCTTCGACGGCGACCTTGGGGTAGGGGGTGTGCCCGTCGGCGCCGACGCCGACGTCGGTGACGGACGCGACGAGGGGGTTGTTCTGAAGGTCCTTCTTGAGGGCTTCCTTGTATTCGAAGCCGGCGTCGTCGCAGCCGACGACGAGGCGGAGGGGCTCAGCCATGTCAGTTCCTTTCGGGCGTCTGTGAGGGGTCGGTGGAGGCCGCGTCGAGCACGTCGCCGATGGCCGTCACGATGAGTGCGAGCGAGACGGCGCCCGGGTCGGGGGTGCCGACGCTGTTCTGCCCGTGCGTGCGGGCGCGGCCCATGCGGGGGAGCAGGTCGGCAGTGGCGACGGCTGCGCGGCTGGCCGATTCGGCCGCGACGCGCCACGCGTCGGTGAGGCGCGCGCCCGCGTCGACCTGCTGCGTGAGGTCGCTCGAGAAGGGCACGAGCGCGTCGACCATCGTCTTGTCACCGACCTCGGCCTTGCCGTAGGCCATGACGCCGGCGACACCGGCCGCGACTCCGGTCGCGACGGCGTGGCGGGAGGGGCGGCCGGTGTCGCCGAGGGAGCCTGAGACGGCGTTGAGGATGACGCCCCACAGGGCGCCGGAGGTGCCGCCGGCCTTGTCCGACCACGCGTCGGCCGCGCGGGCCAGGGTCGTGCCGGCGCCGGCGCCGGCCTGCTGCGCGGCGCGCGCGGCGTCGAGGGCGGCGTGCGAGCCGCGCTGCATGCCGATGCCGTGGTCGCCGTCCCCGGCGATCGCGTCGATCCGGCCCAGCTCGTCGACATGGGAGTCGATCGTCCGGGCGATCGTCTCCACGGCTGTGAGGACCGTCGTCGCGGCCTCCCGCGAGGCGTCGTCGGCCGGGGGGATCACGTCGTCGCCGGTGGATGCCTCGGCTGAGGCATCCCGGGTCTGTCGGGGTGCGACCGATCCGCGGCGGTAGGCGGGAGTGTCGACGGGGGTGTCCCACAGCTGGGCGAGTTCGTCGTCGAGCCAGAACAGGGTCAGCGACACGCCGGCCATGTCGAAGCTCGTGCAGTACTCACCCACATGCGGGTCCACGAGCTGCACACCCGCGTCGGTCAGCAGCTGCGCGACGCGGCGGTACACGACGAACAGCTCCTCGTACTTGAGCGAGCCGAGCCCGTTCAGCACCGGCACGACCCGGGCACCCGGCACCTCGACCCCGTCGGGGACCTCGTCCAGGAGCTTCTCGACGAGCAGCTCGGCCAGCCCGTCGGCGGTGGGGATGTCCGTCTCGTCGATGCCGGGCTCGCCGTGGATGCCCAGTCCGATCGCCATCCGCCCTTCCGGGACGGTGAACAGGGGCTGCTCGGCGCCGGGCAGGGTGCAGCCGGTGAACGCTACCCCGAACGACCGGGTCCGCTCGTTCGCCACCGTGGCCACCCGGGTCACCTCGGCCAGGTCGTAGCCGGCCTCGGCCGCGGCGGCGGCGGCGCGGAACACGGTCAGATCCCCCGCGATCCCGCGGCGCTTGTGCTTGTCCGCCGGCGTCGCGCTGAAGATGTCGTCCGTGACGGTGACGGTCTCGCAGGCGATGCCGTCGGCGCGCAGGCGGTCCTGGGCGGCGTCGAAGTTGAGCACGTCGCCGGCGTAGTTGCCGTAGCTGAAGAACACCCCGCCGCCGTTGTCGGCGGCCTTGGCGACCGCGACGATCTGCTGCGTGGACGGGGACGCGAACAGGTTCCCCATCGCGGCGCCGTGCGCCAGGCCCGGCCCGACCAGGCCCCCGAACGCGGGGTAGTGGCCCGAACCGCCGCCGATCACCACAGCGACCTGACCCGCCGGCGACACCGTCGACCGCGCCACCCCGCCGGGGACGCGGCGCACGGAGCGGCCATTGGCCGCGACGAAACCGTCGACCATCTCATCCGCGAACGCGGACGGCTCGTTCCACAACCGGGTCATCGCGGTCAGACCTCCTTGGCCTTGGTCTCGGCGACCTCGACGCGCGCGTCGGTGTCCGCCTGCTCATCGATGATGCGCTCGACCGGGACGATCCGGTTGCTGCGCGCGAGCAGCAGCATGAGCGCGGCCGACACGAGCATGAAGAACCCGACGATGAACATCGGCACTTCGTAGCCGCCCGTCCAGTCGTGCACGGCGCCCGTGATGTACGGCGCGCTGAAGCCCGCCAGGTTGCCGATCGTGTTGATGAGCGCGACGCCCGCGGCGGCCGCGGCGCCCGTGAGGAAGCGCGTCGGCAGGGTCCAGAAGTTCGGCAGGGCGGCGAAGATCGCGGAGGCCGTGACCGTGATGACGGCGATCGTCGCGGCGGGCGAGCCGGCGAAGAGGGCGATCGGGATGCTGATGCCGCCGACGAGCGCCGGGATCGCGATGTGCCACGTCTTGAGGCCGCGCTTGGAGGCATCCCGTGCCCAGATGAACATGATGATCGCGGCCGGCAGGTAGGGGATCGCCGTGATGAGGCCCTTCTGGAAGAAGTCGAAGGTCACGCCCGTCTGCGACTGGAAGCCCTCGATGATCGTCGGCAGGAAGAACGCCAAGGCGTACAGGCCGTAGATGAAGCCGAAGTAGATGAAGGAGAGCACCCACACGCGGCCCGACTTGAAGGCGAAGCGCACCGAGACGTGCTTCTCGCGGGCCTCCGTCGTCTTGCGCTCGGTCTCGAGCGCGTCGGTCAGCCACACCTGCTCGTCGCTGGTGAGCCACTTCGCATCGGTGGGCTTGTCCTTGAGGTAGAACCACGCGATGACGCCGACGATGATCGCGGGGATCGCGACGCCGAGGAACATGAAGCGCCAGCCCTCGAGGCCGCCGACCTCCTGCTGGATGAGCCAGCCGGCGAGCGGGGCGCCGAAGACGGTCGTGAGGGGCTGCGCCAGGTAGAAGAGCATGAGGATGCGGCTGCGGTACTGCGACGGCACCCAGAGGCTCAGGAAGAGGATCGCACCGGGGAAGAAGCCGGCCTCGGCGACGCCGAGGAGGAAGCGCAGGAAGACGAGCTGCTCGAAGTTCTGCACCCACGTGAACAGAAGCGCGACGATGCCCCAGCTGACCATGATGCGCGACAGCCAGCGGCGGGCGCCGAAGCGGTGCAGCGCCAGGTTCGAGGGCACCTCGAGCAGGATGTAGCCGATGAAGAAGACGCCCGACGCGAAGCCGAACTGAGCGGCGCTGAGGCCGAGGTCTTCGTTCATGCCGTTGGGGGCGGCGAACCCGATCGCGGTGCGGTCGAGGTAGTTGATGAAGAACATCAGCGCCACGAAGGGAACGAGGCGCCACGCCACCTTCCGGACTGCTGAACGCGCGACGTCTGCGCGCGATGGGATCTGGGTCTGGTCCACGTTGACTCCGGGATTCAATCGACGACGATCTGGGACGGGCGGGGGTTTCGTCCAGTATGACAAACCGGTTGACCAATTGCAATACCGTTCGCTGAGCCGAGCCTGTAGGTTGTCGTCATGCCCGCGTACCCCGGCGACCGATCGGCGGAGATCACCGCCGCCCTCGGCGCGCTTCCCGCGGGCACCCCGGTGTCGGAGGTCGCGCGGCGGCTGCTCGATCTCTTCACGAGCGGTTCGATCGCCCCCGGCACGCGGCTTCCCCCCGAGCGGCAGCTCGCCGCGACGCTCGAGGTGGGCCGCTCCGCCGTCCGCGAGGCACTCGCGGCGCTCGAGATCCTCGGCATCGTGCAGGTGCGTCCCGGCTCGGGCACGTACCTCCGCGGCAACGCGAGCGAGCTCCTGCCGCAGACGCTGCGATGGGGCCTGCTGATCGGCGAGCGCAACACGGCCGAGCTGCTCGAGCTGCGGTCGGGACTCGAGATCTACGTCGCACGGCTCGCCGCGGCGAGGGTCGAGGCATCCGACCTGGAGGCGCTCGGCGCGAGCCTCGACCGCATGCGGCAGAGCGTCGGCGCGCTCAAGGCCTTCGCGAAGGCCGACCTCGACTTCCACGATGCCCTCGCCCGGGCGGCCGACAACCACATGCTCGTCGACATGCTGCACGTCGTGCGGTCGCTCCTGCAGGTCTACGCCGACCGCGCCGTGCACGACGAGGCGGCGGCGATGATCGCGATCGAAGAGCACGACACGGTGTTCCGGGCGATCGAGCGCGGCGACGAAGACGGCGCGGCCTCGGCGATGGCCGTGCACATGGCGACGGCATCGGCGCGCGTCGCCGCCGAAGCCGCCACCTGAGAAGCCGGCCGCGACGGCCGGAACCGGAGAAGGGATCAGGATGCCGCGCAACTGGGCAGGCACGTACGAATACCGCGCACCGCGCATCGAGTCCGCCTCGACCGAGGAAGACGTGCAGCGGATCGTGCGCGAGGGCGGTCCTGTCCACGCGCTCGGCACGCGCCACTCGTTCACGGACCTTCCCGACACCGAAGGCACCCTCATCGACGTATCGGGGCTCACCGGCGGGATCACGATCGACGAGGATGCGCGCACCGTCACGGTCGCGGCCGGCACGCGGTACGGCATCGTCGCCGGTGAACTCGACGAGCAGGGGTGGGCCCTCCACAACCTCGGTTCGCTGCCGCACATCTCGGTCGGCGGTGCGACCGCCACGGGTACGCACGGCTCGGGCGACGCCAACGGCGTGCTCACGACGGCGGTCCGCGGCATCCGGTATGTCGGCGCCGACGGGGAGGTGCATGAGGCGCACCGCGGCGACGACGATTTCGCGGCGCTCGCCGTGGGCGCGGGTGCCTTCGGCATCCTGACCGCCCTCACCCTCGACATCCAGCCCGCCTACCGGGCCCGGCAGGACATCTATGCGGGAGTGTCGTGGGATGCCGCGCTCGCCGACCTCGACGCGCTCACGGGCGCCGGATACAGCGTCTCGCTCTTCACGCGGTGGGAGCCCGACACGATCGAGGCCGTATGGGTCAAGACGCGGCTCGCGTCGGACGACGACGCCGTGTCCGACACGCTCCTCGACGGTCAGCGCGTCGTCGGGGTCGAGGGGCCGCTCGGCAGCGGAGACAACATCACCGAGGTCGGGGGAGTGCCCGGGCCCTGGATGCTGCGACTCCCGCACTTCCGCCTCGACAGCGAGCCGTCGTTCGGCGAGGAGATCCAGACCGAGTACTTCGTGCCGCGTACGCACGGCGCCGCTGCCCTCGACGCGGTGCGGGCGCTGGGCGACAGCATCCGTCCCCATCTCGTGTGGAGCGAGATCCGCACGGCGGCGCGCGACGACCTCTGGCTGAGCGGCGCGTACGGGCAGGACGTCGTGATCATCCACTTCACGTGGTTCGACCGCCCGGAGGAGGTCGGCGCACTCCTGCCGCCGATCGAGGAGGCGCTGCGACCGTTCGGTGCGCGTCCGCACTGGGGCAAGGTGCACCGGTTCGACCGGCCGGCGCTCGAGCGCGTGCATCCCCGTATCGGCGACGCGCGTGCGGTGTTCGAGCGCCTCGACCCCGAGGGACGCTTCTCGAACGCGCACCTCGAGCGACTGGGTCTGCGCGAAGCCCGCTGACACCGCGCGCTGTCGCATCCACAGCCCGTGCACTCACCCGGGTCGCTTCTCGTCGATAGCCCGTGCTGTGGCCGAAAGCCCGCGATATGACCCGTGCGAAACACGGGCGCTCGGCGAGAGCACGGGCTATGGACACCCAGCCGGGGTCGGAAGCGCATGCGCGGTGTACGGCACCGACGACACAATGGGAGTCGACCCAGGGAGGCTCCAGTGACCGAAACCTCGCCCGCGCGCATGCACGCCCTCTCGGACGAGACACGCGCGACCGTCGACGTCGTGCTCGACTACGCGCGACGGCGCGCGCTGTACGAAGACGTGCCGCTCGACAAGCCGCTGACTCCGCGGGAGCTCGCGCGCCTCGCGTCGGGATCGATCACGCCCGCGGGCATCGGCGCGCGCCGCGCGGCGGCGCTGTTCGAGAACGTGCTCGCGCCCGCCTGCGTCTCGACCGACCATCCGGGCTACCTGTCGTTCATCCCGTCGGCGCCGACGAAGGCCGCCATCGCGTTCGACCTCATCGTGTCGGCATCCGCCATCTACGGGGGTTCGTGGATGGAGGGCTCCGGCGCGATCTATGCCGAGAACGAGGTGCTGCACTGGCTCGCCCGCGAGTTCGGCCTGCCGGAAGGCTCGGGCGGCGTCTTCGTGCAGGGCGGCACGATCGGGAACCTCTCGGCCCTGGTGGCGGCACGGGATGCTGCGCGCCGGCGCAACCGCGAGGCGGGTCGTGCCGATCCCGCCCGCTGGATCGTCGTGTGCAGCCGTGAGGCGCACTCGTCGATCGCCTCGGCGGCGGCCGTCATGGACGTCGACGTCGTCGGCGTCGCCCCCGACTCCTCGGGCCGGCTGCACGGCGAGCCCGTCGCGCAGGCGCTGGACGAGCATGGCGACGCCGTGTTCGCCGTCGTCGCGACCGGCGGCACGACGAACTTCGGCATCGTCGACGACATCGCGTCGGTCGCCGCAGTCACGAGGGAGCGCGGCGTGTGGCTGCACATCGACGGCGCGTATGGCCTCGCCGCGATGCTCGTCGAGGAGATGCGCCCCGCGTTCGCCGGCGTCCAGGATGCCGACTCGGTCATCGTCGATCCGCACAAGTGGCTTTTCGCGCCGTTCGACGCGTGCGCGCTCATCTACCGAGAGCCGTCGCAGGCGCTGCTCGCCCACACGCAGAAGGCCGAGTACCTCGACACGATCACGGAGAAGGCGGACTGGAATCCGTCCGACCTCGGCGTGCAGCTCACCCGGCGCGCCCGGGGCCTGCCGCTCTGGTACTCGCTCGCGACGTACGGCACCGACGAGTACCGCGCCGCGATCTCGTACGGCATCGACCTCGCGCGGCGGATCGCCGACGAGATCGAGTCGCGCGACGGCCTCTCGCTCGTGCGGGACCCGCAGCTGTCGGTCGTGGTCTTCCGACGCGACGGCTGGACGCTCGCCGACTACCAGGCCTGGTCCGACCACCTCCTCGACGAGCAGCTGGCCTTCGTCGTGCCCAGCTCGCACGCCGGCGAGCCCGTGCTGCGCTTCGCGATCATCAGCCCCCTGACGACCTACGACCTGCTCGTGGAGATCCTCGACACCCTGGCCTGACCGGTCGCCTCGCGGCGCCCTCCACGTCGACGTTCGGGTCGGATGGACCCGGGCGACTCGCCGACCGATCCGGTCACCACGGAAGGGGAAGGCCGTCGCGCGTCAGACTGCCCGGCTCGACGGCTCCGTCGAGGGGTGCCAGCACGCTGCGCGCACCGTCCGCCACGGGGCGCGCGCCGAAGTCCTCCATGCCGGGCGAGGTCGCGGTCAGTCCGGGGTCGGTCACGAACACGCGCACCCCTTCGCCTCCCACCTCGGCTGCCAGCTTGTGCATGAGGGCGTGGAGCGCGGCCTTGGACGCCGCGTAGCTCGCGGCACCGGGATTGGCGGCGACCCCGAAGCGGGGATCGCCGTGCGAGCCCGAACCGCTTCCCACCGCGATGACGGTGCCGCCGGCGCGGCGCACCGCGGGCAGAGCGGCCTGCAGCACGCGCCACGTGCCGAAGACGTTCGTCGCGAAGACCCGTTCGGCCTGGGCCAGATCGGCGCCAGAGACGGACTCCTCCCATGGCGCGAATCGGGCCGCGTTGAGGACGAGGAGCGCGAGCGGGCGGTCACTCAGCGCGGAAGCGACCTGCGTCGTGACGTCGGCGCGGTCGATGTCGAGGACGGCTGTCTCGAGCGGCCGGACGCCCGCCTCGCGGCCCAGGTGCGCGAGCGACGAGGCGTCACGGCCGCTCGCGATCACCCGGTACCCGCGATCGAGCAGCTGGAGGGCGACGGCCCGGCCGATTCCGCGTGTGGCACCCGTGACGAGCGCGAGTTCGGCTCCCACTGTCTTCCCCTTCCTCTCCGTCCAGGAGCATCTTCACGTTGTCCTTCGAGAAGTCATTCACCCGGGAGCGACGATTCGGATGCGGGCGAAGGGGCGGTTCGCGACGTCGATCGCGGATCAGGCGGCCGGAACCTCCCGGGCGAGCCCCTCGATCACCTCGGCACCGGGCAGTGCGCCGAGCACCGCGCCGGGCACGGAGAGCTTCGCGCCCCGGATGCCCGCACCGACGATCGCCCACGTGAGCGCGGCGACGCGCGGGTCGACGAGGATCACCCAGTCGGACGGCAGCCCGATCGGGGTGATGCCGCCGTACTCCATGCCGGTCAGCGCCACGGCGTCGTCCATCGGCGCGAAGCTCGCGCGCCGCGCGCCGAGGAACTTCCGCACCGTGCCGTTCACGTCGAGCCGCGTCGTGCCGATCACGAGGCACGCGGCATACGTCGTCACGTCGCCGCGGGTCCCCGCGACGACGATGCAGTTCGCACCCTCGTCCATGCCCACTCCGTACGCCTCGCAGAACGAGGCCGTGTCGGCGAGCGTGGGGTCGATCGGCGTCGCGCGAACCTGGGCGGCAAGCGCTGGATCCAGGCCGAGCAGCCCCGCGCGGACTGGAGCCGCGAGCAGCTCGGGACGGTCGAGGGCGGGGGAGAAGTCGAGCGACGGCACGCTTCGACGCTACGGCACCGCCGCATCGACGAGTCGAGGTCTCGGGCACGAGTCGAGCCGTCCTGCGCCTCGACTCGGCGCCGAAAGCTCGACTCGGCGCCGAAAGCTCGACTCCACGCCGAAACCCCGACTCACCAGGGCCGGGGCGCTGGCCGGCCGGGGCGCTGGCGGGCCGGGGCGCTGGCGGGCCGGGGCGCTCAGCCGAGCCGAGGCGTCCGCGGCGGCTCGGTGCGCCGGGTGCCCGTCGCCTCGAACGCCGCCGCGAGCCGCAGCAGGGCCGAGTCGTCGTACGCGCGCCCGGCGAAGGTCAGGCCCACCGGCATCCCGATGTCGGCCATCGTGCCCATCGGCACCGTGACCGTCGGGATGCCGAGGTGCCGGATCGCGAGGTTGCCGTTGGCGACCCACACGCCGTTGCGCCAGCCGAGATCGGCGGATGCCTCCACCCGGTCCATGTCGGCGGGGCCGACGTCGGCGACCGCGGGGAAGACGACGGCGTCGAGGCCGAGGCCGTCCATCCACTCCTCCAGGTCGAGGCGCCGCGTCTCTTCGAGCCCGCGGAGGCCGTCGGCGAGCTCGGGCATGTCGGCCCACGGAGTCGCACCCGGATGCTCGCGCACCCAGCCCGGGTACTCGGCGATGTCGTCGTCGAAGCCCGTGTAGCGGTCGGGGAGGGCGCCCTCGGGGTGGGGGAAGATCCGCGCGCCGTCGACGTCGGAGAGCGTCGACAGGGCGGGGTCGCCGTTGGCGGCGAGGAAGTCGTCCCAGCCCCACGCAGAGAGGTCGATGATCTCGCGCTTGAGGTACTCGGGCGCGACGAGCCCGCGCGTCGCGATCGTCGGCGCGCCCGCGCGGTCGCCCTCGTAGTTCGACACGACGGGGAAGTCGACGTCGACGACCCTGGCCCCGGCCTCCTCGAGCGCACGGCGCGCGGCCTCCCAGAGGGCGACCACCGATGCGCGGGTCTCGATGCGCTCGCCGGTCGGCCCGCCGATGCCCGTGCCGGTTCCGGCGTCCGGATCGGCGTTGACGTACATGCGCGGGATGCCGATGCGCCGCCCCGCGAGAGCGTCGGCGTCGACGAGCCCCGGGTACGAGGCGGGCCGGACGTCGGCGACCAGCGGAAGGTCGATCCACGGCTGCGCGCGCCAGAAGTCGCCGCGCGTCTCGGCATCCGGGGCGACGATCACGTCGAGCACCTCGAGCATGTCGGCCATCGTGCGCGTGTGCGGCACGACGACGTCCATCGTCGGAACGAGCGGCCAGTTGCCGCGCACCGAGATCACCCCGCGTGAGGGCGTGTAGGCGCAGAGGGCGTTGTTCGAGGCCGGACCGCGGCCGCTCGACCACGTCTCCTCGCCCAGCCCGAACGCCGCGAAACTCGCCGCCGTCGCCGTGCCCGAGCCGTTCGACGAACCTGAGCCGAACGGAGCGGTCAGGAAGTCGGCGTTGTACGGGCTCTCGGCACGGCCGTATTCCCCGCGCTGCATGCCTCCGTTGGCCATGGGCGGCATGTTCGTGAGGCCGAGGCAGATCGCGCCGGCCTCGCGCAGCCGCTCGATCGTGAAGGCGTCGCGCTGCGCGACGAGCTCGGCGAACGCCGGGCTTCCCGCGGCGGCCGTCAGCCCGCGAACGAGGTAGCTGTCCTTCGCCGTGTACGGGATGCCGTCGAGAGGTCCCCGCTGCTCACCGCGCGCCCGGCGGGCATCGGATGCCTCGGCCTCGTCGATCGCCTCGGGATTGCGCACCACGAGGGCGTTGAGGTCGCCGTCGTACGCGTCGATGCGTGCGAGGTACGCCCGCACGAGGCCGACGGCCGTGGCTTCGCCGGCCTCGAGCGCCGCGCGCAGCTCGGCGATGGTGGCTTCGACGACGTCGATCATGACGCTGCTCCTTGCTCTTGCCCCGCGAACCCGCACTCGATGCTCGAACCCACATCCGTTGTGCGTCCGCGCGGTGTGGGGTCGACCACGGGGTGTGGGCTCGGGAAGTTCGCCCGCGTCACGACGCCACCGCCGGCTGCTGCTGCGTGATGCAGTGGATGCCGCCGCCGCGGTCGAAGATGGGGCGGGCGTCGACCGTCACGACGCGGCGGCCGGGATACGCCTCGGCGAGGATCTCGCGGGCCCGGGCGTCGGCCTCGTCATCGCCGAAGCCGCAGGCGATGACGCCGCCGTTGACGACGGTGTGGTTGACGTAGCTCCAGTCGACGAAGCCCTCGTGGTCCTTCAGCGTCGCGGGCGCGGGGAGGTCGATGATCTCGAAGGCGCGGCCGGCGGCATCCCGAGCCTGCGACAGCGTCTCGCGAAGCGAGCGCGACACCTCGTAGTCGGGGTGGTCGGGCGAGGTCTGCGCGTGCAGCAGCATGCGGCCCGGCGAGGGGAGGGTCGCGACGATGTCGACGTGGCCGTTGGTGCCGAAGTCGTCGTAGTCGCGCGTGAGGCCGCGGGGGAGCCAGACGAACGCCGTCGCACCGATCGTGCGAGCGAGCTCGGCCTCGACGCGGGCCTTGTCGGCGAAGCGGTTGCGACGCGGGTCGAGCTGCACCGTCTCGGTGAGCAGCACCGTTCCCTCGCCGTCGACGTGGATGCCGCCGCCCTCGTTCACGAGGAGGGAGCTGACGATCTCGGCGCCGGCGCGGCCGCCGGCGAATCGCCCGAGCTCTGCCGACAGCTGCCACTCGGCCCAGTCGGGAGCGCCCCAGCCGTTGAAGGTCCAGTCGACGGCGCCGAGCTCGCCGGGACGATCGTCGTCGACGACGAAGGTCGGGCCGACGTCGCGCATCCAGAACTCGTCGAGCGGTGCTTCGACGATCTCGATGCCGGAGCCGAGCATGCGGCGCGCGCGGTTCGCCTCCGACGGGTCGACGACCATCGTCAGCGGCTCGAACTCGGCCACGGCGTGGGCGACGGCGGTCCAGGCCGCATAGCCCTCCTCGCGCAGCGCTTCGGTGTCGCCGAGGGTGATGCCCTCGCGGGGGAACGCCATCCAGGTGCGCTCGTGGGGTGCGGTCTCGGCGGGCATGCGCCAGGTCATGCGAGAACCTCCGTCGGTGTCGTGTCGCCGCGATCTGCGGGCCGTTGACTTCTTGATCATGCGATCAATAAGATGAAGCGAAGGTAACCTCCGAGAGGCGACGATGTCAAGCACTCCGCGCAAGAAGGTCGCACGCAAATCGCCGGCCGAGCGGTCCGACGAGATCGCGCGAGCGGCCCGCGACCTCGCGCTCGAGCAGGGCCTCACGGCCGTCACGATGCGCTCGGTGGCAGCGCGCATCGACGTCGCACCGGCGCTCGTGGCGCACTACGAGCCGAGCATGGAATCCCTGGTCGCCTCAGCTTTCCGCGGCATCGTGTCTGCGGAGCTCGACGATGTGCGAGGCGAGCTGTCGCAGCATCCCTCACCCTCCGCGCGCATGGCGGCCCTCGTCGACACGCTGCTCGACGGCTCGCGCGAAGACGTCACCGTCGTCTGGGTCGAGGCCTGGGCCCTGGGCCGGCGCAACGAGACTCTCGCCGAGACCGTGCGGGAGCAGATGGATGCCTGGCAGGCCGTCGTGCAGACGCTCGTCGAGGAGGGCGTCGAGGCCGGCGAGTTCGAGACTCCGGATGCCGCCGACGTCGCGTGGCAGCTCCTCGGCATGATCGACGGGCTCAACGCGCAGGCGCTCGTCCGCTGGAACGACGAGCGCTCCCGCGGCTCGGCGCTCCACCGCGCCGTCGAGGGGATGCTCGGCCTCACCCGCCACGCCCTCGACCGCCCCTGAGACCGCCCTCGACGAGGTCCCTCTGTCGCCGAGACAGGGGATCTCGCCGAGACCGGGGCGCACGTCCCCTTGTCTCGGCGAAACCCCCTGCCTCGACGGGTTGGTCGGGCGCGGGTCAGGCGACCGGGGCGACGTCGACGTTGACCCGCAGGGTCGACTTCTTCGACTTCGTGAAGATCACGCCCTTGACGGGGGAGACGTCGCCGTAGTCGCGACCCCACGCCACCGTGACATAGCGCTCGTTCGCCCACTGGTTGTTCGTGGGGTCGATCGCGAGCCAGTCCGGTGAGCCGGGCATCCAGACGGCGAGCCACGCGTGCGAGGCGTCCGCGCCCACGACGCGCTCCTTGCCGGGCGGCGGCTGCGTCGCGAGGTAGCCGCTCACGTACCGGGCGGCGATGCCGTGACTTCGCAGGCACGCGAGCGCGAAGTGCGCGAAGTCCTGGCAGACGCCGGCGCGCTTGCGCAGCACGTCGGCGACGGTCGAGGTGACGGTCGTCGCGGTGCTGTCGTAGTCGAAGTCCGCGTAGATGCGGTGCATGAGATCGGTCGCGGCCTCGCCGATGGGGCGTCCGCGGACGAGGGATGCCGCGGCATAATCCGCGACGCCGGGCGCATGCGCTGCGCGCGACGACTCGAGCGCGAACTCGACGGCGGCCCAGGCATCCGGATCATCCGTGTTCAGGAGCGGTCGCGCCTTCTCCCACGGCACGGCGAGGGCGTCCTCGTCGTAGCGCGGCTCGACGACCGTGACATCGCTCGTCGAATCGATGACGAGCTCGCGGTGCGCCTCGGTCACCTGGAAGTAGGTGACGGCGTTTCCGTAGCAGTCGGTGTCCCGGTGCAGGTCGAGTGGCACAGGGTCGACGGTGACGGTGTGGTTGGCGACCTCCTGCCAAGGCAGCGCCCGCGGCGACAGGTGGTAGATGCCGCGGCTGTCGCGGACCGGAGAGCCGTATGTGTAGGCCGTGCGATGCGAGACGACGTACTTCATGAGGATTTCGCCCCCTGCACTTCGGTGAGCGACAGGGTCGAGAGGCTCTGCGGCGGGGGTCCGCTCGCGAAGTGCACGTCGCCGATCGAGTCGGCCAGCTGCATCAGCTGCGCGCGCGTGCCCTCGAAGAAGCGCAGCAGCCGCGGCCGGCGCGAGCCCGTCGGCGTCGCGAGCGCCGCGAGGTCGAGATTGTCGACGGCGGTCTCCAGGTGCTCGAGCAGGCGCTCCGGCCGGGTCGATCCGGTGGAGGCAGGCATCGCGGCCAGGTGGGTGCGCAGCTCGCGGAAGGCGAACGCGAGCGAGCGCGGGTTGTCGCGATCGACGAGCAGCAGTTCGAGCGCGCCGCTGGTGCGCACGTTGCCGCGATAGCGGCGGCGGAAGGTCACGGAGCTCTCGGCCGCCGTCAGCACGCCCTCGAGCACGTCGCGATCGGCGGCGACGCCATAGCGCACCGTCGTCGTCGAGCTCAGCAGCGTGCACAGCTGCAGCGCCCGCTCGAGGTGACGCCCGGCCTCGATCATGTGCCAGCCGGGGTCGCGGATCATGCTCGCCGTGACGCCGTGCAGCGACAGCACGGCTGTCAGCATGCGGCCCGCCGACTCCGTGATGCGGTGCGAGCGCTGCGACGAGCTGAGCGCTCTCTTGGCGCGGTCCGTGTGCGCGAAGACGCGCCAGGTGTCGCCCGACAGCTGATCGCGCACGCCCTCGAGCGCGTCGCGCAGCCGGTCGAGGGCCTGCGCCGCCGACCCGAGCCGGTCGCCGTCGAGCAGCAGCGAGCGGAATTCCTCCTCGGGCTCGTCCGAGCGCCGGCCGGCGAGCCGCCGCAGCACGCCGAGCAGGGCGCGCGCTGCGACGGCGTGCTCCGAGTCGATCGGCGCCGCGAGCTCCTCGAGGTGCGCGTCGGCCGTGAGGAGCAGACGCAGGAGGTCTTCCGCGCGCTCGGCGTACCGGCCCGCCCAGAACATGTCCTCCAGGGCGCGCGGCGAGAGTGCCGGGATGCTGGGACGGAACTCCAGCGGAGCGACGTCGACGATCCCCTGGTCGGGGTCTTCGGGAGCGCCCTTGACGACCCACACATCCTTCGTCACGGGCGCCGCGCGCGTGGTCATGACCGTCGCGAGGCCGCCGACGAGCGGGCGGAAGGCCGACCGGTAGCGCACCGTGAACGCGCGCACGACGACGGGCTGGGCATCCGCTCGCCCTTCGCTCGACCAGACGGGCGCCTGGGAGAGCGGCAGGCGCTCCTGGCCAACGAAGCGGTGCGGCGCCGCGAGGATGCGCTCGCGCAGCTCGTCGGGGGTGAGGTCGGCGTGCGCGCTGCGGGACTCGTCGATGCTGCGCACCACGAAGCTCTCCCCAGGCTCGCCCAGGCGGCTCAGCGCGACGTCGAGGCCGACGCGGTCGCCGCACCACCAGGTCGGCAGCGACGGGAGGCGCAGCTGCTCGCCGAGCAGCTCCTGGCAGATCGCGGGCATGAAGGGGAGGAGCGCCGGGTTCTCGAGCACGCCGGCGCCGAGTCCGTTGACGACGCGCACGCGGCCGCGCCTCACGGCTTCCGTGAGCCCTGCCACACCGAGGCGCGAATTGCCGCGCATCTCGAGCGGGTCGGCCCAGTCGGCGTCGACGCGGCGGAGGATGACGTCGACACGCTCGGCCGGGGCCGACTTCGGCCAGCCCGGAGGCTTGATCCAGATCCAGCCGCCGCGCACCGTGAGGTCGCTCGCCTGCACGAGCGGGAACCCGAGGGTGCTCGCGAGGGCCGCTTGGTCGTAGGCCGTCTCGGAGTGCGTGCCCGGTGACAGCACGACGACGCGCGGGTCGGTGACGCCCTCCGGCGCCGAGTTGAGCAGGGCCGAGCGCAGCGCCGCGAAGTACGGCTCCATGCGGTGCAGATCGCCCTCCTGATAGAGCGCCGGCATGACCTGCGAGATGACGCGGCGGTTCTCCATCGCGTAGCCGAGGCCCGACGGCGCCTGCACCCGGTCGGCGAGCACGTTCCACTCGCCGGACGCATCGCGGCCGAGGTCGGTCGCCGACAGGAGGAGGGGCTCGGGATCGTGGGCGCTCGGCCGCACGAGGGGCCGGAGGTAGCCGGCATGTCCGAAGATCGCCGCCGACGGGATGACGCCGGTGCGCAGCAGAGTCTGCTCGCCGTAGAGGTCGACGAGGAGGGCGTTGAGCAGCTCGGCGCGCTGCGCGAGCCCCACCTCGAGCCGCGCCCACGCCGGCGCCTCCATGACGAGCGGCACGGGGTCGAGCCGCCACGGCTGGGCGCCGCCGCCGCGCTGCACGTACGTCACGCCGTGGTCGGCGAGGAAGCGCGTGATCTCGCCGTTGACGCGCTTGAGCTCGTCGGGCGTCAGCCCGAGGGCGGCCTCGGCCAGCCCCTTCCAGGCGGGGCGGAGCGTGCCGTCGGGCGCGACGACCTCGTCGTAGCGCGTCGCGCCCAGGTCGCTCCCACCGAGGGGCAGCGTGGGCTGCGCCAGAGTCGTGGCGTAGTCGCGGAGCACCGTCACTGCTGGGGTGACCTCCGAAGGTCGAGGGTTCGGGGATAGTCCGGGCTCGCTGCGCGCCGGGCCTTCTCGCGCAGAGCCGCGACATCGACGGTACCGGACGTGTGGCCGTGCGGCTCGAATCGGCGGGCTCGCCGGGCCTCCGCCTCGTTGGCGTTGACGGGCGGATGCTCGTACGCACGTCCGCCGGGATGCACGACGTGGTAGGTGGCCCCGCCGAGGCTCGCGGCCGCCGCGACGTCGATGACGTCGAACGTGAGCGGCGCGTGCACGGGGATCATGGGGTGCAGCGCCGACCACGGCCGCCACGCCCGATAGCGCACGCCTGCGTAGTACTCGCCGAGGTGGCCCGTCGGCGTCAGCGGCACGGGCACCTGGTTGCACGTCACGAGGTGCCGGTGCGGATCGACGCCGTGCACCTTGACCTGCACCCGCTCCGTCGACGAGTCGACGTATCGCGCCGTGCCGCCCGCGGTCGCCTCCTCGCCGAGCACGTTCCACGGCTCGATCGCCTGGCGCAGCTCCAGGTCGACCCCGGAGCCCGAGCCCGTCGCGATGCGCGTCATCCCGATGCGCGGGAAGCGGAACTCCGTGAACGCGTCGAGCCACGTCTCCTCGAAGGCGATGCCGTGCGCGCGCAGATCGGCGACGACCTCGCCGATGTCGCGGATGGTGCCTTCGGGCAGCAGGAAGTCTTCGTGCAGTCGCGTGCCCCAGCGCACGAGCGGAGCGGCGAGCGGCTTCTCCCAGAACATCGCGACGAGGCTGCGCACGAGCAGCGCCTGCACGAGCGCGAGCTCGGGATGCGGCGGCATCTCGAAGCCGCGCAGCTCGAGCAGCCCCAGCCGGCCGCGGCTCGAATCGGGGCTGTAGAGCTTGTCGACGCAGAACTCGGCGCGGTGCGTGTTGCCCGTGAGGTCGGTCAGCAGATGCCGCAGCGATCGGTCGACGACCCACGGCAGGAGACTCCCGCCCTGCGCGGCGTCCGTGAGCCGCCGGATCTCGCCGAGCGCGATCTCCATCTCGTGCACGGCCTCCGGCCGCCCCTCGTCGAAGCGCGGAGCCTGGCTCGTGGGCCCGACGAAGCGTCCCGAGAACAGGTACGAGAGGGAGGGATGCCGCTGCCAGTATGTGATGAGGCTGGGGAGCAGGTCGGGCCGGCGCAGCAGCGGGGAGTCGATCGGCTGCGTGCCGCCCAGCGTGATGTGGTTGCCGCCGCCGGTGCCCTGGTGGGTGCCGTCGACGTCGAACTTCTCCGTCGTGAGGCGCACCTCGTGCGCGGCGTCGTAGAGCGTGAAGGTCAGCTCGCGCTGCTCGGCCCACGTCGAGGTGGGCTGCAGGTTGACCTCGACGACGCCGGGGTCGGGGGTCACGACGAGCTGGCGCAGCCGCGCGTCCGGCGGCGGCCCGTAGCCTTCGAGCACGAGCGGGGTCGCGGCATCCACCGCGGCCCGCTCGATGACGTGGAGCAGGTTCGCGTACGCGTCGAGCTCCTGCGTCGGCGGCAGGAAGACGTGCACGTGCCCGTCGCGCGCCTCGATCGTGAGCGCCGTCGTAAGGGCGCCGTCGGGGCTCACCACCGCGACCTGCGGCACCCCGGGCTCGAGCGGCGCACCGGCCTCGAGGTACGAGGGCTCGCCGGTCCACTCGGGGTCGTGCCACGACACCGAGTCGAGCGGCAGGCGCAGGCCGAGGGGGCTCGTCCCGTGCAGGAGCACGAGCCGGCCACGCCGGAAGCTCCACGCGGGGCTCGTCCACTCGCCGTCGGTCGTGAGCGGCAGCACCCACCCGACGGGCCGGGCCTCGGCGTGCTCGACGGCCTCGAGGTGGGCGGGGTCGAACTCGTCGGCGTCGGGGCGGGGGCCGTCGGGACGCCGCAGCTCGGCGACGAGCGCGCCGAGCGGGTCTTCGAACGCGGGAAGCAGCTGTCCGGGCGGAAGGCCGAGCACCTCGGTGATGCGGCGAGCGAGCGCTTCGGCGCGCGCGTCGCCGTCGGGCGCGGCATCCGGTTCCCACGGGTCGGCGAACAGCTCGGGATGCCGCCACAGCGGCTCACCGTCGGTGCGCCACTGCAGCGCGATGGCCCATCGGGGGAGCGGCTCGCCGGGGTACCACTTGCCCTGCCCGCGGTGGACGGCGCCGCCCATCGCGTAGACCTCGCGGAGACGCTGGGCGAGGCGGCTCGCCAGCTCGCGCTTGTGGGGGCCGTCGGCGTCGATGCGCCACTGCGCGCTGCGCGGGTCGTCGAGCGAGACGAACGTCGGCTCGCCGCCCATCGTGAGCCGCACGTCGTTCGCGTGCAGCCGCTCGTCGACGGCCTCGCCGAGCGCGTCGACGCGCTCCCACTGCTGCCGTGTGTACGGCCGGGTCGTGCGCGGATCCTCGTGCACGCGGCGCACCTCGTTGTGGAACGCGAAGGTCACCTCGACGGGCTCGGTCGTGCCGCTGATGGGGGCGGCGCTGCTCGGATGCGGCGTCGCCGACAGTGGGATGTGCCCTTCGCCCGCGAAGAGTGCGCTCGTCGGGTCGAGCCCGATCCACCCGGCGCCGGGCACGAAGACCTCGGCCCACGCGTGCAGGTCGGTGAAGTCCTGGGCCGGCCCGCTCGGGCCGTCGAGGGCGGCGCGGTCGGGGGCGAGCTGCACGAGGTAGCCCGACACGAATCGGGCGGCCAGACCGTACTTGCGCAGGATGCTGACGAGCAGCCACGCGCTGTCGCGGCACGAGCCGAGCTTCGCCTCGAGCGTGTGATCGGGCGTCTGCACGCCCTCCTCCATGCGGAGGCTGTACGCGACATCCCGGTACACGGCGCGGTTGAGGTCGGCGAGGAAGGTCACCGTCGGCACGCCGCCGTCGGGCAGCGCCGGCAGGTGCGACATCCATCCGTCCACCGAATCGCTCTCGGCGACGGGGCGGAGGTACGGCGCGAGATCGGCGGCCAGCGCAGGCTCGTACGCGAACGGGAAGCGCTCGGCATAGGACTCGATGAAGAAGTCGAGCGGGTTGATGACCATCATGTCGGCCACGAGCCCGACCGTGATCTCGAGCCGGCTCACCTTCTCGGGGAAGACGATCCGGGCGACCCAGTTGCCGAACGGGTCCTGCTGCCAGTTGATGAAGTGCTCTTTGGGACTGATCTCCAGCGAGTACGCCTCGATCGGCGTACGGGAGTGCGGCGCGGGGCGCAGGCGCACGACATGCGGCTGCACCGCGACGGGACGCGCGAACTCGTACGCCGTGTAATGCTCCAGCGCCACCTTGATCGACATAACCCCACCCTGGCCGACGAGTGTTGCACCGGCGTTACGGCAACCCTACCGAGCGGTCGCGGCGCGATTCCGGCGGTCGATCGTCGCCTGCCGGAAAGAGGCGTTGGCCGACGGCGTGTAGAGCAGGACGAGGCCGAACACGGCGAGCACGGCCGACGTGACGGCCGGCGTCGCGAGAAAGCGCAGGTCGGTGAGCGCGAAGACGACGGCGGCGATCTCGAAGAGGAAGACGACCGACAGGACGATCCGCGCCCACACGCGCGCGCGGAAGATCGCCAGGCACACGGGGAAGGTCGCGAGGCCCACGAGCAGGTGCAGCCACCCCGTGACGGGATGATCCCCCGCGACGAGCATGAGCACGCCGGCGAAGAGCTGCAGGACGCCGGAGATCCAGGCGAGCACTCCCACGAGCACGACGCCTCCGGCCGGTGTGGTGCGCATGCCGTCTCCTTCGCGGTTCCTGGGAAGACGCTACTCCGCGAGCCTCAGCCGTGCGCCGCCAGCTGGAGCGCGACGACACCGAGCGCGAGCGCGGCCTCGGCGCCGAGCGCGATGAGCCGCTGCCACCACTTCAGTGGGACCTTGCGCACCGCGATCCACCCGATCACGACGAGCGTCGCGACGAGCGTGATGATCGACGCGCGCATCGCCGTCTCGATCTGCATGACGCCGAGGGCTGCGAGCACGAGGAAGATCACGGGGACCGTCACGGCGCTGAGCGTGCCGAAGCTCGCGAACACGGCATGGCCTCGTTCGTCCGCCGTCATCGCGCGCTCGTGCGCCACGACGAACGAGATGATGTCGGCGACGAAGACCGCCAGCAGCGTGCCGAAGACGGTCACGAGGAGCGTCACGAGGGTGTCGACCGGTTCGGGATGCCCGTGCGAGTTGATCGCGAGCAGCACCGCGAGGGCCGCGAACGTCAGGTAGATGCGTTCCTTGAGGTGGTCGGCTCGGCGGCTGCGAGCCTCGAACTCGGCGTCTTGCACGTCGTCGGCGGGTGCGGACACGGATGCTCCCGGAGATGAGAGGGACGGATGCCGCGAGCCTACCGGGGCGATCGACACGCCCGGGTGGGCTACCGTGGACGGGTCGGAAGGGGCGGGATGTCGCTGGTGGTCATGGGAGTCTCGGGCTCCGGCAAATCCACCGTCGGAGCGGAGGTCGCCGAGCGCGCCGGTGCGACGTTCATCGACGCCGACGATCTGCATCCGGCGTCGAACGTCGCCAAGATGCACGCCGGGATCCCGCTGACCGACGAGGACCGGATGCCGTGGCTCCGCATCGTCGGCGAGACGATCGCGCAGCACTCGGGCGAGCGGGTCGTGATGGCCTGCTCGGCGCTCAAGCGCGTCTATCGCGACGTCATCCGAGAGCACGCCGGGCACGTGCTGTTCGCCGAGCTCGAGGGCACGCGCGAGCTGCTCGCCGAGCGCATGGGCGCCCGCCAGGACCACTTCATGCCGCTCACGCTCCTGGACTCGCAGCTCGCGACCCTCGAGCCGCTGCAGCCGGACGAGGAGGGCGTGACGGTCGACATCGCGCTCTCGCCCGACGAGATCTCAGACCGCATCCTCTCCCGCTGGCTCGCCACCCCCTGACCTCTTCGGGTCGGGATGTGCGCCGATTTCGGTCCCCGAGCTTGTCGAGGGGTCGATTCGGGGTTCATCGTTCTCGTCGGCGTCGGCGTCGGCGTCGGCGTCGACGCCTCGACAGGCTCGGCGACCAGCTAGCGCCGGCGACGGCGGAAGCGGCGACGCGGAGCGGCGGCCTCGACGGCGGCGCGGGTCTGGGCCTCGGCACGCCGGCGGGACTCGCCGCGCTCGAGCCATGCCGCCACCTCGGCGTCGACGTCGCGCGTCGGTGTGACGACGGGCGGACCGCCGAGCAGCTGGCGGCGCGCCTCGATGACGCGGCGGTTGAAGTCGTCGAGGTACTCGCGCACGTCGGCCTCGCGGGAGAGGTCGTCGAGCCGCGACTCGAGCTCGGCGTGCTCGACGCGCAGCATGAGGGCGGGCGGGCCGAGACCGCGCAGCTGCTCGGCCTCGATCTTGCGGCGGATCCACCAGTCCGGGTCGTGGCGGTCGCCGAGCCCCTCGAGCGGCTTGCCGGCACCCGGCAGATCGTCGAACTCACCGCGCCGGATCGCCTGCTGGATCGCCGTCTCGACGAACGCGGCGCGGTCGGCCGCCGTGGCGCTCCGCTGCGCGGCCGGAGGAGCCGCGGCAGCCGGTGGCAGCCCGTGCTCGCGCTGCCACTTCTCCAGGCGGTAGCGCTCGGCTGCTTCGCGGGGGTCTTCGGTCATGACCTCACACGTGGTCGCGCCAGGAATGCCGCGGGTCGAAGTCGAGCAGCCGTCGCGCCTTGTCGATCGACAGGAGTGTGTCGTTGGTGCCCAGGTCGCCCTTCAGCGGCACCTCGGGGAACACCTCGGCAACGAGTTCCGCGTTGGACCGGCTCATGACGGTGTCGGCCGCGGCGATGATGAAGCGGTCGAATCCCGGGGGAGCGGCATCCAGTGCCTTCTCGATCGCCTGCGCGCCGTCGCGGCCGTCGATGTAGCCCCAGAGGTTCCACTTGCGGGCCCGGGCGTCGGCGTCGAACGAGGGGAACGCGGCGTAGTCCTCGGGGTCCATGACGTTCGAGAAGCGCAGCGCCGTGATCGACAGATCGGGATGCCACCGCACGAGCTCGATCGCGAGCTGCTCCTCGAGGTGCTTGACGAGCGAGTACACCGACTCGGGGCGCGCGGGGTAGTCCTCGTCGACGGGGATGTACGGCGGATCGATGTCGAACGGCAGCCCGAGCACCGTCTCACTCGACGCGTACACGATCTTCCGGACGCCGAGCCGCACGGCGGCCCAGAACACATCGAAAGTCCCCAGGATGTTGTTGCGGAACGTCGCGATGTCGCTGCGGATGCCGTCGGCGGGGATCGCCGCGAGGTGCACGACGGCGTCGAACCCGCCGGATTTGCCGCGCACGCCGGTGAAGGCGTCGACGACCTGGCCGTAGTCGGTCAGGTCGACCTGCAGGAATCCCGGGCCGCGGACTCCCGCGACGTCCATTCCGACGACGTCGTGACCCGCGGCGCGGAGTTCACGGGCGACGACGGTTCCGAGCTTGCCGGACGAACCGGTGAGGGCGATGCGCATGCCTCCAGCCTGTCATGCGCCCAGGGCTTCAGGGTCCTCGCTCTCGAGGCGGCGCAGGCGCACACGGGCTCGCTCGTTCGCGCGCGGGCCGCCCGAGTTGAGCGCCCGCTCGATGAGGACGAGGCCGACCCGGGTGGTCGTGACGACCGGGAGGGGCGAGCGGCGGACGCCGAGCAGTCGCCGGTACCGACGCGGGATCGTCGCGACGGCCGACGCGAACAGGAGGCGGTAGCCGAGGCCGATGCGCCGGCCGTGGAAGGGCGGGCGGCGGAGGAACCGGACCACGTCGTGCACGCGCTCGTCGCCGCGCAGCTCGCCGCGGGCGAGGTAGTCGTCGAGGCGTGCGTGCAGCTCGGCCCTCGACGTCGGCGGATGCTCGACGCCCATGAACCGTCCGGCGAGCGCCCACTCCGCGACATAGGCGTCGGGACCGCCCGGGATGCCGCGCCCCCACGTCTCGTGGCACGTGAGGAACGCATCGGTGAAGGCGAGGTGAACCCAGTCCGAGAGGCCGGGATCGGAGGCCGTGTAGTCACGGCCCGCTCCGTGGCCGTCGACGTACGTCCCCGCGACGCGGGTGTGGAAGCGGGCGACCCGCGCCGTCTCGGCGTCGGCCTGCGTCGTCGAGCCGTAGGTGAGGCACAGGATCCAGCGCACCGTGCCGGACAGGCGCCCGAGCGGATCGTCCCGATAGCGGGACCAGTCGTGCACCCCCGCCAGGGGTCCGGGATGCAGTGCCTGCAGGAGCAGCGCGCGGATGCCGGCGACGAACGTCGCGGGCCCCTCGTGCACCGTCCACGCTGCGCCGTCCTCGACGAAGTAGCCGGCGTCGTCGCCCTGTTCGAGCGCACGCACCCACACGGGCGCGCCGTCGGGGTCGCCCGACACGGCAGTCAGGAGGCGCCTGCGCAGCGGGCCGAGCGGGTCGCGACGCCGTGGCGTGGCATCCATCGTCCGTGTCGCGTGCATGCGTCCAGCGTCGCACGCGGCGGCGGCACCGCGGGGTTTCTGTCCATAGCCCGCGCCCTTTCTGTCCATAGCCCGCACCCTTTCTGTCCATAGCCCGTGCTCTCGCCGAGAGCCCGTGTTTCGCACGGTGCACAACGTGGGCGCTCGGTGACAGCACGGGCTACGGGAGCTCCCGCGCCCGAGAAGTTCCCGAGAAAGGGGAGGGGCCCCGCCGGACGGATCCGGCGAGGCCCCTCGGGGTGACGTGCGGAGCGTCAGCTGCACGACCGTGCGGCGAACGGCGCCGTCACGGTCTTGCTCGCACCGTCTGCCGTCGCGACGACGCTGACCTCGCCCGCCGACACCGACGCGAGGCGCGTCGTGAAGGCGTACGACGCCGCGGCGCCCGCCGCGAGGGTCGCCGACTTCGTGCCGTACGGGGTCGTCACCACGATGGCGACGGCCTTGTCGGAGTCGTTCGCGACCTTCGTCGTCAGCGTGACCTTGCCCGTGACGCAGCGCGTCTCGTTCGTCGCGGAGACGTGCAGGGTGCTCTCGACGGTGACGGTCGCCTCGACCGGCTGGCGCGAGGCATCCTGAGCCACGCCCTTCACCGTGAAGGTGCCCGCCGTCGCGTACTTCGCCGGGGCGATCGCGTCCCACGTGACAGCCGCCGTCGCCTGCGAGCCGTCCTTCTTGGTCAGCTGCGCCGAGGGCAGCGTCGGGGCGACGCCTTCCTGCGTCGTGACCGAGATGGCGTTCACCGAGGTGACGGCGATCGCCGGCGCGTAGGCCTCGAGCACCTTCTGGTACTCGGCGCGCGTCACGGGGATGACCGTGCCGTGGCGCGGCTTGCCGCCGTCCGAGTTCTGCGGCAGGTTTGCGCGCAGCTTCGTGCCGAAGGGCTGCCACGAGTCGCCGCCTGCGATGTCGGTCGTGCCGAACGGGATGTAGTGGTTCGGGCCGCCGTGATAGTCGGGCTGGTCGATGAAGAGGTACCAGCTCATGTTGTTCACGTCGCCGTCGTTGGCCTTGAAGATACTCGGACCTTCACCGCTCGAGTACGTTCCGCCCGGCTCCCCGTTGGGGAGGCCGGTGGCGACCTTCTCCTTGACGAGCGTCCACTGGTCGGCCGCGCCGGTCGTGCCCGGGAGCGTGCCGCTCTCGGTCGCGAGCAGGTTGGTCGACTTCTCCTGGCGGATCGTCATCGACGCTTCGTCCTTCGTGAAGCGGTAGAAGACGTCGCCGACGCGAGCGACGGTCGAGTCGATGAGGCCGAGGCCGGTGCCGCGCTTGACGTCGCTCCAGACCTTCGGCTCGGAGAACGTCACGAAGTCGTCGGTCGTCGCGTACATCATGCGGTTGTACGTGACGGCCGTGCGGTCGGCCGCGTTCGCCGTGGGGTAGATGTTCGAGGCCCAGAACACGACGAACGTGTCGAGCTCCGCGTCCCAGTACGCCTCGGGCGCCCACGTGTTGCCGGCGAAGTCCGACGACACCTTGACGTGGCGCTGGTCCGACCAGTGCACGAGGTCGTCCGACTCCCACACCTCGATGTAGCGCGAGCCCGAGATCTGCGCCGTCGTGAAGCCGCCGGCCAGGCCGTCGACCTTCAGGTCGGTCGCGAGCATGTAGAAGCGGTCGCCCTCGGGGCTGCGGATGATGAACGGGTCGCGGAGGCCTGTCGTGCCCTGCGTCGAGGTGAACAGCGGCTGGCCGCCGTTCAGGGTGTTCCAGTCGAGCGCATCGTTGCCCTTCGAGGCGGCGAGGCTGACGCGCTCGGCGCCCGCGCCCTCACCCGTGAAGAAGGCCCACACGTATGCCTCGGTCTTGTCCGACCCTCCGGGCATCGGCTGCACCTTCGCGCGGAACTCGCGCGTCCGGGTCGCCGTGCCGTTGGTCGCCGTCGCCGTCAGCACGACGTCGGCGGCTGCGGCGCCCGCGGCGGGGCGCTTGACCTCGACGGTCTTCGACGCCGTCGACACGCCGTCGCGCAGCGTGGCGAACGCCGCACCGCTCGTGACGGCCCACGTGATCGTCGAGCCGAGCGAGCCGGCCGTGGAGACGGAGAAGTTCGTGCGGATGTCGTCGAGGTTGCGGATCGACAGGGCGTCGAGGTCCTGCTGCGCCTTGGAGTCGGCAGAGATGTCGGCCGGCACCGTGACGACGAACGTCTTGGTGCGGGTCTGCGACCCTGCCGTGAAGGTCGCCGTCAGCGTGACGCTCGCGTCGGGCTGCCCGGCGGCGGGACGGGTGACGGATGCCGCGCCCCCGCTGACCGCGATGGCTGCATTGTCCGACGCCCACGACACCTGCGTGCCGTAAGCGGTCGTCGGCAGCGTGAAGCTCGCGGTCGCCGTGGCGGGGACCGTCACTGACGCGACGGCCTTGTCGATCGCCTCGTCGGAGAAGAGCTGCTGAACGCTCGCGGTGTCGAGCGCCTGGCCGTAGACGGCGTAGTCGTCGACGTCGCCGCTCCAGTTCGCGTCGGCGTACGTCGATCGGCCCAGGTACGAGACGAGCGACGAGCCGAACGACGAGACGTTGCGCGCGATGGCCGTCGTCGAGATGAGTGCGCCGTTGACGTACACGCGGAGCTGGCCGTTCGTGCCGTCGATGACGGTCGTGTAGAGCGACATGCCCGTGGGGGTCTTGATGCCCGTGGTGGCGGCGTTCGTCGCGCCGGGACCGACCTCGGTGCCCCACGGAGCCGTCGCGCTGACGGTGTTGGTCACGACCGACTTGACGTAGCCGCTGGGGTTGGTGAGGTTGAGCAGCCAGTACGCCGACGAGTACGAGGCGCCGGAGGCGACCGGAGCGCCGATGAAGGCCGCGGCGACGTTGGCGGCGCCCGTCTTGCCCGACATCCACGTGGAGATCGTGAGGTCCTTCTTGCCGACGAGGCCCGTCGTCGGGATGTCGACGTAGGCGCCGGTGGCGCGGGCCCCGCCGGGCAGGCTAAGGACGCCGTTCTGGAACGTCGCGCCCGTCTGCTGGAGGGTCGCGTTGTAACCGTTGCCGCTCGTGTCCGCGATCGTCGTGCCGGACGCCGAGTCGAACGTGTAATGGATCAGGGGAGTGGCGGAGATGGCCGCGCTCGCCATCGTCGCGGGGACGACGGCGCCGGCCAGGGCGAGCGCTGCGGCGGTCGCGACCGCGGTGCCTCTCGCCAGGAATCGGGATCTGGTGCGCGCTCGCATGCGCTCGTGCCTCGCTCTCGTGGCTGGCGGCGACACGACTGCCGAGCATCGACGTCGCCGTCGCGTCGGTGATGTGCGTCTTCGCGCAGTCCTCGTCGGCCCCTCGGGGCGATGGTGGGGATGTTACCGAGAACATCCAGGGTTCATCCACGGTAGAAGCAGGGCTTGATGTGTGTCAAGACAGAAGTCTTGTTATGGATTTGCCGGAGCGTTACCGCTAACGTGAGCGCTAACAGCCTGTCCGACGATGTTCAGACACCCGATGGAGAGTGGAATGAGACTGTTCCCCCGCCGCAAGGCCGCAGTCGCGGTCGCCGCGATCGGCGCGATGATGCTGGGGCTCGGCGCCACCAGTGCCCAGGCCGCCGCGCCCGACCAGGGGCTCATCGCGCAGTACACGTTCGATCGCACGACGGGGGCCTCGGTGCCCAACACCGCCCCCGGGGCGACGTTGGGTGAGGCCACGGTGCAGAACCTGCAGGCCTCGGACTGGACGGGATCGGCCCTCACGCTGCGCGGCGGCGCCAAGACCTCGACGGGAAACTGGGTCCAGCTTCCGAACAACCTTCTGAGCGGCAAGACATCCACGACCGTCGTCGCCGAGGTGAAGGCGACGCAGGCCATGCTGGGCGGCTTCCACTTCCTGTGGAACATCGGCAACGACTCCTCCGCCACCGAGTACTTCTTCACGTCGCTCAACTGCGCATCCGGGCGCTCGCCCCTCGTCGGCCTCAAGTCGGCCGGCGTCGAGCGGCTCGTGCAATCGGGCTCGTGCGGCGTCACGGCGAACCAGTGGGTGAGCGTCGTCGCGGTCGTCGACGGCGCTGCGGGCACGGCATCCCTCTATCTGGACGGCGCTCGCGCCGCCAGCGGTGCGATGCCCGTGACGCCCGCCAACGTCGTCGACCAGTCGCTCAACGCCATCGCGCGCGGCCCGTGGCCCGACCCGCTGTTCCAGGGGGCGATCTCGTCGTTCCGCGTCTACGACCGCGCGCTCAGCGCCGCCGAGATCGCCGACGTCTCGAACGCCGACGCGCAGGCCCACGCGAGCGAGCTGCAGACGCAGGCGCAGGCGATCCTGACGGCCCTCAACCTCGCCGACCTCCAGACGAGCACCGACGTCGACCTCCCGACCTCCAACGGCCGCGTCACGTGGAGCTCCAGCAACCCCGCCGTCGTCGCGACCGACGGCACGGTCAACGCGCCCCTCGCGGGCCAGCCCTCCATCCCGGTGCAGCTCACCGCGACGGCCACGGTGCGGGGCGTCACCGCGACCAAGACCATCACCGTCACGGTGCTGCCCTCGACCGAGACCGCCGCGCAGCGCGCCGAGCGTCTCGCGCAGCGCTTCGTCGTCCCCGCCGTCGTCGAGTCGGGCACGGCGCTTCCCGCGGCACCCGACGGCACGACGGTCGCCGTGACCGGCACGACCGGCGGCATCACCGCCACCGACAGGATCTCGTCGGCGTCGGCATCCGCTGTCGACGGCACCGTCACCGTCCGCGTCACCGACCCGTCGACCGGCGCCACCGCCGACCGCACCTTCACGGTGCGCGTCCTTCCCGCGGCGACGACGTCGCAGCTGCTCGCCTACAGCCGCAACGCGACCACGGTCGGCGAGGCCAACAACGCCGACGTCGCGCTCAGCATGCACCTCGCGCTCGAGAACGGCGCCGGCTGGACCCCGCTCAACGAGAACTACGGCATCTTCTTCGCCAAGACCTCGACGACGCCGCCGGCGAGCGGCACGACCGACTCGATCATCCGGAGCCTCCGCAACCCGCACCTGTTCTACCTCGCGAACGGCGACTACGGCGTCGTCGCGACCCGCACAGCCCGCGGCGGAGCGTCCGACGGCACGCAGGCGTCGAGCCTCCTCTTCGCCCGCAGCTCCGACCTGCTCAGCTACCAGGAGGTGGGCCTCGTCAACCTCGGCGTGACGAGCGGCGTCAACGAGCCCGCGGTCGTCTGGGACTCGGCATCCCACCGCTACGTCGTATCGTGGACCTCTGACGCCGGCGCGCCCTTCTACACGACCTTCGCAGACCTGACGGATGCCTCGACCCGCGGCGCCGTGCTGCGCGGCGTCGTGGCGAGCACGGCCGGCAACGCCGGCACGGGTGTGGCGAACTACGCCTCGGGCAACGCCGTCGCGATTCCGAAGTCGGTCGTCGACGCTCTCGAGGTGCGCTTCGGCCGCATCGCGAACACGGGCGTCGCGGCGACGGGCGGCATCGAGCTCGAGCAGGGCGACGCCTTCACGGCCGCCGACCTCCCGAAGCGCGCCGAACTGTCGTACGACGACGGCACCGAGGCGACGCGGGCGATCGCGTGGGATGCCGCATCCCTCGCCGCCGTCGACACGTCCAAGCCCGGCACGTACCAGGTGACCGGCTCGGTCAAGCAGCCGGAGTACCCGACGCCGTTCGCCGACGAGCGCGCCGACCCGTCGGTGTTCCGGTACGACTGGAACGGCGCGACGAAGTTCCTGATGATCGCGACCGACGACCTGTACGGCAACAACATCGGCTCGGCGCACATGCCGATCCGCATTGCGAACAGCATCGAGGACCTGTCCGACTCGGCGATCGCCGCAGGACGCAACACCGAGATCGATCTGCTCAAGCGCGGTGACACGGATGCCGACGGAGCGGCCATGACCGGCTGCTACTGGGCGCCCGAGTTCCACGTCATCGGCGGCAAGCTCTCGATCCTGTTCATGCCCTGCTACAACACGAACGGCGCCCCGGACATGTGGACGGGCCGCGCGAGCATCATGCAGCTCAAGCAGGACGCGCAGGGCAACGACCTCGACCCGGCCGTGCCGGCGAACTGGACCAAGGTGCAGAAGGTGCTCCGCGCCGACGGCTCGATCCTCAACCCCATCCAGAACATCTCGCTCGACATGACGTACTTCGAGGACAAGGGCCAGTCGTACTACGTGTGGCAGATGGTCGGCGCCCTCTTCATCGCCAAGATGGACCCGGCCAACCCGACGCGTCTCACGTCGGCGCCCGTCCGCATCGGCGTGCCCGAGTACGCGTGGGACAACACGATCGCCGAGGGCCCCAACGTGCAGGCGCACGACGGCAAGCTCTTCCTGATCTACTCGGGCTCGACGGTCGGCGACACGTATACGACGGGCCTCCTCACCGCCACGTCGGGTGCCGACCTCACCGATCCCGCGTCGTGGGCGAAGCTGAACTACCCGATCCAGAAGTCGGGCCTGTTCAACGGGGCCTACCAGCTCGGCACGGGGCACGGCATGTGGTCGTACGACGAGGACGACAACCTCATCTACGTCTTCCACGCCCGTACCGACCACAACAACCTCTCCGGCCGCGACATGTTCGTGCGCCGCGTGCACTGGGCTGCCGACGGCCTGCCCGTGTTCGACATGGAGGAGGACGAGGAGGTCGCGCCCGCGAACCGCACCGTCACCGCGACGGTCACGGTGCTGGCGGCGCCCGACCTCGCGTACACGGCGACCACGACGGCACGTTGCGTCACGGGCAAGGTCGTCCAGACCGTGACCGTCACGAACACCGACGACGTCGCGCTCGCGCTCGACACCGTCTCTCCGTACGGCACGAAGTCGACGGCGTCGCTCGCACCGGGCAAGAGCGTCTCGTACGCCTTCACGACGCGTCTTGTGACGATGCCCGCGGGCAGCGTGACGGTCGCCGCACACGCGACGGTCGGCGGCAAGGCGCTCAGCGCGACGCAGTCGATCGCCTACCCGCAGTCGGTCTGCGGCTGAGCTCGAGAGGAATGACGATGAAGCTGCGCACGCGAACACTCCTGGGAGGCGCCGCGTGCGCAGCCCTCGTTCTGGGGGTCGCCCAGCCGTCGACGGCGGCCGGGCCCCTCGACGGCGTCGCCACCGATGGCCTGATCGCCGCCTACGACTTCTCCGAGACGTCGGGAACGGTGCTGACGGATGCCGCGACCGCGAACGGCGCCCAGAACGGCACCGTGACCGGCGGCACCGCCTGGGATCACGGCGTCATGAAGTTCACGGGTGCCAACTACGTGAAGCTCCCCGACAACCTCCTGACGGGGAAGACGGCGGCCTCGGTCGCGATCGAGATGAAGCCGACGGCGGCGACGCTCAGCGGCAACAACTTCGCCTGGAACATCGGCGGATCCGGCAACGCCGGAACGGGCCAGTTCTTCCTGCACACGCCGGGGCATCGGGCATCCATCTCCAAGACCAACTGGACGGGGGAGCAGACCGCGACCACCCCGTCGGCCTTCGCGGCCGAGAAGTGGCAGTCCGTCGTCGTCACGATCGCCCCCAACGCCGGCGCCTCGACGTCGACGATCATCGTCTATGTCGACGGCGTCGAGGCGGCGCGCAAGAGCGACTCGAGCAGCAACGTCGCCGACCTCGCCACGCAGACGAACAACCTCATCGGCGCCTCGGCCTACACGGCCGACCCCAAGTTCACGGGCGCCCTCAGCACGTACCGCCTCTACGATCGGGCACTGTCCGGCGCCGAGGTCGCGACGATCTCGGAGGTGGATGCCGTGTCCGTCGCGCAGGAGACCGTCGATGCGATCGCGCTCGGCGACCTCACCGCCGTGTCGCAGAATCTCACGCTGCCCACGAGCGGCGGCGTGACCTGGACGACGTCGGACCCCGCCGTCGTCGAGGCGAACGGCGCGATCCACCGGGCCGAGGGCGCCACTCCGTCGGCGACGCTGACCGCGACGGCGACTGTGCGCGGCAAGACCGCGACACGGACGTTCTCCGTGACCCTCGCCCCGCTGCCGGGTGTGAACGACCGTGCGCAGGCCGATCTCGACGCGATCGCACTCGGCGGGGCGAGCGGCCTCGGCGACGTGCGCGACAACCTCACGATCCCCGCGAAGGGCACGACCTACGCCTCCGCGATCACATGGACATCCGAGCCGCAGGGCATCATCTCGACGGCCGCGCAGGACGGGCGTGCGCCCGGCCTCGTGACGCGCCCCGCCTACGGCCAGCCCGACGCGCAGGTGCAGCTGACGGCGAAGGTCGCGGGGACGACCGCGACCCGGACGTTCGCCGTCACCGTCCGCGCGCTTCCTGAGCCGGAGGACACGTCGGCCTACCTGTTCGCGCACTTCACAGCGGGCCGCTCGCCGGCGGCGATCAACGAGCAGATCTACTTCGCCGCGAGCGAGAACGGCCAGACCTGGACCGACCTCAACGGCGAGCAGCCCGTCCTGCAGTCCACGGTCGGCGAGACCGGGGCACGCGACCCGTTCCTCGTCCGCGGACCGGGTGGCGACAAGTTCTACCTCATCGCGACCGACCTCAGCACGGCGAAGTACGGATGGCGGTACACCCCGACCAACCCGGGCAGCCGCAGCCTCGTCGTGTGGGAGTCGAACGACCTCGTCACGTGGTCGGCGCCCCGCCTCGTCGACGTCGCGTCGAAGATCCCGCAGGCGGGCAACGCGTGGGCACCCGAGGCGACCTACGACCCGGCGACGGGGCAGTACCTCGTCTACTGGGCGTCGTCGACGGGAGCCGGGGCATCCGATCCCCTCGGCAACACGTACGGCGACTACATGAACATGTACTACGCCACGACCCGCGACTTCGTGACCTTCTCCGACCCCGTGAAGTGGATCGACCGCACGAGCTCGATCATCGACACGACGATGATCGAGGTGGACGGCGTCTTCTACCGCGCCTCCGGCGACGGCCAGATCACGCTCGAGCGGAGCACCAACCCCTACGCGACCACGGTCAGCGACGCGGCGCTCGCGAGCAACCCCGGCGGCTGGGAGAAGGTCAGCACGCTGCGTGACATCTTCGGCACCGACAACTACTCGGGCGCGCGCCTGGAGGGTCCGGAGCTCTTCCGGTTCAACGACGAAGACGCGCTGACCGGGCCCTCGGGGCAGAAGGTGCCGACGTGGGGGCTCATCGCCGACCGCTACAGCGCCGGCACGGGCTACATGGCGTTCCGCTCGACGGACCTCGCGAGCACGACGCCCGCGACGGCGGGCGGCGGATGGTCGGTCGGCAGCGACATCACCTGGGACTCCGTGCTGAAGCGGCACGGCACGATCGTCCCCGTCACGCAGAGCGAGTACGACCGCCTGCTGCAGGGATTCGGGGATGCCGCGGCCAAGATCGCCTCGATCGCGGTGACCAGTGCGCCGACGAAGACCGCCTACACGGTCGGCGAGGCCTTCGCCGCCGAGGGGCTGAAAGTCACGGCGACGACCGCGAGCGGCTCGACGCGCGTGCTCGACGCGCGCGAGTACACGCTCTCGGGCTTCGACTCCGCCACGCCCGGCACTCGCACCGTTCGCGTGACGCTCGACGCGGCGCCGCAGATCTCGACGAGCTTCACCGTCTCGGTCGCGACCGCGCCCGTGCTCGCGGTGAACGCTTCGGTGACGGCACGCTGCGTCGCGGGCAAGGTCGTGCAGATCGTCACGGTGACCAACGCGGACGGCGCGCCGGTGACCGCCTCGGTCGCGTCGCCGTACGGCGCCAAGACGCTCCCGGTGGCCGCCGGCAAGTCGGCGTCGGCCTCCTTCACGACGCGGCTCGCCGCGATCGACCCCGGATCGGTCACGATCGCCGCCTCGGCCACCGTCGACGGCACGCAGGTCTCGATCGAGAAGACCGTCCCGTATCCCGCCGCGGACTGCGGCTGACACAGCCCGCGAAGCCGGGCGCAGACATTCCGTCGCGCCCGGCTTCGTGCCATCCGAATCGCTCCCGAGAGAAGAGGCACGCACCGATGGCCCGCATGACGATGGATGCCGCGCCCCCGCCCGAACCCCGCCCCTCAACCCTGCGCCGTCGCCTCGCGATGGCCACGACCCTCGCCGTGGGGCTGAGCGGCCTCGCGGCGCCCGCCCTGCTCGCCGTTCCCGCGCTCGCCGCCGATCCGCTTTCCGACGGTCTCGTCGCGCAGTACCTCTTCGACGAGACCTCGGGCGATGCCGTCCGCAACACCGCCGACGGCTCCGCGGCCGCCGGAGATCCGCTCGACGCGGTCGTGCGCAACTTCGTCGCCGACCAGCGCTCGGAGGCCGGCACGCTGCGCTTCACGGGCGGCGCGAAGACCTCGACCGGCGACTGGGTCGAGCTTCCCGACGACCTGCTCAAGACGGCGACGTCGGCCACGATCTCGATGGACGTCAAGGTCGACGCGGCGATGCTGACGAGCAACCACTTCCTCTGGAACATCGGCAACGACGTCAACCAGCAGTACTGGTTCGCGACGGCGCGCGGCCCGCGCGCGGCCATCACGACCTCTTCGAGCGCGGGCGAGAAGAACGGCACCGGCTACGCACTCACAGCGAACCGGTGGCACAGCGTCACCGCTGTGCTCGACGCCGACGCCGACACGATCACCCTCTACACCGACGGGCAGCGCTCAGGCGTCGGCAAGACGACCCTCACGCCCGCCGACATCTCGCAGACGCTCAACACGATCGGACGCTCGCCGTGGCCCGACGCCCTCTTCAAGGGCACGGTCGGCGCCTTCCACGTGTACAGCCGGGCGCTGAACTCCGCGGAGGTCGTCGCACTCTCCGACCGCGACGGCGCGGCGCACGCCGCAGACCTGGCCGCCGTCTCGAACGGAACGCTGGCGGCGATCGACCTCGGTGACACGTCGGCCGTGACGGGCGACCTCGACCTGTTCACGCTGCGCGGTGTGACGTGGGCATCGTCGACCCCGTCGGTCGTCACGTGCGACGGCGTCGTGACGCGGCCCGCACCGGGCTCGCCCGCGGCGACCGCGACGCTCGTCGCGACCGTCTCGACGCGCGGCGTCGCGGCATCCTCTCCCCGCTCCTTCACCGTGACGGTGCCCGCGCTGACTGCCGCCGACATCGCGGCCGACCGCGATGCGCTCTCGGTGCCCGACGTGGTGCGCGGCAACGTCACCCTGCCGGCGCGCGGCGCCGCGGGCGCGCCGATCACGTGGGTGTCGTCGAAGCCGGCGGTCATCACGGATGCCGCTGCCGGCGCCAAGGCCGCGGGCGTCGTGACGCGCCCCGCGTGGGGCTCGGGCGACGTGCCCGTGACGCTCACCGCGACGATCGGCTCGGGAGCTGCGGTCCTGACCCGGACGTTCGACGTCGCCGTCGCGGCATCCCCCCGTCCCGCTGTCGACGAGCGGTACATGTTCGCCTACTTCACGGCCGACACCGTCGCAGGCGAGAAGATCTCGCTCGCGGCGTCGCAGGGCGACAGCGCCATGAGCTGGGATGTCCTGAACGGCGGCAATCCCCTCATCACATCGACGAAGGGCACGACGGGGCTTCGGGATGCCTTCATCATGCGCTCGCGGGAGGGCGACCGGTTCTTCCTCATCGCGACCGACCTCTCGATCGGCAGCGGCACGACGTGGGACTCGGCGCTCGACGACGGCAGCTCGTACCTCGAGATCTGGGAGTCGACCGACCTCAAGACCTGGAGCGCACAGCGCCACGTCAAGGTGTCAGGGCCCTTCGCCTCGATGACGTGGGCGCCCGAGGCGTACTGGGACGACGCGGCCGGCGAGTACGTCGTGTACTGGTCGTCGCGCGTGTACCTCGATGCGACGCGTCCGTACGACAAGGTCGGCACGCCCAACTACACGTACTCGAAGGTCATGTACGCCACGACGCGTGACTTCCAGACGTTCTCGCGCGCGAAGGTCTGGCAGGACGCCGGCGACCGCATCGACTCCACGATGATCGAGGACGGCGGCACCTTCTACCGCTTCACGAAGGAGGTCACCGGCTGCGTCGACATCGTGCAGGAATCGTCCCCCGCGATGCGTGCGCTCTCGCTGCCCGGCGACTACGCCTGGAAGACGGATGCGTCCTGCATCTCCAAGACCGCTCGCAGCACGACCCGCACGACGGAGGGTCCGACGATCTTCCGCGCGAACAAGGGCGACACCTCGCTGCCCGCCGGTTCGACGAAGGGCTTCTACCTCTTCGTCGACGACTTCACCGGGGTCGGCTACCTGCCGCTGTTCACGGAGTCGCTCGCCGACCCGCAGTGGCGCACGGTGACCGGGGCACTGCCCAAGTCTCGTCACGGCAGCGTGCTGCCGGTGACCCTGAACCAGTGGGAGTCGGCCAAGGGCTCTGCGCTCACGAAGGTCGGGACGGCGACCGCGCTGACCGGGGTCTCGGCCGGAGACGCGCTCGAGCCCGGCTCTGTGGTCTCGGCGCGCGTGTCGGCTGCCGACGGGGGAGCGGTCGCGGGGACGGTGCGCTTCGGCTTCGGTGCGGCGACGGTGGATGCTGCGGTGCGCCCCAGCGGCGACGGCTTCGTCGCCGAGACCACCGTGCCCGACCTCCACGGCGACGTGTCGCTGTCGGCGTCGTTCGCCGGATACGACGTGCTCGCCGGGTCGTCGGCGGCGGCGGTCGAGGTGACGGTGGGCTCACCCGCTCCCGTCGTGTCGGGCGTCGTGGCGGCGCGCTGCGTCGCCGGCAAGGTCGTGCAGACGGTGACCGTGACCAACACCAACGACGTCGATGCCTCTGTCGCCGTCGTGTCGCCGTACGGCTCGAAGAACCTCGGCCCGATCGCGCCGGGCAAGGCGTCCTCGGCCGCGTTCACGACGCGCCTCGCGGCGATCCCCGCCGGCTCGGTCACGCTGACTGCCTCGGGTGCCGTCGACGGCAAGCCCGTGACGGCCCAGCAGGAGGTGCCCTTCCCCGCCGCGACCTGCTGACCTCCCGACGAGCCGGGCGTGCGCTCCGTCGCGCGCCCGGCTTTCGTCGTGCCCTTCGTGCGGCTTGTGCGCGTGAGAACCATCCGGAAACCCCATTGAACTTCGGACTCACGCAGTTGGACGCGGGACCCGTCGTTCCGCCCGTCACCGCGTGCCCCTCGCCTCGGGTGGCGTGACACGCGGCATCCCTTCTCGCGAGCCCCCCGCGTCGAGTCACCTGAGCGATGGCGCTGGCGGAGGTATCCCGCGCCCCTTGATGTCTCGCGGCCGTGACGACATCGTGTGTTGGGTCAAGTCCCGTGGCGTGGTGTCATTCCGTTGCTTCCTGAGGGTGGGTGGTGGTCAGGCGGTGAGGTAGAGCTCGGGACGTGCGGGCTCGG
>NZ_JBIQWL010000005.1:166698-299087 GCF_044325405.1 Microbacterium alkaliflavum | reverse complement strand
CGGAAACAACTGGTCATCCCACGGTGGCCCTTCATCGTCAGCGACGACGAGAGCCCCGCAGGAATTGACACCACGCTATGGGACTCACCCGCCCCGCTGGTCGAGCCTTCCCACCTCCGCCTCTCCCCGGTGGAGGGCTGCCTGGGCAGGTCCCGTCGGGTGTCGTGAGCGGTCGTCGATGCCAGCCGATCCACGACGACGGGCCGGTCGCCGAGCTCGTCTAGGCGTCGAACTCCAGAGATCGAAGAACCTACGCGTGAGCGGTTGAGTCGGCGCGCGGCGGTTGAGTCGGCGCGCAGCCGCGACCACCCACACCGACCATCTCGAACGCCCGTCGACTCGGCGGCGCATCGCAACCCCGCGCAGCACGGACGTTCGTCCCGTCGACACGCTCGTGGACCGGACAGGTCGGTTGCGTAGGAACGATCGAGCGTGGCGAGCCGGTTCCAGCGGCCCGATCCAGACGCCGGCCTGGTCACCGAGCCTCGCGAGACGTCGACCTCCAGGCTGTCGAGGAACCCTGCCGCGGGTTCGTGATCCCGATTGTGCCGATGCAAGACGCGCGCGCCTGGAGTCCCGCGCGACGCTGACGTCGGCCCCTCGACAAGCTCGGGGGTCGGAAGGCCGGCGTTGAGGCACGAGCGGGGTCGTAAGCCCGTGGCCGCCGCCAACCCGGTCCGGACGCCGCCCTGGTCGCCGAGCGCGTCGGGGGGTCGAGCTGCGGACCACCGAGCAGCCGGGGTTGCTGATGCCTGCTGCGCTCTCGGCGGCTCGAGTCGGCACGCACCCGACGCCACAGCGGCTATCTGGAACGCCTGTCGACGCGGCGGCTCCTGAGAGCTCCGCGCGGCACCGACGTCCGACCCCTCGCGACATTCAGGGGACCGGGAGAAGTGGGCCGGGAGGTGCATGCGCGTGTGGAGGCCGTCTCCGACACCGCCGAGCTGCTTGCCGAGGCGTCGAACGCCCAGATCACTGAGGAACCAGACGCCGGACGGGTGCTTGGTCTCGTCGCACCCCTCCGCGTCGGTGGGTAGGATGCCCCGCGCGGAGGCCGCCGGTAGGCGCACAAGAGGGCGGCGCGAGCTGTCGCCGCCGACCTGGCCCAGGCGCCGGCCCGGTCGTCGAGCCTGTCGAGGCGTCGAACCAAAGGGCATCAGGAACCTCGTCATGCGTGCGATCGATCCCCGTCCTGCCGATCCACGTCGGCGGTTCAGTAGTCGCGCAACCCTGTGCCGCAATCAGGTCATTCGCGATCTCGGGCATTCACACGACGGCGCCCGAGAGTTCACCGCCCACGTCGCCCAGGCGTCGGCCCGGTCGTCGAGCGTGTCGAGGCGCCGGACTCCAGGGCACCGAGGAACCTCGTCATGCGTGCGATCGATCCCCGTCCTGCCGATCCACGTGGGCGGTTCAGTAGCCGCGCAACCCTGTGCAGGAATCAGATGATCCGTCAATCTCGGGCATCCACACGACGGCCTCCGAGAGTTCCGTGCATCACCGACGTCCCCCGTCTCGGGACCGGCGAGGCCGCCGGAAGAAGCACAATCGGGCATCGCAAGCACTCGCCGCCGACCTGGCCCGGCGCCAGCCCGGTGGTCGAGCTTGTCGAGAAGTCGAGCGCGCAGGTGGCCACGAAGCGCCTTGAGTGGTTCGGCGTTCCCGTCATTCCGATCCGCGTCGATGCCGGAGTCGGCGCGCGGCACCGTCCCGGAGCCAGCCACACCATGATCACCGAACGCCGGATGACGCGCCGCCGGTTGAGACTCCCTCGCAACATCGACGTTCGCCCCCTCGACAAGCTCGGGGACCAGCAAGNCGGCACCGTCCCGGAGCCAGCCACACCATGATCACCGAACGCCGGATGACGCGCCGCCGGTTGAGACTCCCTCGCAACATCGACGTTCGCCCCCTCGACAAGCTCGGGGACCAGCAAGACCGCGCTGGTGTGTGTGCGTGGACGGCTGCAGCCCGTCGTCCGGGACGACCCGATCGAGCCCCTCAACCCGGTCGTCGAGCTCGTAGACCGGGTTGAGGGGCACGTCGCTCCAGAGGTTCGGTTACCGGGAGGGACGCGGCCAGGCCACGAGCTGCGTCGTCGATGCCCGCTCGGCGCGGGCCGCAGTCGGTCGCTGAGCTCGTCGAGGCGACGCACGCCACGCCTTTCGACGGGCTCAGGACCGCAATGGCCGCCCCGCCGGATACGGCCGGCCGTCGAAACGCACCGCGTACGCCGGCCGAAAGAAGCCCCGCTGTGGAGGCGCTCGCCGAGTTCGTCAAGGTATCGAGAGCGAACCACCGCGCCGTAAGGCGGTCACCGCACCAGCCTCGGGGCCGGCGCGGTCGTTGGGGAGGCGCGCTGCGCTGTACCGACTCCCTCATGTCGCTCACGCAACTACCTGGCGTGTCCGCCGCTCCAACATCCCCGTCCATCGCGAGACGCCTACTCGATCACTCGCGCGGTCAGAGGGAACCCCGCCCCGCTCGCGCGCCCCGGGGGCCGGTGTTTCACGTGAAACATCGTTCCGAATGACCTTCCACGCCCGATCCAGCCGACTGCGAGGCGTTCAGATCCTCTTCACGCATGCGCCGCTCCACGAGACGGCGAGTCCTCGATCCGAAGAAGCTGCTCGCTCATCGAACCGGCAAATCGGCGCTCGGAACCGTGTGTCGGCCCTAGGAAGACCGTCGTTGTGGTCCAGGAGATGACGCGCTGAGTCGAGCTGCAACGCTCCGGGGATGTTGGCGAGGATCATTGCTCTCCTCCGGCCGCCTACCGTCTGTCATGTCTCGCGCGGGGGTCAGATGAGGATCGCGTACCGAGGACGCGCGCGGGGGAGTAGATGCGATCACGTTCGGTCGATGTTTCACGTGAAACGACCGCGCTGCGCCCTCGGGGCATACGTGAGACAGAAGGCATCTACCCGCTCCCTCGCCAGAGCGTGACCAGCTCTACTTCCGTCATCACCCTCCGGCGAGGACGCGTGATGAGAGGGAGGTCGGCTGTCCGCAGTCGGGCGTCGGCGCCCCGGATCACGGTAATCATCCGCCCAGGCTGTGTGCGCCGGCCTGCAGTAGAGGGACTCTTCGAACGTGAGCGTGTGTGAGCCAAAAGGGTCGATCTGGTTGAAGGACTCTGTGTCGGTGACATGCTCTCGACTCGGTGCCTCACCCAGCCCGACGGCAAGAACCTGCTCGCCTCAACGAGATGCGAGGCACGAAATCACGAGATAGCGGTGGATTGAAGTTCGACGCGCCTGAGGCCTGCCGTCTCGTTGCGATGGCTCACTGCATGCCATGCATGTCGCAGCGATGCTGACCACCCGTCCCGTTCCCGCATGCTTCCGGGATTGCGGGAGTGTCCACTCGACTGCCCGGCACGTGCCCGAGCCCGAGCCCGAGCCCGAGCCCGAGACCGATCGGATTGGCCGGATCACCGCGGAACAGTCGGGTTGACCAAGCATCGTGATAACGACATCGATGCTGGTCTGCCGGAAGGACTTCGCCCATCGGGGATGCTGAATGCAGCACGCCGGTGTCTCCCCAACCCAGCACGATCCACGATGTTTCACGTGAAACGAGGTTCCCACAGCGCCGGGGCCCGTCGCCCGCTCTACGTGTGACTGGTCCGGGAGGGGAGGCCGACCGCCAGCGCTTCTTCCCCGGTGCGTGCGGCCACGTGGGTGCGCCGACCAAGCGTCGGGTCCCGCCGGTTCGCGAAGCCGGACGCTCCGATGACGATGGGCGCAGTACGTCACGATTCAACGGCGGCATGGTGACAGAGGCATTGAGACCAGGTTCTGCCAGCGCCATGAGGCCCGAAGCAACAACGAGCGCGTCGGTACGGGCCGTACCCGGCTCGGACTGAAGCCCCGCGAGCATGATTGGGCTTCACGGCGACAGGAAGGTGGACTCGCAGGGATGTGCGCGGCCACCCCGACGCCGGTCGGCCATGCGGCTCACACGTCGCGGACACGGGGGAGGGAGCTGCCTGTCTCCAGCACGTTCGGGGAAGCGCGGGCGGAGTCGTGATCTGGCTGAGCGACGCGGGCTCGTCCATCACAGGGCGCACGCGGCATCCGAGGCAGTCGGTCGCACTGACGGACAGCCGGCACTCGGTGTCGTCACCCCGGCAAACCCACGACTTGAGCCGGCACCGGCAAAGTGGACCCACCTGGAGTTCCGCGCGCCATCTCGGTACGTCTCCGCGCGGACTCGTCGGTGACGGGAACCGCTTCACAGATCGGCGCCACGCCCAGCGTTCAGCTCGTCGCCCCG
This sequence comes from Microbacterium alkaliflavum, assembly GCF_044325405.1. Lineage (NCBI taxonomy): Bacteria > Bacillati > Actinomycetota > Actinomycetes > Micrococcales > Microbacteriaceae > Microbacterium > Microbacterium alkaliflavum. The sequence continues at coordinate 294,809 of NZ_JBIQWL010000005.1, read as the reverse complement.
TTGCACGCCTCTCGCGGCCTGCCAGATGACCGTGTGTACCTGCACGGGACCGGCACGACGAACATGCGAACGGTCGACAGAACGGCATCTCGTCGCATTCGCGACACACGTGCACACGGGCTCATCGACCGTCCACCGCAACGACGCGGTACCCGTCGCCAGGCATTTCCCATCGCGGAGCACGGGCGGCCCGCGCCGACAGAACGGCATGCGCGCCGTGCGGGCGACACGATCACCTGCCCGACTCGATACCACTACGATGTACGCCCACGCCTGAGGCAAGCGATCGGACGTCATGGTCTGCGCGGCTCCGCAGCGAACCGGCCGGCGCGCCACGCGTACCCGAGACCACCCTCCCACCGCCGAATGCGCGGCAACTCGCGTAGTGACCACGCCGGTTCGGCGTTCCCGGGTCTCGACCAAGGACGAAGCCCTTGCGTCGCGCACAGGAGCCAGGCGAGCACCCAGCACATCGGGCAGGAGCGACTGCGACGGCAGGCGACACACCCGGTCCGGCGTCAGGATCTCGGCAGGCGTGCTCGGCGCACTCGATCACGTGGGTCGCCGCGACATCTCTGGGGCTGGCGACCACGCTGAGGAGCCGTGGCTCGCGTCTCGATCGCCGCACACCTGCGATGCGGTGGTCGACCACCGGCCAGTTCTCGGGGCGCCCAGAAAGCCGGTCGAACCGCGCGCGCGATTCCCGCCGCGCAGATCGGCGGCCCACTCATGGAGAGGCTTCGTGATCGAACTGCGCCGTTCTCCACCACTCGATCACCGGCATCAGAACGATATCCGTGCGTACGCGGGGGCTCACACCGGTCGATCGAGCGCCATGAGGCGTCTCAATCACGGAGTGACGTGCCCTTCTTAAGCGCGCTCGCACGCGCACCAGGCCGCGTCCCGCGTCGCGATCGCGCTCCGCCGGCCACTCGGTCATCGACGGCAGGTCAGCGGGCGCGACGCACCGTGGCGCGCACGACGCGCGTCGGGTCGGGGAGCAGCTCGGCCCCGACGACCTCGACGCGGGCATCCGTGATGCCGAACTTGCGCAGAGGCTTCGCCGCCGCCTCGATCTCATTGTCGGCGCTGGTCCCCTTGAGGAGGATCAGCTCGCCGCCGTCGCGCACCAGAGGAGCCGTGATCGGCACGAGGGTGCGAAGCGCGCTCACCGCACGAGCGGTCGCGGCATCCAATACCGGCCCGCGCTTCCAGTCCTCGGCCCGGGCCCGGAGCACCTCGACGTTGTCGAGCCCGAGCGCAGCGACCTGTTCCGACAGCCAGGCCACCCGACGTTCCATCGGCTCGATGAGGATCCACTCCACGTCAGGTCGAGCGATCGCGAGCACGAGTCCGGGCAGACCCGCGCCCGAGCCGACGTCTCCGACGCGGCCGGAGAAGAGCGGAGCGATGACGGCGCTGTTCAGCACATGCCGCGACCACAGGCGGGGCGGTTCCAGGGGTCCGATCAGACCACGTTCCTCACCCTGTTCAGCGAGGGCGTGGGTGAATGCGCGCGCGACCTCGATGCGATCGCCGAAGATCTCGGCGGCGGCAGCGGGCTCCGCTTCGTACTCGACGCTGGTCATCGACGTTTCACGTGAAACGTCAGCCGCGACGGATCACGGTGTGACGGTCGGCACCGTCGCCGTACGACTCCGAAACGAAGCCGCGCTCGGCGACGATGTCGTGCACGAGCTTGCGCTCGTAGCTCGACATCGCCGGCAGGGAGGCCTGCGTGGCACCGTCGTCGAGGCGTGCGATCGCGCGGTCGACCAGCACAGCGAGCTCCTGCTCACGCGTGTTGCGCGAACCGCCGATGTCGAGGATGAGGCGCGAGAACCGGCCTGTGCGGTTCTGCACCGCGATTCGGGTCAGCTCCTGCAGCGCCTGCACCGTGTCGGGCGACGAGAGGAGGGCGATCGAGCCCTTGTCCTCGGCCTCGATCGACACGTACGCACGGCCGGCGCGCACGTCCAGCGCGAGGTCTCCGTCGATGTCGGCGATGTCGAGGAGCTCTTCGATGTAGTCGGCGGCGATGTCGCCTTCCTGCTCGAGCTGCTCGACGGTCGCGGTGACGCGCTCGGTCGTGGCGGAGTCGACGGGGTCAGTCGTGGTCATGGCGTCCTCGGTCATGGGTCGATGAGATCGAAGTGTCGGCGAAAGGGGAGCGGCGCTCAGGTGTTGGCGGCGCCGGGCTTCGCGCCCGGTGCGTCACCCGACGGCGTGGGACCGGGCTTGCCGGCGGAACCGGACGAACCCGAAGAACCCGAGGATGAGGGCGAAGAGCCCGAGCCACCTCCGGTGCCGGGACCCTTCTGCGCCTGCTTCTTCGCACGCTGCTTGCTCACGGGCTGCTGGCGCTTGGGGGTCGCGGCACGAGCGCGCTCGGCCTCCTCGAGCAGACGCTGCTGCTCGGCCTCGTACTTCTCCATCGAGACGACCTTGCCCGACGCGTCGAGGGCCTTGCCCTTGCGAGCGAGGCGCTCCTCACGGGCTTTGGCGGCCTCCGAGCCGGGGGTCGGCATCTCGCGGATGACGATGAACTGCTGCACACCGGTCCAGATGTTGCTCGTGAACCAGTAGATGACGACGCCGAGGGGGAAGGCCACACCCGAGAAGACGAAGCCCAGGGGGAGGATCCAGAGCATGATGCGCTGCATCTGGTAGGCCTGGCCGGTCTTCGCCTCGGGGGAGAGGTTCTTCGAGATGATCTGCAGCTGCGTGAAGAACTGCGACGCGATCATGAGCACGACGAGGGTGACCGTGATGATGATGGCTGTCGTGTTGTTGGCGTTGATCGCGTCGATGAGAGTCTCGTGCAGCGAGGCGACGCCGAACAGCTTGGCGTTGTAGAACTCGAGCGTGAGTTCCGGGGTGAGCGGTCCGACACCGCCCTGACCGTTCTCGGCGTGGAGCTTGATCGAGCTGAGCACCGAGTACAGCGAGAAGAAGACGGGCATCTGCACGAGGAGCGGGAGACAACTCGAGACCGGCGTCGTGCCATGCTTCTTATACAGCGCCATGGTCTCGCGACTCATGGCCTCACGCGAGAGCTGATCCTTCTTGCCCTTGTACTTCTCCTGAACTTTTCGCAGTTCAGGGGCGATTTCCATCATCTTGCGCTGGCTCTTGATCTGACGCACGAACAGCGGGATCATCGCTGCGCGGACGACGACCACGAGGCCGATGATCGCGAGCACCCAGGTGATGCCGGCGGCGGCCGGGAGTCCGATGAACGTGAAGATCGCGTGCCACGCGACCAGGACCAGTTCGACGAGCCACTTCAGCGGCCACAGGATGGTGCCCAGAAGGTCGAAGCCGCCTCCGGAAGCGGCGGGAGCAGGAGTGCTCGTCGCAAGGTGCAGCAGATCCAGCACGGATCAGTCCTTTCTCAGGGGCACGACGAAACCGTGCGGGGTCAGGTCGTAACGGAACCGCCGGTGCGGCGGGACATCGTCGACACCGCCCTGCGCCCACGGGTGACAGCGGGCGAGACGCGCGGCGGTGAGGGCGCTGCCCTTCACCAGCCCGTGCTGTTGCACGGCGCCGACGGCGTAGGCGGAGCATGACGGGTAGTACTTGCACACATCTCCATACGTGTGCGAGATCGTCGCGCGATAGGCGTGAAGAAGAGAGAGGCCCAGATTCCGGGGGATCAGCGGCACCGCTCGAAGGGCATCGGATGCCTCGAGGTGACCCTCGCCGAGGGCGTAGGCGGGAAGGACGCTCATGCCGCCGCCCGACGAGCGAGGCAGCGCTGGACTTCGTCGCGCAGCTCGGAGAAGTCCGCGCTCGCCGCCGACGGCAATGCCCGGATGACGACATCCGAGCCCGGGCGGACGCCGCCGAGAGACTCGTGGCAAACGGCCTTCAGCCGTCGGCGCACAGTGTTGCGCACGACGGCTGATCCGACCTGCTTGCTCACGATGAAACCGAACCGCGATGCACGCTGCTCATCGGAGGTCACGACATAGGTGACGGTGTGCGCGGCCGCACAACGACGACCCCGACGGACGACGGCCTTGTACTCCGCCCCGCGGGTGAGTCGGTTCGGCCTCGCCAGCACCGCTCGATGTCAGGCCGAGAGCTCGGTGCGGCCCTTGCCGCGGCGCGCCGAGAGGATGGCGCGGCCGGCGCGGGTGCGCATGCGGGCGCGGAAGCCGTGCTTCTTGGCGCGGCGACGGTTGTTGGGCTGGAAGGTGCGCTTGCTCATGAGATCGCTTCCGGATCGGTGTCACCGGGAGGCTCAAAATCCGGGGACGACGTGCTTACAGGGAACTGCCGCGAGGGCATAAGTCAACCGACTAAGGCTACGTCGAGACGCCTGAGAACTCAAACTGAGCCGCGCGGGCGGGCATTATGCACACACGTGACGCGCGCCCTGGCACCGACACGCAGCCGGATCTACAGTGGAGTTTGCTCACACGACGCCCGCTGACTAGCGTGTCTCCGGCACTTATCCACAGGCACGGGATGTCGCCTTCCCTGAGCCTGAGGCGCATCACAACACCCGGGGGGGCCATGGCACAGCACGACATTCCAGATGTACCTGTCTGGGCGGCCGTGCTCGGTGAGCTCACGGTGGACGATCGCGTCACGCCGCAGCTGCACGGGTTCCTCAATCTCGCCGTCCCGCAGGGCGTCATGAGCGGCACGCTCTATCTCGACGTGCCCAACGACCTGACGGCCGCGCAGATCAACAAGCGCATGCGGGCGCCCATCCTGGAGGCGCTCGCCCGCGTCCCCCAGGGCGATCCGATCGCGACGACCTTCCGTGTCGTCGTCAATCCCGACCTCGCCGATCAGCACTTCACGGCGCCCATACCCGTGCAGTCGCTCTCGCAGCCCGAGCCCATGACGGCGCCCGCACCGGGTGCGCTGCGTCAGCGGCTCGACGAGCCCGTCGACACGGCACCCTCCCGCTCCGACTCGCGACTGAACCCGAAGTACACCTTCGACAACTTCGTCATCGGCCAGTCCAACCGCTTCGCGCACGCCGCGGCCGTCGCGGTCGCCGAGGCGCCTGCCAAGGCGTACAACCCGCTGTTCATCTACGGCGACTCGGGCCTCGGCAAGACCCACCTCCTGCACGCCATCGGCGACTACGCGATCAGCCTCTACGCCGGCATCCGTGTGCGCTACGTGTCGAGCGAGGAGTTCACGAACGACTTCATCAACTCGATCGCCAACAACCGCGGATCGGCATTCCAGGCGAGGTATCGAGATGTCGACATCCTCCTGATCGACGATATCCAGTTCCTGCAGGGGCGAGCCGAGACGCAGGAGGCGTTCTTCCACACGTTCAACACGCTCCACGACCACGACAAGCAGGTCGTGATCACCAGCGACGTGCCGCCCAAGCATCTGACCGGGTTCGAAGACCGCATGCGCAGTCGCTTCGAGTGGGGTCTCATCACCGACGTCCAGGCGCCCGACCTCGAGACGCGCATCGCGATCCTTCGCAAGAAGGCCCAGTCCGAGCGGCTGCACATCCCCGACGAGGTGCTCGAATACATCGCCACGGTGGTCTCGTCGAACATCCGCGAGCTCGAAGGCGCGCTCATCCGCGTCTCGGCATTCGCGAGCCTCAATCGCTCGACCCTCGACATGTCGCTCGCTCAGACGGTTCTGCGCGACATCATCGATCAAGACGACGCGAACGTGATCTCGCCGACCGACATCATCACGGCGACCGCGGCCTACTTCAAGCTCTCGGTCGACGACCTGTACGGATCGAGCCGTTCGCAGGCCGTCGCCACAGCCCGCCAGATCGCCATGTACCTCTGTCGTGAGCGCACCAGCCTCTCCCTGCCGAAGATCGGCCAGCTCTTCGGCAATCGCGACCACACGACGGTCATGTACGCCTACAAGAAGATCAGCGACCTCATGAAGGAGCGCCGCTCGATCTACAACCAGGTCACCGAGATCACGGCCTCCCTCGGCCGTCGCTGAGCCCTCCGCGTGCCATCCATCGGCCGACGTCCTCCGGGACGTCGGCCGATGTCGTCATATGCCTTGAAAAGCGCTTGACACCCGTCGGAGCCGGGGCCAATATGCCGTTCTTCACAGTGTGGAAAACCTGTGGATAACTCGAATCGGCTGCGGAGAATTGTGAACGACGGCCGAACGGCTGTGGACGACGGGATCGATGAACGGATGCCGGAAGCCTGCCGTCATCCACGTCCTCCGCAGCCCGTCCACATCTCACAAGCGTGTAGTTCCCATGCGCCGACTGGGATCGCGCAAGTTATCCACACTTTCCACAGCTGTTAACACCATGACAAGAAACTTTTGATGAGAGACCGACCCGATCACCTCGGGGGCGAGAGAGCCCGTCTTGAAGTGCCGCACGAACTGGGCACTAGCATGGGTACCCCAAGCCCCAAGGACGACAAGGGAGCGCCAGTGAGGTTCCACGTCAATCGCGATGTCTTCAGCGAAGCCGTGTCGTTCGTCGTCAAGCTGCTCCCTCAGCGCAATCCGCAGCCGATCCTCGCGGGCGTGCTGATCGAGGCGACCGACGCCGGACTCTCCCTTGCCGCGTTCGACTACGAGGCATCCGCCCGCACGACGATCGAGGCCACGGTCGACGAGGCCGGCACGATCCTCGTGCACGGCCGGCTGCTCTCCGAGATCGCGAGCCGCCTGCCCAACGCGCCGATCCAGATCGAGGTCGACGACGACGGCGGCATCGTCCTCACGTGCGGCTCGGCCCGGTTCACCCTGGCCTCGATGCCCGTCCAGGAGTACCCCGCGATCCCCGAGGTCACGGGCGAGTCGGGTCTCGTCCCGGCCGAGGACTTCGCGACCGCGATCGCGCAGGTCGCCTTCGCGGCGTCGCGCGACGACGTCACGCCGGTTCTCACAGGTGTTCAGCTCGAGGTGGCCGGCACGCAGCTGAGCCTCGTCGCGACCGACCGATACCGCGTCGCGCTCCGCGAGATCCCGTGGGACGGCGGCACCGTGGCATCCGACGAGTCGACGACGGCGCTCGTGCCGGCGCGCACCCTGACGGAGGTCGGCAAGACCTTCGCCCACGGCGGCAACATCTCGATCGCCTTCTCCGGATCGGGCGATCGCGAGATCATCGCTTTCACGGCGGGCAACAAGACCGTGACGTCGCTGCTCATCAAGGGCAACTTCCCGCCGGTGCGTCGTCTGTTCCCCGAGCAGACCGAGCACCACGCCGTCGTCAACACGGCCGAGCTCGCCGAAGCCGTTCGTCGTGTGTCGCTCGTTCTCGACCGCTCCGCGCCGCTGCGGTTCACGTTCACCTCCGACAGCGTGTCGATGGATGCCTCGGGCACCGAGCAGGCTCGTGCATCGGAGTCGGTCGACGCGACCCTGGTCGGAGACGAGGTGACGCTGGGCCTCAACCCGCAGTACCTGCTCGAGTCGCTCGGCGCCGTGCGCAGCGAGTTCGCGCGCATCACGTTCACCTCGAGCGAGAACGCCAACAAGCTGAGCCCCGTGCTGATCACGCCCCAGACCTCGGTCGACAAGGGCGGCGACGGCGAGTTCAAGTATCTCCTGCAGCCCAACCTCCTGCTCCGCTGACTCGGGTCGCGCCCCTCGACAGGCTCGAGGGACCGCGCAGGACTGTGCGTCCGAGGCCCGAACTAGGGTTGATCCGTGATCGTGGAGCAGCTGAGTCTCGTCGACTTCCGCAACTATGCGGCCGCCGACGTGTCGCTGGGTCCCGGTCCCAATGTCTTCATCGGGCGCAACGGCCAGGGCAAGACGAATCTGGCTGAAGCGATCGCCTTCTTCGCGACGCTGGGGTCGCATCGCGTCTCGAACGATGCGCCCATGGTGCGACACGGAGCAGACGCCGCCATCATCCGCGCCCGTCTCGCGCATGGCGAGCGTCGTGTGCTCCTCGAGGCCCAGGTCAACAGGCAAGGCTCCAACAAGGCGCGCGTCAACGGTGCCACTGTCAAGACGAATGAGCTTCCGCGTTACGCGCAGGTCGTGCTGTTCGCGCCGGAAGACCTTCAGATCGTGCGCGGCGACCCCTCGTCGCGCCGTCGCTTCGCGGATCAGCTCCTCGTGCAGCGGACGCCGCGCATGAGCGCAGTGCTCTCGGACTACGACCGCGTCCTCAAGCAGCGCACGGCTCTGCTCAAGTCGGCGCGCGCCCGGGGGATCCGCGGCGACGCGCTGTCCACCCTCGATGTGTGGGATGACAAGCTCGTCAGCCTCGGCACCCAGGTCATCGAGGCGCGCCTCGCCCTCGCGGCCGAGCTCGCAGCGCCACTGGCCGCCGCCTACACGCAGATCGCGGGGGCCGACCACAGCCCCGAGCTCGAATGGGCGCTCTCGGTGCAGGGCGGAGATCCCGAAGAGGATGCCCCTGCGCGCGATGACACCGGCGTCGGGACGGATGCCGCAACGGGAATCGCCCAGCAGTTCCGCACGGCCCTCGCCGCCAAGCGGTCGGCGGAACTCGACCGCGGCCTCACCCTCGTCGGACCGCACCGCGACGACCTCGTGCTGCGCGTGCGCGGCCTCCCCGTGAAGGGCTACGCGTCGCACGGCGAGTCGTGGTCGGTCGCGCTCGCCCTGCGGCTCGCCTCGGCAGAGCTCCTGCGCGCGGAATCGAGGCTGGGCGATCCCGTCCTCATCCTCGACGACGTCTTCGCCGAGCTCGACGCCGAGCGCCGAGCGCGCCTCGCCGACCTGGTCGCCGGCTTCGAGCAGGTCGTCGTCACGGCCGCCGTCGAAGCCGACGTTCCGAGCGGGCTCCGCGCGCACGTCGTGCGGGTCGAGGCCGGGCGCATCCTGGAGGCGGCGGATGCCTGAACCCGTCGATCGCAGCGAGATCCCGGAGACGATCGCCACCTACCTGCGGCTGCGCGGTCTCGAGCCGCAGGCCCGTCCGTTCCGCCGGCGTCGCCGCGCGCAGCCCGACGACGAGCACGCCCCTTTCACACCCGGCCGCGACCCGCGCGGTGTCGCCGATGTGCTCTCCGATCTGACCCGGGAGTCGGGCTGGGAGTCGCAACTCGCCCGTGAAGACGTCGTGCGCACATGGGCCGAGGTCGCCGGTGCCGATACGGCACGGCACACCCGTCCGGTCGCCTTCCTCGACGGAACGCTCACGGTTCAGGCCGATTCGACGGCGTGGGCGAAGCAGCTTCAGCTCATGCGTGCGCAGATCCTCTCCGAGATCCTGCGCCGGTTCCCCGAAGCGGGTGTCGAGGGTATCCGGTTCATCGGGCCGGACGTCCCCTCCTGGAAATGGGGTCCCAGAGCCGTCCCAGGGCGCGGTCCGCGCGATACCTACGGCTGATCCACGTCCAGGGCTATTCGCGCTCTTTTCAGCGCGCCACAGGGGCGTACAGCGCCCGTGGAGGGTCGTTCTTGATATCATGGAACGACCGCGATGACCTATCTGGAGCGCTCGAGAACATATGACGTCTGTGAATCCCGAAAGCGTTGCCGGGGAACCCGGATCGCCCGCGAACGGAAAGCCCCTCAGCGACTACGGCGCAGATGCCATCCAGGTCCTCGAAGGCCTCGAGGCGGTTCGCAAGCGTCCCGGAATGTACATCGGGTCCACGGGTCCGCGTGGTCTGCACCACCTCGTCTACGAGATCGTCGACAACTCCGTCGATGAGGCTCTCGCGGGCTTCTGCGACCTCATCGAGGTGACGATCCTGTCGGACGGCGCCGTGCGCGTCGTCGACAACGGGCGCGGCATCCCGGTCGACATGCACAAGACCGAGGGCAAGTCGACCGTCGAGGTGGTGCTCACGGTGCTCCACGCCGGCGGCAAGTTCGGCGGCGGCGGCTACGCCGTGTCCGGTGGTCTGCACGGCGTCGGGTCGTCGGTCGTCAACGCCCTCTCGACGCGGCTCGAGGTCGAGGTCAGGCGCCAGGGATACGTGTGGCGGCAGTCGTACCGCAACGGCGGTGTGCCACTGGCTCCGCTCGAGCGCGGTGAGGAGAGCGCCGACACCGGCACCATCATCACGTTCTGGCCCGACCCGGAGATCTTCGAGACCGTCGAGTTCGAGTACGAGACGCTCCGCACCCGCTTCCAGCAGATGGCGTTCCTCAACAAGGGCCTGCGCATCGATCTCGTCGACGAGCGCCCCTCCGAGGCGGTCGAGGTCGAGGAGGACGGCGACGTCGTGCTCTCGCAGCCGCACGACTCGTACCTCTACGAGCGGGGACTCGTCGACTATGTCGAGTACCTCAACAAGACGCGGCACGCCGATGTCGTCAACGACCAGATCATCGAGGTCGAGTCGGAGGACACCGATCGGCACATCGCCCTCGAACTCGCGATGCAGTGGACGACGAGCTACACCGAGAACGTCTTCACCTACGCCAACACCATCAACACGCACGAAGGCGGAACCCACGAAGAGGGCTTCCGCGCGGCTCTCACGACGCTCGTGAACAAGTACGCCCGTGCCCAGAACCTGCTCAAGGAGAAGGACGACAACCTCTCCGGCGACGACGTGCGCGAAGGTCTGACGGCCGTCATCTCCGTCAAGCTCTCGGAGCCGCAGTTCGAGGGGCAGACCAAGACGAAGCTCGGCAACACCGAGGCGAAGGCGTTCGTGCAGAAGATCGTCGGCGATCAGCTCGGCGATTGGTTCGAGCGCAATCCGCAGCAGGCCAAGCTCGTCGTGCGCAAGGCCATCGATGCCGCCACGGCGCGCCTAGCGGCGCGCAAGGCGCGCGAGACGGCACGGCGCAAGAGCGTGTTCGAGTCGGCGTCGATGCCCGACAAGCTCAAGGACTGCACCTCGAAGGACCCCGCGATCAGCGAGATCTTCCTCGTCGAGGGCGACTCGGCCGGCGGCTCGGCGGTGCAGGGCCGTGACCCGCACACGCAGGCGATCCTCGCCCTCCGCGGCAAGATCCTCAACGTCGAGCGCGCGCGCCTCGACCGCGCCCTCGGCAACAACGAGATCCAGGCGATGATCCAGGCGTTCGGCACGGGCATCGGCGAGGACTTCGACGTCGACAAGGCGAGGTACCACAAGATCGTGCTCATGGCCGACGCCGACGTCGACGGCCAGCACATCACGACGCTGCTGCTGACGCTCCTGTTCCGCTACATGCGCGGTCTCATCGAGGCCGGCTACGTGTACCTCGCCATGCCGCCGCTGTACCGACTGAAGTGGACCAACTCGCCGCACGAGTACGTGTACTCCGACGTCGAGCGCGATGCGCTGCTGGCTGACGGACTCGCGAGCGGCAAGCGGATCCCGAAGGACAACGGCATCCAGCGCTACAAGGGTCTCGGCGAGATGAACGACAAGGAGCTGTGGGAGACGACGATGGATCCCACGACCCGGACGCTCCGCCAGGTCACGATCGACGACGCCGTCGCGGCCGACACGGTCTTCACGACGCTCATGGGCGAGGACGTCGAGTCCCGCCGCCAGTTCATCCAGAAGAACGCGAAGGATGTCCGGTTCCTCGACATCTAGCGTGTCGTCGCCGCTGCTCGCCGCCGGTCTCCGGCCGCTGAGCGCGACGAACACGACGCAACGGACCAACGGAAGAGAAGCGCATGGCTGACGACAGCACCACGACCGAGGAATCCTCGCACAACCACGGCCACATCGAGCAGGTCGACCTGCAGGGCGAGATGCAGCGCAGCTATCTCGACTATGCGATGGCCGTCATCATCGGCCGTGCGCTCCCCGATGTGCGCGACGGCCTCAAGCCCGTGCACCGCCGCGTCATCTACGCGATGTACGACGGCGGCTACCGCCCCGACAAGTCGTTCTCGAAGTGCGCACGCGTCGTCGGCGAGGTCATGGGTCAGTACCACCCGCACGGCGACACCGCGATCTACGACACGCTCGTGCGTCTCGTGCAGCCGTGGTCTCTGCGCTATCCGCTCGCACTCGGCCAGGGCAACTTCGGCTCGCCGGGCAACATGGGCGCCGCTGCGCCGCGGTACACCGAGACGAAGATGGCTCCCCTCGCGCTCGAGATGGTGCGCGACATCGAAGAGGAGACCGTCGACTTCACCGACAACTACGACGGGCAGACGCAGGAGCCCGCCGTCATGCCGGCGCGCTTCCCCAACCTCCTCGTCAACGGCTCCGTCGGCATCGCCGTCGGCATGGCGACGAACATCCCGCCGCACAACCTGCGCGAGGTGGCGGACGGTGCGCTGTGGGCGCTCGACCACCCCGACGCGACGCGTGACGAGCTGCTCGAGGCGCTCATGCAGCGCATCAAGGGGCCGGACTTCCCGACGGGTGCGCAGATCCTCGGCACCCGCGGCATCCACGAGGCGTATCGCACGGGCCGCGGCTCGATCACGATGCGCGCCGTCGTCGAGATCGCCGAGATCCAGGGCCGCACGTGCCTCGTGATCACCCAGCTGCCGTATCAGGTCAACCCCGACAACCTCGCTCTGAAGATCGCCGACCTCGCCCGCGAGGGCAAGGTGCAGGGCATCGCCGACATCCGCGACGAGACGTCGGGGCGCACGGGTCAGCGCCTCGTGATCGTACTGAAGCGGGATGCCGTCGCCAAGGTCGTGCTGAACAATCTGTACAAGCACACGCAGCTGCAGGAGAACTTCGGCGCGAACATGCTGGCGATCGTCGACGGCGTGCCCCGCACGCTTGCGCTCGACGGCTTCATCTCGCACTGGGTCGACCACCAGATCGACGTCATCGTGCGTCGCACGCAATTCCGCCTGCGCAAGGCCGAAGAGCGCATGCACATCCTGCGCGCCTACCTCAAGGCGCTGGATGCCCTCGACGAGGTCATCGCCCTCATCCGCCGGTCGCCCACCGTCGAGGAGGCCCGCGAGGGCCTCAAGGCGCTCCTCGAGATCGACGACATCCAGGCCGATGCGATCCTGTCGATGCAGCTGCGTCGCCTCGCCGCGCTCGAGCGTCAGAAGATCATCGACGAAGCGACCGAGCTCGAGGCGCAGATCGCCGACTACCGCGAGATCCTCGCATCGCCGGCCCGTCAGCGCGGGATCATCCGCGAAGAGCTCACCGGCATCGTCGAGAAGTTCGGCGACGAGCGCCGCACCGAGATCGTCTTCGGCTTCGACGGCGACATGACCGACGAAGACCTCATCCCCGAGGAGGAGATGGTCGTCACCGTCACGCGCGACGGCTACATCAAGCGCACGCGCAGCGACAACTACCGCTCGCAGCACCGCGGCGGCAAGGGCGTCAAGGGTGCGCAGCTGCGCGCCGACGACGTCGTCGAGCACTTCTTCGTCACCACGACGCACCACTGGCTCCTGTTCTTCACGAACAAGGGGCGCGTCTACCGCGAGAAGGCGTACCGGGTTCCGGAGGCGGGTCGGGATGCCAAGGGCCAGCACGTCGCGAACCTCCTCGCTCTGCAGCCCGACGAGGAGATCGCGCAGATCCTCGACATCCGCGATTACAGCGTCGCCACCTATCTCGTGCTCGCGACGCGTGGCGGCCTCGTCAAGAAGACGCGCCTCACGGAGTACGACACCAACCGGCAGGGCGGCGTCATCGCGATCAAGCTCCGCGAGGACGACGAGGTGGTCAGCGCCTTCCTCGTCGACGAGGACGACGAGATCCTCCTGATCAGCCGGCACGGCATGTCGCTGCGGTTCACCGCGACCGACGACGCACTGCGCCCCATGGGCCGCTCGACCGAGGGCGTGAAGGGCATGTCGTTCCGCGACGGCGACAGCCTGCTGTCGGCATCGCCCGTGACGGACGACGGCTACGTCTTCGTCGTGACCGAGGGCGGGTACGCCAAGCGCACCGAAGTGGACCAGTACCGCGGCCAGAGCCGAGGCGGTCTGGGCATCAAGGTGGCCAAGCTCAGCGAGGATCGAGGCGATCTCGCGGGCGGCCTGATCGTCGCCGAGGACGACGAGGTCTTGGTGGTTCTTGCCAGCGGCAAGGTGGTAAGGTCTGCCGTGGCCGAGGTGCCTGCCAAGGGCCGCGACACCATGGGTGTCGTGTTCGCCCGTCCCGACGAAGAGGATCGCATCATCGCGATCGCCCGTAACGGTGAGCGAGGCCTCGCCGAGACCGCAGAGGCAGCCGCCGACGAAACGCCGGCCGCACCCGAGGCCTCCCTCGAGACCCCCGAAGAGAGTATTGACGCATGAGCACGGTAGCCGACAAGCTCGCCAAGAAATCCAGCCACAAGACGAGCGCGAAGCAGGTCCGCCTGCGCCTGGTCTACATCGACTTCTGGTCGGCAGTGAAGCTGTCGTTCCTCGCGGCCGTGGCGCTCGCGGTCGTCACGATCGTGTCGTTCTTCCTCGTCTACATGGTCATCTCCACGACGGGCCTCATCAGCCGCGTCGACGAGTTCTTCCAGAGCATCTCGGACGGCAGCGTCTCGCTCACGGACTTCATCGGACTCCCGCAGGTCATGGCTGTCGGTGCGATCGTCGCGATCCTGAACCTGATCGTCGTGACGGTGCTCGGCGCCGTCATCGCGGGCATCTACAACCTCGCCGTCAAGGTCACCGGCGGCCTGCTCGTCGGCTTCACCTCGAATTGAGGACGGCCTCGGCTCAGACCACTCCGGTCGAGCCGAGGAGCGTTCCGATCAGCCACGTCGCGACCAGAGCGAGCGCTCCGCCGATGACGAGGCGGAGCGAGGCGCGCCCCTTCGGCGCGCCTCCGAGATGCGCCGACACCCAGCCGGTGAGGGCGAGCGCGACGAGCACCGCGACGAACGTCACAGGGACGCGCCATTCCGGTGGAGGCAGCAGGATCGCCAGCAGCGGCAGCAGAGCACCCAGTGTGAACGAGATCGCCGACGAGATCGCCGCGTGCCAGGGGTTGACGAGGTCGTCCTGGTCGATGTGGAGCTCGACCTCGAGGTGGGCCGCGAGGGCGTTGTGCGCCGTGAGCTCTGTGGCCACCTGGCGAGCTGTCGCGTCCGTCAGTCCGCGATCGCGATAGAGCCGGGTCAGCTCTTCGAACTCCTCCTCGGGCATCTCGTGCAGCTCGCGGGTCTCCTTGGCGATCAGCGCGCGCTCACTGTCGCGCTGGCTGCTGACGGAGACGTACTCGCCCAGTGCCATCGAGATCGCACCGCCCACGAGCCCCGCGACACCCGCGGTCAGGAGGGCCGGCGTCGCCGTCGTGACGCCGGCGACGCCGACGACGAGAGACGCGATCGAGACGATGCCGTCGTTCGCGCCGAGCACGCCCGCGCGGAGCCAGTTGAGTCGCTGATTGACGCTGGCGGTGTGAGCTTCGCCGGCGTGGGGAGTCTCGGACACGCGCTCAGTCAACCACCGACCCGCCCCGCCCGGGCTCGATTCGTGAAATCGGCGCGCTTCCGGTAAAGTCTTGCAGGTTGACGGCTCACGGGCCGGCACGATCGGGGCTATAGCTCAGGCGGTTAGAGCGCTTCACTGATAATGAAGAGGTCCCAGGTTCAAGTCCTGGTAGCCCCACAAATACAGCCCCGGGGCCTTAGCTCAGTTGGTAGAGCGCCTGCTTTGCAAGCAGGATGTCAGGAGTTCGAATCTCCTAGGCTCCACCATGTGAAAAGCGCCGCCCCGAAGGGGCGGCGCTTTTCACATCATCGGGCACAGTGATTCGAACTGAGCGGCGAAGCCGCGTTCGACGGGCCCCTCGCAGAGGCTCCGCGCGACACGCAGTGGCGCGTGGAGGGGCGAGGGACTCCTAGGCTCCACCATGTGAAAAGCGCCGCCCCGAAGGGGCGGCGCTTTCGCGTATTCGGGGGGCGCTCTGGCTAGGGTGTCGGTGTGGACATCCGCGTGGCCGCCTACGCCGTCGTCGTGGACGACGCGCACCGCGTCCTCCTCGCGCACTGGAACGAGGGTCGACGCGCCGCCTGGACGATGCCGGGCGGGGGACTCGAGCCCGGTGAGGACCCGGAGCAGGCCGCTCGTCGCGAAGTCTGGGAGGAGACGGGCTACAAGGTGGAGATCCTGGAGCTCCTCGGCATCCATTCGCGGGTCATCCCGCCCTCGCGCCGCATCGCAGAGGATGCGACGGACCCGCTCCATGCCCTGCGCATCGTCTACCGCGCGCGTGTGACGGGCGGCCGCCTGCGCAACGAAGTCGACGGGTCGACCGATCGCGCCGAGTGGTTCCCGCTCGGCTCCGTCACGACGCTCCAGCGCGTCAAGCTCGTCGACATCGCGCTCGGGATGGCGGGCGCCGTCTGAAGGGCGTCAGCGCGCTTCGACGTCCTGCGAGATGTCGGCGACGGTCGCCGCATAGGCGGTGATGAGGTCGTCGGCCTGGACGAACAGGCTGTAGCCGTGCGCCCCGGCGCCCATCGCGATGCGTTCGCCCACGATGCGCTCGTCGGCGTACACGGGCCACTCGGTCGCGCTGCCGATCGGCACGATCGTGCCGCGCTCGTAGCCCGTCGCAGCGAGAGCGCGTTCCGGATCAGGCAGCTGCAGCTTGTTGACGCCCACGACGGCGCGCAGCTTGGGCCAGGAGATCGCACGATCGCCCGGCACGAGCGCGAAGAGGTAGGTGTCGTCGCTGCGCTTGACGACGAGCGTCTTCACGATGCCGGCGGGAGGGATGCCGAGAAGCTCGGCCGCCTCGGGGAGGCTCCTCGCCGCCGGCCGTTCGCGGATCTCGATGTCGAGCCCGCGCGCCGACGCCGCGTCTCTGACGCGTGCGGTGGGGTCGGTCAACTCAGGCGTCGGGGGCGCGCAGCGGGTCGTCGGCGACCCACAGCTCGTCGTCGGCGCGCAGCGTCTGCCATGCGGCGTATGCGACGCCGAGCGCTGCCGCGATCCCGAAGATGATCGCGATGACGCCGCCCGCGCCGATGCCGCTCTTCTTCGGCGGCTCGATGACGGGGAGGCGCGCGCCCGCGAACGAGACTCCGCGGCCCTCCGCGAGCTTCGCGCGAGTGTCGTTCGCGGCATCCCACACCGACAGCGCCGAGCCGACGAGCGCGCCCGCTGCAGGCACGACGCGGTCGTTCACGACCTGCTTCGACACCGCCATGCCCTTGTCGACATATGGTGCCGCGTACTTGCCGTACGTGTCCTTGGCCTGGGGAACGAGCTGCTCACGGCTGTAGTTGCCGAGCTGGCGCCGCGCCTCTTTGGCCACGGTGGCGGCCTCGCCCACGAGAACCTGCTGTGCATCCCACAGTCGGTTCGCCTGGTCCTGGAGTTTGCGGAGTTCCTTCTTGCGCTTGCGGCTGAGGCTCACGGGGCCCTCCCTGTCGATGGGGTGTGGTCTTCCCCATCTTGCCAGACAGGGCCTCAGCCGGGAGGGGTTGCGGAGAACTCTGGAACAATGTACCCATGCCCACGCCTACCGCGGTCGCGACCCTGCACACCAACCACGGCGACATCGTCGTCAACCTCTTCGGAGACCACGCTCCTCGCACGGTTCAGAACTTCGTCGGCCTCGCCGACGGCACCGGCGAGTGGAAGGACCCCTCGACCGGCCAGCCCGGCGAAGGAGCCCTCTACAACGGCGTCGTCTTCCACCGCATCATCCCCGGCTTCATGATCCAGGGCGGTGACCCCCTCGGTCTCGGCACCGGCGGTCCCGGCTACACGTTCAACGACGAGATCAGCCCCGAGCTCACCTTCCAGAAGCCCTACCTGCTCGCGATGGCCAACGCCGGCCTGCGTCGCAACGCCCTGACCGGCAAGCCGGAGGGCACGAACGGCTCGCAGTTCTTCATCACGACGGACCCCACGCCCTGGCTGCAGGGCAAGCACACGATCTTCGGCGAGGTCGCCGACGACGCGTCGCGCGGAGTCGTCGACGCGATCAGCGCCGTGCCGACCGCCGCGGGCGACCGGCCTATCGAGCCCGTCGTCATCGACTCGATCGACATCGCCTCCGTCTGACCGGGAAGCCGCGCCCTCGCCCGTGACCACGGACGCATTCCGTCGCAACAGCGACAACTTCTGCTACCGGCATCCCGATCGCGTGAGCTTCGTGCTCTGCCAGCGGTGCCTGCGCACCATCTGCGCCGAGTGCCAGACGCAGGGCGCGGTCGGTGTCATCTGCCCGGAATGCATGCGTGATCAGCAGAAGGCGCAGACCGACGCCCAGCGCAAAGCAGAGAAGCGCTGGGCGTCGCGTCCGCGCGCGGTGACGGTGTCGGACTCGCGTCCCTACGCGACGTACGGCATCATCCTCGCGACGGCGGTCGTCTTCGTCCTGCAGCTCGTCATCCCGGGTCACCTCGTCGAGCGGTTTCTGGGCTTCGCCGGTGCCTACGTCGATCCTACGAGCGGCTACGCGCTGCAACCATGGCGCCTGCTGACCGTCGCCTTCGTGCACGACGGGTTCTGGCACATCGCCCTCAACATGCTCGCCCTCTACATGATCGGGCGAAGTCTCGAGCCGCTTCTCGGGCACTGGCGATTCGTCGTGCTCTACTTCCTGAGCGCGCTGGGCGGATCAGTGGCTGTTGCACTGCTGATGCCGCCGACCGTCCTCGTGGTCGGCGCCTCGGGCGCCATCTTCGGCCTCTTCGGAGCCCTGCTCGTCATCGGCCGGCACATCGGGGCCGACATCCGCACGATCGCGATCCTCATCGCCATCAACTTCTTCTGGCCGTTCATCATCGCGCTCATCAGCAGCATCGGCCGCGGCTCGTTCAGCGACGCCCTCGCCACGATCGCCGTGTCGTGGCAGGCGCACCTCGGCGGCCTCCTCACCGGTGGGCTCGTCGGGCTCATCTACGCGCGCACACGCACCGCGGCGCGCCGCGCCGCCCAGATCTGGCTCCTCGTCGGGACGGCGGTCGCACTTCTCGCCCTCCTGGTCATCCCGGTGCTCTTCTACCGTTGAGACCCGGAGTTATCCACAGGCTCATCCACAGGTGGGGATGAATCACACCCGTGTAATTCGTGTGGTTCGGCAGACAAGAGAAAGGCCGAGACACGACGTGCGTGTCTCGGCCGAAGGAGGGATGCCGCGGGCTAGCGCCAGCGTGTTGTCATGAGGAAGCCGATGAAGGCGATGCCGAACCCGATCACGAGGTTCCACGGGCCGATGCCGGGGATCGGGTACTGCATGCCGCTCAGGTAGAAGACGAGCACCCACAGCAGACCGAGCAGCATGAGCCCGATCATGATGGGCTTGAACCATACGGGATTGGGGGCCGCTTCGCCCTCGCTGCGCTCGACGAGGTCTTCGTCTCTGCCGGATCGTGCCATTCCACCAGTCTACCGTCAGCCTTCTGAGGGACCAGCTGACTAAAATCACGCTGTGGATGAGCAACCCGGCGCACCGCTGCGCGCGCGCACGCGACGGCGACGGCGTGTCTCGTTCGTCGGGGTGCTCGGCGAAGTGCTCATCACGGTCGGCATCGTCGTCCTGCTCTACGTCGCGTGGCAGCTGTGGATCGGCGACCTCATCTACGGCGCCGAGCGCACCGCCCAGGCCCAGGCCCTCAGTGAGACCTGGCAGGAGGATTTCGAGGCGCAGCATCCCTCGCCCACCGCGAGCGGCACACCCGCACCCGCACCCATACCCACGGACGTGACGACAGACCCCGTCATCCTCCCCGAGGCCGCCGACGCCCAGGTGTTCGGCACGATGCACATCCCGAGGTTCGGCCCCGACTACGCCGTCGCCATCGCCGGCGGCGTCACGCGCGCGAGGACGCTCGATCCCATCGGCATCGGCCACTACCCGGGCACGCCGATGCCGGGTGCGGTCGGCAACGTGGCCTTCGCGGCGCACCGCACGACATGGGGAAAGCCGTTCAACCGCATCGCGGATCTCCACGTGGGCGATGCGATCGTGATCGAGACGCCCGACGGCTGGTACACCTATCGCTTCCGCACGCTCGAGTACGTCAAGCCGACGGCCGTCGAGGTACTGCTTCCCGTTCCTCAGGCGACGGGCGTCGCCGCCGACGACCGCTACCTCACGATGACCAGCTGCAGCCCCATGTACTCGCTCGCCGAGCGGATCGTCGCCTACAGCGTGTTCGAGTCCTTCACACCGCGGTCGGCAGGCGCACCGGCCTCGCTCACGACGGGAGCCGCCTGATGTACGCCGCGCTGTGGCACGTCCTTCCCGGCCCCTGGTGGCTCCGGGTGATCATCCTCCTGATCCTCCTCGCGGCAGTCCTGTACGGGCTGTTCTTCTACGTCTTCCCGTGGGTCAGCCCGCTCGTCAACCCGCAGGAGGTGACGGTCGAGTGACCGCCACGCCGAGCCGGGGCATCCTCGTCGTCGACAACCACGACAGCTTCGTCCACACCCTCGTGGGCTATCTGCACGAGCTCGGCGCACGCACGACGCTCGTCGAGGCGGACGCCATCGCCGCCGACGAAGCCCGCACCGTCATCGCGGGATACGACGCCGTGCTCGTGTCGCCGGGGCCGGGGACTCCCGAGCACGCGGGCTCCTCGATCGCCGTCGTCCACGCGGCGGCGGAGAGCGGCATCCCGCTCCTGGGGGTCTGTCTCGGGCATCAGGCGATCGCCGCCGCATTCGGTGCGACGGTCGATCACGCCCCCGAGCTCATGCACGGGCTGACCTCGCTCGTGCACCACGACGACGGCGCGCTGTACGCGGGCCTGCCCGATCCATTCGTCGCGACGCGGTACCACTCGCTCGCGGTCGTGCCCGACACGCTGCCGGCCGATCTCGTCGTGACGAGCCGCACCGACGGCGGTGTGATCATGGGGATCCGGCACCGGACGCTGCCGATCGAGGGCGTGCAGTTCCACCCCGAGAGCGTCTTGACCGAGGGCGGCTACCGGCTGCTCGGCAACTGGCTCGAGGCGGCGGGGATCCAGGATGCCGCGACCCGGGGCGCTTCGCTCAGTCCGCGCCGCTGACGGATCGGCCTCAGCTCGCGGGGCCCGAGCAGAACGTCAGGGTGATCGTCGAGTGCACGGGGACGTCGCCGGGTTGCAGTGACTGCTGGGTCACGGTCGGCGGCGTCGTCGCGGGGCACGTCGCGTCTTCCTGCGTCTGGACGGTGAGGCCGATCGTCGGAGACTCGAGGGCCGCCTTCGCCGCATCCACGGTGTAGCCCTTGTAGTCCACGATCGTCACGTTCCCCGTCGCGACCACGAGGTTCACGACCGTGCCCAGCGGCACCTCGCTGCCGGAGGCGGGATCGGCGGAGATGACGGTGTGGGCCGCGAGGCCGGGGTCATTGCGCGGCGTCACGGCGCCGACGGAGAGGCCGAGATCCTGCACCGCGGCGCGCGCGGCATCCTCGCTGAGGCCCTCGAGGGGCGGGATCTTGGCGGTCTGCACGCCGGCGGAGACGTAGACCTTCACCTGCTGTCCCGGAGCGACAGAGGTTCCGGATGCGGGATCGGTGCGGATGACGTTGTCCTGCGCGACGTCGGCGCTCGGCTCGTCGACGCGGTAGGCGAGGAGGTCCTCGCCCTCGAGCACCTGGTTGGCCTTGTCGTAGGTCATGTCGGTGACATCGGGGACGATGCGGGCGTTGGAGGGGACGGTGTTGTCGGGGTGGATCGTGAGAACCCAGAAGAGCACCGAGATCAGGAGCACGGCCAGCACGGCCACGCCGCCCCAGATCCACGCGACGGGCGGCCCCGCCTGTGTGCGCTTCATCGTGGTGTCGGTGCTGAGCTGGCGCAGCGACCGGGCGGTCTCGGCGGCCTGGCGCGGATTGGGCCCGTAGAGTTCGCTGGTCAGGGCGCCGACCTGTCGCTTCGACGGCACCTTCCCATCGACGGTCGCATCGAGGGCCTCACGGAAGGAGGCGGCATCCTGATACCGCTGGAAGGGATCTTTGGCGAGAGCGCGAAGCGCGACGGCGTCGAGCGAGCGCGGGACCGCCTCGTTGATCTCCGACGGCGCCACCGGCGTCTCGCTCACGTGCTGATACGCGACCGCGACCGGCGACTCGCCTCGGAACGGCTGCCGTCCCGAGAGCAGCTCGTACAGCACGACGCCCGTCGAGTAGAGGTCGGCTCGACCGTCGACCGGCTCACCCTTCGCCTGCTCGGGCGAGAAGTAGGCCGCGGTGCCGAGGATCTGCGTCGTCTCGGCGACCGTCGACGAGGAGTCGGACACGGCGCGCGCGATGCCGAAGTCCATGACCTTGACCTGGCCGGACTCCGTCACCATGACGTTGCCGGGCTTGATGTCGCGGTGCACGACGCCGGCGCGGTGCGAGTACTCCAGCGCCTCGAGGATTCCGTCGACGTAGCGCACGGCATCCGTGACTGGCACCGGGCCCGCCGAGATGATGTCCTTCAGGAGCGAGCCCTTGACGAGCTCCATGACGATGAACGGCACAGGGTGGACGGACCCGTCGGGGGCCGTCTCGCTGTCCTCGCCGGCGTCGTACACGCGCACGATCGCGGGGTGGGACATGCGCGAGGCCGCCTGCGCCTCGAGACGGAACCGCGTGCGGAACGCGTTGTCCGTCGCGAGATCGCGCTTGAGCACCTTGATCGCGACGACGCGGCCGAGCGTCAGGTCGTAGCCCCGATAGACGCTCGCCATGCCGCCACGGCCGATCAGCTCATCGACGCGATAGCGCCCCGAAAGCACGCGCGGCTCAGCTGTCAAAGGTCACTCCCTGGGGTGGAACACCTGCCAGCCTAGCCGACGGGCCCGGAGGGCCCGCCGGGTCACGGGGTCGGCTCGGCCTGCGGGGTCGAGGTCGCCGCCGACGTGATCGGCGCGTTGGCTTCGGGCGAGGAGCCGGACGTGCGCTTCTCGCCGTTGCCCGAGCAGTCGACCGTGTACGTGAGGATGATCGTCTGTCCGGCGGGGCCCGCCGTGAGCTCGCCATCGCGGTCGTTGCCGCCGTAGGAGATCTGCGTCACGTTCTGGCCGCCTGCGGAGAACGTGCCGTTGACCACCGTGAAGTTGTACGCACTCGGCGACCCGGAGCCGGACGGGCAGGTGTAGCCGGGCCACGTGAAGCTGACCGGCTGGCCTGTGACGGCAGGCGTCGTGGAGATGGTCGGCGCGTTGGGCGCGGGCATGGCGACCTGATCGGCGTAGTACGTGAGTGTCAGCAGTGTCGTCGGCTCGATGCGGCCGGACGGGTCGACCTGGTAGACGATGCCGACCTGGTCTCCCGTCGACGCCGCGTTGCCCGCGACGCACGACACGGACTGCACGCCGGCCTGCTTCGCGGCCGAGCTCGCGGCGTCGCACTGCTGCCCCGCGAGGTTGAGCGCGTCGATGTCGATGCGCGTCGCGGTGGGCGTCGGCGTCGGCGTCGGAGACGTCTGCGTGGCGGACGGCGTCGAGGGCGAGGGGTCGGGCTCGTTGGCGTTGTTGTTCGCGAAGATGGCCCACAACGTGCCGCCGAGCACGAGCAGCAGGAGGGCGATGAGGGCGATGAGCGGCCACGTCCACGGGCTGCGCTTGCGCTTCTGGGGCTCGTCCTCGACGGCCGTCATCGTGCTCGTGCCGGTGGCGACGCCGCCCGGCATGAGACGGGTCGCGGCGGACGTGTCGGTCGCACCCAGCAGCTGCGTCATGTCGTCGCCCGCGGCGGCACCGGCCGCGATGGCGGGCACGGCGGCTGCGGCGGCCGCGACGTCTCCCCGTCGCAGCGCCGTCGCGGCGCGCGCGACGGCCGACGCCGAGGCGGGCCGGTCTTCGGGCTTCTTGGCGATCATCGCCATGACGAGGTTCTGCACCGGCACGGCGACGGTCGGCGGCAGCGGCGGAGGCTGCTCATTGATCTGCGCCATCGCGATCGCGACCTGCGACTCGCCCGTGAAGGGGCGCTTGCCGGCGAGGCATTCGTACGCGACGATGCCGAGCGAGTAGATGTCGGTCGCCGGAGACGCCGGATGACCGGACGCCTGCTCGGGCGACAGATACTGCACGGTGCCCATGACCTGGCCCGTGGCCGTCAGCGGCACCTGGTCGGCGATGCGCGCGATGCCGAAGTCGGTGATCTTGACGCGGCCGTCGGGGGTGATGAGCAGGTTTCCCGGCTTGATGTCGCGGTGCACGAGCCCCGCGGCGTGGGCGGCCTGCAGCGCCGCCGACGTCTGCGCGACGATGTCGAGCGTCTTGTCGGTGGACAGCGACCCGTCGCGCTCGAGGATCGTCGAAAGCGCCTCGCCCGGAACGAGCTCCATCACGAGGAAGGCGGAGCCGTTCTCCTCGCCGTAGTCGAAGACGCTCGCGATGCCCTCGTGGTTCACGAGCGCGGCGTGACGGGCCTCGGCGCGGAAGCGCTCGAGGAACCCGGGATCGCCCATGTACTCGTCTTTGAGGATCTTGATCGCCACCGTCCGGCCGATGACGTGGTCTGTGGCTTCCCACACCTCGCCCATGCCGCCGATCGCGATCCGCGAATCCAGCTCGTAGCGTCCGCCGAAGGTCGCACCCTGCGTCGGTCTCATCGTCCCAGCACCGCCTCCATGACCTTCTTCGCGATGGGCGCCGCGATCGTGTTGCCGCTGCCCGATTGGCCTTGCCCGCCGCCATTCTCCACGACCACCGCCACGGCGACCTGCGGGTCGTCCGCGGGCGCGAACCCCGTGAACCACAGCGTGAACGGCTTGGTGTCGCCGTTCTCCGCGGTCCCGGTCTTACCGGCCACTTCGACGCCGTCTATTCTTGCACCCGACGCGGCGCCGTCACTGACATCGGCGACCATCATCGTCGTCAGCTGGGCGGCCAGATCCTGGCTGAGCGCCCGCCCGAACTCGGTGTCCTCGAACGTCTGCTGCACCGACAGGTCGGGGGCGATGACGCTGTCGACCATGCGGGGGTTCATCACCATTCCGCCGTTCGCGATGCCGGCCGAGACCATCGCCATCTGCAGCGGCGTCGCGGTCACCTGGCCCTGGCCGAATCCGCTGAGCGCGGTCTGCGCGTCGTCCTGGATCGTGCGCGGGTATCCCGACGGCGTCGAGACGAGCGGCACCTGGAACGACTGGTTGAACCCGTACTTCTCCGCCTCGTCGCGGATCGCGGTGTCGCCGAGCTGCACCGCGAGCTCCGCGAACGGGATGTTGCAGCTCAGCCGCAGCGCGTCGGCGATCGTGACGGTGTCGCCCGGGCCGCACGTGCCGCCCGATGCGTTGTACACGACGCTGCTGGACTGCGGGAGCGTGTACGAGGCCGGATTCGGCAGCGTCGACTGGGGCGTGTAGTCGCCCGATGCGAGGGCCGCCGACGCGACCACGAGCTTGAACGTCGACCCGGGAGGATTGAGGTCGCCGCCGATGGAGCGGTTGAAGAGCGGATGCGCCGGGTCGGCGTCGAGGCCGTCGTAGTACGTGTTCGCGGCCTTCGCATCGTGCGTGGCGAGCAGGTTCGTGTCGAACGTCGGGCTCGAGACCATCGCGAGGACGCGCCCTGTCTTCGGCTCGATGGCGATGACCGCGCCCTGCTGCGAGCCGAGCGCGTCGAACGCCGCCTTCTGCACCGTGGCATCCAGCGAGAGCATGACATTCGATCCGCGCTGGGGCTGACCCGTCACGATCTGCTCGATGCGCGCGAGGAACTGAGAACCCGCCGATCCGCTGAGCACCTGGTTCATCTCGAGTTCGATGCCCGTGGCCGACCCGAGGGCGGGGTTGATCCAGCCGGTCACCTGGCTCCACATGGGGGCGTCGGTATACACGCGCTGCCAGCTGTAGACGTCGGTCGAGGGCACCGACGTCGCGATCGCGGCACCGCTCGCGATGATCGAGCCGCGCTGAACCTGGTACGAGTCGTAGAGGGCTCGGGTGTTGCGGGGATTCTCGGCCAGGGTCTCGGCCTGCACCACCTGGATCCAGCTCGTCGACGCGAACAGCGCGAGGAACATGATGAGCATCAGGATGCTGAGGCGCTTCAGCTCCTTGGTCATCCGATCACCACCCTCGGGCGGCTGCGCACGGCGTCGGAGATGCGCAGGAGCAGCGCGACGATGAACCAGTTCGCGATGAGCGACGAGCCGCCTGCGGCGAGGAACGGCGTGGTCAGGCCCGTGAGCGGGATGATGCGCGTGACACCGCCGACCATGATGAACACCTGCAGGGCGATCGTGAACGACAGGCCCGTCGCGAGCAGCTTGCCGAAGTCGTCGTGCCCCGCGAGCCCGATGCGGATGCCGCGGCTCGCGAAGACCATGTACAGGCAGAGGATCGCGAAGACGCCGATGAGGCCGAGCTCTTCGCCGAGGCTCGGCAGGATGTAGTCGCTCTGCGACAGCGGGGTGAGGTACGGACGGCCCTGACCGAGCCCCGTGCCGATGAGCCCGCCCTGCGCGAGGCCGAAGATGCCCTGCACGAGCTGGTAGCTGCCGCCGTCGGCGTCGATGACGGCGGGGTTGAAGGCATCCAGCCAGTTCGTGAAGCGCCCCTGTACGTAGGGCAGCACGCGCGACGCGAGGAAGGCTCCCGCGACCGCGAGGCCGACGCCGATGACGACCCAGCTCGTCTTGCCCGTCGCGACGTAGAGCATCGCGACGAACATGCCGAAGATCAGCAGGCCCGTGCCGAGGTCGCGCTGCAGGACGATGATCGCGAGCGAGACGAGCCAGATCACCAGGAGGGGTCCGAGCTCGCGCGGCCGAGGCCACGTGATGCCGAGGAATCTCGTGCCGACCGAGCTGAGCGCCTCCCGCGTGCGCACGAGATAGCCGGCGAAGAAGATCGCGAGGGCGATCTTCGCCAGCTCGCCGGGCTGGAACGAGAAGATGCCCAGGTCGACCCACACGTCGGCGTTGGCATCGGCGCCGAGGCCCGGGATGATCGGCAGCAGGAGCAGCAGGATGCCGACGAGCCCCGCGATGTAGGTGTACCGGAACAGCACGCGGTAGTTGCGCAGCAGCACCACGATGAGGATCGCGCCGATGACCGCGATGGCCGTCCACGCGAGCTGACGCGTCGAGAAGGCATCCCACGCATGGAGCTTCTTGGCGATGTCGATCCGGTAGATCATCGCGAGCCCGATGCCGGTGAGCAGCGTCGCGATCGGCACGACGAAGGGGTCGGCATCCCGCGCTCGCAGGCGGAGCACGATATGGAGGGCGAGGACGAGGGCCGTCAGGCCGCCGCAGTAGACCAGGAAGAGCCCGTCGATCGCGTCCGTCGCGCCGAGCTGCACGAGCGCGATGGCCGCGCCGTTGATCGCGAACGCGAAGATCAGGAGCCAGAGCTCGCGGTTGCGCTGCGTCTGCGGGACGCGGATGCGGCGGAGGGCGCGGACGACGGCGGTATCGGTCGACACCACTCCGGTCCCCGCCGGCGGGGTCGTGGCGCTCATCCGCTCGCTCCCGTCGAATCGGCGAGGCTCGCGACGATCCGCTGCGCCTCCTGCAGGGACGATGCCGAGATCGTCTGCTCGACGGCCGCGCGCGTGAACTCCGTGAGGTCGTCGAGGGGGATGCCGGTGTCCTGGTACGGAGTCGAGAGCGAGATCGGGCCGATGTCCTGCTGGATGCCGCGGTAGATCACGACCGTGTCCTCGTCGGCGCCGACGAAATAGCGCGTCTGCGTCCACTGGTACCCGAGGAAGACCGCGAACGCGAGCAGCAGGATCGCGAGGGCGGCGCCGACGATCCAGCCCAGGCGCCGGCGCCGCGCGCGGCGCCGATCCTCCTCGATGAGCTCCTCGAGGAACTCCGGGGCCGGCTCGAAGTGCGACGGCTCGTTGGCCGCCTGCCGCACGGGATGCAGCCAGCCGGACCGGCCGGATCGTGCCGCCGGCACTTCGATGCCGATGGGGTTCGAGGCCGACCCGACGATCGTCGCGGTCCCCGAGAAGACGGGATGCTGCCCGCCGACGTCGACGAGCACGATCGTGACGTTGTCGGGCGCGCCACCGTCGAGCGCGTGCTTGAGCAGGATGTCGGCCGTGCGCCCCGGCGGAAGCCCCTGCGCCAGCGCCTTCGTCGTGTGCGCGTCGTCGACGACGCCGGACAGTCCGTCGGAGCACAGCAGCCACCGGTCGCCGGGCTGGGTCGGCATGATGAAGGTGTCGACTTCGGGCTCGGTGTCCATGTCGCCGAGCACGCGCATCAGCACCGACCGGCGCGGGTGGTAGCGCGCCTCCTCCGGCGTGATGCGGCCGGAGTCGACGAGGCGCTGCACGAAGGTGTGGTCGGTCGTGATCTGGGTCAGAGTGCCGTCGCGATACAGGTAGATGCGCGAATCGCCGATGTGGGCGATGACGGCATACTGGTCGACCATGACGAGCGCGCTGACGGTCGTGCCCATGCCGGCCAGCTCCGGGCGGATCCGCACGGTGTCGCTGAGCTCGCCGGCGGCATCCGAGATGGCATCCCGGAGGGCGCGCTCCGCCTCCGACGTCGCCGAATAGGGCTGGTCGAGCGCCTCCAGACGCGCGATGGCCAGACTCGACGCGACGTCGCCGCCCGCGTGCCCGCCCATTCCGTCGGCGACGACGAACAGGTTCGAACCGGCGTAGCCGGAGTCCTGGTTGTTGGAGCGCACCTTGCCGGTGTGCGAGATCGCAGCGCTCGAGCCCTGGAAGACCATCTGTCGGAGGACCGCTCGCTTACTTCCGCAGCTCGAACGTCGTGGCGCCGACCTTGATGGGGGCGCCGACGATCACGGGGACGGGCGTCGCGACGCGAACGCCGTCGTGCCACGTGCCGTTCGTCGAGTCCAGGTCCTGGATCATCCACTGATCCCCCCACAGCAGGAGGCGCGCGTGATGGCTCGAGGTGTAGTCGTCGCGAACGACGAGACCCGATTCGCTGGACCGCCCGATCGTGAGAGGTTCGGTGCCGAGGGGCAGCTCGAGACCGGTCTTGGGACCACTCGTGATCACGATGCGCGAGACGGTCGCGGTCGTCGCCTTCCCGCCCTTCAGAGGCGGAGCCGGCTTGACCGAGGGCGCGGCGGCGGTGGCGGCGGATGCCGCGGCCGACGCTGCTGCGGGGGTCGCGGCGGCCTGCGGCTCCGGCATCCTGCGCACCTTCACGCCGAACAGATCGGCTCGCAGCGAGTAGACGACGGCGAACACGAACGCCCACAGCAGCACGAGGAAGCCGATGCGCAGGAGGAGCAGCGTGAGCTCGCTCACGGCAGGGGCCCTCCTTCGCGGATGTCGAAGGCGCGCGTCACGTCGGAGGGCAGCGGGGGCTTGGGCGGCGCGGGAGGGGCGGCCTGCGCGACGACGCGGAACACGATGTCGGTGCGGCCGATCGTGACGGTCGAGTCGGGGGCGAGCGCGGCCTCGGCGACCTTCTGTCCGTTCAGCAGCGTGCCGTTCGTCGACTTGAGGTCGCGGACCATCGCCCGCTCGCCGTCCCAGAGGATCTCGACGTGTCGGCGGCTCGTGCCGGCGTCCGAGATCGTGATGTCGGCGTCGCTGCCGCGGCCGATCACCGTGCGGGACTTCGCGAGCGGATACCGGCGCCCGGCGATGTCGACGACGCCACGCCACGTGACGGCTCCCTGCGCGGCCGACGAGTCGACCCGCAGCGTGCCCGTCGAGAGCTGGTCGTCGCGCGCGATGGAGATCGTCACGGGTCCCGCGAAGCTGTACCCCTGCGCCTTCGCGTGCTTGTGCACGAGGGCGTCGAGCTCGTCGCCCAAGGCGGGGCCGAGAGTGCGCATTCTGTCGTCGTCAGCGGGCGCGAGCCGCACCGTGAACGTGTTGGGCGCCAGGATGCGGTCGCGGCTGACGACGGCAGCCTTCTTGTCGAGCTCGCTGCGCAGCGCGGATGCGATTTCGACAGGTTGGATGCCGCTGCGGAAGGTCTTCGCGAACGCGCTGTTGACTGCGCGCTCGAGTCCCTTCTCGAAGCTGTCAAGTAGTCCCACAAGACTCCTCAGGCAGGCGGGCCGGTGCGTACATGCTAGTCACTGAGCCTGGGACGCCCGTGGACCGTCCCCACCCGATTCGGGCGGTGCCGGGCTCCGTGTTATCCTCGGAAGGTTGATCCGCGGTGTTCACGACACTTCGGTTCGCGCGAGTGGCGGAATAGGCAGACGCGCTGGCTTCAGGTGCCAGTGCCCGCAAGGGCGTGGGGGTTCAACTCCCCCCTCGCGCACAAAATGACATCGGCCCCCGGTTACGGGGGCCGATGTCATTTTCAGGCTCCGTCGAGGGCGGGCACGAGCGCGAACACGACCTCCTCGACTTCCCGGTCGATGCCGGGTGCGAACGAGTCGGCGCGCGAGACCTCGGTGAACCCGCAGTGCTCGAGCACGGCGATCCAGCCCGGATCGACGGCGGCGGCGCGGGCGAAGAGCGGCCTGACCGGCTCGCGGGCGATCAGCAGGCGAAGGGCCGCGGTCGCGACGCCCCGACCCCACGCGTGGTGTGCGATCCAGCACGTCACCTCGCGGTCGCCGCCGACGGTGAACAGGGCGGCCGTGCCGGCGAATCCGCCGCGCTCGGTGACGACGAAGAGCGAGACATCCGCGGACGCCCGCTCCCGCGCGATCCAGGCGTCGAAACCCGCGCGGTCGTCGGGCTCGGACGCGGTGAAGGCGACCATCGCGACCGCCTCCGGGTCGCGCATCATCTCGTAGATCGCGTCGAGATCGTCGTCGTCGAGGTCTCGCAGCTCGATGTGGCCCACGGGGCCCACGCTAGCGACGGCCGCCGACGGGCGGAAGCGTCAGGCCAGGCCGTGCTGGGCGCGCAGGGCGCGCTCCGCACGATCGCCGTCCCGTGCGGCCAGCGCCGCCTTGAACTCCTCGTAGCCCTCGCTGCGCTGCACAGGGCACTCGACGAAGGGATGCCATCCCGAGAGGTTGCGCTTGATCACGAGCTCCGCCTCGCGCATGACGCGCACGAACGGGCGGTTCTTGGCGACGGAGGTCAGCGTCTCGAACAGGCGCGCGCTGCCGTCGATGATGCCGAGGCGGTCATCGGCACGGGATGCCACGATGACGGCGTCGATCTGGCCCAGGACGTCGTCGAGCTCGTCGTCGGACATGCGCGCGGCGGCGAGTCGGACGATGTTCCCGAGCAGGAGCACGACGAATTCGTGCGTCTCGCCGATGAGCCCGTGATCGGGCATCGTGACGCGCGTGTAGCGATTGGGGGCGACCTCGACGAGTCCCGTGCGCTCGAGGCGCTGGAGGGCCTCGCGGACCGGGGTGCGGGAAACGCCGAGCCAGCGCGCGAGCTCCTGGTCGCGAAGGTGTTCGCCGGGCTTGAGGCGCCCGTCGAGGATCGCCTCGCCGATCGCGGCGTACACCTCGTCTCCGAGCACGGTGCCGCGCGGATCCACGGGCATGAGCGGAACGGTGGTCATGGGCCCCACAAGTGTACTCGCGGCGTCATGCTCCTCGATCGGGGACTGATATATCGGTAGAGTGTGCGCTGTCACGCTCAGGCGTGGCCTATCCGGGGGGATCCGTCGGCGCCCGGGCCTCGAAGCTCATGCTCGGCCCGGGCGTTCGATGGTTTTGCGCACCATTCGGCCATGCAACGTTTATGTCACCTTCCGAAATGGGGCTATGTCGCATCCCTGGCTCTCGATAGCGTGTAAGCGTCGGCATGATTTGTGCCGGCGAAGAGCGTAGAACGGCATTTCATGAGCACGCAGGGCACCGTCAAGTGGTTCAACTCGGAGAAGGGCTTCGGCTTCATCGCGCCGGATGAGGGTGGTGCGGACGTCTTCGCGCACTACACCGCCATCCAGGCCGGTGGCTACCGCTCCCTCGAGGAGAACCAGCGCGTGGAGTTCGAGATCGCGCAGGGCCCCAAGGGGCTTCAGGCCGAGAACATCCGCCCCCTCGCGTAACCCGCGAGCACAGCCGCCCATCCACCGTCGGTGGATGCGGCGGTTTTTGTGCTGCCCGGACCTCAGTCCTTCTCGCCGCGGACCAGTTCGAGCCCCGCGCTCGCGAACTGACGGAGCGTGGCGTCGGGCAGGAACGCGCGGGTGAGACCCGTCGCGATGCGCGTGAGGTCGGTCTCGTCGCGGTAGAGGAGATACATCGTCTCGTACCGCGGGTGGAACTTCTCCTTGAACCGGTGCAGCGAACGGAACCCGTAGACGGGTTCGAGCAGCTCCGCGAGCCTGTCGGTGAGATCTGCGATGGGGCCGGCATCCTCGGGATACTCGTGTGTGAGCGGCGCGCCCGACAGCGAGAGGATCCGGGCCCCCTCTTGGGAGAAGTATCGCGCCGACGCGCCGATCAGATATTCCATGACGGGTCCGAAGCCGCCCTCGCGTCGGCGCATGAGGTCGAGCGTCCAGCCGCGCACCTCTGCATCGACGCCGTAGACGGGCAGCCACGAAAGGAAGCCGTCGACGTCTCCCTTGGGTGAGATCGCGAGGGCGAGGCGGACCTCGGGGTCCTGCGCCTCGTCGAGCGTGCCGAGCGTGAACCCCATCTCGGGCAGGCCTTTGTCACCGACCCACATCTCGGAGATCGCGCGCAGCTGCTGCTGAACGCCCCACGGCTCGTCGGCGAGTCGAGTCATGCGGAAGGTCATCTCCTCCCGCCCCGCGCGGTTGAGGGACGAGCGCACCGAGTTCCACTGCTTGCCCGTGAATTCGAGGCCCGGCAGGTCGACGATCGTGTCGTCGGCGACGACGAGGCTGCGCCATCCATCGGGCACAGCGGCCTTCGTCGCCTCGCTCGCGCTGAAGAAGCAGGGGATGAGCCCCGCGCGCTCCGCGCCGTCGATGAACTCGACGATCGAGTCGGGGCGGGATGCCTCCGCCCCGAGCGGGTCGGCGAGCACGATCGCGACGCCGGATCGGCGCTGATACGCGACGATGCCCGCGGAGGTGCGGACGTAGTCGTTGCCGTCCCACGTGGTCATCCACGACAGGGTGCCGCCGCCGCACCGATGCAGGACGTCCTTCACCTCGGCGACCGTCGGCGCGGGCTGCGCGCCGAGACGGGACTTGCGCCGTGCGCGGAAGGCGTGGCGCACCCACACGAGGTAGACCAGGAACATGAGCCAGAGCGCCGAGCGCGCGATCGCGACGCTGAAGTCGCCGACCGAGGACTGCAGGCCGGCGGTTCCGGCGAGGAGGAGGATGACCAGAAGCGTCGCGACGACGACGTTGAAGACGGCGTAGCCGACCGTCCAGCGCCAGGCCCAGCGGCGCCCGCGACGCAGGCCGTCGGCGAAGAACAGCGCGACGGCCGCGTCGATCGCGGCATCCAGCCACGGCCCCTCCACGGAATCCGTGTGCCCGAACGCTCCGTTCGTGGGAACGAGCGTCGTGAGCACCGAGACGGCGCCGAGGGTCAGCGCCACGACGAAGGCGATGAGCCGCTGCTCGCGGATGGTCGTGCGCTGGATGCGCAGCGACCGGTCGGCGAACAGCACGAGAGCGACCGCGAAGGCGTGCTCGAGGTCGTCGAGCGATCCCCAGAAGAGGAGGGCGAGCACGGTGACCCCGAGGAGCACGAGCCACGCCCGCACGCGCCACGGCTGCGCGAAGAGCCCGACGGCCGCGGCGATGCAGGCCATCGTGCCGCCCGAGGCTCCCACGTCGAGGGCGAGCGCCTCCTCCTGCGCCCACGGCCACGGGGTCATCGAGAAGACGAGGAGGAAGAGGGCCGATGCCAGCACGGCGAACAGCTGTCCGATCCCGAAATACGCGAGGGCGACGCGGGTGCCCCGGCGCGACTCCAGGAAGCCCATGCCCGCGAAGCTCGCGATCGTGAAGACGTAGGCCAGTGGATGGCTGACGAAGAACGTGCCCGTCACGGGCGTCCACCACCGGCCCTGGGACAGGGCGGGAAGGCCGTACGCGACCACCTCGAAGGTGTCGCTGTCTTCGAAGGGGTGCCAGAGGCCCTGCCAGACGACTCCGGCGACGAGCAGGAGCGCGACCACGGTCAGCGTCGCGGGGACGCGGCCGAGCATGCGCATCATCTGCCTCCCGTCGCCTCGAATTCTGCCAGCGCCTTGGCGTCCTCGGCATCCCGCATCGCACGGCGGGCGGAATCGAGCGCGGCAACGGGGTCCTGCGCCTGGCGGGCGTCGGCGAGCTCCCGCTGCGCCGACAGCAGCCGGAGGCGCGCGGGGGCGCCCGCTCGGGAGTGCACGACGGCTGCCTCGGCCTGTGCGATCGCGCCGCGCGCGGCGGCGAGCGTGCCCGGCAGGGCCGTGCGCGCACCGCGCAGTCGCTGCTGGGCCGTGTGGGCATCGCCGAGGGCGAGGTCGAGGCGATCGCGCAGCCGTGCGATGCGGTCGACGGTGCGAGTCGGATGCGAGCTCGACGCCGGCTCGAGCGCGTCGAGCTGAGCCGTCACGGCCCGAAGCTCCGAGCCGAGCCGAGCGGCGTCATCGGGCTCGAGGTGCTCGCGGGTCACGAGGGCCTGGCGCAGCGCGCCGCGCGCGGCCGCGAACTCGTCGGGGAGCGCCTGCGCCGCCTGCGTCACGAGGCGATGCGTCTCCTCGAGCGTGCGCGCGTCCGACTCGGCGAGCCGCAGCGACCGTTCGGCCGCCGCGAGATCGGCGAGAGCGCTGCGGGACGGATCGTCGGCCTCCGCGGCGGCACGCGCGAGCAGGCGTTCAGCCTGATCGGCCTCAGCGATCGCCGATTGCGCGCAGTGCGCGGCATCCCGCCATTCGTCCTCCGCGAAGCGGGCCCGCAGCTCGTCGACGAGCTTTCCCGGGTCGCCCATCGAGGCGCGCAGGCTTGCCAGTCGTGTGCGCTCGCCCTCGATCTGTGCGGCGGCGGAGACGTTGGCGCTCATCCACGCGGCGTGGTCGGCGCGCGCTCGCGCGATCGTCGCGAGGGCGTCGGAGCACTTGCGCTCGATGCGCGTCGCGACCCGCCTGATCTCGGGGGGCTGCACATCGGGCTCGCCCGACGCGCGATACTCATCGAACGCGGCATCCCGCGCGTGCTGTGCCGTGAGGCGTGCGCGGCGGAGGGATGCCGGAGCCCCGCCGCCGTAGAGCGCGCCGGACAGGCCCACCTCGAGCTCGAGCTCGGCCACGGCGTCGTCGAGGCGCACGAGCGCGGCGCCTGCGCGCTCGCGTTCGGCCAGAGCCCTCGTGCGCGCCTTGGACGAGCGCCGGGCTCGGCGCACCGCCCAGGCCGTGATCGCGATCGCGAGTGCCGTCGCGCCGAACACCACGAGCGCCGGGATGACCCACCCCAGCACTCCCGTGACAGTGTCAGCCATCGACATCCTCGATGAGCAGCAGGGTGCGCAGCTCCTCGACCGTGTCGACGGCGGCCTGCGCGCCGTCGGCCTCGTGCGGCCAGCTGAACCCCCACCGCACGAAGATGACGGGGACGCCGTGCTCGGCGCCGCCCTCGACGTCGTGATGACGATCGCCGACGAGCACGGGGCGGCTCGTGTCGACACCCGCCGCCGCGAGACGACGCAGCGCCTCGGCGACGATGTCGGACTTCGCGCTGAGCGTGCGCTCGTCGAGCGTCGCCCCCACGATGGAGGTGAGGTAGGGCTCGAGACCGAAGTGGTCCATGAGCGCCTGCACCTGGATCTCGGGCTTCGAGCTCGCGGTCGCCTGCGGCACGCCGTTCTCCGCGAGCTCGGCGATGAGCTCGCCGATGCCCGGGAAGAGCTTCGCCCCGGTCGTGTAGCCGTCGGCCTTGCCGATCGTCCGGTAGTACGCGACAGCCTCGGTGGCCTCGGCGGGACTCATGCCGACATTGACCTGGAACGAGTCGTACATCGGCGGACCGATCCAGTGCACGAGCTCAGCCCGCGTCGGGCGAGGCTTGCCGAAGTGGTCGAGGGCGATGGTCAGGCGACGCAGGATTCCGTCCGAGGCATCCACCACGGTCCCGTCGACGTCCCAGAGGACGCAGGTCCACGGTGATCGGAGCGACATGGGATCAGCCTAGGACGGGCCCGTGTCGTATGCCGGTCGCGGAAATGTCCGGTGCGTGTCGCACGCGGTTCCAGGACGGCGGCCCGGTGATCAGAAGAGGGTCGGGATGCCGCTCTCGACGCCCTTCATGGCGTCGTAGTCGAGCACGACGGTGACGATGCCGCGGTCGCCGGCGAGGGTCTTCGCCTGCGGTGCGATGCTCTGCGCTGCGAGAACGCCGCGCACGGGCGCCAGGTGGGGGTCGCGGTTGAGCAGTTCGAGGTAGCGCGTGAGCTGCTCGACGGCGTCGATGCCGGCGCGGCGCTTGACCTCGACGGCGATGTGCCGGGGCGAGCCCGCCTGCACCGTGAGGGTCGTGCGCAGCATGAGGTCGACGGGTCCGATGGCCGTCGGGAATTCGCGGCGGACGAGCGCGAGGTCGTCGCCGATGACGTCGACCTGCTCGGCGAGGAGGCGCTGCAGATCGGCCTCGACGCCGTCCTTGACGAGGCCCGGGTCGACGCCGAGCTCGTGCGACGAATCGTGGATCAGCTCGTGGATGCGCACGAGGAGCGCATCACCGGTCTTGGCGTGCGTCACGCGCCACTGCTCGACGACGCCTTCGGCGGCGGTCTCGGCATCCGGCTCCTCCACCGTGAGGGTGCAGGGCGGACTCATCCAGTTGAGCGGCTTGTACGACCCGCCGTCGGAGTGCACGAGGAGGCTGCCGTCGCCCTTGTGCACGAGCAGGCGCGTCGCGAGCGGGAGGTGCGCCGTGAGGCGACCCGTGTAATCGACGGAGCAGCGGGCGATGACCAGACGCACCCGAAGAGCCTAGCCCGGCGTCGCACCACCGCGAGCCGATACGTTCTCGACGAGCCGATACGGCTCAGACCGTCTGGCGCGTATCGGCTCGACAGGGCTGTATCGGCTCGCGGAAGAGGATGCCGGGTCAGTGCGCGGAGCGGTGACCGGCGCCGACCTGCGAGCCCGCGATCGGCTTGGCGGCGCCCGACGCGAAGCCCGACAGCGCGATGAGCGCGACGAGGATCCAGAGGGTCGGGAGCAGGCCGATCTCGTGGCTTACCCAGCCGAGGATCGGCGGGCCGCACAGGAACGCGATGTAGCCGATCGTCGCGGCGGCGCTCACGGATGCCGCGGCCTTGGCCGGGTCGTCGGCCGCGGCCGACATGCCGAGCGGGAAGCCGAGCGACGCCCCCATGCCCCACAGCGCGACGCCGATGAGGGCGACCGGCCAGGTCGGCGCGAGGATGAAGACGACGAGCCCCGCGCCCGCCGTGATCGCGAGGATGCGGAGCGTCCAGACGCGGCCGAAGCGGTCGACGAGCGGACCGCCCAGTGCCCGCACGGCCGTCATCGCCACGGAGAAGACGGTGAGCGCGATCGCGCCCTGCGCCTCCGTGCCGCCGTGGCCGTCGACGACGGCGAGCGGCAGCCAGTCGTTCGCCCCGCCCTCGGCGAAGGCCATGCCGAGCATGATCGCGCCGATCGCATAGGTGCGGGGGTCTCGCCACACGGCGACGGCCGCGGCGAAGCGCTCGCGACGCGTGACGGAGGGCACGTCGCCGGGGGTGTCGTCGGTGGCCTCGCGGCGCGGGACGAAGACGACCGCCACCGCGCCGCCGGCGACCACGACGGCTCCGACGATCCACAGGTGCGCAGCGACGCCGACCCCCCACGCCGTCATGGCGACGCCGACCGCGGCGCCCGCGACGGTGCCGAGGCTGAAGAAGGCATGGAAGAGCGGCATGATCGTCTTCCCCGTCGCCTGCTCGACGGCGGCGCCCTCGACGTTCATCATGACGTCGGTCGACCCCATGCCCAACCCCATGAGCGCGAGGCCGATGGCCGTCGCCGCGAACGAGGTCGTGATCTGGGCGCCGAGGCCCACGACGACGATGCCGGACGCGAAGATCCCGAGGCCCACGAGCAGTCCGCGGCGCGCACCCCAGCGGGCGAGGATGACGTTCGCGAGTGAGAGGCCGAGGATGGATGCCGCTCCCGACGCGAAGAGGAGGAGGCCCACCTCGAAGTCGTTGATGCCGAGGTTCGCCTTGACGGAAGGCACGCGCGACGCCCACGTCGCGAAGCCGAGGCCCGTCGCGAAGAAGATCGCGAAGATGGCCGTGCGCCAGGCGACGATCTGCGGGCGGGAGAGCGCGGTATCCATCGGAGTAGCTTACCGAATCGATTCGATGTTGAGGAGTGGGAGAGAGTACGATCGGAGCGCGATGAGCACCAGACGCGCCACGATCTCCGACGTCGCCCGCGAGGCGGGCGTCTCGCCGTCGACCGCGTCCGTCGTGTTCAGCGGCAAGACCCCGGTTTCCGACGCGACGCGCCGCCGCGTGCTCGAGGCCGCGGAGTCGCTCGGCTACACGGGCCCCGACCCGCGCGCGGCGTCGCTGCGGCGCGGCCGGTCGGGCATCGTCGCCGTCGTCTTCGAGGAGCACCTCGGCCGGGCCTTCCAGGACCCCGTCAAGATCCTCATGATGGACGGGCTCACCGAGAGCGTCGCGGGAATGGGCGCGGGGCTGCTGCTGCTGCGCGACCAGGACCCCGAGTCCAGCGCCCCCTCGCTCACGACGGCACCCGTCGACGCCGCCGTGCTCGTCGGCTGCAGCGGGATGCTGCGCGAGTCGCTCGCGGTCGTGCGCGCCCGCGGCATCCCGGTCGTCGTCATCGAGGGGGATGCGGGCGACGACGTGCCCCGCATCGGCCTGGACAACCGCGAGGCCCAGCGCCAGATGGCCAGCCACGTGCGCAGCCTCGGACACGAGCGCGTCGCCATCGTCGCTCTGCCCGTGCGCACGGGCTGGGAGCGCGGCTGGATCGACGATGACGAGCGCATCGCGGTCGACGTCACGCGCAATCGTCTGCTCGGCGCCCGCGATGTGTTCCCGCACGCGCCCGCGTTCGCGGCCGCCGGCAGCTTCATCGACGAGGGGCTCGCAGCAGGCCGCGTGCTCTTCGCCGATCCGGCGGCCCGCCCGACCGCCGTGCTCGCGCAGAGCGACCTGCTCGCAGCGGGCGTCGTGCGCGCCGCCGAGGAGGCGGGCCTGCGCGTGCCGGAGGATGTCAGCGTCACGGGATTCGACGGCATCGTCGTCGACGGGCTCGCGCCGTACGAGCTCACGACGATGTGGCAGCCGTCGGCCGACAAGGGCCGCGCCGCAGGCGAGGCGATCGTGGCGATGCTCCAGGGCGGGGAGGCGGCATCCATCCGCTTCACGTGCACATTCCGCGAAGGGAATACGACCGCTCCGCCGGCCTGAGTCCCGCCCTGCGGGAGGCCGGCCGACCCAGCGCCGGTAGACTGGCCGACGACCCCGAACGCCCGCGCCACTGGCCGCGACCCCCGAGGAGGCCGCGCATGCTCGTCCTTCTCGGCGCGTTCGCGGTGGCGCCCCTGCTGCTGCCGTGGCTCGTCGGACGGATCGGCGCACGCGCCTTCTTCTTCGCCGCGCTGCTGCCCGTCGTCGCCTTCGTGCAGGCGGCATTCGAGACGCCCGCCGTGCTCTCCGGCGACACCCCCTTCGAGACCTACGACTGGATCCCGGCGCTCGGCATCCAGCTGTCGATGCGCATGGACACGCTCGGCTGGCTC
Organism: Microbacterium alkaliflavum; assembly: GCF_044325405.1. NCBI lineage: Bacteria > Bacillati > Actinomycetota > Actinomycetes > Micrococcales > Microbacteriaceae > Microbacterium > Microbacterium alkaliflavum. The sequence continues at coordinate 255,546 of NZ_JBIQWL010000005.1, read as the reverse complement.
ATGGCCCTCATCGTGACCGGCGTCGGCGCGCTCGTGATGATGTACTGCCGCTGGTACTTCCGCGGCAAGAGCGTCGAAGGGGTCGGCCAGTTCTCCGCCGTGCTCCTGGCATTCGCGGGCGCCATGTACGGGCTCGTGCTCACGGACGACATCGTCGTGCTCGTCATGTTCTGGGAGATCACGAGCGTCCTGTCGTACCTGCTCATCGGGTACTACCACCGCCGCGGCGCGAGCCGCCGTGCGGCGCTGCAGGCCCTGCTCGTGACGACCCTCGGCGGGCTCGTCATGCTCATCGGCGTCGTGCTCATCGTCGTCGAGGCGGGCACGTCGAGCCTCTCAACGATCCTGGCCCAGGCGCCGACGGGGGCCGTCGTCGACGCCGCGCTCGTGCTGATCCTCGTCGGAGCCCTCAGCAAGTCGGCCATCTTCCCGTTCCACTTCTGGCTGCCCGGCGCCATGGCCGCCCCCACGCCGGTCAGCGCATACCTCCATGCCGCCGCGATGGTCAAGGCGGGCATCTACCTCATCGCGCGCCTCGCACCCGTCTTCGCGATCGCCCCGCCGTGGCGGCCCATCGTCGTGTCGCTCGGCGTGTTCACGATGCTGCTCGGCGGCTGGCAGGCCCTCCGCGAGACCGACCTCAAGCGCGTCCTCGCGTTCGGCACCGTGAGCCAGCTGGGCCTGCTGACGGTCGTGCTCGGCTACGGCACGCAGGATGCCGCCCTTGCAGGCCTCGCGCTGCTCCTCGGCCACGCCCTGTTCAAGTCGAGCCTGTTCCTCGTCGTCGGCATCATCGACCGGCAGCTCTCCACGCGCGACATCCGCGAACTCAGCGGGGTGGGCCGGCAGGCGCCCGTCATGGCGACCTTCGCGACGATCGCCGTCGCCTCGATGATCGGCATCATCCCCACGATCGGGTTCGTCGCGAAGGAGGGCGCCCTGACCGCCCTGCTCGACGAGGCGACCGGCGGGGCGCCGTGGGGCATCGTCGCGTTCGGCGGGGTCGTGCTCGGCTCGGTGCTGACGTCCGCCTACGGCATCCGGTTCCTGTGGGGCGCGTTCTGGACGAAACGGGTCCCCACGCCCACTCCACGCGCCGCTGGCGCGTCGCGCGGAGCCTCCGGGCGCGTGGGCCCGGCCGTGGGCGAGACCATGCCCCCGACGGAATGGCCCGATCCGCCCATCGGCTTCCTGAGCGCACCCGTCGTGCTCTCCGGGCTCACCGTCGTCGCCGGTTTCGCGGCGCCGCTCCTCGACATCGCCTTCGCGCCCTACGCCGAGACGGCCCCCGCGTCGACCCCGGGCGTCGCCCCGCCCGAGCACATGTACCACCTGGCGCTGTGGCACGGGCTCGAGCCGGCGCTGTGGATCTCGCTCGCGACGATCGCGGTGGGAGCGGTCGTGTTCGCCCTCACGCGACGCGGGGCGCCCAGGCGCGTCATCCCGTTCACGGCCGCCGACATCTACAACGGCGCACTCCGCGGCATCGCGCGCCTTTCGGTGGTCACGACGAGCCTCACCCAGCGCGGGTCGCTCCCCGTCTACGTCGGCACGATCTTCGTCGTGTTCGTCGCGGCGGAGGGCACTGTGCTGGTCGCCGGCAACGACTGGCGCACGGCGTACGACGCGTACCAGACGCCCGCGCAGCTGCTCGTCGCCCCCGTCATGATCATCGCGGGCATCATCGCCACGCGCGCCCGCAAGCGCTACACGGGCGTCGTGCTCGTGTCGGTGACGGGCCTCGGGATGGTCGTGCTGTTCGCGACGAGCGGCGCCCCCGATCTCGCCCTGACGCAGATCCTCGTCGAGACCGTCACGCTCGTGGCCTTCGCGCTCGTGCTGAGACGCATCCCGTCGCGGCTCGGCGAGCACAACGCCTCGGTCGCGCCCATCGCGCGCGCGATCCTCGCGATCGCCGTAGGCCTCACGATGGCCGTCGTCGCGCTCGTCGCGACCGGTGCGCGGGTCGCGACGCCGATCTCCGCCGAGTGGGCCGATCTCGCCTACACGCTCGGCCACGGCAAGAACGTCGTCAACGTGGCCCTCGTCGACCTGCGCGGGTGGGACACGATGGGTGAGCTGTCGGTGCTGATCGTCGCGGCGACGGGGGTGGCATCCCTGGTCTTCGTGACCCACCGTGCCGACACGCTGTCGTCGCTGACCGCGCCGCTGCCTCGCGTGGCGTCACGGACGCGCCGGCCGCTCGTCGAGGCGGAGGACGGCGGCGTGCTGCCGCAGACCGCGGACCTCAGCCACCGGCCCCGAGCGTGGCTCGTCGGCGGGCAGCGGGTGAAGCCCGAGAACCGCTCGATCATGCTCGAGGTGATCGTGCGGATCCTGTTCCACACGATCATCATCGTGTCGCTCTACGTGCTGTTCGCGGGGCACAACCTGCCCGGCGGCGGGTTCGCGGGCGGGCTCATCGCGGGCATGGCGCTCGTCATGCGGTATGTCGCGGGCGGACGCTACGAGCTGGGAGCGGCGGCGCCGACGGATGCCGGACGGCTGCTCGGCGTCGGCATGACCCTCGCCGTCTCGTGCGCGATCGTGCCTCTGCTGTTCAACGCGCCGCCGCTGAAGAGCGCCTACTTCGAGGCGCACCTGGCGTGGATCGGCGACATCGAGTTCGTCACGCCGACGATCTTCGACATCGGCGTCTACCTCGTCGTGATCGGGCTCGTGCTCGACGTGCTACGCAGTCTCGGCGCCGAGGTCGATCGTCAGGCACTCGAGCTGCGCGAGGCGCGGGCGGGGGTGGGCTCGCGATGAACGTGTCGCTCATCCTCATCGTCGTCATGGCGGTGCTCTTCGCGTGCGGCGTGTACGCGATGCTCGAGCGAAGCCTCACGCGCGTGCTCATCGGGTTCCTGCTGCTGGGCAACGCCGCGAACCTGCTGCTGCTCGTCGTGATGGGCCGGCCGGGCGTCGCACCGTTCTACGGCGCGGGGGAGGCGGCATCCGATCCCCTTCCCCAGGCCCTCACGCTGACGGCGATCGTCATCACGTTCGCCGTGTCGGCCTTCCTGCTCGCGCTCATCTACCGGTCGTGGCAGCTCGGGCAGGCCGACACCGTGACCGACGACGAGGCCGACATCGCCGTGCGCGAGCGCAGTCTCGCCGCCGAGGAGACCATGGACGACGAGGCCGAGCTCATGGGCGACGACGCGACGACCGACTTCGTGGGCGTCGACACCGCGCCCATCACGGTGCTCGGCAGTCGCGACGTGCCAGGCATCGTCGACGACGCGCCGGCCGATCGGCCCCTCCGCGGACCGCGGGACAGGGGTGACGACTCGTGAGCGCGCTCGTCCCCCTGCTCGTGACGCTGCCCCTGCTGGGCGCGGCGATCGCCCTCATCGCGGGCCGCCACCGCAAGACGCAGGTCGTCGTGTCGATCGTCACGCTGACCCTCGTGCTCGTCATCGCCGCGGTGCTCCTGTGGGCCGTCGATGCGGGCGGACAGCCGATCGCCGTGTCGATCGGCGGGTGGCCCATCCCGTTCGGGATCGTGCTCTACGTCGACCGGCTCGCGGCGCTGCTCGTCGTCGTCTCGAGCATCGTGCTGCTCGCCGTCCTCCTCTTCTCGGTCGGCCAGGGTGCGGCAGACGGCGACGACGACACGCCCCTGTCGATCTTCCACCCCTCGTATCTGATCCTCGCGGCGGGCATCTTCAACGCCTTCATCGCGGGCGACCTCTTCAATCTCTACGTCGGCTTCGAGATCCTCCTCGTCGCGTCGTACGTGCTCATCACACTGGGGTCGACGGAGTCACGCATCCGCACGGGCGTCGTCTACATCGTCGTCTCGCTCGTGTCGTCGATCCTCTTCCTCGCGGCGATCGCGATGATCTACGGCGCCCTCGGCACGGTCAACATGGTGCAGATCTCGCAGCGCATGACCGAGCTGCCGCCCGACACCCAGCTCGTCCTGCATCTCATGCTCCTGCTGGCATTCAGCATCAAGGCGGCCGTCTTCCCGCTGTCCTTCTGGCTGCCCGACTCGTACCCGACAGCGCCTGCACCGGTCACGGCGGTCTTCGCGGGCCTGCTGACGAAGGTCGGCGTCTACGCCCTCATCCGCACCGAGACGCAGCTCTTCATCGACAGCAACGTCAACATGCTGCTCATGGTCGTCGCGCTCGCCACGATGATCGTCGGCGTGCTCGGCGCCGTCGCCCAGGCCGAGCTCAAGCGCATCCTGTCGTTCACGCTCGTGAGCCATATCGGCTACATGGTGTTCGGGCTCGCGATCGCCACGCCCGCCGCCATCGGCGCGACGATCTACTACATGGTCCACCACATCGTGGTGCAGACGACGCTGTTCCTCGCGGTGGGCCTGGTCGAACGCCGCGCGGGCAGCACGTCGATCCTGCGCGTCAAGGGCCTCATGCGCGCGGCGCCCGTCATCGCCGTGCTGTACTTCATCCCCGCCGTCAACCTGGGCGGACTCCCGCCGTTCTCGGGCTTCATCGGCAAGTTCGCGCTCTTCGACGCGGCGGCCAAGGTGGGCACGCCGGTCATGATGGTGCTCATCGTCGGCGGCATCGTGACGAGCCTCCTCACGCTCTACGCGCTCATGCGCGCCTGGAACCTCTCGTTCTGGCGCGAGGAGGAGGACTCATCCGAGACCGAGTCGCGCATCTCGTACCTCGGCGACGCGCCGGCGGCAGGCGTGCAGACCGAGCGCCGCGTCATCCCGCGCATCATGACCGCCGCGACGACCGGAATGGTGGCGGTCACTGTCGCGCTGACGGTGTTCGCCGGTCCGCTCTACGACGTGTGCGAGCGCATCGGCGCATCGCTGCTCGAACCCGTGACCCTCACGCAGCTGCAGGAGGACGCCGGACAATGAGCCCCGACTCGTCGAAGCGCCGCGTCGCGACGCAGCTGTGGCGCCAGCTGCCGTTCTTCGTCTGGCTCGTCGCCCTGTGGATGCTGCTGTGGGGCCAGTTCACGGTCGTCGCGTTCGTGACCGGCGTCATCGCGGCCGTCGTCGTGACGCGGGTGTTCCGCCTCCCGCCCGTCGAGCTGTCCGGGCGCGTCAACCTGTGGTGGGGCCTCGTGTTCGTCGTCGAGTTCCTCGTCGCCCTCGTCCGCGGGTCGCTGACGGTCGCGTGGCAGGTGCTCGACCTGCGCCGGCTGCCCGGGGCGGCCATCATCGCGGTGCAGCTGCGCATCCACGACGACCTCATCATGACCCACACGGCGGTCACGGCATCCCTCATCCCGGGCTCGCTCATCGTCGACGCCGATCGCGACCGCCGCATCCTGTATCTGCACGTCATCGGCGTGCGCAACGACGCCGACGTCGAGAGGCAGCGGGCGAGCGTGCTGCACTGGGAGGAGCGCATCGTGCGTGCGGTCGGCTCGCGCGCACAGGTGCGCAGGATCGCGGATGCCGTGGGAGGGGGTGCGTCGTGAACATCCTCGTCGCCGTCATCAGCGTCGTCTTCGCCGCCGCGGCCCTCGTCGCGCTGTACCGGATCGTCGTCGGACCCTCGATCCTCGACCGCGCCGTCGCGGCCGACGTGCTGCTGACCCTCGTCATGTGCGTCCTCGGCGCCGAGATGGCGATCAACCACCACACCCGGACGCTGCCCGTGCTCCTGATCATCGCGGCGGTGGGCGTCTTCGGCTCGATCTCGATCGCCCGCTGGGTCGCGCGACGGGACGGTGACAACAATGGATGAGATCCTCGACGTCGTCTCGCTCGTGCTGATCCTCATCGGCGCGCTGCTGTGCCTCACCGCCGCGATCGGCCTCGTGCGCTTCCGCGATGTGCCGAGCCGCCTGCACGCCGCGACGAAGCCGCAGGTGCTCGGCATGATCCTGATCTGCCTCGCGATCGCGCTGTCGCTGCGGTCGTGGCCCGTCGTCGCCTTCCTCGTGCCGATCGTGCTCATCCAGCTCGCCACGGCGCCGCTCTCGGCGCACATGGTGGGGCGGCAGGCTTACCGCAACGGCACGATCGACCGCGCGTCGCTGCACGTGGACGAGCTCGCCGGGTCGAGCGAGACCCCGCCCGCTGCCGGCGGCTGACCGGACCCGATGATCAGGATGCCGGGACGAGCGTCAGCGCGTCGGTCGTCGCGGCCGTGACCGCCTTGGGCGAAAAGACCCAGGGGGTCTGCTCGATCCGCTGCCACGTCTCGGTCTGGTCGGTGTAGTTCGGGTGGAAGGCGTGGCCGCTCTCGCCGGTCAAGTGGTTCCAGCGCGACGCGTCGAAGTCGGAGAGGTCGACGATCATGCGCATCGAGGGCACGGTGACGGTCTGGAATCCCTGGCCGAGGGTCCAGCCCGTCGCGTCGACGTTCGACGAACCGCCGCCCACCGGGTACGGGCCGCGGTTGAAGAGCCACTCGATGGGCGCGACGCCGGACTCGCCGAACGTCGCGTTCGTGAGCGTGAGCGCGTGCAGAGTGCCCCAGTTCCACCGGTCGATCTGGTCGCCCTGCAGCTTCACGAGCTTGTCGTACGCGCCCTTCGCGGTGCGTTCGAGCATCTCCTGCTGCCCCGAGACGCCGAGCCCCTCGTTCGTCCACCACGACGACGATGGGTCGTCGAGCAGGCGGCCGACGACGAGCGTCATGCGGCTCTGGTTCGACAGGGGCGCCGCATGCTCGCGTCCGCGCACGAAGAGGTTGCGCACGAGCTCGTCCCACAGCACGTTGGCGTACGCGGCGGCAGCCGAGTCGGGGTCGTTGTCGGCGTCCCACGTGCTGAGCAGGTCGAGAGCCGCGTCGACGTCGGCGTCGCCGGTCTGCACCGAGCCGTAGACCGAGGCGAGCTTCATCCCCATGCCGAAGCGGTCGTCGGCCTGGATGTCGCGCATGTCGTCGATGGTGACTCTGCCCTTGGCTATCGCACTTTCCAGGAGGTCGGTGATGCGCGCCGCCCGGTAGCCGTAGTCCCAGTCGCGCGTCAGAAGGTAGGGGTAGTCGGGTCCGACGATGGCGTTGTTCGCGGTGACGATGTAGCCCGCGCTCGGGTTGTACGACACGGGCAGCTCCTCGAAGGGGATCCAGCCCTTCCAGTCGTACGCCGAGTCCCAGCCGGGCTGGGGCATCGATCCGTCGCCCGCCCCGCGGATGGGGAGGCGGCCGGGTGCCTGGTAGCCGATGTTGCCCGCCGTGTCGGCGTAGATGAGGTTCTGCGCAGGCACGTCGAAGAGCGCGGCAGCGGCGCGGAAGTCGTCGAAGTCCTGCGCTGTATCGAGCGCGAAGATGGCGGATGCCGTCGTGCCGGGCTGCAGCGCCGTCCATTCGAGCGCGACGGCGTAGTCGCCTGACGCGGGCGGAGCGACCGGCGGCGACGTCGTACCGTCGGTGCCCTGATAGGGGTCGGCCGCGATCGCGTCGAAGTCGGAGGTGAGCCCGGACACGAGGGGACCGTGCGCCGTCGAGCGGATCTCCAGCTCGACGGGATCGGCGCCCGCGACCTCGATCGTCTCGGCGCGCACATCGAGGGGCACGAGCGCTCCGTCGCGCCAATACGAGTCGCCCTCCACCTTCTCGAGGTACAGGTCCGTCACGTCGGTCGTGAGATTCGTGAAGCCCCACGCGATGTGCTCGTTGTGCCCGATGACGACCCCCGGCATGCCGGAGAAGCCGAAGCCCGACACATCGAACGGGCACGACTCCGAGACCGTCTTGCAGCGCAGGCCGATCTGGTGCCAGACGCTGGGCATCGCAGCGCCGAGGTGCGGATCGTTGGCCAGGAGCGGCAGCCCGCTCTCGGTGTGCTCGCCCGACACGACCCAGGAGTTCGAGCCGATGCCCTCCGCGGCCCCGCCGACGAGCGTCGAGACGGCCGCGACGACGCCCTGCACCTCTGTCCAGTCGATCGACGCGGCTTGCGCCCGGGGCGCGGCATCCGGTGTCAGCGAGAGCGCGGGTGCGATCGGGGTGAGCTTCGGCACGATCACCGGATTGCGGTCGTAGGGATAGCCGGGATACAGCTCGGCGATCTGCTCGGCCGTGAAGTCGGGGGCCATGAGCGCGCGCTCGGTCTCGGTGTCGATGTTCTCGCGGAGGTCCCAGGCCATCGCCTTGAGCCACGCGACCGAGTCGGCCGGCGTCCACGGCTCGATCTCATAGTCCGGATTCTGGAGGCCGAGGATCGCGTACTCCAACGACACGTCGGCACCGGAGTGGCCTTTCAGGTAGGCGTTGACGCCGTCGGCGTACGCCTCGTAGTAGCCGCGTGTCGTGTCGTCGAGTGCGTCGACCTCGCGCTGCGCGATGTCGTGCCACCCGAGCGTGCGCAGGAACTCGTCCGTCGCGACCTGCGACTCGCCGAACAGCTCCGACAGCCGCCCCGACGTCACATGCCGGCGGAAGTCCATCTCCCAGAACCGGTCCTGAGCATGCACGTAGCCCTGCGCGTAGAAGAGGTCGTGCGTGTCGGAGGCCGTGATGACCGGGATGCCGAGACCGTCGCGCTGCACCGACACGTCGTGATCCAGCCCGGTGAGGGCGAGCTCGCCGGACACCTGGGGGAACGACCGCTGGATCGTCCACACGCCGAAACCCGCGGCGAGGGCACTGGTCACGAGCACGACGGCGACGATGCTGAACGCGATCACGCCGATCGTGCGCGCCACCGAGCGCTTGCGGGGGACCGGCACGGGGCCGGTGACGGGCTTCGGCATCGAAGGCACTTCCTCAGGAATGGACCGTGGGACGCCGTCTCATTCCGAGCGTGACCCAATCCCACGCGTCGGGCTCGCGCGGGCATCGTGTGGAATCGTAACCCGGGACGGCGCGGGATGCCTCGACCCGAAGGTATCGGCGCGGTATCGAGCCGCCTTCCCCATGTCGCCGGTCCTCTTGTGGGGGTCCGCCGCGGGGTGGTACACCGTGAGGACTGCACACACAGGACTTGGGGGTCAATCATGCGTGCAATGAATCGACGCGCCGCGGTGGGGACTGCGGCCATCACCTTCACCATCGCCCTGGCGGTCGGTGCGGCCGCTCCGGCGTTCGCGACCAGCCCGGTGGACGGCGACCACAGGGTCCCGTACTGCCACGCGACGCACTCGGAGACGAATCCGTACGTCTTCATCGAGACCGACAAGTATGCGGTCGTGCGGGCGCACGCCAAGCACCAGGACCTCGAGGACGTCTACCCGGGCTTCTGGTACGACGACCACGGCACGCCGACCTGGATGGACGGCCGCGGTGACGCGGCGTTCGCCGAGAACGGCTGCACGAGCGGCGGCATCGGCTGACACCAGCCATCGAGCACGCGCCGGTGCGGTCAGGAGACCGCCCCGGCGCGCGTAGCCGCGCCCCGGGGCGCCGTCAGCCGATGAGACTCGGCTGCAGGTCGCGGAGCGTGCGGAAGTGCGTCATGCGCGTCACTCCGATCGCGGCGACGACCAGGCCTCCCAGCATCCAGCTCATGAGCGCGATCAGGTCGGAGCCGACGCGGGCGAGGTCGCCGCCGTACATGAGCTGTCTCATGGCGTCGACGACGAAGCCCATCGGCAGCACCTGGTGCAGCGCTCCGAGGGGTGCCGGCAGCGTCTGCCACGGGAACGTTCCGCCTGCCGTCACGAGCTGGACGACCATCAGGACGAGCCCGAGGAACTGGCCGACCGAGCCGAGCCACACATTGAGGGCGAGGATGACGGCGGCGTAGGTGAACGAGGCGAGCACCATGACGCCCAGAGTTCCGAGCGGGTTGGCGAAGCCGAACCCGAGCGCGAACGCGAGGACGCCGAAGAGCGTCGCCATCTGCAGCGCGCCCAGCAGCGCGGGCGTCAGCCAGCCGGCCATCGTCACGCGGACGGGCGAGTGCAGCGCCGTCACGGCGCGCCGTGAGATGGGCTTCACGACGAGGAAGAGCGCGTAGATCCCGATCCAGCCCGCGAGGGCCGCGAAGAAGGGGGCGAGCCCGGCGCCGTAGTCGGCGGCCGATGCGACCTTGCCCGCCTCGACCGAGACCGGGTCGGAGATCGTCTCCGCCTGGCGCTGCCTGAGGTCGGCGGTCGAATCGGGGAGGGCCGCCACCCCCGCGTCGAGCCCGTCGCGCAGCTGCGCGGTGCCCTCGGCGAGCGTGCCGAGGCCGTTCGCGAGAGTGGATGCTCCGCCGCTCACCTGCGCCGCGCCGGAGGCGGCGGAGTCGGCACCCGTCGCGACCTGCTCCGCACCCGATGCCACCCGCCCCGCACCGGAGGCGAGCGCGTCGACGCGCCCGACGGCGGTCTGCACCGTCGTGTTGCCCTCGCGCAGCCGGTCGGCGACGGGATCGAGCTTCGCGAGCACGGCGTCGATCTGCGCCTGGTCGAGACCCTGGTCGGCGAGTGCCGCCGCGATGTCGGCGCGAGCCTGCGGGAGGGCGTCGGTCGCCGCCTGCACCGCGGTGCCGGCACGATCGGCGTATCCCGCGATCGTCGCCGTCCCTGCGGCGACCTGCTGCGCGCCGTCGGCCACCTGATGCGCGCCGTCCGCGAGTGAGGCGGTGCCCGTGGCGAGCGCGGCTGCTCCGGAGTCGAGCTGGGCCGCGCCGTCCGACGCCTGCGCGGCGCCGTCGGCGAGTTGCGCGGCACCCGACGCGGCATCGACGAGCTGCACGCGGATGTCGGCGAGTCCGGTGAGCAGGCGGCCCGCGGCCTCCTGCGCGACGAGCTGCGCGACCGAGGCGCGGATCTTCTCGACCGCCTGTGCGCCGATCGTCGAGGCGAGGTAGTTGTTGGCGTCGTTGGTCTCGAGTTCGATCGTCGCCTGGCGCGGGTCGCTGCCTGCGACCGAGGTGAGGGCTTCGGAGAAGTCGGCCGGGATCACGACGGTGAAGTCGACGACGCCCTCTTCGAGAGCGCGGGCGGCCTCGGGGCCCGACATGAGCCGCCAGTCGAACGCACCGCCGTCCAGCAGCTCGTCGGCGATCCGCCGACCGTAATCGTCGGACGATGCGTCGGCGGTGCCGGCATCGGCCGATGCCGCGACGCCGGCGTCCTCGTTCACGAGGGCGACGGGGATCTCGCTGAAACGTCCGTAAGGGTCCTGGTTGGCCCAGAGGTAGAGCCCGCCGTAGAGCACGGGCACGAGCACGAGCGCGATGAGCGCGATGACCGACATGCGCGTCGCGGTGAGGCGGCGCAGTTCCGCCGCGATCATGGCCGGGATCTTCACGCGCGCACTCTCCGGGACGAGGGGACGGCAGCTCGACGAGGCCGCACGCGGCTGGGGCGCGGCCGGGCGGGGCGCCCCGGCTGCGACGGTGCTTCGGCCAGGGCCATGACCGACGCCTCGCCGGCGACGACGAGCACGGCCAGCCCTCGGTCCGCGAACTCCTGCGCCAGCGCCCACCACTCCCGCGGGTCGCCGCCGTGTCGATCCGGTGAGACGAGCACGACGCCCTCGACGCCGTCCCGCAGGGTCGCGAGTTCGAGCAGCAGCCGCAGCCGCCGGGCGGGGGCGACGTCGGCGATCGGCACGCGGGCGAGGTCGCGCGCGTCCGTCTCGTCGAGCCAGCGGAGCGCGGCGAGGGGGTCGGAGCGGCGGCCGGCGAACATGAGCTCTTCGGCGACGATGCCGGCGACGGTCACGTTCGGCGCGGGATCGGAGACGTCGGGGACGTCGACGAGCGCGACGCGGCGGCGGAGAGCCGCGGCCCCCTTGTGGCCGTCGATGAGCACCGAGCCGGTGTCAGGACGCATGCGGCCCGAAGCGATGAGGCCGAGGATCGTCGGGCGCTGCTCGGTCTCGGCGATGGCGAGCGTGACCCGGCACGACGCGAACGCCACGGAGGTCTGGGGCAGGGCGATCCCGTCGCGCCCCTTCGAGACGTCGGTGAGCACGACGCGCATCACGCCTCGTCGTCCAGGAGCGACGGGTGGCGGTCGAGCAGGGCCGCCGACTCGGTCCACGACAGCCCCGCGATGCTCAGCACGGCGCGCACGGCGATCGATCGCGCCTCAGGCGACGAGGCATCCATCCGCGTGATGACCGCGCGCGCGGTCTCCTCCACGAGCCGCGCCAGGGTCGGCGCCGCGACGTCGGTGCGCAGTGTGCCGTCATTCTGCCCCGCACGGACGATCTCGGCGACCCGCCGCCGCACCGGCGCGAGCGCGTCGGCTGTGTCGTGCACGTGCGCCTCGTCGAGGGCGATGGATGCCGCGACCTGCACGTGCGCCGCCTCGCGCCACAGGCGCGAGGCGAGCCGGGCGAGCGCGACCCGCGCATCGGTGTCGTCGATCGTGAGGGCGATGGCGTTGAAGCGCTGTGCGCCGACCGCGATGACGGCGCGCACGAGCGTGTCACGGTCGTCGAAGTGGCCGTATAGCGCGCGGCGTGACAGGCCCGCCGACCGCGCGATGGCGTCGATCGAGGCGTGCGGGTCGCGGGCGATGAGGTCGGTGGCGGCCGTGAGGATCTCGGCGCGGTTCTCGAGGGCGTCGCGTCGTGGGCGTCGCGGAGTGGAGGTGGGTGTGCTCACTCACATCATGGTACTTAAGTTGCACAGGGGTGTGCAACTTAATGCGGCAACTGTCAGTCGGTGCCCAGGTCGAACGCGGCGCCTTCGTTCGCGGCATCGGTCGCCTCGGTCAGCGCTTCCTGATCGGCGCCGACCGGCAGCGCCGGCTCGGTGATCTCGTCGGCCTCGCCCGCCGAGACACGGCCCACGAGGGCGCCCGTCGCGCCGCCGATGAGGCCGAGGCCTGCGTACTGCTCGAGGCGCGCGCGCGAGTCGGCGATGTCGAGGTTGCGCATCGTGAGCTGGCCGATGCGGTCGGTGGGGCCGAAGGCGGCGTCGCCGACGCGCTCCATCGAGAGCTTCTCCGGCGAGTACGACATGCCGGCGGCGATCGTGTCGAGGATCGTGTAGTCGTCGCCGCGGCGCAGGCGGAGCGTGACCGAGCCGGTGATCGTGGAACCCACCCACTTCTGGATCGACTCGCGAAGCATGAGCGACTGCGGCTCGAGCCAGCGGCCCTCGTACATGAGGCGACCGAGGCGCCGGCCCTGCTCGTGATAGGTCGCGAGGGTGTCCTCGTTCAGGATGCTGTTCACCAGGCGCTCGTAGGCGATGAAGAGGAGCGCCATGCCCGGCGCCTCGTAGATGCCGCGCGACTTCGCCTCGATGATGCGGTTCTCGATCTGGTCGCTCATGCCCAGGCCGTGGCGTCCGCCGATGCGGTTGGCCTCGAACACGAGCTCGACGGGATCGATGAACTCCTGGCCATTGATCGAGACGGGTCGGCCGCCGTCGAACGAGATCGTCACATCCTCCGACGGGATGTCGACCGAGGAGTCCCAGAACCGCACGCCCATGATGGGCTCGACCGTCTCGAGCGAGACGTCGAGGTGCTCGAGCGTCTTCGCCTCGTGCGTCGCGCCCCAGATGTTGGCATCCGTCGAGTACGCCTTCTCGGCGCTGTCACGGTAGGGGAAGCCGTGTTCGACGAGCCACTCGCTCATCTCCTTGCGGCCGCCGAGCTCGGTCACGAAGTCGGCGTCGAGCCACGGCTTGTAGATGCGCAGCGCGGGGTTGGCGAGCAGGCCGTAGCGATAGAACCGCTCGATGTCGTTGCCCTTGTAGGTCGAGCCGTCGCCCCAGATGTCGACGCCGTCCTCTTTCATTGCGCGCACGAGCAGCGTGCCGGTCACGGCGCGGCCGAGGGGCGTCGTGTTGAAGTAGGTCTTGCCGCCCGACCGGATGTGGAAGGCGCCGCACGCGAGGGCGACGAAGCCCTCTTCGACGAGCGCGGTCTTGCAGTCGACGAGACGCGAGACCTCGGCGCCGTACTCGAGGGCGCGGCCGGGGATCGCGGCGATGTCGTCCTCGTCGGGCTGGCCGAGGTCGCCCGTGTAGGTGCACGGCACGGCGCCCTTGTCGCGCATCCACGCGACCGCGACGGAGGTGTCGAGTCCTCCCGAGAAGGCGATGCCGACGCGCTCGCCGACGGGCAGGGACTGGAGCACCTTGGACATGGAGTCCAGTCTATTGAAGAGGTCTCCGCGCCCATTCCGCAGACAAGGAGGATGCCGCGACCCGAAGGCCGCGGCATCCCCGTGTCTGTCCGCGCTCCGTCAGATGACGATCGCTCCCGATGCCGGAGTGTGGCGCCGCGTGGACCGCCGCTCCCGGAACCGGTCGATCGCGATGATCATCGCTCCGATGGCGAGGAAGCCCGCTGTCATGACCACGATGTACAGCAGCGGCGAGGTGTAACCGCCCGCGATGTGCGGGTCGAGGAACGGGTAGGGGTACCACCACGGTGTGGTCCCGTCGGGGTTCTCGACGCGCTCGCCGCGGACCATCGTGTACGTGACCCATGCGACCGGGTAGCCGACCAGCACGCCGAGCGACCACCACGGCAGTCCGCGACGGCGCGGCGCCAGCAGCAGATCGAGCAGGAAGTAGATCGGCATGACGACGTGCAGAACCTCGGCGGCGTACTTGTCGAGCAGCGCGATGCCGGCGGAGTCGCCCAGCGCGATGGCCGACGGCAGTCCGCGCAGCAGCAGGTTGTAGACGAGGCCGAGCAAGAAGACCGGGCCGGCGACCGCCGCGAGCGAGAGCGCGATGGCCAGCGGCTCACGCGACGATCCGGGGTGCCGCAGCGACCATGCTGCGGCGGCGAAGAGTGCCGCGATGCTCAAGAGCGTCGAGACGATCGTGAACAGGCTGAAGTAGTTCGCGAGCACATCGCCGAGAACCTCGGACTGCCGTGCTGCTCTGTCGACGTTGACGACGAACCCGGCGACGACCCCCGACATTGCCGTGAGTGCTGCCGCGATCCGGAACCATGACCAATACATTTCGACGACCTTTCCGTTTTGACTTGGTGGATATGTCGCCCCCATGCGGACAGGTGTACCGAGCGCCGCACCCGGAACCCCGAAACTCCGTAGGCCGGACAGCAGGTGCGCGATGTTGTCAGCGTTTGCCTTTGTGCGTGACCTACAACGCGTCCCCCAAATAGTGGACACTCTCGACAAAGCCCCTCATTCGGGCGAATCGAGCGGCGATTGCCCTGGTTCCCACCCGGTCGATAGCGTGGCGGGAAGTGTCGTCGACGGAACCGGGGGGCTCCAGGATGCTGCGGATTCGACGGGCGATCGTCGCGGGAGTGGTGGCGGCGCTCGTGGCTTCGGTGGTGGTTCCGGGCACCGCGATGGCGTTGGCCGACCCCGACCCCGCGGCGGTCACGGCGGTCGCCTCTCTCACGAAGGACGCGTCGGTCGACACGGTCGAGCCGGGCGAGACGTTCACCTACACGCTGACGATCGGATGCTCGTCGATCACCGACACGGGCTGTCGCGACGCCGTGGTGTCGGACACGGTTCCCGCCCCGTTCGTGCTCGTCAGCGCGGCGATCGGCCCCGGGGTCAACTCGGCGGCCCCACCGGTCATCGACGGCAATTCGGTCACCGTCGACTGGACCACCCCGCTCGGCGACGGCACCACAGGCATCCTCGACGCGTCGACGGCCGTCGTCGAGCTCACCGCCCAGCTGCCCGCCGGCGCCTCGTACGACGCGAACGGCGTCCCCGTCGTCAACAACGCCGTCATCGAGGGCACGAACTTCGTCGACGTCGACGCGGAGGCGCCGGTCACTCCCGTCATCCCTCTCGGCCTGGCCACGACCGCGACCAAGAGCTTCTCGCCGTCGTCGCTCATCGCCAGTCCGGGTGCTCCCGTGACGGCGAGCCTCGGCGGCTCCAACGACTCCAATGCCACGGTCACCTCCCTCGTGATCCAAGACCCCGGCGATCCCGACGCGTCCCCCAACCCGTTCACGCTCGCAGGATTCGCCGGCTTCGGCACGGTGACCGCTCCCGCGGGCACGACGGCGACCACGTACGAGGTCTACGTCGACGGGGCATGGGTCGTGGCTCCCGGCGGCGTGCTGCCGTCAGGCGTCGACCCCGCCGACGTCCGCGGAACGCGGGTGACGTTCACGGGCGAGATCCCCGCGGGCGCGACGGCGTCCGTCGATCTCGATCTCGAGCTGACCGAGCTCGCCACCACGCAGACCGACGGCACGACCGTGGGCAACGACGTCACATCGACGGTCGGCCGCGACGGACAGACGGCGTCCGACGACGCCGCCGCAGGTCTCGTGCTGCGGCAGAACTCGGTGACCGTCGGCGCCTCCAAGCAGTTCGATCCCGAGGTCGTGGTCGCCGGCGAGTCCTCGAACGTCACGATCGGCGGGTCGAACACCTCGGCGATCCCCATCGAGTCGCTCACGATCACGGAGCCCGCCGTGGGCTCGTTCCCGGCCGACTACACGTTCGCGGGCATCACCGGACCGGTGACCTATCCGGCCGGCGCGACGAGCGGCGAGGTGACCTATCACTTCACCGACGGCACGACCGAGACCGTGATCTTCGCCAGCGGCACGACGCCTCCGCCTCCGGCGACCCACGCGCTCGACGAGGTCGCGTCCTTCGAGGTCCACTTCGAGGGCGACATCGCCGTGGGCGGCGAGACCACCGTCCCCTTCCAGGTCGACACGGACCCGGATGCCGCGGGCCTGCCCGCGACCGTGCCCAATGAGGTGGGTGTGAGGGGCGAGAACCTCGGCAACACCGGCACCTCCACGGCATCCGACGACCTCTACATCTACAGCGAGCAGATCCAGACCTACGTCGACAAGTCCATCCGTCCCAGCCAGATCCTCGGGGTGCCCGGCGAGGTCGTCACGGTATCCCTGCAGGGCGGTCTGACCGACCGCCCGAATCCTCCGGACGTGCCCGACGGATCGACGGGCAACGCCTCCCAGATCGTGATCCAGGATCCTGAGGATCCCATCGAGGGCGACGCGTGGTGGAACGCGTTCGACATCACCGCGATCACGCAGACCCCGGTCCCCGCGGGATCCACGCTCACGATCGAGTACTACGACACGACGACCGGAACGTGGGAAGTGCTGACCAGCGACATCGCCGGTCCGACGATCTACTCGGCTCCTGTGCCCTCCGACGTGAGCGCCGTCGCCGGCGGCATCCGCTTCGTCTACGACGACACGACGGGTGAGGGCTTCCCCCCGGGCACCGACCTGGCCCCGAACTTCACGAGCGAGCTGCGCGCGGAGGGGCGGTACACCCCCGGACCGCCGTTCTCGGACACCGACTCGACATTCGTCCCCGACTGCGCGCAGTCCGGCGCGTCGAGCATCAACCCCGTGGTTCCGGATGCCGGGACGGCCATGCCTGCGGCCGATTGCCCCGAGATCGAGATCATCCCGCCGGATCCGGGCAACGCAGACCTGATCGACAAGGCGTTCGGCACGTCGAGCTCGGGCGGCATCAAGAGCGTCATCGCCCGCTCCGGCGACACCATCCCGTCCACGTTGTCATGGTCGACGGGCGGCTATTCGAACCTCGGGCACGTCGACATCACGGATGCCGCGGACAGCGAGACGGCGCCCGTGACGGCGACGATCTACGACTCGTTCAACCTGATCGGCATCGGCGCCATCACGGCGCTGACCGACCCGCTCATGATCTACGACCAGGTGCAGCAGGTGCAGATCTGGAACGGCACGGCGTGGATCGATGCGCCCGGCGACCCGTGTCCGGCCGCGTGCGTCGGCACGTTCCCCGGCATGACCTTCAACCTCGCGCAGCGGGAGACGATCCAGGGCGTGCGCCTGATCTTCGTCGAGAGCCCGAACCGTGCGGCGGTGTCGGCGGGCGTCGTCGATGCTCCGCCGGTCGGGTCCGGGGTGGCTCGATCGTTCACGAACGACCGCCTCATCACGCTGAACTGGACCATCCGTGACGACCGTCGTTCCGACGGCACGGCAGTGCTCGGTGACGAGCTCTACAACCTGGCGCAGGCGGGCGTCGTCCGCAACACCGCGAACGCGGCAGGCTATCCGGCAAGCGGCGACGACCCGATCACCTCCGACGCGCAGGACGACGTCACGATCATCGACGTGCCGCTGACGACGACCACCTCGAAGACGTGGAGCGGCGGCCCGGTCTCACCGCCCCCGGGGAGCGACGTACCGGCGAACCAGTACCCGACGACACGCATGTCGGTGACGACGCGCAACACGACTCCGGCCAAGGTCGATCAGCTCGTCATCACCGATCCCGTCGGTGTCACGGCGGATCGCCGGACGGACCCGTTCCAGGCGTTCAGCTTCACGAGGTTCGTGGCGATCAACGTCCCCGCCGGTGCGGACACGACCCTCGTGACGCTGTCCTGCCCTGACGGCTCGTCGTTCGACTACGACCTCGGGGGTGCCCTCGACCTCACCGAGGCGACGCTCCCGTGCGATGTCAGCGGCGTCCGCGCGCAGTTCGACGGACGCATCGTCTCCAACGGCGCTGGGACGCTGATCTTCGACATGAGGCTCCGGCAGTATTGGCGTGGGACCACCGAGCGCGTGACGATCGCCGACACTCCGATCAGCAACACCGCGCAGGGCGGCATCGCCGATGTCGATCCCCTGGGGCCCTGTCCGCCCCCGCAGATCGCGCGCTATGCGTGCGACCAGGACACCGCGACGATGACGATCGCAGACGCTGTGTTCGGGGTGGACGCCACGAAGTCGATCACGCCCGATGCGCAGAAGGAGAACGTCTTCGACCCCGTGACGGTGACGATCACGGGGCAGCCGACGGGCACGATCCGTACGCAGCAGCTGACGCTCGTGGATGACGACGCCAGCTTCTGGAACGCCTTCGACTTCCAGGGGATGTCGCCGGGCTGGCACCTCACCTCGCCCGTCGACTACGTCGAGGCCTGCTATCTGGACGGCGGCGACTTCACGGCCGCGAACGTGACGGCCGACGACGTCGGCGGCACCTGGACGTGCCAGCCCGCGGGCGGCGACGGCACCATCGCGACCGCATCGGCCTTCCTCGCGTCGGCTCCCCCGACGCTGCACGGGTTGCGATTCACCTTCCGGCAGGCGAACAACCTGGGGTGGCAGAACCCGGCGAATCCGCTGCTGGAGGTGCCGTTCCTCGTCGTGCGCCGCGACACGCTGCGCAGCGGCGGCACGACTCCCACGACGCGCTCGGATCAGGTGATCCCGCCGGGAGAGACCGAGCTGGGCACCTATACGAACACAGTGACCGCCGGGTCGGTGTCGACGGTCCTCGCCGGAGGAATCCCCGTCACCGCGACCGACTCGGCGGACGCGCAGTACCGCAACCTCCACCTCGAGGTGGCGATCAACGTCACGAAGACTCCGAATGGCGACGTGCAGCCGGGCATCGCGATCCCGTACACCCTCAGCTTCACCAACACGGGCGAGCTCCCTCTCCTCGACCCGATCTTCCGGGACCGACTGCCCACCGACGCCCAGGGGCCCCAGCTGATCCTCGACCCCGACCGCGATCCGAGTGTGCCGCCGTGGTCGTTCGCGTTGAGCGGTGCCGCACCGGTTCCGCCGAACGGCCCCGCACTCCCGACCGATCCGGATCTCGTCGACGTGTCGGAGGCCGATGACGTCATCACCTTCACGATGCCGCCCGGGTCCGTGCTCGAGCCGAGTCAGACCTACACCATCACGATCCTGCTGATGCTGCGCCCGGGCCTCACCCCCGACGACCAGGTCACGAACGTCGCGGCGATCGCCGTCGACGTCCCGCTCGACGCGTGCGTGCCGACCTTCGACCAAGAGACGGGGGAATGCACGGACTCCTCCACTGTGCAGCCTCTCGCGGTGCCTGCGCTGAGCACTGTCAAGAAGGTCAAGGCCGACACGCCTGTCGACCAGCCGGGCATCCCCGAGGTCTTCAGCACCGCGAACGACTTCTCGTGCGCGGATCAGGCCGACGCGCAGGGCTTCTACCGCTCCCCGTGCATCCCCGTGACCCTGCCGGGCGACACCGAGACGTGGAGGTTCAGCATCACGAACGCCGGCACGGTGCCCGTCGACAAGATCGTGTCGATCGACAACCTGCCGACGCCCGGTGACCAGGGACTCATCGTCGTGCTCCCGCGTGAGAGCGAGTGGCAGCCGACGTTCGCCGACGGCATCCAGCTGCTCGATGCGCCGCCGGGAGCGACGCTGGCGACGTTCGGCTCGACCTCCTCGGTTCCCTGCACGGCCGACCTCAACCCGGTCGGAACGCCGTGCGCGATCGGTGCGTGGCTGCCGCTGGCCGCGATGGACCCCGCGAATGTGCGGAGCATCAAGTTCGTCGTCGACTTCCCCGACGGCGACCGCTTCGTCCCGGGAGAGGTCATCTCGCTGCAGTACCAGACCCGCACGACCCCGACGGCGGTCGTCGCCGATCCCTATCCCATCGCGTACAACACGGTGTCGACGGGCGGCGAGGCCGTCGGTGCGACGGCGCCCATCGCGGTCCCCGCGACCGAGGGTCGCCGCGTCGGGGTGAGCTATCCGACCGGGCCCATCCAGCTGGAGAAGATCGTGTCGGGCCCCGCCGCGCAGTACGCGCCGGACTCCTTCCCGGTGCAGCTGACGTGCACGAGCGGCGGCACGCCGCTCACCGGCATCCCGTCGAGCGTCCTCGTTCCAGGCGCCGATCCGGTCGAGATCGCGGGGCTCCCGTGGGGAGCGGAGTGCACCGCGACCGAGGGCGAGAACGGCCAGAGCTCGGTGGTCATCGGCACCGCGACGGTGGGCGGTCCCGACGACGAGATCGGGCTCGTGTCGATCGAGAACGTCTTCGATGTCGGTGACCTCGACATCACGAAGGTCGTCGACTCGGATGCCGTCGACGCGAACGGCGACCCGGTCGAGTACGGACCGTTCGACTTCGCCGTCGACTGCACGTTCCTCGGTTCGGCGGTGTTCGCCGAGGGCTATGACGACCAGAATCCGATGGCCGCGACCCTCGGCGACGGAGAGACCTGGAGTCTTAGCGGCCTGCCGATCGGCGCCGAGTGCACCGTGACCGAGACCGACACCGACGGTGCGGCATCCACGCAGATCGTCGTCACTCAGGACGGCACGGCCGGAGATCCGATCGACGGCACGTCGGCCGAGGTGACGATCGGAGCGCAGTCGGGTGTGCTCGTGACGGCGACGAACTTCTTCGGCGCGGGGGATCTCACGCTCGTGAAGGTCGTCGACGGCGAGGCCGGGCCCGACTTCGGTGCGGGACCGTTCCGTCTCCACGTGGAGTGCACCCTCGATGACAGCACCGTGTGGGACGGCGACGTGATGCTGGGCGGCGACGACCCGCTCGAGGCGACCATCGACGACATCGCGGCCGGTGCCGAATGCACCGTCACCGAGCCGGACGACGCGGGCGCCACGAACTCGGTCATCGATCCCGGCACCGTCACGATCGGAGACGGGCAAGTGGTGACCGTCACGGTCACCAACACCTTCACGGCGGCATCGCTCAGGGTGAGCAAGGTGATCGACGGCGAGGGCGCTGAGCTGTACGGAGCGGGGCCGTTCGAAGTCACGCTGACGTGCCTGCAGGGCCTCACGCCCGTCGACATCCCCGGTGGGGCGACGCGAGAGCTGTCCGCCGGAAACGGCTACACGACGACTTATGCGCCGTTGCTGATCGGGCTCGTCTGCCGCATCGCAGAGACCGATGACGGCGGCGCGACCTCATCCACGATCACGGACGCCGACGGCAACGACGTCGGACTGTTCACGATCGACCCCGAGGGCACGCTCGACCTCACCGTGACCAACACCTTCGACGTCGGGTCTCTGGAGGTCGTCAAGTCCGTTTCGGGCACGGATGCCGCGGCCCACGCGGCGGACGAGTTCGAGGTGACGGCGGCCTGCACGTTCGACGGAGCCGCCATCGACATCCCGGACGGCGCGGTGCGCACGCTCACCGTCGCCGCACCTGTCGTCTATGAGGATCTGCCGGTCGGGGCGGAGTGCACGGTCGCGGAGACGGACGCCGGCGGCGCCGATGCCGTGACGCTCTCGCCGGCGGATCCGGCCGACCCGAGCCGGGCGCTCGTGACGGTCGGCGCCGACGCGGTGGCATCCATCACCGTCGACAACCGGTTCGATGCGCCGTTGCCGGTGACCGGCGGCGACCTCGGTCGAACGGCGCTCGCGGCGATGCTGGGCCTCCTGCTGCTCGGCGGCGGGGTGCTCGTGGTGTTGCGGAGGCGGCGGGCGTAGCCGACCTCGCCAGACCGCTCGGCGCGGGGGATCCTTCGGCTCTTCGAGGGAGGGTTCCTCGGGACACACCACCGAATCGAATGTCGGAGGTATGTTCTAAAGTCGGGGCATGTCGAACCACGCCTCACTCCTCGATGAGGAATGGCTTCCACCCATCCCCGATCCGGTGGATCTGGTGGTGGAGACCGACGCGATGGTGTCGGTGATGCTCGCCGAACGCTATCGGCGGGTGGACGCGATGCGTCGGGACGCGCTCGCCGACGCCGCATCGCGCGGGTATCGGCTCAACGAGGTGATCGAACGCGGCGTTCGACTCGAGCTCGCATGCGCGATGCGCATCACCGAGCACGCCGCCGGCTTGCTGTTGTGCGAGAGCGACGCTCTCGTGAACCGCTATCCGACCGTGCCGGGCTCCCTGGGTGGGGCGAGGATCACGCAGCGGCACGCGACCGACCTGGTCGCCGCGCTGGAGGGCGTGGAGTCAGAGTTCCGTGACCGGATCCTCGGTCCCGGGTTGACGCTCGCGGAGAGCCTCCCGGTCGGCACGTTCCGCCGGAAGCTGCAGAAGCTGGTGGAGACGGTGCGCGCCGCGACGCTCAGCGAGCGGTTCGGCGACGCGGTTCAGGCGCGGCGGGTCTGTGTGGAGAATCTCGGCGACGGCGTCGGGGCGCTGCACTGGCACGGTCCGATGGTCGACATCCGCGCCGCGTAAGATCGCGTGACCGCGCAGGCAAAGGCGATCGCGGCTCAGGACGAGGAGACCCGCACCGTCGATCAACTGCGCTCCGATGTTCTCGGCGACCTCCTCATCACCGGCGACACGACCATCCTTCCCGCGCAAGCGCGAGGGATCCGCGCCACCGTCTTCGTCACCGTTCCGGCGCTCGCACTGCTGGACGGCGACACTTCTCGGCATGGCGTCGCGAGCATGGAGGGTGTCGGTCCGATCCCGATCGAGCAGGCGCGGGAGCTGTGCGCGGGTGCACACTCGTGGATCCGGGTGCTCACCCACCCGGAGACGGGGATCGTGCTCTCCCTCGGGCGGAAGAAGTACCGGCCGCCGGCGGACCTGCGACGCGCTGTCCGATGGAGGAGCGACACGTGCGTCGGGCCGGGGTGCGGAATGCCCGCGTCGCGGTGCGATGTGGACCACAACATCGCATGGCAGGACGGCGGGGAGACCGCGATCTGGAATCACGCCCCGCTGTGCCAGGGCCACCACACCGTACGACACGCCACAGATTGGCGCATCGAGCAGATCCACGACTCCGGCGGAGTGATCAGGTGGACTTCACCGTCCGGGCGCACCTACCTCGTCGAACCTGAGCGACGAACACCCGCGTTCGGGCCCGGACCCCCGACGACCGGCGATGGTGACCCGCCGCCGTTCTAGGGCACGGTGCAGGCCAGCGATCGCCGGTCAGCGCCATGGCTCGCGGACCGCCGGGCGAGCCGTCGCCGGTCAGCGCCGCGCCGACGTATCCCCGACATGCACGGCGGAGGGCTCGGCATCCATCGACGCGATTCCTCGGCGCCGCCCCCACCACACCACGAATCCGCCGACGACGACGATCGCGACAGCGATGCCGACCACGTACACGACCACCGACGGCCACCCGCCGGGGCTGTTCGGGTCGAGGAAGGGATACGGATACCAGAACGGATCGCCCGACACCGGATTCGTCGTGAGCGGCCCGCGCAGCATCGTGTAGATCACCCACGCGATCGGGAACGCGAGGATGGTCCACAACGACCGCCACGACAGCGCCCGGCGCAGGGGCCCGACGAAGACGTCTGCGAGGAGGAACACCGGACCGATGAGGTGCAGCACCTCGTTCGACCAGGGGATCGGCTCCGAGCCCTGCGGCAGCACGATGGTGCGCAACAGCGTGTTGTAGACGATCCCCGTGATGATCATGTACGTGCTGACCGACGCGAGCGCCACGGCGAGGCCGAGCGGCTCGACATCCACCCGCCTTCCCCGCACGAGATACCAGGCGACCGCCCACAGCAGCACGACCGCCGTGCCCGTGTTGGACAGGATCGTGAAGAAGCTGAAGAAGTTCGCGATCGTCGTGGCGACATCGCGTCCGAGTTCCCTCGCGGTGTCGACCGACTTGACCAGCTGGGCCGCGATCGCCGCGATGGTCAGGATTGCCATCGCTGCGCGAGCGAGCGTCCAGCTCACCGCCCATGCCCGCGTGCGCATGGGCTCACCCTACCGAGGCCGTCCGATTTCAGCGCGGCAGACGCGGCACCGAGTCCACGAGGGTGCGGGTGTACTCCGATGACGGCGTCGCGAGCAGAGCCCGCGTCGGCCCCGACTCGACGACGCGTCCCGACCTCAACACGACGGTCCGGTCGCACACGGCCGCAACGGCGCCGAGGTCGTGCGACACCATGATGAGGGCCAGTCCGTGTTCGTGGCGCAGCCGGGCGAGCAGGTCGATGACGCGCACGCGCGTCGTGACGTCGAGTGCGCTCACGGGCTCGTCGGCGAGGAGCACGCGCGGCCGCGAGACGATGGCGCGCGCGATGGCGATCCGCTGCCGCTGGCCGCCGGAGAACTCGTGCGGATACCGGGTCAGCGCATCGGGCTCCAGGTTCACGGCGGCGACGGCCTCGGCGACGCGAGCGGTCAGCTCGGCGCCCTTCGCGAGGCCGAGCGAGCGGAGCGGCTCGCCGACGATGCGATCGACGCGCTGCCGCGGGTCGAGCGATGAGTAGGGGTCCTGGAAGACGGGCTGCACGGTGCTGCGGAAGCGGCGCATGAGGCGGCGGTCGCGGGGGTCGAGCGGAGCCCCGTCGAAGAGCGCGGCGCCCGTGCGGGGTGTCGCCAGGCCCAGCAGCATCCGGAGGATCGTCGACTTGCCGGCACCCGACTCGCCCACGAGTCCCACGCTCTCGCCGTCGTCGATCGACAGCGACACATCGTCCAGCACGCTCTGCTTCCCGTACGAGAAGCCGGCCGACCGGAGTTCGAGCACACTCATTCGGATCCTCCCGCGTCGAGTGCCGAGTCGAGAACGCGCGCGCTCTCGACGAGCGCGGCGGTGTAGGGATGCCGCGGCGCGCCCACGATCTGCGTCACGGGACCCTCCTCGACGACGACGCCGCCCTGCATGACGACGATGCGCTCGACCATGCGGGAGACGACCGCCAGGTCATGGCTGATGAAGAGCAGGCCCATCCCGCGCTCCCGCACGAGCGTCTCGAGCAGGTCGAGCACACCCGCCTGCACCGTCACGTCCAGTGCGGTCGTGGGCTCGTCGGCGACGAGCAGCCGCGGCCGGGCCGCGAGGGCGATCGCGATGGCGACGCGCTGCCGCTGCCCGCCGGACAGCTCGAACGGGAAGGAGCGCGCGATGCGGGCGTCGGGGAGCGCGACCTCCGCCAGCGCCCGCGACACCGCCTCGCGCAGCGCGGCGCCGCGCAGGCCGAGGTGGCGGCGCAGGGGCTCGGCGATCTGCCGGCCTACACGCATGAGCGGGTCGAGGGCCGTGAGCGGCTCCTGGAACACGATCTGGGCGACGGGACCGCGCAGCGGGCGCAGCGCGGCATCCGACCTCCCCACGACCTCGGAGCCGTCGAGGCGCACCGAGCCGGTGGCGGTCAGCGCGTCGGGAAGCAGGCCCAGCGCCGCGAGCGACGTCACCGACTTGCCGGAGCCGGACTCGCCGATGATTCCGACGCGCTCGCCGGCGTCGAGCGAGAAGGTCACGCCGTCGACGAGGGTCTTCGCGCCCGCGCGCACCGTCAGGGCCGAGATGTCGAGCAGGCTCACCGCGACCTCCGTCGGGTGGGATCCGTGAACTCGCGCAGCCCGTCGGTGAGGAAATTCACGCCGAGGACGAGCACGATGATCGCGATGCCCGGAGCGAGCGCACCGACGGGCGCCGTCAGCACGGTGCCCTGGGCCTCCTGCAGCATCCGTCCCCACGACGCGTTGGGCGGCGGAGCGCCCAGCCCGAGGTACGACAGGCTCGCCTCCGCGAGCACGGCGACGCCGAACTGCAGAGCGAGGGCGACCGCGAGCGTGGGCGCGATGTTCGGCAGGACGTGGCGCCACACGATGCCGGGCAGCCGCGTGCCGCTCGTCCGTGCGGCCGTCACGAACTGCTCCTGCAGCACGCGACGGGAGAGGATGCGGGCGAGCCGGGCGATGACGGCTGCCATCGCGAGGCCGATCGCGAAGATCGCCGACCCGAGCGAGGCCCCCTGTACCGCGACGACGAGCATCGCGAGGAGGAGGACGGGGAAGGCGATCACGACGTCGAGCGTCGCCGAGAGCGTGTCGTCGACCCACGGGCGGGCGAGGGCGGCGGTCAGGCCGATCGCGGTCCCGAGGATGCCGGCCAGCAGCGCCGCGCCGGCGCCCACCGTGAGGGCGATCCGAGCCCCCACCATGAGCTGGGACAGGAGGTCGCGCCCGAGCCGGTCGGTGCCGAGCAGATGCGCGCCGCTCGGCGCCTCGAGGCGGCCGCCCTGGATGTCGGTCAGCGGGTAGGGCAGCCAGACGAGCGAGACGAGCGCCGTGACGACGACGAGTCCGGTCAGGACGAGCCCGATCACGAGGGTCGCGTGGCCGCGCCGACGCCTCGCCGGCGCGGCGACGTGGATCTGCTGCTCGGCCGGCGTCTCGACGTGGCCCTGGGCTGTCGCGCTCATCGGTTCCCCGAGATGCTCGTGCGCAGGCGCGGATCGATGATGCGCTGCGCGATGTCGGCGAGGAAGCCGACGATGAGCACGAACAGTGTGCTCACGACAAGCACCCCCTGGATGTTCGGATAGTCGTGCTGCTGGATGCCCGTCAGGAGCATGCTCCCGAGCCCCGGCAGGGTGAAGACGCTCTCGACCACGACGGCGCCGAGGAGCGTCGTCGACAGCTCGATGCCGAGCACGGCGACGACGGGGACGGAGCCGTTGCGCACGCCGTGGCGCAGCAGTGCCTCGGTGAGCCCCGCACCGCCGGCACGTGCCGTGCGGAGGTAGTCGCTGCCGAGCACGTCGAGGGTCGCCGATCGCACGTAGCGGCTGATCGACGCGCTCATGACGATGGCGATCGTGATGACGGGCAGTGCGAGAGAGCGGAGGGCATCGCCGGGATCTTCCCAGTCGTCGCGGGGGAACCCGCCCGAGGGCAGGAGGCCGAGCTGCAGCGCGAAGATCCAGACCATGATGACCCCGACCCAGAACACCGGCACCGCGACGCCCAGCTGCGAGAAGCCGGAGAGGAGGATGCCGTACCAGCGGTCGGCCTTGACGGCGGCCGTGATCCCGATGACGAGGGCGAGCATGAGCGCGAGGACGAACGCGAGAAGGGCGAGCGGAAGCGTCACGGACAGGCGCGCGCCGACCTCGGGGCCGACGGGACGGGTCGAGATGTACGACGAGCCGAGGTCGCCGCTGAGCAGATGCCCGGCCCACGTCGCGAACTGCTGCGTGAGGGGCTGGTCGGAGCCGACCTGCGCGCGCGCCGCGGCGATCTGCTCGGGCGTGGCGTCGACCGACAGGAGGGCGTTCGCGGGGTCGCCGGGGAGGAGCCGGAGCAGCACGAAGATGACGATCATCGCGACCACGAGCGAGATCACGAGGAAGACCGATCGGCGGATCAGGTAGGAGAGCATGTTTCACGGGAAACGGCGGATGCCGGAACGCGGGCGTCCCCGCATCCGCCGTTCGGTCAGGACTTGACGATGTCGTAGGCGAAGAACTGCGAGTTCAGGCCGTTGACGCCGTAGCCGGTGACGTCGCTCGAGGCCACGACGATCTGCGGGTAGAGGTACAGCCACGCGCTCGCGGCATCCTGAGCGATCTGTTCGCCTACCTTCTTCAGCAGCGCCGTCTGCTCGTCGGTCGTCGTGGACTGCTCGGCGTCGGCGACCCACTGCTGCACGTCAGCGTTGTCGTAGCCCCAGTAGAAGTCGGGGTTGCCGTACCAGACGACGTCGCGGTCGTTCACGTGCTCCTGCAGCGTCGCCTCGAAGTCGCGGTCCTGGTAGACCTTCGTGTACCACTCGTCGGCGCTGATCGTGTTGATGTCGACCGTGATGCCGACTTCGGCGAGCTGAGCCTGCAGGAACTCCGCGACGGCGGGGTGCGGGTCGTAGCTGGGCGTGTCGAGCGTGAACGTGAAGCCGTTCGGGTAGCCGGCCTCGGCGAGCTCCTTCTTGGCGAGGTCGACGTCGTAGGGGTTGACGTTCGTGAGGTCCTCGTACCACGGGTCGGTCGGGGGGACCATCGAGCCGATGAGGGTGCCGTAGTCGCCCCAGATCGAGGACAGCAGCTTCTTCGTGTCGATCGCGGAGTACACGGCCTTGCGCACGAGGGTGTTGTCGAACGGCGCGACGCGGTCGTTGAAGGCGAGCAGCTCCTTCGTGGTCGAGGTCCCCTCGCTCACGACGTAGTCCTTGTTGTCGGTGAACTGCGCGAGCGCGTCGGGGCTCTGCACGCTCGTGATCAGGTCGACCTCGCCGGTCAGGAGGGCGTTGTTCTCGGCGGTCGCGTCGGTGAAGTAGGTGAAGACGACCTCGGCGTTCTTCGCGGCGTCGCCCCAGTAGTCGTCCCAGCGCTTGAGCGTCAGGGTGCTGCCCTGCTTCCACTCGTCGAGCACGTACGGTCCCGTGCCGTCCTCGGTCTGGGTCAGGTCGCCCGCCTCGGAATTGACGATCCACACATAGCTGAGGTTGTAGAGGAACGAGATCGCGCGCTGCGACAGCGTGAAGACGACGGTCGAGTCGTCGGGCGTCGCGATGTCGCTGATGACCGTGAAGGAGGACTTGCGCGCCGACTTCGAGTCGTCGGCCGTCACGGCCTCGACGCTCGCCTTGACGTCGGCCGAGGTGAGCTTCTTGCCCGAGTGGAAGGTAACGTCGTCACGCAGAGTGATCGTGTAGGTGAGTCCGTCGTCGCTCACCTGGGCGTCCTTGGCGAGCAGCGGCTCGACCTGGCCCTCGTCGGTGAGCTTGTAGAGGCCCTCGTACACGTTGCCGTTGAACGCCTCGGTGACGCCCTGGCCACCGCCCTGCGTGTTGCTCAGGTTCTGCGGCTCGTAGAGCGAGCCGATGGCGATGGTGGCGTCGTCCGAGCTCGTCGCGGACGTGTCGCCGCTCGACGAGCAGCCGGCGAGAAGCAGGACGGCGGCGACGGCCGCCGATGCGGCTGCAAGGGATCTCTTCATGAGGGGTGGTGCTCCAGGGGTGCTGTGGGTGCGGCGGATCACGCCGCGTAGATGTCGAAGCCGTCGCGGAACACGACGGTCTTCTCTCCGGCGCGGATCGGCAGGGGGAACCGGTTCGAGGCGGGAGGCAGGGGGCAGTTGTACTGGGCGGAGAAGCCGCACGGCGGCACGAAGGCGCGGTTGAAATCGAGCTCGACCTCGCCCGCCTCGCCGTGCGCGGCATCGCGGTGCACGTAGAGGAAGCGGCCCGCGCCGTAGGTCTCGGAGCCGTTCGTCTCGTCGGCGAAGACGAGCAGCAGCGTGCCGCCATCGTCGAAGGCGGCCAGCGTGTAGTCGCGTCCGGCGACGGTGACGAGGATGTCTCCCGGCACGACGAGCTCGCGCGTGCCGCCGTTGTCGCGGATGTGCTCGAACGGCACCGTGCGGTCCTCCGCCACGGGGACGAATCGGCCCGTCAGCACCCACGCGGGGTCGTAGGAGTACGTGTCGATGCGGTCGAAGGAGCCGATGGCGGGGGATGCGGCATCCCACACCCGCAGGCCGTGCTGGGTGTCGCCCGTCGCGAGGTCGGTGCGCTCGATGGGCGTGACCCGGGCCGTGTCCGGCGCAGCCGCACGGGCGGCGTCGAGGTCGGCGGGTGCGCCCGTCCAGCGGGTCTCGATGAGGGCGAGGTTGCCCGTGGGCGCGGTGACGGCCTGGCGGCGCTCGGCCTGCCAGCGGGCGTGCGCGTCTGACGTGGACATGGTGAGCCCATTCTTTTGAATACAGGGGGGATGACGGAATCGATCGTCATGTAGGGCAATGCGGCGGGTCGATGGCGTATTCCCGGCCCTCGATAGGATGGGGTGTAACCGTCCGCTACGAACGGGGGAGGCCCCATGCCTGGCATCGTGATCGTCGGAGTCCAGTGGGGAGACGAGGGCAAGGGCAAGGCCACCGATCTGCTCGGTGAGCGCACCGACTGGGTCGTCAAGTTCAACGGCGGCAACAACGCCGGGCACACCGTCGTGATCGGCGACGAGAAGTACGCCCTGCACCTCTTGCCGTCTGGCATCCTGTCGCCCGGGGTGCACCCCGTCATCGGCAACGGCGTCGTCGTCGACCTCGAGGTGCTCTTCAACGAGCTCGAGGCGCTGCACGCGCGCGGCCTGGACACGTCGCGACTGCGCATCAGCGCCAACGCCCACATCATCACGCAGTACCACCGCACGCTCGACAAGGTCAGCGAGCGCTTCCTCGGCAAGCGCCAAATCGGCACGACCGGCCGCGGCATCGGCCCCGCGTACGCCGACAAGATCAACCGCGTCGGCATCCGCGTGCAGGACCTCTTCGACGAGAACATCCTGCGGCAGAAGATCGAGGGCGCCCTCGATCAGAAGAACCACCTCCTCGTGAAGGTCTTCAACCGCCGCGCCATCACGTGCGACGAGATCCTCGACGACCTGCTGTCGTACACCGAGCGTCTGCGCCCCATGGTGGCCGACACCGGACTGCTGCTGAACGAGGCACTCGACGCCGGCGATGTCGTCGTGTTCGAGGGGGGCCAGGCGACGATGCTCGATGTCGACCACGGCACCTATCCGTTCGTCACGTCGTCGTCCGCGACGGCGGGCGGCGCGGCGACCGGTTCGGGCGTGGGCCCCAACCGCCTCGACCGCATCGTCGGCATCGTGAAGGCCTACACGACGCGCGTCGGCTCGGGTCCGTTCCCCACCGAGCTGTTCGACGAGAACGGCGACTTCCTGCGCTCCCGCGGCTTCGAGTTCGGCACCACGACGGGCCGTCCGCGCCGCGTCGGCTGGTACGACGCGCCGATCACCCGCTACGCGACGCGCATCAACGGCATCACCGACCTCGTGCTGACCAAGCTCGACATCCTCACGGGGCTCGACCAGATACCGGTCTGCGTCGCGTACGACGTCGACGGCGTGCGCTTCGACGAAGTGCCGGTGAACCAGTCCGACTTCCACCACGCCAAGCCGATCCTCGAGTACTTCCCCGGCTGGAAGCAGGACATCTCGACAGCGCGCACCTTCGAAGACCTCCCGCGCGAGGCGCAGGACTATGTGCTCGCGCTCGAGCAGATGAGCGGCACGCGCATCTCTGTCATCGGCGTGGGTCCCGCGCGCGACGCCGTCATCGTGCGCCACGATCTCATCGACTGATGAGGTTCCTGCTCGGCGGCTACACGGCCGACATGGACGGCAACGCCTCCGGCATCGGCCTGCTGCTGGCCGGCGCCGCCGACGACGCGCTCGCCGGCGGACCGCTCGGATTCGCGGGGGATGCCGCGCTCACGTCGGGCTCGCCGTCGTGGCTCACGCCCCATCCCACGCTCGACGTCGTCTACGCGGCGCTCGAGGGAATCGGGAAGGTTCAGGCGTTCCGCCGCACGGGCGAGGCGACGTTCGTCCCTCTCGGGGGCCCGGTCGACGCCGGCGAGTTCGTGTGCCACATCGCCGTCTCGCCCGACGGGGGGTGGCTCGTCGCGAGCTGCTGGGGCGACGGCCGGGTGGTGCGGATGGCACTGGATGCCGCGGGTCGGCCCTCGTCGCCGGTGATCGCCGCTGCCGCGACCGATCCGTACGGGCCGGAGGCAGCACTCCCGACCGCCGTCGGCGACATCGATCTCGCCGCGGCCGCACGGGCGCTGCGCGAGGCCGCGGGCGAGGAGTACGCGCACCTCGTCCCCGACCACGACCGCGAAGAGCCCGCCGCTGAGACGGCGGAGGAGGCATCCCGCCCGTCGCACGCCCACCAGGCCGTCTTCCTTCCCGGCGGACTCGTCGCGACGACCGACATGGGCTTGGACGTCGTGCGCTTCTGGCGACCGCGCGCGGACGGGCTGGCACCCGTGCAGGACGTCGTGCTGCCGAAGGGCTCGGGCCCGCGCCACATGGTCCGCCACCCGAGCGGGCACCTGTACGTCGTGACGGAGCTCTCGCACGAGGTCTTCGCCCTCGCGCCCGACCCTTCGACAGGCTCAGGGCAGGCCGGGTCGTGGCGCGTCGTGGGCGGCACGAGTCTGGGTGCCGGCATCCTCCCCGACGACACCGCCGCCGAGCTCGCGCCGTCGCGCGAGGGAGAGTTCCTGTACGCGGGCGTGCGCGGCAGCGACGCCATCGCGGTCGTCCGCGTGCGGGGCGCGGGCGAGACCCTCGAGCCCATCGCACTCGTCGAGGCGGGCGTGACATGGCCCCGCCACCACGTCGTCGTGCGCGACACGATCCTCGTCGCGGGGCAGCTCTCCGACGAGGTCGCATCGCTCGGAATCGACCTGCGCACGGGCGTCCCGGGCGGCGTGCGGCATCGCACTCCGGCCCCGTCTCCGACCTGTCTGCTCCCCGTTCGCTGAGGTATCGCCCACGGCGGGTGAGCGGCGCGAGATCGGCCCCCGCGAGGGTATCGGCCTCGCCGGGCCGGGATTAGCTTGAGATCGGCGCCAGGGGGGCGACCCGCCGAGCACGGCGGCCGATGCCCCTGAGGCTTCGACTCGTGACTTCAGAAGGGAAGACAATGGCTGAATTCCGCTATGGGCCCGTCGAGCTGTTCCTGCTCGGCCTCGAAGGTGAGCGGCCCGATCCGCAACTGCTCGAAGAGCTGTCCCACCTCGTCGACGGTGGTGTTCTGCGCGTCCTCGACTTCGTGGTCATCTCGAAGTCGGAGTCTGGCGACGTGTCGATCGTCGAGATCGAAGACGACTCCGACGAATACGCCGCGCTCGACCTCGTGCTCAGCGGCATCACGGGTGAAGAGGACATCGCCGAGCTCGCCGAGCTCGTGCCGGCGGGCGGCTCGGCCGCCGTCGTCGCCCTCGAGCTCCTGTACGCCCGCAAGCTCGCCGGCGCCCTTGCCGCCAGCGGCGGCGTCGTGCTCACGTCGGAGCGCATCCCCGCGCCCGTCGTCAACGCCCTCGTCGACGTGATCGAAGAGGCGGCGGCCGAGGAGATCCTCGAAGAGGCCGCCGAAGAACTCACCGAAGACGAAGAACTCGCCGAAGAGAAGTAAGGAGACCAGCAACATGATGCGCAGAGTCGGACGTCCGGGCCTCGTGGGCCTCGCCGCACGCACCGCTGTCGTCGCGGGCACCGCGACCGCCGTCAACAACGGCATGAACAACCGCCAGCAGCGCAAAGCGCAGGAGCAGTGGGAGCAGGACCAGTATCAGGCAGCGCAGCAGCAGGCCGCCATGAACGCCGCGGCCCAGCAGGCCGTCGCGCAGCAGATGGCAGCCGCTCCCGCCCCCGCGCCCGCTCCCGCGCCCGCGCCGGCTGCTCCGGCCGCCGGCGGCGAGGACATCGTCGCATCGCTGCAGAAGCTGGCCGCCCTGCGCGACGCCGGCGCCCTCAGCGACGCGGAGTTCGAGGCCGCGAAGGCCCGCCTGCTCGGCTGAACCACCGGGGCGCGGCATCCCGGATCATCTGAAACGGGTGATTCGCGGATGCCGCGCCCGTGTCAGCCAACAGACTTGACCAAGGAGCGCACTGACGCCCCTTGTCTTTCTTGGAGGAAACGAAAATGTTCGACGGCAGCTTCTGGAACATCGTGCTGTGGTTCTTCTGGGTGTTCGCGTTCGTCGCCTACCTGTTCGTGCTCATCACGATCTTCAGCGACCTGTTCCGCGACCACAAGCTGAGCGGCTGGTGGAAGGCCGTGTGGGTGATCTTCCTGATCTTCCTGCCCTTCCTGACGGCCCTGATCTACCTCATCGCGCGCGGCTCGGGCATGCAGGAGCGTGCACTCGCCGAGGCGAAGAAGCAGCAGGAGGCCACCGCGGCCTACATCCAGTCGGTTGCGGCTTCCCAGGGCGGCGGCGCCAGCGCGGCTGATGAGATCGCGAAGGCCGCCGACCTGCTCAAGGCCGGCACCATCACGCAGGCGGAGTACGACCAGCTGAAGGCTCGCGCCCTCGCCTGATCACCTCTGCGACAGACGAAAGGCACCCGGCGGATTCCGCTGGGTGCCTTTTCGTTCGCGATTCGGATTTCGGCGGTTCAGGTCGGCCGTGGTCCGGTATGCGGGGACGGCGATAGACTCGCCACGCGATCAGCGCAGCCCACCCCTCGGGGTGGACTCCCGCGACGTTCGCCGGTCTCCTGACGCTCGCCCCGTCGAGGGGCCGCGTGCGAGGGCTGAAGGAGGGCGCGATGACCCTGCCATCGGGGGCCTTCTCGACCCCTGCGTGGACGCGTCACCACCCGCCGGCGCGCCAGCCCTCGACTCTCGAGCGGGCGGGCCTCGTGCGGATGCTCGATGACCTCGTCGCCGATCATCCCGTGACGCTCGTCACGGCACCGAGCGGCTTCGGCAAGACCACGCTCGTCAGCGCGTGGGCCGACCGCACGGCGCAGCTCGTCGCCTGGCTCGCCCTCGATCCGCTCGAGGAAGCCGGCGTCGACGAGGCAATCATCGCGGCCCTGGAATCCGTCGTCCCCCAGGACCACGTCGTTCCCGCCGACGCGTACGGCATCGACGACGCCGAGTCCGATCCGCGCCGACGCCTCGACGACGCCCTCGCGGGCCTCGTCGACATCGTCGTCCTGGTCGTCGACGACGCGCAGCGCGCCCAGCACAGCCTCGAGTCCGGCCTCCTCGGCAGCCTCGTCGCCCGCACGCCGGCCTTCCTGCGCGTCGTGCTGGTCGGCACGACCGCGCTCGAACTGCGCATGCCGCGCTTCATCCTCAGCAACCCCGACGCCGTGATCGGCGCCGAGACCCTCGCCTTCGACGCGCGCGAAGTGCACGATCTCGCGATCGAGATGGGCAGCACGGCGGACGCCGCGGCCGTGCACGCCGACACGGCCGGCTGGCCCATCGCCGTGCGGCTCGCACTGCTGAGCGGTTCGGCGCCGCGCGCCGTCTCGGCCCGCGGCGGCGGTCTCATGCGCGAGTACGTGCGCGACGTCATCCTCTCCGCGCTCGATCCCGAGCTCGCGCGATTCGTCGTCGAGGCGACCGTGTGCGGATCGCTCACGGCCCGGCTCGCCGCGGAGCTGACCGGCCGCCAGGATGCCGCTCGGCTGCTGGAGCAGTGCCGTCGCCTGGGTCTCTTCCTCGACCGGCACGAAGGGTCGGGCGGGGTCGAGTACCGCTGGCACGCCCTCTTCGCGCGCCACTGCCGCGAACTCCTCGCCGAGGAGGACCCCGAGCGCCTCGCCGAGATGCACCGCAGGGCGGCGACCCTCCTCGCGGAAGCCCGGCCGCTCGAGGCCGTCGCGCACCACCTCGAGGTCGGCGAGGCGGAGGACGCGGCATCCGTCATCCTCGACTCGTGGGTGCGACTCGTCGTGGGCAACTCCGCGGCCTCGGTCGATCGCGCGTGCCTGTCGCTGCCGCCGGCGATCGCCGAGCGTCCGGCACTCCAGCTCGTCAGGGCGTGCGCCCGCGACGTGCTGGGCGAGCAGAAGGCCGCCCGTGAGCTCTTCGAGCGGTCGCAGGCCGCCGCGGTCGCCGACCCCGCTGTCGAGCGCACCCTCGAGCTCGCGTGGCTCTTCTTCGCCGACGACCGCACGCGCACCGCCGCCGCGATCGCGGCCGTGCGCACCCGGCTTCTGACCGAGACGCCGTCCCCGACGGAACGCGCGGCGATCACCTTCCTCCTCGGCTGGACCGAACTGCGCCAGCGGGGGAACCCCGACCAGCTCATCGAGACGCTCGAGGCAGCGGTGCGCGAGGCAGATGCGATCGGCGACCGCGGTCTCGCTCGGCGGTCGCGGGAGTGCCTCGCCTACGCCCTCGCGTGGGCGGGCGAGTTCCGGGAGGTCCGGCCGCTGCTGGTCGACCTCGCCGCCGAGGAGCCCGACGAGTCGTCGTGGGTCGCGTACATCGGGGGCAGCGGCGGCGTCGCGGCGGGCAAGGTCGCCTATTGGTCGGGCGACCTCATTCGCGCGGAGCAGGAGTTCCGGCGGATCATCGCCTTCGGGGGCTCGGGGCGCACCTTCGCGGACCTCGCCCGCGTTCTCCTCGCCTGCACCGCGGCAGCGACCGGCGATCCGCGTCAGTGCCGGCGCGCCGCGCTCGAGCTGCAGTTCCTGCCGCGCGTCGAGTCACAAGGACTCGCGTGGCCGAAGCTCCGGCAGATGGCGGTCGCGCTGCTCGAGGAGGCCGTCGGCCACCGTGACCGTGCGCTCCAGATCGCGCGTGCCCTGTCGGACGAGCCTGCCATGCCCCTCATGTCGGTGCTCGTCGCGGGCATCCTCCGCCGCGCCGGGGCCTACACCGAGGCGCTGCAGGTGCTGCGCCGCCTGCAGCCGTACGCGGCCGTCTCGTACATCCGCGTCGCGACGCTCGTGACGCGGGCTCTCTCGCACTGGACCTCCGGCCAGCCGGATGCCGCGCACGAGCTGTGCGAGGAGGCGCTCATGATCGCCGAGCCCGAGCTCGTGCGCATGCCGTTCAGCGAGTCCGACCCCGAGCTGCGCGAACTGCTGAGCGCGCACATCGCGTGGGGAACGCGGCACGAGGAGTTCGTGCTGTCCTGCCTGCGGCCGGGTGCAGTCGGCTCGGCGCTCGGCATGCTCTCCGAGCGCGAGCGCGACGTGTTCGAGCAGCTGCGCACGACGCTCACGACCATCGAGATCGCCGATCGGCTCGGCGTCTCGGTCAACACCGTCAAGACGCACCAGCGCGCGATCTACCGCAAGCTCGGCGTCACCTCGCGGCGAGAGGCGCTCCGCCAGTACACCTGAGCGGCCGGCTCACGTGCGGGTCTTGGCATCCTGTCTCGGGATGAAGATCTGCTTGATGATGAGCAGGATGGATGCCGTCACAGGAATGGCGACGAGCGCACCCAGCAGCCCGAACAGCGTGCCGCCGACGAGCGCCCCGATCACGACGAGCGCCCCCGGCACGGAGACCGTCTTGTTCATGACGCGCGGCGTCAGGAGGTACGCCTCGATCTGGATGTAGATGAGGTACACGACGCCGAAGATGAGGGCGTCGACAGGGCTCGTGAACAGTGCGATCACCGTCGCGAAGATCAGGTAGCAGACCGAGCCGATGAGCGGGATCAGCGTGATGAGGAACGCCGCGACGGCCATCAGGAACGGGAACGGCAGCCCGAGCACCAGGTGCAGGATGAGGCCGACGACCGAGTTGAAGAACGCCAGGATCACCATGCCCGTGAGGTAGCCGCCGATCGAGTCCGTGATCTGGTTCGTGAGGCTCGTCACGGTCGGGCGGCTGTGCGCGGGCGTGAGCTGCGCGAAGGCGACCTTCATGGCGGGGAGCCCGCCCAGGAAGTACAGGCTCAGCACGAGGATGATGAGCCCGCCCGAGATCGCGAGGCCGATGCCGACGCCGACCTTGACGATTCCGCCGCCGATCGCCGCGAGGTTCGACGGATTCGAGAAGAACGCCTCGACCTGGTCCAGGATCTGGCCCGTCTGCGTGCCGAACGTGGACTCCATCCACTTGGCGAACTGCGAGTTCTCCGCGTCGGTGATGGTCTGGGGCAAGTTCTTGATCACGGTCTGCATCTGGGTGAACAGGGCCGGGATGAGGAACCAGAGCGCCGCGATGAGGATGATGCCGAAGATGCCGTAGACGATGACGATGCCCCACGCCCGGGCGATCCCGTGCCGCTCGAGCCGCTTGACGACAGGGTCGAGCGCGAGGGCGAAGAACAGCGCCATGATGATGTAGAAGACGATCGTCGACAGGTTGATGAAGGCGACGCCGATCCCGATGGCGACGAGCCCGCCGATCGTGAGCACCAGCCCCGTCGCGAAGGGACGCCCGATGTTCGCCCACACCTGCGGCTGAGGGCTGTCGTCGATCACGGCGGGGATGATCTCGTTCGGCACGGCCGCGTCGGCGGCATCCGTGCCCGCCGACGCGTCGACGGAGAGGGGGCGAGCACCCTCGATGGCATCGGTCATGGCCACACTCTAGGCCGTAGGTGCTCGCGATAGGGTCGAGGCACAAGGAGGAACCACCCATGACAGGCGAGGACCCGACGCAGACCCTGCTGCGCCTGCGAGGCAGCATCGACAACATCGACGCAGCCCTCGTCTTCATGCTCGCGGAGCGCTTCAAGGCCACCAAGCGCGTCGGCGAGCTCAAGGCCGAGCACGGGATGCCTCCTTCGGACCCCGCGCGCGAGGAGCAGCAGCTCGCCCGTCTGCGCGCTCTCGCCCTCGATGCCGACCTCGATCCCGAGTTCGCCGAGAAGTGGTTCAACTTCGTCGTGGCCGAGGTCATCCGCCATCACACCGAGGCGGCCGACGGGCGCTGAGCCGGCTACGGGCGCTCAGCCGATCCCGGCTGCGGCCCGCCCGCAGGCTACGGCACGGTGCGGCGCAGCGTGAGGAACGCGATCCCCGCGAGCACGACCGCCCCGGCCGCGCCGGCCCACGCCAGGCCCATCGCGCCCGCCGTGCCGAGCCACGTCGCGACGGCGACCCACGAGTCGGTCCATCCGACGAGCGCCACGAGCCCCACCAGCGCGAGTCCGAGCCCCACGAGCACGATCGTCAGCACGGTGCCGCCGAACCGCTTGTAGATCGTCGCCGACCAGAAGCCGACGATGAACAGCAGCACCGCCATGACGGAGTAGAAGAACGCGGCGCCGAGGGGTCCCGCCGCCCAGATCCACGGGAAGTAGAAGAACCAGCCGTTCATGCCCCACCCGCCGGTGGCCAGCTCGACGAACCCGCCCACTACGAAGATCGCGGCGAGCACGACCGCCGCGAGCACCGCGGTCAGCAGCGTGCCGACGTAGAAGTCGCGACGCGTGACGCTCATGGCCTGGGAGAACGGGAAGGTGAGCGTCAGCGCCTGGATGCCGACCGCGAGGAGGTACCAGAGCGGCGCCTGCGCCCCTCCGCCGTACTTCGGCGCGTCGGTGGGGATCATGGCGTACACGAGCAGCGAGAGGACGAAGCTGCCGCCGAGGATGATGAGCGGCATCCACACGTAGGTCTGGCGGTTCACCAGCTGCATGCGCACGACGTTGAGCGCGCGGTTCATCGGAGTGCTCCTTCCTGCGTGGAGGCGGGTTCGCCGGTCGCGTGCTGCGTCGTGCGGACGATGAGCTGCTGCAGCGACACGGGGCCGACCTCGAGGCCCGCCACCGCGAGGGCCCGGCGGTCCGCGTCAGTCAGGGCGCCGATCACGGTGACCGACGAGACGCGCCCGAGACTCTCGCGGTGCACGACGTCGCGGCCCGCGACGAACGCCTCGACGGCGGCGGTGTCGCCGACGATCGTCGCGGCGCGGTCGCGCACGGCATCCGTGTCGTCGTCCATGACGATGCGCCCGCGGTCGATCACGACGACCTTCTCGATGAGGTTCGCGACCTCGTCGATGAGGTGGCTGGAGAGGATCACGGTGCGCGGATGCTCCGTGTAGTCCTCGAGGAGGCGATCGTAGAAGATCTGCCGCGCGACGGCGTCGAGCCCGAGGTAGGGCTCGTCGAAGAAGGTGACCTCGGCGCGCGACGCGAGGCCGATGACGACCCCGACGGCCGACAGCTGCCCGCGGGAGAGCTTCTTGATGCGCGTCCCGAGCGGGATCTGGAACTCGTCGACGAGCCGCTCGGCGAGCTCCTGGTCCCACTGGGGGAAGAAGAGACGCGCCGTGCGGAACGCGTGGGTCGGCTTTGCGTCGTCGGGGTACTTCTGGCTCTCCCGCACGAAGCAGAGGCGCTGGAGCACCCGCGCGTTCTCGTACGGATGCTCTCCGAAGACGCTCACCCGCCCGCTCGTCGCGAAGTTCTGCGCGGTCAGGATCGACATGAGCGTCGTCTTACCGGCGCCGTTGCGGCCGAGCAGGCCGTAGATGCGGTCGCGCTCGATCGAGAGGGTGACGGAGTCGAGCGCGAGCGTTGAGCGGTAGCGCTTCGTGAGGCCTTCGACCTCGATGACGGTGTCGGGCGAGGTGGTCATGACGCCTTCTCTTGGAGAGTGGATGCTTCGTCCGACGCGGCACGCGAGCGGACGAGGTCGGCGAGCTCGTCGGGGCCGAGCCCGAGCTTGCGGGCTTCTCCGACGAGCGGTGAGATGTAGCGGTCGGCGAACGCCGCGCGACGCTCCTGCAGCAGGGCGCCGCGCGCGCCGGCGGCGACGAACATGCCGATTCCGCGGCGCTTGTAGAGCACGCCCTTGTCGACGAGCATGGCGATCCCCTTCGCGGCGGTGGCGGGGTTGATGCGGTAGAAGGCCGCGAGCTCGTTCGTGGAGGGTGCCTGGCCCTCTTCGGGGAGGGACCCCTCGACGATCGAGTCCTCGACGCTCTCCGCGATCTGCAGGAAGAGCGCCCTGCCTTCTTCGATCACCGCACCTACCTCGTTGGTTGCTTACTTGACTAACTAACCATGCAACGGCCAGGCGCCGCTGTCAAGACCCTCGTTTGACCAGTCGTCGCCGCGCCAATAGGTTGCAGGAGACGGGAGGCAGGATGCAGGGATCCACCGCGTTCGTGCTCGGCGGCGGCGGGGTGCGCGGCGCCGTCGAGATCGGCATGATCCGGGCACTGTTCGAGGCGGGCATCCATCCCGATCTCGTCGTGGGCACCTCGATCGGCGCGATCAACGGCGCGCTCATCGCGCAGGATCCGACGCTCGGGGTCATCGACACGCTGCTCGACGCGTGGGCCTCGCCCGAGGCCAATGCCGTCTACGGCGACGGGCTCGTCATGCAGCTCACCCGGCTCGTGAAGACCAAGACGCACCTCAACTCGCCGCGGCCGCTCGAGGAGCTGCTGGAGCGGAGCCTCGGGGCGGGCGCGACCTTCGAGGGCCTCGCCGTGCCGCTCCAGGTCGTCGCCGCGAGCATCGAGCGTGCGGCGGAGCACGTGTTCGACGAAGGGCCGCTCATCCCGGCGATCCTCGCGTCGGCCGCCGTCCCAGGCCTCTTTCCGCCGGCGCGCGTCGGTGACGAGCACTTCATCGACGGCGGCGTCGTGAACTCCATCCCGATCGAGCAGGCCGTCACCGCACGCGCGCAGCGGATCTTCGTCCTCCAGGTCGGACGCGTCGAGACGCCGCTGGAAGCGCCGAGCTCGGCGGTCGACACGGCACGCGTCGCGTTCGAGATCGCGCGCCGCCACCGCTTCGCCCGCGACATCGCGACGCTCCCCGACGGCGTCGACCTGTTCGTGCTGCCCAGCGGAGGCGCGCTCGCCGGCGATGACTCGATCCGTGCCTACCGGCGCCTCGAGACCGTGAAGCTCCGCATCGACCACGCCTATGAGGCGAGCCGCGACTTCCTCTACGAACGCGGCTTCCCACCGCTGTCCGAGAAGGGAGCAGCCGAATGAGGCTTCCTCCCACCTGGGTGCGCCGCGTCGTGATCGCGCCGCTCGTGATCGTCGTCTCGCTTCTGGTCGTCCTGACGATCCCGCTGTGGCTGCTCGGCGCGCTCGGGCTCACCTCGCTCGTTCCAGGGCGGTTCCGGCTGCCCCGTGTGCTGTGGCTCGTGTCGGTGTACCTGCTCTGGGATGCGTCGCTCCTGGTCATCCTGTTCGCGACGTGGATCGGGTCGGGCTTCGGCTGGAAGCTGGACACCCCCGCCTTCCGTCGCCTCCACTACCGCATCGGCGCGCGGGCGCTCGAGATCCTGTTCGAGGTCTTCGGGTCGGTGCTGAGGCTCGACATGGTCATGACGGCGGGCGACGACGAGGATGATCGGGATGCCGCGCGTGCGGCCTTCGACGAGCTCTTCCGGCCGGGAACGCCGCTCATCGTCGCGAGCCGCCATGCGGGTCCCGGCGACTCGTTCATCATCGTGCACACGCTCCTCAACGAGGTCGAGCGCATGCCGCGCATCGTGCTGAAGTACACGATGCAGTGGGATCCGACGATCGACGTGCTCCTGGGCCGCATCCCGACGCGCTTCATCGTGCCCTCGGGCTTCGGGGGCAAGACCAAGGGCGGCGGCCACGGGGTCGAGGAGAGCCTCCGCGACCTCGCCACCGGGCTCGGCCCCGATGACGCCTTCGTCATCTTCCCCGAGGGCGGCAATATGACCTCGACGCGCCGTCGCACTCGAATCGACCGCCTGCGCGCGTCGGGCCGGACGGCTCTGGCCGACCGGGCCGAGTCGATGCTGCACGTCATGCCGCCGCAGCCGGGCGGCATGTACGCGGCGCTCGAGGCGTCGCCCGACGCCGACGTCGTCTTCATCGGCCACACGGGCCTGGACCGGCTCATCACGATGGGCGACATCTGGCGCGACCTGCCGATGGACAAGCGCATCACGATGCATGCGTGGCGCGTGCCGCGGGCCGACATCCCGAGCGCCCGCGAGGAGCAGGCCGAGTGGCTCTTCGGATGGTTCGAGCAGATCGACGGCTGGATCTCGACACGCACCGCGCTCGACGACGCGCCCGCCTGATAATGCGGACAACCGCGGCGCCCGGATAGACATGAAAAGCGGCGACATTCGCAAAATAATGCGCATTATCACCTTGGCAAGCTGAGGCCCCGCGGCACAGACTTCTGATCGGCACGACGACGTGCCG
Source organism: Microbacterium alkaliflavum (assembly GCF_044325405.1). Taxonomy (NCBI): domain Bacteria; kingdom Bacillati; phylum Actinomycetota; class Actinomycetes; order Micrococcales; family Microbacteriaceae; genus Microbacterium; species Microbacterium alkaliflavum. The sequence continues at coordinate 212,860 of NZ_JBIQWL010000005.1, read as the reverse complement.
ACCGAGGAGGATTCGAGTGCTCCATCACCGCGTCACGCAGGCCGACGTCGCGGCCCTGGCTCGAGTGAGCCAGGCGACCGTGTCGCTCGTGCTCAACGACAGCGTCCCCGCCGGGGTGCGCATCAGCGAGGAGACGCGGCAGCGGGTGCTCGACGCCATCCGCATCACGGGATACATGGCCAACCCCATGGCCCAGCGGCTCGCCGGCGGCCGGAATCAGATCCTCGGGGTCTTCACGTACGAGACGACGTTCCCGGCGCGCGGCCGTGACTTCTACGGCCCCTTCCTGAACGGCATCGAACGGGCGGCCGAGGGTCTCGGAGTCGACATGCTCCTGTTCACGAGCGCACGCGTCGTCGACGGCCGCCGCCGGCTCACCCGCGAGGGCTGGCACCGTCTGGGGGTCGCGGACGGCTGCCTGCTGCTCGGACAGCAGGAGGATCAGAGCGAGCTCCAGCATCTGCTCGACACCAACTACCCCTTCGTGTTCGTGGGGCGCAGGCGGAGCGAGGGGATGCGGCTGCCCTACGTCGGCGGCGACTACGTGAGGGCGACGGCGCGTCAGGTGGAGAGACTCGCGGCACTCGGCCACGAGCGGATCGCCTACGTGGGTCCGCAGGGTCCGGACCAGCCGAGCATCGACCGCGTCCAGGGCTTCCGGTCCGGGATGGCGGCCCACGGCCTGCAGGCACGGTTCGTGCCGGGCGACGTCGTCGCCGAGACGGCCCGGGAGATCGTCGAGCGCCGCATCACCGGCGTGCTGATCGCCCCCGAGCTGCACCCCGAGGAGCTGGTCGACGAGCTCACCGCCCGCGGCCTCGACGTGCCGCACGACCTGTCGATCCTGGTCCTCGGACAGCCGCACCACGGGCGGCCGGGCGGCCACGCGTGGTCGGGCTTCGTCATCCCGCGCGAGGAGATGGGTGCGCGGGCTCTCGTGCTGCTCTCGCGCCTCGTCGAGGAGAGCCGGCCGCGGCAGGGCGCGCCGCGCGAGCAGGTCCCGCCAGACGATCTGCACCAGCTGCTCGACTGTCCCGACTTCGAGGGCCAGACCCTCGCGCCGCCCCGGGCGGAGCAGTCGTGAGCGCCGCCGAGCTCTCGTGCGACGTTCTGGTCGTGGGGGGCGGCCTCGGCGGCGTCGCGGCCGCGCTCGCCGCGGCCGACCGCGGCGCGTGCGTCGTGCTGACCGAGGAGCATCCCTGGCTCGGCGGCCAGCTCACTTCCCAGGCCGTGCCCCCCGACGAGCACCCGTGGGTCGAGCGGTTCGGCACGACGGCGCGGTATCGCGCGCTGCGCGACGGCATCCGCGAGGTCTACCGGCGACGCTACCCCCTGACGGATGCCGCGCGTCGGCGTCCGGATCTCAATCCGGGCGCGGGCTGGGTCTCGAAGCTCTGCCACGAGCCCCGTGTGGCGGTCGGCGTCATCGAGGAATTGCTCGCGCCGCATCGGTCGTCGGGCCGGCTCAAGATCCTGCGACGCGTGCGGCCCGTCGCCGCGACGACCGACGGGGACCGGGTCACCTCGGTGACCCTCGCATCGGTCGTCGGCGCGGGCGACACCGTCGTCGCGGCGGCATATGTGCTCGACGCCACCGAGACGGGCGAGGTGCTGCCGCTGGCAGGCGTGGAGTACGTCACGGGCTTCGAGTCGCAGGGTGAGACGGGGGAGCCGAGCGCCCCCGCCGAGGCGCAGCCGGACAACGTGCAGGCGCTGAGCGTGTGCTTCGTCGTCGAGCACGTCGACGGCGACCACACGATCGATCCGCCGGAGCGTTACGGCTTCTGGCGTGACTACGCGCCCGACGCGTGGCAGGGAGCGCGGCTCGTGTCCTGGCAGGCGCCGAATCCCCGCACGCTCGAGCTCGAGAGCCGGGGCTTCACCCCGAATCCGGGCGACGACCCCCTGCTCGTCGACGCCGACCAGTCCCGGAGCGCCGGCGACGGCGACCTGTGGGTCTTCCGCCGCATCCTGGCGCGCGACCTCTTCGCGCCCGGTGCGTACGACAGCGACCTGTGTCTCGTGAACTGGCCCACGATCGACTATTTCCTCCAGCCCGTGCTCGACGTCGACCGCGAGACGGAGGAGGCGGCGTACGCGGACGCCCGGCAGCTGAGCCTGTCGATGCTGCACTGGATGCAGACCGAGGCGCCCCGGGCCGACGGGGGCACGGGTTTCCCCGGCCTGCGGCTGCGCCCCGATGTCATGGGCACCGACGACGGACTCGCGCAGGCGCCCTACCACCGGGAGTCGCGCCGCATCCGGGCCCTCACCACGATCACCGAGAACGACGTCTCGTACGCCGTTCGCGGCAGCAGGGGAGCGACCCGCTACGACGACAGCGTCGGCGTGGGCATGTACCGCATCGACCTGCACCCCTCGACGGGGGGCGACACGTACATCGACGTGGCGTCCACGCCGTTCGAGATCCCGCTCGGCGCGCTGATCCCGCGACGCGTCGCGAACCTCCTTGCGGCGGGCAAGGACATCGGCACCACCCACATCACCAACGGCTGCTACCGCCTGCACCCCGTCGAGTGGAACGTCGGCGAGGCCGCAGGGCACCTCGCCGCGCACTGCCTCGCGACGGGACGCTCGCCGCACGCCGTCCACGCCGCCCCGGAGCTCCTCGAGGACTTCCAGCGCGAGCTCGTCTCCGCCGGATTCGAGCTGCGCTGGCCCGCTGAGGCACACCCGTACTAGGGGCGGCGACCTTGCGATCACAGGAAGGGAATCCCATGCACCACTTCTCAGCGCGCCACCGTCGCACGACGATGGCCGTCATCGCCGCCGCCGCCGGACTGCTTCTCGCCGGATGCTCCGGCGGCGCGCAGCCCAGCCAGTCGGAGTCGACAGGCCCCGTCGACCTCCGCATGACCGTCTGGACCGCCGACGCGACGCAGCTCGCGGTCTTCCAGAAGATCGCCGACGCCTACGTCGCGGAGAATCCCGAGAAGGTCTCGAGCGTCACGTTCGAGACGATCCCGTTCGCCGACTACACGACGACCCTGACGACGCAGCTCGCGGGCGACAACGCGCCGGATCTCGCCTGGATCCTCGAGAGCTACGCCCCGCAGTTCGTCGCGAGCGGAGCCCTCGTCGACGTGAAGCCCACCCTCGAGGCGACCGACGGGTACGAGTACGACGACCTCCTCGACAGCTCGCTCGCCCTGTGGGAGAAGGACGACGGACTGTATGCCTATCCGTTCTCCAACAGCCCCTTCGGCGTCTTCGTCAACACCGACCAGATCGCCGCGGCCGGTCAGCCGAACCCCGCCGACCTCGTGACCGACGGGAAGTGGACATACGACGCGGCCCGCGACATCGCCGCGGCGACGGCCGCGGCATCCGGGAAGCAGGGTCTCGTCGTCCGCGACTTCGACTACAAGGTCTGGGAGAACCTCGCCACGATCTGGGGAGGATGGGAGGCCGAGCCCTGGAGCGCGGACGGCACGACGTGCGAGTTCACGAAGAAGCCCATGGTCGACGCGATGACCTGGATCCACGACGCGGTGTTCGCCGACGCCGCGATGCCCGGTCCCGGGACGACGGCGGACTTCTTCGCGGGCGAGTCGGCCATGACGATCACGCAGATCAGCCGGGCCTCGGCGCTCGACGACTCGTTCAGGTGGGACCTCGTGCCGCTGCCGTCGGGTCCTGAGGGACAGCAGAACGTCATCGGACAGGCGGGGATCGGCGTCTTCGCGGCGGGTGAGCACCCGCAGGCGGCGGCCGACTTCCTGGCGTACTTCACCGACCCGGAGAACGCCGAGACCCTTGCGGCGTATTTCCCGCCGCCGCGCGAGTCGCTGCTCAACGCCGCGACGCTCGCGGCCGCGAACCCGAAGCTCTCCGAGGACCAGCTGCAGGCCGTGGTCGTGGACGGGATCCAGGATGCCGTCACCAAGCCGTCGCACGTCGATTTCGCCAAGATCCAGGACACCGTGCGGGCGTCTCTCGACGCGCTGTGGGTGCCCGACGCCGATGTGAAGTCCGTGCTCGCCTCGACGTGCGACGCCATCGAGCCGCTGCTGGCGGGCTGACGTGACGCAGACGGCCGCGATCGGCGCCGGCGTGGGTCGGCGGGGGCGCACCCCCCGCGGCCCGCGCCGGCTCACGGCAGCGCATCGCGACTGGATCGCGGGGTACGCCATGACGGCGCCCGTCGTGCTCGGTGCGCTCGTCTTCGTCGTGCTGCCGCTCGGGGCCGTCTTCTGGTACTCGCTGCACGACTGGAACGTGCTGGCGAACTCGTTCGTCTTCGCAGGCTTCGACAACTTCGAGCGCATGCTCGCCGACCCGGGCCTGCGCTCCTCGCTGCTGGCGAGCCTGTGGTTCTCGATCGGGCTGGTCGTGCTGAACATCTCGCTTGCCCTCGGGCTCGCGGTGCTGCTGAATCAGAAGCTGCCCGGCACGACGACGTTCCGCACGATCTTCTTCTCGCCTGTCGTCGTCTCGCTCGTGGCCTGGACGATCGTGTGGGGCTTCCTGCTGCAGGACGACGGCGGCATCAACGGGTTCCTGCACCTTCTCGGAATCGACGGCCCGAACTGGCTGCGCTCCGGACCGACGGCGATGCTCTCGGTCATCGTCGTGCAGGTCTTCAAGAACGTGGGGCTGAACATGATCCTGTTCCTCGCGGCGCTCCAGGGCGTGCCCGAGGACCTCTACGAGGCGGCGCGGCTCGACGGTGCCGGTGCGTGGCGGCGGTTCCGCTCCATCACGGTGCCGCTCATCAGCCCGAGCTCCTGCTCGTCTCGATCCTCACGATCGTCGGCTCGCTGGAGGTCTTCGCGCAGATCGCCGTGCTCACAGGCGGCGGGCCGGGCACCTCGACGACGGTGCTCGTGTACTACCTCTTCCAGCAGGCGTTCCGGTTCAACGACTTCGGCTACGCCAGTGCGATCGCCGTGCTGCTCTTCGGCATCGTGCTCGTGCTGACCCTCCTCCAATGGCAGACCCGGAAGCGATGGGTGTTCCATGAGAACTGACGTGCTCGACGCGGCGGCAGACGTGGACGGCTCGCCTGCTGCCGGGCCGGATGCCCCATCCCCGGCGCGGTCGGTCGAGCGACGTCGTCGCCGCCGCGGGCGGGCTCTCATCGTCGCGCTGCTCGCCGTGGTCAGCATCCCCTTCGTCTTCCCGACGTGGTGGATGGCCACTTCGAGCCTCAAGCCGATGAGCGAGATCCTCAGCTCCGTGCCGACGCTGTGGCCGCAGTCGCCGACCTTCGACGCGTATCTCGACGTCTTCCGCCTGCAGCCGTTCGCGCAGCAGTACCTGAACAGCCTCTACATCGCCGTGCTCGTCACGGCGGGCACGATCCTGTTCTCCTCGGTCGCGGGGTACGCCTTCGCGCGCATCCGGTTCCCCGGGGCGAACGCGCTGTTCCTGCTCGTCCTGACGGGCCTGCTCGTGCCGAGCGAAGTCACGATCGTGCCGCTGTTCCGCGCCGTGAGCGCGCTCGGGCTCATCGACACCCACTGGCCGCTGATCGTCGTGCCCGTCTTCGGCGCACCCAGCGTGCTCGCGACTTTCATCATGCGGCAGTTCTTCCTCGCCCTCCCCGTCGAGCTGGAAGAGGCCGGACGCATCGATGGGCTGGGCCGGTGGGGGATCTTCTGGCGCATCGCATTCCCGCTCGCGCGCCCCGCGGTCGCGGCCGTCGCCATCTTCACGTTCCTGAAGTCCTGGAACCTCTACCTCGAGCCGATCGTCTACCTCTCGAGCAAGAACATGTTCACGCTGCCGCAGGCCCTCACGCAGTACGTCGACGCCTACGGCGGGCCGATGTGGAACGTGCAGCTCGCGGCGACGACCCTCACGGTCGTGCCCGTGCTGATCGTGTTCCTGCTCGCGCAGCGCCAGTTCGTGGAGGGGCTCGCGCACACCGGACTCAAGGGCTGAGCCGCTCGGTTCGGCCGCGGCAAGATGCGGGTGCCCGGGATGCCGCACCCGCACCACGCCGCGGGTGCCCGGGATGCCGCACCCGCACCACGCCGCGGGTGAGCCGGCCGTCTCGGGTCAGGGGCGGGGCTTGGGGCGGGTGATGCGGCCCGGTGCGGTGTCGGCGCCTCGCGACGGGACGGGCCAGGTGCCGTGCGGTGCGTTCGCGCCCGCGGAAGGGCGGGCGGGCATCGCCTCGGGTTCCGGTACAGGCATCGCCCGAGGCTTCGGTTCGGCAGCCGGGGCCGCCGGCTCAGGGCCCGTCGCGGTCGGTCCAGCGGTCAGCTCGTGCCCGACCTGCTTCTCGAGCACGACGATCGCCTCGTCGGACAGCGAGATGAGGCCGTCGAGCTCTTCACGCACGCGCTTGTAGGCGAGCTGGCGCTCGGCCGGCGTCGCGGCCTGATCGATCGCGACCGTCAGGAGCTGCTTGGCCGTGTCGAGGCGCTTGCGCTCGACGTCGGTGAAGCCGGAGTCCTTGATGCGGCGGGCGTCGCGTTCGGCGACGTCGAACGCGACCTCGTAGTCGGTCACGGCGTTGCGATACTCCGACAGCTGTTCGCTCGTGAGCTTCGTCCTGGCGTTCGGGGGGCGCAGGCCGTCGGCGACCTTCCTCGCCCGCAGGAACGCGGCGGTGAGCGGCTGGCGGCCGTCGCTCATGGCCGGATAGGCGATGAGCTTCGCGACGTCGAGCTCGTACTCGAGCCAGCGCGCGGTGACGTCGTCGTGCGCCGCGAACAGCCGTTCGAGCTGGCTCGGCGCGGCCGCCACGGACGTCGTCTGCGCCGCCGTCGAGTCGGCCTGCTGCGGGATCGGACCTGTCACCGGTCGCCCCCGTGCAGCGGCCTGGGCGGCCTTCAGCTCGGCCTTCGCGTGCAGCACTTCGAGGCGGCGACGGTGTCTCCGCCGCGCGCCGCGCTCCCAGGCGCTCCCGAGCGAGGCCAGCACGCCGAACAGCGGGAAGACCAGCCACCAGTAGCCCCCGATGAACTCGAACATCGGCTGCACTCTGTCATGCTAACCGCGTCGGATACCCCTGCGGCTGACGGTTTGCTCCGTGATCAGGATGCCGGGCGCTGCGTCGATCGCGACGGCACGGGCCAGACCGGCTCGCGCCGCTCTGCGGAGGGCGGCGGCGGGCTCGGGGCGGCCGATGGCGCGGGGGCCTTCTCCGGGCGCGGGGGCGCGGCATCCTGCACTCGCGCGGCCACCCAGGCGGCGTTCTCGGTCGCCCAGGCGAGCGCCGCAGACGACCGCTCGAGGAACTGCTGGGCCGCGGCCGTCCACGCGGCGGCGGCCGGCTCGGGCTTGGGCTCGGGCGGGGCCATGCCCGATGCGCGGGCCTCGCGCCACGCCTCCTTCTCGGCAGCCTCGAAGGCGTGGCCGAGGCGATCGACGGCGTTGCGGTACGCGACGTACTGCACGGGCGTGATGCGGGCCTGCGCCGAACCCGGTCGCAGGTCCTGCGCCTCCGCGCGCGCCGTCAGGTACGCGGCGGTCGTCGGCACGCGCCCGTCGCTCATGAGCGGAAAGGCGATGAGCCGCGCGGGGTCGGTCTCGTACGCGAGCCACCGCGCATTGATCGTGTCGTGCACGACCATGACGCGCGTCAGCGGACGGTGCGCGGGGTCGCTCGTCGCGGCGAGCCCTGAGCGCGCGGCGCTGACCCGCATGCGGCGGACGCGCACGTTCGCCGACGCGGCGCGCACGTCGCGCTGAGCGGACTGCAGGGCGCGTCGGGCGGCCGCGACGTCGGAGGGCGTGGCACGGGATGCCGCCCGCTCGGCCTGCGCGCGGGTGAACTCGGCGCGTGCGAGCTTGAGCGTGCTGCGCGAGGACCACTCCTGAGCGCGGGCGTCGTGGAGCTCGAGGCGCGCGGCGTCGAGCTCGAGCCGGCGCGCGTCGAGCGCGCGCTGGTGTCTCAATCCGAGCATCCCGAACACCCCCGCCCCGACCGCGATCGGCGCGACCCACCACAATTCTGCGATCGACGCCCACAGCGGATCCACGCGGCCATGCTAACCCTCTCGGGCGTCGCGCGCGCTGGGGATCAGCCGAACAGGAGGGCGAGGACCGTGGCGCCGCCGCCCACGATGATGAGGCTGATGATGACGACCCACGCGGTGACCTTCACGCGGCGCTGCCGCGCGTCCTGGAATCCGGTGTACTCGTCGTCGTCGGCCATGCGTCCAGCTTAGGGCCGTGCGTCAGCGCGCCGGGGGTTTGGGGCGGAGCCCCATTGAGTCACTGCGTGCCGGTCGGCTCGGCGACAGTCGCGCCGAACACGGCGGGGAGCGTCGCGCTGGACAGCTCGCGCAGCTCGGCGAGGGGCACCGTGAACAGGCCCTGCACCTCCAGCGCGGGCTCGTCGCCGTCGCCGGGCGCGTCGGTCACGCCGATGCGCAGCACGGGATAGCCCCGGCCCTCGCACAGTCCGCGGAACTTGACGTCGTCCTCGCGCGGCACCGTGACGATGACGCGGCCGGTCGACTCCGAGAACAGGGCAGTCGCGGCATCCACTCCGTCGCGCTCGATGAGCTCGGTGAGCCACACGCGCGCGCCGACGCCGAAGCGCATGACGCCCTCGGCCAGGGCCTGCGCGAGGCCACCCGACGACAGGTCGTGCGCGCTGGAGACGAGCGACTGCAGCGAAGCCGCATGCAGCAGCTCGGCGAGGCGCTTCTCGTGGCTCAGGTCGACGGCAGGCGGACGGCCGCCGAGGTGGCCGTGGATCGTGCCGGCCCACGCCGACCCGCTGAGCTCGGTCGAGGTGACCCCGAGGAGGTAGACGTTCTCGCCCTCGTCCTGCCACCCCGAGGGGATGCGGCGGGCCACGTCGTCGATGATGCCGAGCACGCCGATGACCGGCGTCGGGAAGATCGGCACATCGCCGGTCTGGTTGTAGAAGCTCACGTTGCCGCCCGTGACCGGGATGCCGAGTTCGAGGCATCCGTCGGACAGGCCGTCGACGGTCTGCGAGAACTGCCACATGACCTCGGGGTTCTCCGGCGAGCCGAAGTTGAGGCAGTCGGTGACGGCCGTGGGGATCGCGCCCGTCACGGCGACGTTGCGGTACGCCTCGGCGAGAGCCAGCTTGGCGCCCTCGTAGGGGTCGAGCTGGCAGTAGCGGCTGTTGCAGTCGGTCGCGATCGCGAAGCCGAGGCCCGAGTGCTCGTCGACGCGCACCATGCCGGCGTCGTCGGGGAACGAGAGGGCGGTGTTGCCCATGACGTAGCGGTCGTACTGGTTGGTGACCCAGTCGACGTCGGCGAGGTTGGGGCTCGCGACGAGCTGGGTGAACTGCGCGCGCAGCGTCTCGGGGTCGACAGGCCGCGGGAGAGCCGCGGCGGCGTCGTCGTGGAGCGCGTCGATCCACGTCGGGTAAGCGACGGGGCGCTCGTAGACGGGGCCGTCGACCGCGACCGTCGAGGGGTCGACGTTCACGATCTCCTCGCCGTGCCAGAAGATCTGAAGGCGGCCGTCGCCGGTCACCTCGCCGAGCACGCTCGTCTCGACATCCCACTTGCCGACGACCTCGAGGAAGGCATCCAGCTTCTCGGGCGCGACGATCGCCATCATGCGCTCCTGGCTCTCGCTCATGAGGATCTCCTCCGGCGTGAGCGAGGGGTCGCGCAGCAGCACGTTCTCGAGGTCGACGCGCATGCCCGAGCCGCCGTTGGCGGCCAGCTCGCTCGTCGCGCACGAGATGCCGGCGGCGCCGAGGTCCTGGATCGCCTCGACGAGCTCGCCGCGGTAGAGCTCGAGACAGCACTCGATGAGCACCTTCTCGGCGAACGGGTCGCCCACCTGGACGGCGGGGCGCTTGGTGGGGCCGCCCTCCGAGAACGTGTCGGAGGCGAGGATGGATGCTCCGCCGATGCCGTCGCCGCCCGTGCGGGCTCCGAACAGCACGACCTTGTTGCCGGCGCCGGTGGCGTTGGCGAGCTTGAGGTCTTCGTGGCGGAGGACCCCGACCGCGAGGGCGTTGACGAGCGGGTTGCCCTGGTAGACGGCGTCGAACACCGTCTCGCCGCCGATGTTGGGCAGGCCGAGGCAGTTGCCGTAGAACGAGATGCCCGACACCACGCCGTGCACGACGCGCGCCGTGTCGGGGTCGGAGATGTCGCCGAAGCGCAGCTGGTCCATGACGGCGACGGGGCGCGCGCCCATGGAGATGATGTCGCGCACGATGCCGCCGACGCCCGTCGCGGCGCCCTGGAACGGCTCGATGTAGCTCGGGTGGTTGTGCGACTCGACCTTGAACGTCACGGCCCAGCCTTCGCCGATGTCGACGACGCCGGCGTTCTGGCCCATGCCGACCATGAGCCGTTCCCTCATCTCGTCGGAGACCTTCTCGCCGAACTTCCGGAGGTAGATCTTCGACGACTTGTACGAGCAGTGCTCCGACCACATGACGGAGTACATGGCGAGCTCGCCCGAGGTGGGGCGCCGGCCGAGGATCTCGCGGATCTTGTCGTACTCGTCGGCCTTGAGGCCGAGCGCCGCGTACGGCTGCTCGCGCTCGGGAGTCGCGACGGCGTTCTCGACGGTGTCGGCGACGGGGCGCGCAGACGTGGATGAGGAGGAGGTGGTCATGCGGCTGAGCTCCAGGAATCGCGGGCGCCGGACGCACCAAGTCTAATCGGGGTCTTGACGCGTCTGATCGGCGGAGCTAACGTACAACCAAATGGTTGTACAAACGGAGCTCGAAGACGATGAGATCGACCGGATCTTCCACGCACTCGCCGCGGCGACGCGGCGGGACATCCTGCGTCGCACGATCGAGCGGGAGCAGTCGGTCTCGACTCTCGCTCGCGACTACGACATGTCGTTCGCCGCGGTGCAGAAGCACGTCGCGGTGCTCGAGGCCGCCGGCCTCGTCGTCAAGCGGGCCGAGGGGCGCGAGCGCCTCGTCCGGGCGGATCCGAGCATGATCGCCCGCGCCCGCGCCCTGCTCGACCGCTTCGAGGCGATGTGGCGCTCGCGCGTCGACCGCCTCGACGCGCTGCTCGCCGAAGAGACCGAAGAAGAACCGACCACCACCGAAGGAGAGTGACATGCCTGTCACCGACGTCACGACCGACCCCGAATCGCTCACCATGACGCTGACCGCGGAGTTCGCCGCACCGGTCGAGCGCCTCTGGACGGCGTTCACCGACCCGAGCCAGCTCGAGCGCTTCTGGGGCCCTCCCGGCTGGCCGGCGACGTTCCCGCGCTTCGACTTCACGGTAGGCGGCGGCGCCGACTACTACATGACCAGCCCCAAGGGCGAGAAGGCCGGCGGGTCGTGGGAGTTCCTCGAGATCGACGAGCCGCGGGGCTTCACGGTGCTCGACTCGTTCGTCGACGACCTGGGCAAGCCCGCCGAGGGGATGCCGTCGATGCGCGTCGTGTTCGCGTTCGAGTCGACCGACTCGGGGTCCAAACTGACCAACACGTCGTACTTCACCTCGTCCGAGGCGCTCGAGCAGGTCGTCGCGATGGGCGCCGTCGAGGGGTCGACGATGGCCCTCAACCAGCTCGACCGCGTGCTGCAGAGCCTGCGCGAGTACTCCGAGGGCAAGGGGACGCAGACCGAGATCATCGACGACACCCACGTGCGCATCACGCGTCTCGTCGAAGGGCCGCGCGATCTCGTGTGGCGTGCGCATCAGGAGCCCGAGCTCATGCAGCAGTGGCTCCTCGGTCCCGACGGCTGGCGCATGTCGGTGTGCGAGATCGACCCGTCCGTCGGCGGCACCTACCGCTACGCGTGGGAGCCCGTCGACGGAACTCCCGGCCAGGCGTTCGGCTTCGACGGCGAGACGCTCCTGTCCGAAGCGCCGCGCCGCGCGGTGACGACCGAGCACATGACGGGAACCGACTTCCCGTCGACGCTCAACGACCTGAGCCTCGAGGAGGAGGACGGCGCGACCCTCATCACGCTCCTCATCGAGTACCCCGACAAGGACACCCGCGACATGGTGCTCGCAACGGGCATGACCGACGGCATGGAGACCAGCTACGCGCGTCTCGAGGGAGTGCTCGAGAAGGTCGGCTGACCTGCGGCGAGCCTCGGACCGTCCTCGGTCCGGGGCTCATCGCTGGGTAGAGTGCCGCCATGGCCGATGTCGCGTATCCGCGCGACCTCGCGCTCATCGCGGCGATCTTCGGTCTTGCCGCGTTCGTCTGGGCGGGCTGGGCCCAGGAGCACCCGCCGCGCGGCCCGGTGTGGCGTGTCGTGCTCGCTGTGCTGGGCCTCGGGGGGCTGGCGCTGGCCGCGGTGGGGATCGCGATGGCGGTCCGCGTCTGGGAGACGCCCACGGCGATCGAGCCCGGCACGCCGGAGTTCTTCTTCTACGTCGTCGTCTTCTGGGTCGAGCTGATCGGTGCGGGGATCATCGCCTTCTTCACGATCCGCGCCGGGATGTCGGACTTCGTGGCTCCCATCGTGCTCGGAGTCGTCGGCATCCACTTCTTCGCCCTCGCTCCCGTCTTCCACCAGCCGTTCCTGTTCTTCCCGGCGGTGCTGCTGACCGCGGCCGCCCTCGCGGCGGCGTTCATCGCCTCGGACGACGTCGCGCGCAGCTTCTGGTGCGGACTGTTCGGCGCGCCGGTCTTCCTCGCCTTCGGCGCCTGGGCGGCGGTCGCCGCGGCGCAGACGCTCCCCGAGTGACCTTCACGCCTCGCCCGTCGCGGGCGGTTCGGGTGCGACCATCGCCGGGTTCAGCCACCTCGTCCCCCTAGCATGGCGCTGTGGACTTCAGCATCGCCTTCACTCCTGAGAACATCGCGGTCTTCCTGACGCTGTTCGTCCTCGAGCTCGTCCTGGGGATCGACAACGTCATCTTCATCTCGGTGCTCGCCTCGAAGCTCCCGAAGGAGCTGCAGGCCCGCGCCCGCAACCTCGGCCTCACGCTCGCCATGATCATCCGGGTGATCCTGGTGTTCTTCGCCGGGTGGATCATCACGCTGACCGAGCCCGTCTTCACGATCTTCGGCATCGACTTCTCGTGGAAGGACATCATCCTCATCGCGGGTGGTCTCTTCCTCGTCTACAAGGCCGTCACCGAGATCCACCACAAGCTCGAGGGCGTCGAGGAGGGTGATCACGCCTCCGACGACGGCAAGCCCGTGACCTTCCTCTCGGTCATCGTGCAGATCCTCCTGCTCGACATCGTGTTCTCGCTCGACTCGGTCATCACGGCCGTCGGCATGACGTCGAACATGGCGATCATCGTGTCGGTCGTCGTCCTGTCGTTCGGCATCATGCTGTTCGCATCGCGCTACATCTTCGCGTTCGTCAACAAGCACCCCACGGTCAAGATGCTCGCGCTGTCGTTCCTCATGCTCATCGGCGCCTTCCTCATTGCGGAGGGCTTCCACATCCACGTCGAGAAGGCCGTCATCTACGGCTCGATGGCCTTCGCGGTGCTCGTCGAGGTGCTCAACCTCGCCGTCGCCCGCAACAGGGCGCGGCGCGAGAACAAGAAGCGCGCGACGGTGCAGCTGCTGCCGTCGTACCCCCGGATCGACGAGTCGGTCGCGGTCGGCGCAGCGCTGTCGAAGGCACCCGGCTCTGGCGCCGTCGGCCTCTCCGCGAAGCCGATCGAGGGCGACGTGGACCCCGAGGCGGAGGGTCGCGCCGGGCTCGGCTGACCTTCGCGTCGCTCGCACCCCTCGCACGTCGGACGATTCGACCTTCGTCGGATCATTCGACGCGAATCGTCCGATTCCGGTGCAATCGTCCGACGTGGGGGGGGGGAAAGGCCGCGTGACACCAGAGTGGTGTTGACGCGACACCAGAGTGGTGTCATCATGGCGTCATGAACATCGGGACCCATGTCGAGCAGCTCCAGCGTCAGCTCCTGTCGGCCGCCGCGGCCGGCGGAGCCGAGACCGAGGAGATCGCGGCCCGGCTCGCCGCGGCGCTCGACGCCGCCGGACGCCTCGCGATCCTCGAGGCGCTGTCCGAGGCCGCCGGCGAGATCACGGCCGAGCTCGCTCCCGGGTCGGTCGACGTGCGCCTGCGCGGCCGCGACGTCGAGTTCGCCGTGACCAAGCCCACGACGGCCGAGGCTCCCGCGACGGCAGCGCCCGCGGCATCCCTTCCCGAAGAAGGGGAGGATGCCTCGACCTCGCGCACGACGATCCGTCTGCCCGAGGCGCTCAAGGCCCGCGCCGAGCGCGCCGCCGAAGCCGAAGGCCTCTCGCTCAACCAGTGGTTCGTGCGCGCCGTCTCGGCGGCGCTCGAACCGGCCCGTCGCGCGGCGCCCGAGTCGAAGGGCTCGTCGTTCACGGGGTGGGTGCGCTGATGGACGACCTCAGCTTCCCGGGCGCGACCGAGCTGCGGGCCGAGATCCAGATCGGCCGGCTCGACATCGTGGCATCCGACCGCACCGACATCTCCGTGACGGTGCGCCCGAGCAATCAGGGCCGCTCCGGCGACCGCTCGGCCGCCGAGGCCGTGCGGGTCGACCGGCAGGGCCCGGCCGTCGTCGTGACGGGTCCCTTCCGCCTCAACCTCATCGGTCCCGGAGACTCGGTCGACGTCGTCGTCGAGGTGCCGACCGGCACGGCCGTGAGCGCCGACGTCAAGTACGGCTCGATGCACATCGCCGGACGCGTCGGCGCCGCGCGGCTCGGCCTGCCGTACGGCGAGCTCACGCTCGACGACGCGGAGCGGCTCGAGGTCAAGCACGGCCACGGCGGTGTGCGCGTCGGACGCGTCGACGGCGACGCCGAGGTCACGACCAAGTCCGGCTCGGCGACGCTCCGCTCGGTCGGCGGCGCGCTGCGGCTCAAGGGCAGCGACAGCGCCCTCTCGGTCGACCACGTCGCGGGGCCCGCCGAGCTGTCGACCTCGAGCGGATCGATCGACATCGGCACGGCGGAAGGCGCCGTCACCGTCAAGGCCGCCTACGGCACAGTGCGGATCCGGCATCTCGCACGCGGCGTAACGCGCATCGAGGGGTCGTACAGCGGCGTGCACGTCGGGGTCCGGCGCGGCACGGCAGTGTGGCTCGACGCCTCGAGCCAGCACGGCACCGTGCGCACCGACCTCGCCTCCGACGCCGGCCCGACCGAGGGCGAGGACACGCTCGAGCTGCACGTCCGCACGGGCTACGGCAACATCTCCGTCCATCGCTCGGAGGCGCCGCCGGGCGCCTGACATCCGGTTTCGTCCGGGTCGAGGCATCCCCTCGCACCCGCTGTCCGGCGTGCCCGCACGCCTCCCCTCCCCACCCTGAAAGGAGTCGTCATGACTTCCGTCATCCAGACCGAAGGGCTGCGCAAGTCCTTCGGCCAACAGGTCGTGCTCGACGGCATCGACCTCGACATCGCCGGGGGCGGCGTGTTCGCCCTCCTCGGACCCAACGGCGCCGGAAAGACCACGTTCGTGCAGATCCTCTCGACGCTCATGCGCCCCGATGCCGGGACCGCGCGCGTCGAGGGCCACGACGTCGTGCGCGAGCCCGCCGCCGTACGCGCCGCGATCGGCGTCACAGGGCAGTTCTCGGCCGTCGACGACCTCCTCACGGGCGAGGAGAACCTGCGGCTCATGGCCGACCTGCGTCACCTCGGTCGCGCCGGCAAGGCCCGCGTCGCGGCGCTCCTCGAGCGCTTCGACCTCTCCGAAGCGGCGCGCAAGCCGCTCGCGCAGTTCTCGGGCGGCATGCGAAGGCGGCTCGACCTCGCGATGACGCTCGTGTCGCGCCCGCGGCTCGTCTTCCTCGACGAGCCGACGACGGGGCTCGACCCCCGCAGCCGCGTCGGCATGTGGGAGATCGTGCGCGAACTCGTCACAGAGGGCACGACCGTCCTGCTCACGACCCAGTACCTGGAGGAGGCCGACGAGCTCGCCGACCGCATCGCGGTGCTCGATCGCGGCACGATCGTCGCCGACGGAAGCCCGACCGAGCTGAAGAGACTCGTTCCGGGAGGCCGCATCCGCCTCGAATTCGAGCACCTCCGGGAACTGGATGCCGCATCCGCCGCCTTCGCCGACGCGCAGCGCGACGACGCGGCGCTCGCGCTCGACATCCCGAGCGACGGCGGCTTCGGCTCGATCCGCACCGTGGTCGACCGCCTCGACGGCCAGGGCGTCGAGGCCCGCACCCTCAGCATCCACACGCCCGATCTCGACGACGTCTTCTTCGCCCTCACGGGGCACGAAGCATCCATCCCCACGGCAACGGAGGAGGTCGCCTCATGAGCACCATCGCCGCGCCGCGCCGCAGCGTCGCCTACACCGTCTCGGACTCGCTCACGATGCTGCGCCGCAACCTCGTGCACGCCGTCCGCTACCCCGTCATCCTGTACCTCATCGCGATGCCGGTCGTCTTCCTGGTGCTGTTCGTCTACGTGTTCGGCGGCACGATGGGCGCCGGTCTCGTGCCGGGTGCTCCGGCGGCCGGCTCGGGCGAGTACCTGCAGTACCTCCTGCCCGGGATGCTGCTCGTGACGCTCGCGAGCGGAGTGTCGGGCCCTGCGATCTCGGTGTCGAAAGACCTCACCGAAGGCATCATCGCGCGATTCCGCACGATGGACATCTCGCGCTCGGCCGTGCTCTCCGGGCATGTGCTCGGCAACCTCGTGCAGTCGGTCATCGCGGTCGTCGTGGTGCTCGGAGTCGGGCTGCTCATGGGCTTCCGCGCTCCTGCGTCGGTGTGGGGATGGCTCGGGGCGGCGGGGTTCCTCACACTCATCGGCTACGCGCTGTGCTGGATGGGCGCCGCGTTCGGCGTCTTCGCCCGTGGGGTGGAGAGCGCCAGCAACCTGCCGATGCCGCTGCTCATCCTGCCGTTCCTGTCGAGCGCGTTCGTGCCGACCGAGTCGCTGCCGGTGTGGATGCAGTGGTTCGCCGAGTACCAGCCCTTCACGCCGTTCACCGAGGTCTTGCGCGGGCTCCTGTTCGCGACCCCCATCGCCGCGCTCGACGTCTGGCTCAGCTTCGGCTGGATCGCCCTGATCGGCGTCGGCGGGTGGCTCTGGGCGCGCACGACATACGAGCGCAAGACGATCCGTTGACCGGCACAATGCGCCCTCTGAGCCCGAACGGGTCGGGTTCAGGGGGCCGATTTCGTCGGGTCCGGCTGGGGATCCGGCAGAGTGTGCCCACTGAGCCCGAGGGCGGGCGCGGCCGGGGTCAGGCGCGGGCGAGGGCGTCCTCGAAGGCGACCCAGGCGAGCATCGCGCACTTGACGCGCGCCGTGTACTTCGAGACGCCGCTGAGGGCTGCCGCATCGGAGAACGTCTCCTCGTCGAGGTCGATCGTGCCGCGCGAGCGCAGCGCCGTGCGGAATCCGTCGATGAGGGCGGATGCCTCGGCTCGCGGCATCCCGCCCTCTTCGGCGACGAGCGACGCGAGCATCGAGGCCGACGACTGCGAGATGGCGCAGCCCGCGCCCTCCCACGTGACGTCGCGCACGACGTCGCCGTCGACCCGCACGCGCAGCGTGATCTCGTCGCCGCAGATGGGGTTGCGCTGGTGAGAGGTGGCGGAGCCGTCGCCTTCCTCGGCGAGGCCGAACCCCACGCGTCGCTTCGAGTGGTCGAGGATGAGCTCCTGGTAGAGCCCGTCGAGCCCGCTCATCGCCCCACCCCGAAGTAGGCCCGCGTGCCGGAGAGCACGTCGAGGAACACGTCGACCTCGGCCTCCGTCGTGTAGAGCGCCGCGGAGGCGCGCACCGAGGCGGTCAGCCCGAAGCGGCGGTGCAGCGGCTGCGCGCAGTGATGCCCGACCCGCACCGCGATGCCGCGGGCGTCGAGGAACTGGCCGACGTCGTGCGCGTGAACTCCCTCGACGTCGAATGCCGACAGAGCCACGCGCTCGACACCGGCGGCATCCCCCAGGAGCCGGATGCCGGGCATCGACCGCAAGCCGTCGCGGAGGCGCCGCTCGAGCACCTGCTCGTGCGCGTGCACGGCGGGCATGCCCACGGCCTCGAGGTAGCGCACAGCGGCCGCGAGCCCGATCGCCTGGGACACGGGCTGCGTGCCCGCTTCGAACCGCTGCGGCGGCGGCAGGTACGACGCCTCGTCGAGCGTGACGGTCGTGATCATCGACCCGCCCGTGAGGAACGGGGGCAGGGCCTCGAGCACGTCCGACCGGCCGTAGAGGCCGCCGATGCCGTAGGGCCCCAGCATCTTGTGGCCTGAGAAGACGGCGAGATCGACATCGAGTGCAGGAAGGTCGAGGGGCAGGTGGGGGGCCGACTGGCAGGCATCCATCACCGCGAGAGCACCCGCGGCGTGCGCGAGTGCGACGAGCTCGGCGACGGGGTTGACGATGCCGAGCACGTTGGACACGTGCGGGAACGCGACGATCCGCGTGCGCTCGCCGATAATCGAGGCTGCGGTGTCGAGATCGAGGGTGCCGTCGTCGCGAACGGGGATGTGCCGCAGCACGGCGCCCGTGCGGAAGGCGAGCTCCTGCCAGGGGATGAGGTTGGCGTGGTGCTCGGTCTCGGTCACCACGAGCTCGTCGCCGGGTGCGAGGGCGAAGCGACGCGCCTCGTCTCCGCCGCGTCCCGCCGTGGCGTTGCCGATCGCGTACGCGACGAGGTTGAGGCCCGCCGTGGCGCCGCTGGTCCAGACGAGCTGCTCGGGCCGGGCGCCGAGGAAGGCGGCGACGGTCGCGCGCGCGTCCTCGTAGAGCTCGGTCGCCTCGGCGGCGAGCGTGTGCGCCCCACGGTGCACGGCGGAGTTCGCCGTGGTCAGGAACGACACCTCGGCGTCGATGACGGCCTGCGGCTTCTGGCTCGTCGCGCCCGAGTCGAGGTAAACCAGCGCGCTGTCGCCGATGCGCGAGCCGAGGATCGGGAAGTCGGCCCGCAGCGTCTCGAGGTCGAGCGCCGCGGTGCGAGGAGGAGCCGTTGTCACCCTCCCAGGCTACGCGGCGCCGCGGCGGCGGGCGCGGGAGGTCCCGATCAGGGCCCTTCGAGACTCGACCGCTGCGCCGTGGGGACGTTCTCGGCCGTCGGGTCGAACGGGCGGCCCGCGCGCTCCTGACCGGGAAGCGGACGCGAACGGCGGCCGTAGATGAGCTCCGACGAGTCGAGCAGCCAGGGCACGAGGGTGATCGTGACGCCGTGGATGAGCATGAGCTGCTGCCCGATGCGGCGGGCGCGACGGTTGTGCAGGAGCGACTCCCACCAGTGGCCCACGATGTACTGCGGCAGGTACACGGTGATGACCGACGATCCGTGCTTCTCGCGGTACTGCTTGATGAAGTCGGCGACGGGCCCCGCGTAGGTGCGGTAGGGCGACTCGATGATCGTGAGCGGGATGGGCATGCGGTGCGCCTCCCACTCCTTCTGGATCGACTCGGCCTCTTCCTTCGTGACGGCGACGTGGATCGCGACGGTCTTGTCGTGTCGCGCCGCGAGGGCGTAGTCGATGGCCTTCGCGACGGGCTTCTGCAGGCGGTTGACCAGGATGAGCGCCATGTCGCCGGCGGCGCCGAAGTGCACGTCGTCGTCCATCTGGATCTCGTGCTCGACGTCGCGGTAGTACCGGTGCACGCCGACCATGAGGGTGGCGAGGACGGGGATGGCGATGAAGACGAGATAGGCGCCGTGCGTGAACTTCGTGATCGTGACGATGACGAGCACCGATACCGTCATGGCGGCCCCGATCGAGTTGATCGTGAGGCTCCTGATCGCGCCGCGGCGCTCCGCGCCCGACTTCGGGTCGCGGCGGCCCTCGGCGCGCGTCGTCTCGCGCAGCAGGCGCCGCCAGTGCCGGATCATGCCGATCTGCCCGAGCGAGAACGAGACGAAGACACCGATGATGTAGAGCTGGATGAGCGAGGTGACGTTCGCCTGGTAGATCACGATGACACCCATGGCGACGATGCCGAGGATGATCATGCCGTTCGAGAAGACGAGACGGTCGCCCCGGGTGTTGAGCGCCTTGGGCGCGTAGCCGTCGCGCGCCAGCACCGCGCCGAGCAGCGGGAAGCCGTTGAACGCCGTGTTGGCCGCCAGGAGCAGGACGGCGGCGGTCGCCGCCTGGATCACGAAGAACGGGATCGAATTCCCGCCGAAGATTCCCGCCGCGACCTGGGCGATGAGGCTCGGCTGCACCTGGGTCGCGCAGTCGAAGCCGATCAGGTCGCAGGGGTTCTCGGCGTAGTGCACTTTCGAGATGAGCGCGAGCGCCGTGAGGCCCGTGAAGAGCACGATCGCGATGCCGCCGACGAGGGCGAGTGTCGCACGGGCGTTGCGCACCTTGGGCAGGCGGAAGGCGGGCACGCCGTTGGCGACGGCCTCGACGCCCGTCAGCGCCGAGCAGCCGCTCGAGAAGGCGCGCAGCACGAGCAGGATGACCGCCGCCTGGGTCATGTCCTCGGTCTGGACGGTGTAGTCGGCGCTCGACGCGACCGGCGGATTGCCGAGGAACGTCTGGATGAGGCCCACGACGACCATGACGGCGACCGAGCCGATGAAGATGTAGGTCGGGATGGCGAAGAAGAGCGACGCCTCGCGCACACCGCGGAGGTTCACGACGACGATCAGGATGACGAAGACCACGGCCATCTCGACGCGCAGGCCGTTGAGGAAGGGAAGGGCGGAGATCAGGTTGTCGACGCCCGACGAGACCGACACGGCGACCGTCAGCACGTAGTCCACGAGCAGCGCCGACGCCACGACGACCCCGGGGATCTCGCCGATGTTCTTGCGCGCCACCTCGTAGTCGCCGCCGCCCGACGGGTAGGCCTTGATCAGCTGCCGGTAGCTCAGCACCACGACGAGGAGCACCAGGATGACGGCGCCCGCGACGAGCGGTGAGAAGGCGAGGAAGGCCAGGCCCCCGGTCATCAGGATGAGGAGCATCTCCTGCGGCGCATACGCGACCGACGACAGTGCGTCCGAGGCGAAGATGGGCAGCGCCATCCTCTTGGGAAGCAGGTGCTCGTCGGCGGCCTCGGACGAGAGAGGGTCGCCGATGAGGATGCGTTTGGCGATCGGCGATTCAGCGGGGCCGGGCTCGCGTCCGTCGGTTGTCACGGCCCGCGACACTACGCTCTCCGGCGCCGTGATGCAACGCGGCTGGCGCGGCGTTCATCCGTTCGATATGGGGCGGACTCAGGCCGAGGTTCCGAGGAACTCTCGCGCGGCGACGACGAGGGCGTCCACACCCCGCTCGATCGTGGGGTGGGGGACGGGCGCGAAGAACGGCGAGTGGTTCGTCGGGATGTCGCGCTCGAGCGTGCCGGCCGCCAGTGCGGCCGCGTAGAGCTGCGGGTCGACGCCGCCCCAGAACCAGAAGACGAGCGGCACACCCGCCTCCCGCGCGAACCACGAGACGTCTTCGCTGCCCGTGAACATGCCGGGGTCGACGACGGTGCCGGTGCCGAACGCGTCGTCGAAGGCGCGCGTGACGCGGGCCGTCGCGTCGGCGTCGTTGATCGTCGGGGGGAGTGAGTGGTCGACCGCGATGATCGGCTGCTCCTCGGCACCGGATGCCTGGGCCTCGGCGCGCACGACGCGCTCGACCTTCGCCATGATGCGGCTGCGCGCCTCGTCGTCGGGGTAGCGCAGGCTCAGCTCGAGCCTCGCCTCGGCGGGGATGATGTTGTTCTTGAGTCCCGCGTGGATCGAGCCGACCGTGACGACGGCGACGTCTCGGGGGTCGACCTCGCGCGACACGATCGTCTGCAGCCGCATGACGGTCGCTGCGGCCATGACGACGGGGTCGATCGTCGAGTGCGGGCGCGACCCGTGGCCGCCCCGCCCGAGCAGCGTGACGGTGAGCCCGTCCGACGCAGCCATCTGCGTGCCGGGGCGCACGCCGATCGTGCCGGCGGGCAACGGGGTGACGTGCTGTCCGAGCACGATGTCGGGCTTGGGGAAGCGCTCGAACACGCCGTCGGCGATCATCGCCTGCGAGCCCGCGCCGTACTCCTCGGCGGGCTGGAAGACGGCCACGACGGTGCCCGACCACTCGTCCTTCGAGCTCACGAGCCGCTCGAGTGCGCCGAGCAGCGCCGTCACGTGCAGGTCGTGGCCGCACGCGTGCATGACGGGCACGTCCTGGCCCGCGGGGTCGACGCCACGCGCCGTCGAGGCGTACTCGAGGCCGGAGCGCTCCTCGACGGGCAGGCCGTCCATGTCGGCGCGCAGCCACACGACGGGGCCCTCGCCGTTGACGATCGACGTCGCGACGCCGGTCTTGCCGAGCCCCTCGACGTACTCGAGGCCGAGGGCGGCGAGCGTCTGCACCACGACCCCCGCTGTGCGGGTCTCCTGGAACGAGAGCTCGGGGTGCCGGTGCAGGTCGAAGTAGAGCGCCTCGAGGTCGATCGTCATGCGGACGAGCCTATCCACCCGACCTCGTCGGCCACTTGCGGCGATTGGCGGTCTGGTCGGCGAATCGACGCAAGTGAACGGGGCCGGCGATGTTCAGTCGCGCCGAATCGCGGCCGTCGTGGCGAAACGCCGCAAGTGAGCGAGGGGATGCCGGGGCGGGTGGTCAGGCCGGCAGGCGGGCCGTCGATCCGCGCACGATGAGCTCGAACGGCAGGTCGGCGCGTGCGCGGTCGCCGGCGGGCGCGTCCAGTTCCGCGAGGATCGCGTCGGCGGCGCGCTCACCCTGCGCGAGCGGGAACTGATCGACCGTCGTGAGGCGGAAGAACTCGCCGAGCTCATGGCCGTCGATGCCGACGACCGAGAGGTCCTCCGGCACGCGGTAGCCGAGTTCGCGCGCGGCGAGCAGGGCGCCGATCGCCATCTCGTCCGATGCCGCGAAGATCGCCGTCGGACGCTCGCCCGGCCGCCCCATCAGCTGCTTCGCGGCCCGGAATCCGCCTTCGATCGTGAAGTCGGCGGGCTCGAACAGGGCGGCCCGGGCCGGGATGCCGGCATCCGTCATCGCCACCTCGAATCCCTGTCGCCGCTGCGTCGGGATGTGGAAGTCCAGGTCGAACTCCTGGCTCGCGCCGATGTGCGCGATGGCGGTGTGGCCGAGCGCGATGAGGTGCTCGGTCGCGAGCCGGGCGACCGTGATGTCGTCGACCGTGAGCGTCGTGAGCTTGGGGTTGGGCCCGCCGATCGCGATGACGGGAAGGCCGAGCTCGAGCAGCAGATCCGTCTCCTCGTCGCCGAGCTCGATCGAGATCGCGATGACGCCGTCGACGCGCTGCCGGCGCAGGAAGGTGTCGAAGATCTCGCGCCGCTGCGTGCGGTCGGCCGTCAGCGTGTAGAGCGTGATGTCGTACCCGCGGCGCTGCAGCGCCGTCGCGATGCCGCTCAGCACGGTCGAGAAGAACCACCGGTCGAGGAACGGCACGAGCACGCCGATGTTGCGCGTGCGACCCGAGGCGAGGCTCGATGCCGACGCCGACACGACGTAGCCGAGGCTCTTCGCAGCGGCTTCGACGCGCGCCCGCGTCGGGTCGGACACGTGCCCGCGACCGCTCAGCGCCCGCGAGACCGTCGCCGTCGAGACCCCCGCCTCGCGCGCCACTTCGTCGATGCTGACCACGTCGCCGCACCCCCCTTCAGCCGAGCGCAGACGTCAGTCGTCGGCGAGCCAGACCGCGGTGTCGGTCGGGAGCGTCCGCGGGCCGAGCGGCCCGCTCGACGCGATCACGATACCGTCCGGCAGGGCGACAGGAGCGTTCGACGCGTTGGCGACGACCGTGATGCTGCCGTTGCGGAACGCCAGCACGCCTTCGCCCAAGCCTTCGAGCCACTCCAGCGAGCCCGAGCCGAGGTGCCGCGCGCGGCGCGACGACAGCAGCGACCGGTACAGCGAGAGAGTGGATGCCTCGTCCGCCGCCTGCGCGTCCCGCGCGAGCACCGCCCACTCGGCGGGCTGCGGAAGCCACGACTCACCGGTCGGGCTGAAGCCGTAGGCCGCGGCGTCCGAGGTCCACGGCAGCGGCACGCGGCAGCCGTCGCGGCCGTACCGCTCGCCGCCCGTGCGGAACCACGTGGGATCCTGGCGGGCGTCGTCGGCGAGCTCGATGACCTCGGGCAGGCCGAGCTCTTCGCCCTGATAGACGTAGGCGGAGCCCGGGAGGGCGAGCATCACCGTCGTCGCGGCGCGGGCGCGGCGCAGGCCGACGTCGGGGATGGGCTTGCCGGGCGAGAGCGGTCCGATGCCGTGCCCCTGCGGGTTCTCGGCCGTGAGAGCGAGGCGTGACGCGTGCCGCACGACGTCGTGGTTCGACAGCACCCACGTGCTGGGGGCGCCGACGGCGTGGAAGGCGCGCAGCGACGCCGTGATGACGGCGCGGAGGGCCGCGGCATCCCACTCCGTCTCGAGGTAGGCGAAGTTGAACGCCTGGTGCATCTCGTCGGGGCGCACCCACTGGGCGGTCCGCTCGGGCGTGGGCAGCCACGCCTCGGCGCACAGGGCGCGGTCGCCGTCGTACTCGGCGAGCAGGAGGTTCCAGTCGCGGTACACCTCGTGCACGCCGTCCTGGCCCCAGTAGGGCACGTCGGCTGCATCGCCGCCCATCGAGCCGCCCTCAGGGTCGGGCGTGTGGTCGGGGAGTCCCTCGGCCTTGACGAGACCGTGCGCGACGTCGACCCGGAAGCCGTCGACGCCGCGGTCGAGCCAGAAGCGCAGGATGCGGCGGAACTCCTCGCGCACCTCGTCGTTCGACCAGTCGAAGTCGGGCTGCGACGAGTCGAACAGGTGCAGGTACCACTGGCCGAGCGTGCCGTCGGCCTCGACGACGCGCGTCCAGGCGGGGCCGCCGAAGACCGACTCCCAGTTGTTCGGCGGCACGTCGCCGTCCAGGCCGAGGCCGTCGCGGAAGAGGTAGCGGGCGCGCTCGCGGCTTCCGGGGCGGGCCGCGAGGGCCTCCTGGAACCACGCGTGCTGGTCCGACGAATGGTTGGGCACGAGGTCGACGATGATCCGGATGCCGCGGGCGTGCGCCTGCGCGAGCAGCTCGTCGAAGTCGGCGAGCGTGCCGAACAGCGGGTCGACGTCGCAGTAGTCCGAGACGTCGTAGCCGGCGTCCTTCTGGGGGGAGCGCTGGAAGGGGCTCAGCCACAGGGCGTCGACGCCGAGGGCCTCGAGGTCGGCGAGCCGCGACGTCACGCCCGGCAGGTCGCCGACGCCGTCGCCCGAGCTGTCGGAGAAGGAGCGGGGGTAGATCTGGTAGATCACGGCCGTGCGCCACCATTCGGCGCCGGGGGTGCTCGTGCGCGCGTCGAGGGTGATCGTGCGCGCGCCGGGGGTGGCGAGTTCGGGCGATGTCATGCAGACCAGGGTAATGCAAGCGCTTACATTCCGGATGCGCGGGCCTCGATGACCGGGCCTCCCCTTGTAGGGTGGCGCCGTGGCGACCATCGATCTGACCCGCGCCGAATCCCTCATCCGCACCATCCCGGACTACCCCGAGCCCGGGGTGCTGTTCCGCGACATCACGCCGCTGCTGGCGGATGCCGCAGCCCTGCGCAGCTGCATCGACGCCATCATCGAGCCGTTCGCGGGCGAGTTCGACGTCGTCGCCGGCATCGAAGCGCGCGGATTCCTGCTCGCGGGGGCCGTCGCCATCGCGGCGGAGGTCGGCCTCGTGCCGATACGCAAAGCCGGGAAGCTGCCTCGGCCCGCGGCATCCGTCTCCTATGCCCTGGAGTACGGCGAAGCGACGATCGAGGCGCACGACGACATCGCCGAGGGCACGCGGGTGCTCCTCGTGGACGATGTGCTCGCGACCGGCGGCACGCTCCAGGCGGCGCATGACCTCATGGCGACGCTCGGCGGCGTGGTGGTCGGCACGTCGGTGCTCATGGAGCTCGACGCCCTCGGCGGACGCGAGGTCGTCGGCGACGTGCACACCCTCTTCCACGCCTGACGGGATCGTTGCGGGCCGGTTTCACACCGTGAATTCCGCGTGACGAGTGCGGTCGGGGGCTGGATCCGGCGCACCGGCGTCTTCTAGCCTCGGCGGACACGATGGGTCCGTGATGACCCGCCCGGGCGGCAAAGCGCACGGACGGGGCGTCTCCCGGAGGAGGGGGAGCGCGCATCCGGCGACCTGCGGATCCTGGGCGCAGTACCGAGGGCAGTGCGCAGGCGCCCCTCGCTCAGACGGCGGCGGAGGCCCGGGATGCGGATCCCGGGCACCGCCGGCGTCGACCCCGGGGCGGGCTCGGGGACCGCCCCGATCGACCGGTCAGACGAAGGTCGGCAGGTCGAGCCACGCGTCGGGGGCGGCATCCACTCCCTCGCGCACGACGGTCCCCTCGATGAGCCCGTACGGACGGTCGGCGGCGAAGAACACCTCGTTGGGGTTCTCGAGGCCGAAGGGCGAGAGGTCGTAGACGAAGTGGTGCTTGTTGGGCATCGCGAAGCGCACCTCCGCGATCTCGGGCCGCGCCTCGATCGCGGCGGCGCCCATCGCGAACAGGGTCTGCTGCAGCGCGAGCGAGTGCACGGTCGCGAACGTCGACAGCAGCACTGCCGTGACCTCGGCGTAGAGGCCGTTGTAGTCGATGCCCGCCTCGACGGCGTCGGGCAGGAAGCGCCAGCGCCCCGTCACCGAAGTCGCCATGATTCGGTCGTCGGTCTCGACGAGCGTCGTGTACCGGTCGCGCGGGAAGCCGGCGAACTCGCTGCCCGTCGACTTCAGCACGACGAGGTCCTTGACGCCGCCGGTCACGTGCGTCGCGCCGCCCTCGACCTGCACGGACGCAAGGCGCGTGCCGCGGCCCGACCGCACGAAGGAGTGGTCGTGGGGCTGCCCGTCGACGAGGATTCGCTCCCACTCGTACTGCTCGGCCTGCCAGAGCCCGCCATCGATCCAGTCGAACTCCGTCGTGAAGTGCCGCGACAGCGTCAGCAGGAACTCCTCCGGAGAAGGGATGCCGTGCGCCTTCGCGAACGCGAACACGGTGTTCTTCTGCGTGTCGGTCGCGACGACCTTGCTGTTGTCGCCCGTGAGATACGAGTCGGCGAGGGCCGCGCTGCGCAGCTGCGAGGAGACGCTCAGATCGACGATCTCGTGGCGCGGGGTGTCGCGCACGATCCGCACGACGCGGTTCTCCGCCTTGCCGTACTTGTTGGCGCCGAGGCTCACCCTGACCATGATCAGCTCCCTCTGTAGGTCGAGTACGCGAACGGGCTGAGCAGCAGCGGCACGTGGCAGTGCCTGCTCGATCCCTCGGTCTCGGCTTCGACGATGAAGGTCACGATGACGTATGGGTAGAACGTCGGGGCGCCGCGGGCGGCGAAGTACTCGCCGGTCAGGAAGGTCAAGGTGTAATCGCCGGGCTCGAGCGCGTCGGGACCGATCGCGAGGCGGCCGTCGGCATCCGTGACGCCGTGAGCGATGATCGCGCCGGCGGTCTCGGCGACGACGGAATCGCCGGATGCCGCTGCCAGCACGACTCCGATGCCGCGGGCGGGTTCGCCCGTCGCGGCATCCAGGACGTGCGTCGTGACGTGGGTCATGCGGGGATCCTCTCGTTCGTGACCGTCGCCCGCAGTCGCAGCACTGCGATCTGGGCGAGCTGGTCGAGGGCTTCGACGGTCTCGGCCCCGTCGTCGTTGTCGAGGCGCCGCTCGAGCTCGGTGAGCATCTCGTCAGGCGTGCGGCCCGCCGCCCGGATGAGGAAGACCCGCCCGAACCGCTGCTCGTATGCGGCGTTGCCTGCCGCGATCGCCCGCGCGACGGCTTCGGCCGCCGTCGCCATCGACGACTGTTCGCGACGGGATGCCGCGGCCTCGGCGCCCGATCCCATTGCGCGCTCGCCGATGCGGGGGTGGTGGGCGAGAGCCGTGTCGAGGTCTGCGCGGGTCCAGTCGGCGGCCTCCGCGGCAGCCGTCGCTGCCAGCTCGTCGACGCTGCCGTACGGGCGACCCGCGACGACGGCATCCACCCACCCGGGGATCGCCGCCCACACGCCCACGGTCTCCGCGGCCGTGGCGGTGTCGAGGGCGTTGAACTCGGCGAGCTCCATGGGCTCACGGTAGCCCCGCGGCGTTTCCCGGGGATTACGGCGTCAGCGGTCGGCGTGGACGATGAGCCACTGCGCGACGGCGTCGTCGGTGCCCGTGTTGTGGATGCGGTGGGGCCGCGAGCACGGATAGCTGATGGCGTCGCCGGGGCGGAGGACGACCCGTTCCTCGTCGAAGTCGATCGTCAGCTCGCCCGAGATCACCGTGCCGACCTCGTAGCCGTCGTGGCGGAAGAGGTCGTCGTCGGCGTGCGCCGTGCTCCCCGGCGGGTAGGTCGACTCGAAGTAGTCGACGCCGGGAGTCCGTCCGGGCGAGAGTCGGCGGAAGGTGACGCCGCTGTCGAGGACGACGCTCGACGAGTGCTCCGCGCGCTGAAGGGCGAAGCCGGAGGCCGTCGCGGCGACCTCGGCCACGACGTCGTCACGGCCGTCGAAGACGGCCGCGAGGGGCACTCCGAGAGCATCCGTGATCGCGATGAGCCGCGAGACGCTCGGATTGAGAACGCCCCGCTCGATCTGCGAGACGGCGCTCGGCGAGATGCCGAGGGCCGTCGCGAGGGCGCGTGCCGACATGCCCTGCTGCTTGCGCAGACGTCGCAGGCGCGCACCCACGTCCGAGCGCGATCCGAGCTCGGCGGGCGTATCGACGCCCGCCGCCGAGTCGGTCGCGTGAGCCATGCCTGCATCCTATGGGCGCGGTTCCGCTCGGCCCGAAGTGCCGGAACGGTGCCGTCATTCGTGAAGTGGCAACTTCACAAGGGCGTTACATGAGCGAAACCAGGAACAAATCGTGAAGCAATAGCTTCACATCAGCACCACCAGGCCGCGGACTCCACGTCGTGGTCATCTCCATGACCCGGGCACCCGCCCGCTCCCACCTGGAAGGCACTGCTCATGACCCCTCCCGAAGAGTCCGCGCCGATCGCGGCGCCGCTCACCAAACCGCAGGACATCGTCGAAGCGGCGGGACACCCCGTCGGCTCGGGCAACATGAAGCCGGAGTACGACCCCCGCCTCGCGAACGAAGACCTCGCCCCGCTGCGCAAGCAGAAGTGGACCTGGTACAACATCTTCGCGTTCTGGATGTCGGACGTGCACTCCGTCGGCGGCTACGTCACGGCCGGATCGCTCTTCGCGCTCGGCATCGCGGCGTGGCAGGTGCTCGTGGCGCTCATCATCGGCATCGTCATCGTGCAGGTCTTCACGAACCTCGTCGCGAAGCCGAGCCAGAAGACCGGCGTGCCCTACCCGGTCGTGAACCGGGCGATCTTCGGCGTGAGGGGTGCGAACATCCCCGCCATCATCCGCGGGCTCATCGCGATCGCCTGGTACGGCGTGCAGACCTTTCTGGCAGCCGAGTCGCTCAACATCATCTTCCTGAAGTTCATGCCGGGCTCGGAAGCGCTGCTGGAGCCGTCCTTCCTCGGGCTCTCGGCGCTCGGCTGGATCTCCTATTCGATCCTGTGGGTGGCGCAGGTCGCCCTCTTCTGGAACGGCATGGAGGTCATCCGCCGCTTCATCGACTGGGCGGGCCCGGCCGTGTACGTCGTGATGATCCTCCTCGCCGTCTACCTCGTGTCGCAGGCCGGCTGGGAGAACATCGACTTCAACCTGTCGGAGCCGGGCAGCGAACCCAGCGGATTCTGGGGCACCATCGGGCTCATGGCGATGGCCATCGGCATCGTCGTGTCGTACTTCTCCGGGCCGATGCTGAACTTCGGCGACTTCGCCCGCTACGGCAAGTCGTTCAAGCAGGTCAGGCGCGGCAACTTCTGGGGCCTGCCGGTCAACTTCCTCTTCTTCTCGCTCCTGACCGTCATCACGGCGGCAGCCACGGTGCCGGTGTTCGGCGAGCTGATCGTCGACCCCATCCACACCGTCCAGGCGATCGACACGCCGTTCGCGATCCTCCTCGGCGGGCTGACGTTCGTCACGGCGACCGTCGGCATCAACATCGTCGCGAACTTCATCTCGCCGGCGTTCGACTTCTCGAACGTCGCGCCGCACCGCATCTCCTGGCGGATGGGCGGCATGATCGCCGCCGTCGGCTCGGTCTTCCTCATGCCGTGGAACTGGTACAGCAACGCCACCGCGATCCACTACTCGCTGGGCCTCCTCGCGGCGCTCATCGGACCGCTGTTCGGCCTGCTCATCGCCGGCTACTACGTCGCGGCGCGACAGCGCATCAAGGTCGACGAGATGTTCACCCTGTCGACGACGGGTGCGTACTGGTACCGCAAGGGCTACAACCCCAACGCGATCAAGACGCTGCTGTGGGCGGGCATCCCGACGATCATCCTCGCGATCTTCCCCAAGATGTTCGCGGACATGGGCCTGTTCGACGTCTCGTGGATCGGCAATTTCACATGGTTCATCGGCTGCGGGCTCGGTTACGGATTCTTCGTCCTCTTCGAGAAGCTCGACCCGAGAGTGCCGACGTTCGCGGGCGAGACGGCGGGCATCTCGGACGGCACGTTCGACGGCGCCGCGAAGACGGATGCCTCGGAGCCGCCCGCGATCTCGACCGAGATCCCCGTCGTGCGGGAGACCGGCGCGTGAGGATCACCCTCGTCAACCCCAACACCTCCCGGGCGATGACCGCGAAGATCGCGGCCGCCGCCCGGGAGGTCGCGGGGCCCGGGGTCGAGATCGCCGCCGTGTGCCCCGAGCGCGGTCCGGCCGCGATCGAGAGCCATCTCGACGAGGCGTACGCGGCGGTCGCCGTCGTCGAGCTCATCGAGCAGGACCTGTGTGCCGGCGGCAGCGACGCGTACGTGATCGCGTGCTTCGGCGATCCGGGGCTCGACGCGGCCCGCGAGCTCGTCGACGTGCCCGTCGTCGGCATCGCCGAGGCGGCCATGCACGTCGCGGCGATCGCGGGGCGCTCGTTCGGCGTCGTCACGACCCTCGGCCGCACCCTCGGTCGCGCGCAGGACCTCGTGGAGCGGTACGGGATGGCCCGGGCCTGCGTCTCGCTGGCGGGCTCGGGCATCCCGGTGCTCGACCTGGAGGACGCGGGATCCGCGGCAGTCGAGACGATCACCGGCCTGTGCGCCGACGCCGTCGCCGGTGGTGCCGACGTCATCGTGCTGGGCTGCGCCGGCATGGCCGACCTCTGCCACGCGATCTCGGCCCGCATCGGGGTGCCGGTCGTCGACGGTGTCGCCGCGGCGGTGGGCCTCGCGGCCGGCATGGCGCGCATGGGGGTCGGCACGAGCAAACGCGACGAGTACGCCGCTCCGCCGCGCCGGCCCCAGCCGGTCCGACCGGGGGAGGAGAACCGAGCTGCGGAGGAGCCGCACGCGGGATCGGTCCTCCCTTCGTCGAATCCGCTCCGCTCCTCCGCGCCAGGGGAGGGTGCGCCGGCAGGAACGCGGGAAACACCCGGGAAACGCGCCGACGTTACCGTGAGCGCATGACCCGTCCCACCTCGCTCGCCGCGCGCCGCGCATTCATCGACGGCGCATGGACGCCCGCGACCTTGCGCATCGAGGACGGCGTCATCGCCGGGATCGATCCGTTCGATCCGGGCGCCGACGAGGCCGTGCCCGACGATGCCGTGCTCCTCCCTGGTCTGGTGGATTCGCACGTGCACCTCGACGAACCGGGCCGCACCGAGTGGGAGGGCTTCGCGACGGGCACCGCCGCGGCCGCGGCGGGCGGCGTCACGACGGTGTTCGACATGCCGCTCAACTCGGTGCCCGTCACGACGACCGTCCAGGCGCTCGCCGCCAAGCGCTCCGCCGCAGCCGGCAAGCTCGCCGTCGACGTCGGATACTGGGGCGGCGCCGTGCCCGAGAACCTCGGCACGCTGCAAGCGCTGTGGGACGCGGGCGTCGTCGGCTTCAAGTGCTTCCTCTCACCCTCGGGCATCGACGAGTTCGGCCATCTCGACGCCGCGCAGCTCGAGGCCGCGCTCGCCGAGATCGCGGAGTTCGACGGCGTGCTCATCGCGCACGCCGAGGATCCGGCCCACCTGCACGCCGACGGTCCGCTGGGCCGCCGCTATGCCGATTTCCTCGCCTCCCGACCGCCGGCGAGCGAGAAGGCGGCGATCCGGCTCGTGATCGAGGCATCCCGTCGCACGGGCGCCCGGGCGCACATCGTGCACGTCTCCGACGGCACCGCTCTCGATGCCGTGCGGGCGGCGAAGGCGGCGGGCGTGCGGCTCACCATCGAGACGTGCCCGCACTACCTCACCCTGCGTGCGGAGGACGTGCCCGACGGGGATGCCGCGTTCAAGTGCTGTCCGCCGATCCGCGACTCCGCCAACCAGGACCTCCTGTGGGCCGGCGTCCTCGACGGCACGATCGACGCGATCGTGAGCGACCACTCGCCCTCGACGCGCGCGCTCAAGGAGCAGGGCGGCGGCGACTTCGGCCTCGCCTGGGGCGGCATCTCAGGCCTGCAGACGGGGCTCGCGGCCGTGTGGACCGAGGCGCGGAGGCGCGGCATCCCGCTCGAATCCCTGCTGCCGCTGTTCACGACGGGTCCCGCGCGCATCGCCGGGCTCGGCGGGCTCGGGCGCATCACCGTCGGTGAGCCGGCGCACCTCGCGGTCTTCCGGCCGGAGGCGCCGTTCACGGTCGACGCCGATCGGCTCGAGTACCGCAACAAGCTCTCCCCGTGGCACGGCGCGACGCTTCACGGCGTCGTCACCGACACGTACGTGCACGGCGTGCTCGCCTACCGCGACGGCGTCGTCGAACGCGCCGGCCGTGAGATCGTGGCCGTGCCCGCCCTCGCCGACGAAGGAGCCGCGTGACCGTCGAGATCCTGCAGCCCGGCACGGGGGAGCTCCCCGGCGACCACTACCTGCCGTCGACCCCCGACACGGTGCTCTGGGGGCGGCTTCCATGCGCGACGGATGCCGCTGTCCTGACGATCTCGTCCGGTGAGACGGTGACGATCGACACCGTGAGTCACGAGGGCGTGCTCGAAGACCAGGGCAAGGACCCGCTCGCGTACTTCGGCGGGCACGGTGTCGACGCATCGTCGGTGCTCGACGACGCCGTCGCAATCGCCGCGACGCTGTCGCGCGATCCCGCCGCCGACGGGCCGCACATCGTCACGGGGCCGATCCGCATCGAGGGCGCCGAGCCCGGCGATCTGCTCAAGATCACCGTCGACAAGCTCGTGCCGCGCGTGCCGTACGGCGTCATCTCGAACCGCCACGGCAAGGGCGCGCTCGTCGGCGTCCTGCCGCGCAGCGAGGGGAGCGTCAGCGTCTTCGCCCCCGTCGAGGAGCGGGACGCGGGGCTCGTCGGCGTGCTGCCGGTCACGCACGGCGGCCGGCGCCTCGTGGAGTTCCCGCTCGCCCCCTTCCTCGGCACGATGGGCGTGGCCGTCGCCTCGCACGAGAGACCGCACTCCGTGCCTCCCGGCGCGCACGGCGGCAACATCGACATCAAGCTCCTCGTCGAGGGCGCCGTGCTCTACCTCCCGGTGCAGGTCGCGGGCGCTCTGGCGTACGTCGGCGACCCGCATTTCGCGCAGGGCGACGGCGAGGTCGCGCTCACGGCGCTCGAGGCATCCCTCCGCGCGACGCTGCGGTTCGACGTCGTGCCGCGGGCCGAGGCGGTACGCGAGTTCGGCGAGGTCGCCGGACCCCTCGTGCGCACGGACGAGTACCTCGTGCCGACGGGTCTCGACCCCGACCTCGACGAGGCGATGCGCAAGTGCGTCCGCGCCGCGATCGAGCTCATCTCGGCGCGCTGGGGCATGGACGAGCACCTCGCCTACGCGTACCTCAGCGCCGCGACCGACTTCGACATCTCGCAGGTCGTCGACATCGTGTGCGGCATCCACGCCCGCATCCGCGAGGCGGACTTCGAGGCGGTGCCGCGTGGCTGAGATCCCCGACGACCTGTTCACGGCGTTCGAGGACTACGAGCGCGCGATCCTCTCGAACGACCTCGACGCGCTCGACGCCGCCTTCGCGCCGGGACCGCAAACCCTGCGCGGCGACGCCGCCGGCCTCCTTGTGGGCCACGACGCGATCAGTGCCTTCCGCGGCGTGCGCGGGGGCGTTCCGCCGCGCACGATCGAGCGGGTCGAATACCGGCCGTTGGGGAGGGATGCCGCGCTTCTCGTCTCCGTGTCGCACTACCTCGAAGGCGGCACAGGCCTGCAGACACAGCTCTGGGAGCGCGTCGACGGTCGCTGGCTCATCACCGCGGCGCACGTGACGGGGCGCGCCCAGGCGCTCGATCGGTCGGTGTGGCGCACCGTCGGCGACCCGCTCTACCAGGGCGCGTGGGAGGGGCCGCTGGCGGGCCTCACGGTCGCCGTCAAAGACCTCTTCGCGATCAAGGGCTACCGCGTCGGGGCGGGCAATCCGACGTTCCTCGACTCCGCGAAGGCCGAGACCACGACGGCGCCGGCCGTCTCGGATCTGCTGCGGGGCGGAGCATCCCTCCGCGGCATCGCCCGCACCGACGAGTTCGCCTACAGCATCGCCGGCGACAACGCGCACTACGGCACTCCGCCCAACGGCGCCCTGCCCGGCGCGCTGCCGGGCGGCTCGTCGAGCGGACCGGCCTCGGCCGTCGCGACCGGCCAGGCCGAGATCGGGCTCGCGACCGACACCGCAGGGTCGATCCGCGTGCCGGCGTCGTACCAGGGACTCTGGGGTCTGCGCACGACCCACGGGCTCGTGCCGCGGCAGGGGCTCCTCCCGCTCGCGCAGTCGTTCGACACGGTGGGGTGGCTCACGCGCGACAGCGCGACGCTGCAGCGCGTCGTCGACTGGTGTCTCAGCTACGACGGCTCCGCGTCGACCGAGAGCGTCTACGGCGCCTCGGATGCCGAGCTGCCGTGGCGGCTCCTCATCCCGCAGGAGACGCTCGCTGCGAGCGAGCCCGAGACGCTCGCGGCGTTCGACGCATTCCTCGTCCGGATCGCGGCGTCCGACGATCCTCCGACGCTCGCGCGGATCGAGATCGGCGCCCTCCACGACTACTACGAGCCCTTCCGCACGGTGCAGGCCGCGGAGGCGTGGCGCAACAACGGCGAGTGGCTGGCCGCGCATCCGGATGCCACGGGTCCCGCCGTCGCCGAGCGGTTCCGGTTCGCCGCCGGCATCACCGCCGAGGCCGAGGCATCCGCCCGCTCCGCCCTCGAGCCGCTGCGCGAGCGCCTCCACGCGCTCGTCGCAA
Source organism: Microbacterium alkaliflavum (assembly GCF_044325405.1). Classification (NCBI taxonomy): domain Bacteria; kingdom Bacillati; phylum Actinomycetota; class Actinomycetes; order Micrococcales; family Microbacteriaceae; genus Microbacterium; species Microbacterium alkaliflavum. The sequence goes on along the minus strand of NZ_JBIQWL010000005.1, from coordinate 177,852 downwards.
GCTCCGTGCTGATGTTCCCGACCGTGCCGGGGCCGGCGCCGATGCGCACGCACGGCGGAGCTCGCGTCGATGCCGTGAGGCAGGCGACGCTGCGCATGACGGCGCCGGCCGCCGTCGGCGGGCTCCCTTCCGTCTCCGCGCCGCTGCTGACCGTGCCGTCGCAGCTCGGCCCCGCGCCCGTCGGTGTCGCGCTCGTGTCGCGCGCGGGCACCGACGTCGCGCTCGTCCGCCTCGCCCGTCGCCTCGCGCGCCTCGTCGCCGACCCGACCTCACCGGAGAACTCATGACCCCCGGCCCCATCGATCCGCCCGCGCGACTGCTCATGGGCCCCGGCCCGATCTCGGCCTACCCGAGCGTGCTGCGCGCGATGTCGGCACCGCTCGTCGGCCAGTACGACCCGTTCATGACGGCGACGATGGCCGAGACGCAGGAGCTGTACCGCGGCGTGTGGGCGACGGCGAACGATGCGACGCTGCTGATCGACGGCACGTCGCGCGCCGGCATCGAAGCGGCCCTCGTCTCACTCATCCGCCCCGGCGACCGCGTGCTCGTTCCCGTCTTCGGGCGCTTCGGGCACCTGCTGGCCGAGATCGCCGAGCGTGCGATGGCCGAGGTGCACACGATCGAGACCGAATGGGGTCAGGTCTTCCCGCCGTCGGTGGTCGAGGAGGCGATCGTCCGCGTCAAGCCCGCCGTGCTCGCCCTCGTGCAGGGCGACACGTCGACGACGATGAATCAGCCGCTCGATGAGATCGGTGCGATCTGCGCCCGCCACGGCGTGCTGTTCTACACCGACGCGACGGCCTCGCTCGGCGGCAACGCCTTCGAGGCCGACGCCTGGGGGGTGGATGCCGCGACCGCCGGGCTGCAGAAGTGCCTCGGGGGTCCCTCGGGGTCGGCCCCCCTCACTCTTTCCGACCGCGCCGTCGAGGTCGTGCAAGCGCGCAAAAAGGTCGAGGCGGGCATCCGGGAGCCCGGCGATCCGTCCTCGCCCGACTTCGTGCGCTCCAACTACTTCGATCTCGGCATGATCCTCGACTACTGGGGCCCGCGCCGCCTCAATCACCACACCGAGGCGACATCGATGCTCTACGCGGCGCGCGAGTGCGCGCGGCTCATCCTGCTCGAAGGCCGCGACGCCGTCATCGCGCGGCACGAGCTCGCCGGCCGCGCGATGCTCGAAGGGGTCGAGGCGCTGGGGCTGACCGTGTTCGGCGACGTCGCGCACAAGATGAACAACGTCGTCGCGGTTCTCATCCCCGACGGCGTGCCCGGGGATGCCGCGCGCGCGGCGCTGCTCGACGACTTCGGCATCGAGATCGGCACGTCGTTCGGACCCCTCCACGGTCGCGTGTGGCGCATCGGCACGATGGGCTACAACGCGCGCAAGGACGCCGTGCTCACGACCCTCGCCGCGCTCGAGGCCGTGCTCGCGCGCTGCGGCGTGGCCGTGCCGGCGGGCGGCGGCGTCGAGGCGGCGGCCGGGGTGTACGCGGGGGCGGCGTGAACGCGGGGCGCGGCGTGAGCCCGCGCCTCGAGACCACGCCCGACCACATCGCGACATCGGCCCGGCGGGTCATGGCGCGCTGCGACGAGCTCGCGCGGGTCTCGTCGGCGCGCGGACGCATCGAGCGCGTCTACCTCTCGCCCGAGCACGCCCGGGTCAACCGGCTCGCGGCGGAGTGGATGCGGGAGCTCGGCATGACCACGTGGCAGGATGCCGCGGGCAACCAGTTCGGCCGGCTCCAGGCATCCACTCCCGACGCGCCGGCGCTCCTCATCGGCTCGCACCTCGACACCGTGCCCGACGCGGGCCGCTTCGACGGCATCGTCGGCGTGCTGATCGGGCTCGAGGTCGTGCGACTGCTGCGCGTCGCGGGACCGGACGGCTCGTGGCGCTCGCCGCTGCCCTTCGCGATCGAGGTCGCGGCGTTCTCCGACGAGGAGGGCGTGCGCTTCGGCAAGGCGCTGCTCGGCTCGTCGGCCGCGGGCGGCGTGTGGAACGACGAGTGGTGGGCGCTGACGGACGCCGACGGCACGACCGTGCGCGAGGCGTTCCTCGACTTCGGCCTCGACCCCGGTCGTCTCGGCGAGGCCGCGCGGCGCCCGGCGGAGCTCGTCGGCTACCTCGAAGCGCACATCGAGCAGGGTCCCGAGCTCGACCGCCGCGGCGAGTCCCTCGCCGTCGTGTCGTCGATCGCCTCGGCGCGGCGCTTCCAGCTCATCGTGGAGGGCGAGGCGAGACACGCGGGCGGCACTCCGTACGACGTGCGGCGCGACGCCCTGCTCGGTGCGTCGGAGGCCGCACTCGCCGTCGAGGCGATCTGCCGCGCCGAGCACCACATCATCGGCACGGTCGGGCAGCTCGAGGCCTTCCCGCGCGCCATCAACGTCGTGCCGGGTGAGGCGCGGCTCTCGCTCGATCTGCGCGGCGAGTTCGACGGCGAGCGCGACCGCGTGTGGGACGCGATCGCCCGCGAGCTCGACGCCATCATGGGCCGCCGCGGGCTGCGCTGGGCGGCCCGGGAGGTGCACAACGCGCCCGCCGTGTTCTGCGCGCCGCTCCTCCAGGACGTCATCCGCGAGGGCATCGCCGCGACCGCGCCGATCGAGCCGCCGCCCACTCTGTTCAGCCCCGCGGGGCACGACGGCATGGCGATCGGCGCGATCACCGACGTCGGGATGCTGTTCCTCCGCAACCCCGACGGCATCAGCCACCACCCCGACGAGTCGGTCTCGGCCGCCGATGTCGGCCTCGGCATCCGCGCGCTCGCCGAGGCCGTGCTGCACCTCGCGGCCGAGCCCTCCTGACCAGCCCTCCCGAAACCACCATCTGTTGCGCGAAACCACCTTCACGGGAAGGTGGTTTCGCGCAACAGATGGTGGTCTCGCGCTAGCGGGTCTCGCCCTTCATGCCCATGCGGGTCAGGACGACGCTCTCGGCCACCTGCACGATGTTGTAGAGCACGAGGGTGATGAGGGTGATGATCGCGATCGCGCCCCACAGCTGCGCGAACTGCGCCTGCGCGTTGAACTTGAGGATCGCGCCGCCGATGCCGAGCCCGGTCGACAGCCATTCGGCCAGCAGCGCGCCGGTCACGGCCGCCGGCACCGAGACGCGCGCCGCGGCGAAGACCGACGGCATGGCGCCCGGGAGGTTGACCTTGCGCATCGCCATGGGCCGGTTGCCGCCGAAGACGTGCACGACGTCGAGGCTCTGCCGGCTCGCGCGGCTCAGCCCGAACAGCACGTTCGCGAGCGCCGGGAAGAGCACGACGATCGTGCCGATGACCGCGACGGATGCCGTCGTGCCGCGTCCCGTGATGAGGATGATGACGGGCGCGATCGACACGAGCGGGATCGTGCGCAGCAGCAGCACGAGCGGCATGACGCCGGCCTCGACCGACTTCGACAGGCTGAACGCGATGGCCAGGACGATCGCGACGAGCATGCCCACGACGAATCCGATCGCCGAGTCGGCGAGCGTCTGCCACACGAGCGGGAACAGCACGGCGCGGTGCGCGGCGGCATCCTCGTCGGCGAACAGATGGTTCCAGACGTCGAGCGGGCCTTTCGCGACGTAGGGCGAGATGCCCGTGAGGCTCACGACCGCCTGCCACAGCACGAGGAGCACGACGAGGGTGATGAGCGCGTTGCCGAGGGCGCGCAGCACGGCCTTCGAGACGGCGCGGCGTCGGTCGGCGCGCAGGCGCGCCTGCGCCGCGGCGTCTGCGGCGAGCACGAGCTGCGCCGTCGGTGCGGCGGGCGGGTGGGCGGTGTGGACGGGCTCGGCCTTCGGTGTCATGACGGCCTCCCGGCGACCCAGGGCGTGACGAATCTGACGAGCAGCCCCACGAGGCCGTAGGCGACGAGCGCGAAGACGCCGCAGAGGAGGAACACCGACCACACCCCCGCGGAGTCGAGCTGCCCCTGCAGCCGGATGAGCGTAGGCCCGACTCCCGCCGTGATCGAGCCGAGGTACTCGCCGAGCACGGCGCCGAGGAAGGCGGTCGGCACGGCGATCTGCAGCGCGTTGAGGATCGACGGGAGGGCTGCGATGAGCCTGACCTTCACGAGCTGCGTCCACGCGCTGCCGCCGAAGACCCGCACGACGTCGAGCGAGGCCTTGTCGGCCGAGGCGAAGCCCAGGATCGACCCGACGACCGTCGTGAAGACGCACACGATCGCGGCGAGGAAGATCGCCGTCGCGGACGGGTCGCCGGGGTTCTTCGCCCCGCCCACGACGACGACCGAGATGCCGCCGATCGCGACGATCGGCAGGCAGTACGTCACGACCGCGATCTGCGTGATGAGCGTCTCGAGCCGGGGGAGCAGCAGCACGAGGGTCGCGAGGACGAGCGCGATGCCGTTGCCCCACGCGTAGCCGATCGCGGCCGCCGTGATCGTGGGCTGGAAGACGTTCCAGGCGCCGAGGATGTTGCCTTGCACGAACAGCCAGTCGAAGACCGCGAAGGGCGAGGGCACCGGGGTGAAGGTCGTCCCCTCCTGCGGCTGGAAGGCGAGGACGGAGAACACCCCCCACACAACGACGAGCCCGACACCGCCGATGAGCGCCGCGGCCCAGCCGGGAAGGCGCATGCCTAGGCCTCCGCCTCGGCCCGGCCGTCGACGCCGAACAGCAGCTCGGAAGCGCGGTCGACGAGAGCGTGGAACTCGGGCGTGCGCATCATCTCGGGCGTCCGCGGACGCGGCAGGGCGACCTCGATGATCTCCTTGATGCGTCCGGGGCGGGGCGACATGACCGCGACCCGGTCGGCGAGGAAGATCGCCTCGCTGATCCCGTGCGTCACGAGAAGTGTCGTGGCGGGCTTCTCCGTCCAGATCCGCAGGAGCTCGAGGTTGAGGTTCTGCCGCGTCATGTCGTCGAGCGCGCCGAACGGCTCGTCGAGGAGGAGCACCGAGGGCTTCAGCACGAGCGCGCGGGCGATCGACGCGCGCTGACGCATGCCGCCCGACAGCTGCGCAGGCTTCGCGCTCGCGAAGTCCTTGAGGCCGACGAGCTCGATGAGCTCGTCGACGTAGTCCTTGTCGACGGGGCGTCCCGCGACCTCGAACGGCAGCTCGATGTTCTTGCGGATGCTCCGCCACGGCAGCAGCGCGTGATCCTGGAACGCGATTCCGAGCTCGCTGCCGGCGCGCATCTGATCGGGCGTTTCGCCGTCGACGAGCACCGTGCCGGTCGAGGGATGCTCCAGCGCCGCGAGGATGCGCAGGATCGTCGACTTGCCGCAGCCGGAAGGACCGAGGAGGGCCAGGAATGAGCCCTTCTCGGTGTGCAGGTCGGTTCCCTGCAGCGCGAGCAGAGACTTCCCGCCGCGCAGCGAGAACGACTTCGATACGCCTGTGATCTGGATGCCGGTACCCGTGAGGGCACCGGCATCCAGGTTCTCCGAAATGGTCATGATCCCTACGGGAGGTAGTCCTTGAGCTCGGGCTGCTCTTCGTAGATCTCGTCGATGATCGACGTGTCGAAGAGCTGGTCCGCCTTGAGATCCCAGCCGGATGCCTTGAGCGAGGCGAGGGTCTGCTTCTGAAGGTCGTCCGAGATGGTGAACAGGCCGTTCGCCTGCGTCTCGTCGGTCGAGATCAGGAGCTTCTCCGCCTCGATCGCCTTCGCCGTCTTCTCGGGGTCGAGGTCGCCGAACGTGAGGTCTCCCGCGGCCGCCGAGTCGTTGTAGTGCTTCACGACGACGTCGACGGTGTCGGTCGTCTCGGCCTGGAAGACATCGGTCCAGCCCTTGATCTCGGCGATGAGGAAGGCCTTCAGGAGGTCCTTGTTCTCCGCGAGGTACTGGTCGGTCACGGTGAAGGTCTCGGCGACGTACGGCAGGCCGTTCTCGGCGTAGGCCAGGTTGGTGACGGGGTAGCCGGACAGCTCGACGGTGATCGCCTCGTTCGTCAGGTAGGCCATGAAGCCGTCGACCTCGCCGTTGATGAGCGGCGTCGGGTCGAAGTCGACCGGGACGATCGTGAGCTCGCTCTCGTCGATGCCGTTCGCCGCGAGCAGCGCCTTGAAGACGGAGGCGTTGGAGTCCTGCACGCCGATCTTCTTGCCGATGAGGTCTTCGGGCGTCTCGATGTTCGCGCCGTTCTGGAGCGAGAGGATCGTGAAGGGGTTCTTCTGGAACGTCGTGCCGATGATCTTCAGCGGCGCGTCCTGCTCGGCGACGGCGGCGCCGACCGACGCGGCGTCGCTCAGAGCGACCTGGACCGAGCCGGACAGAAGCTTCGCGACCCCCGTGTCGGGGCCGGCGACGCCCGTCACCTCGGAGAAGCCGGCCTCGTCGTAGTAGCCCTTGTCGTAGGCGTAGAACTCGCCCGCGAACTCCTCGTTCTTGATCCACGAGTACTGCACGCTGATGTCGCCGTACGAGGCGGCCGCGCCGGCGCTGGGCGCCGCGGAGCCGCTGCCCGAGGCGCAGGCGCCGAGAAGGAGGCTGGATGCCGCAAGGCCGACTGCGAGTGCGAGGAGCCGTCCGCGCCGGCCACGGCGCGGGGATTTGCTGTGTGATGCCATCGGGAGACCCTCCAAAGGGTGGATGCTGTGCGCCCGACGCTATTCCCGCCACGTTTCCGCAGGGCCGCCGCGGTGTTTCGGGGGTGTGACACTCAGGATGATGGGATGTCGGACTCAGGGTCGCGGCATCCGCGAGCCCTGCGCAGCCCTCCAGACGCGATCGCGCGAGAAGGGCTGCTCGTACACGCGGGTGCCGAGCGCGCGCGAGATCGCGTTGCCGATCGCGGGGGCGACGGGGTTGTACGGCGACTCGCTCATCGACTTCGCGCCGAACGGTCCGAGGTCGTCGCTCGTCGACGCGAAGTACACCTCGGTCACCGGGACGTCGGCCATCTGCGGCACGCGGTACTGGCGGAAGACCGGGTTCACGACGTGCCCGTCCTCGACGAGCACCTCCTCGTACAGTGCGCTGCCGATGCCCTGCGCTGCCCCGCCCTCGACCTGCCCGCGGCACTGCGCGGGATTCATGACGAAGCCGGCGTCGGCGGCCTGCACCGACTGCAGCACTTTCACGGCGCCCGTGTCGGGATCGACCGCGACGCGCGCCGCGTGCACGTTGAAGACGAGCGACCGGAGGTCGCCGAATTCGCGACCGTCGGCGACGAGACCGTGCTCGTCGCGCTCGGCGGCCGGAGCCGCCGCGACGATGCGATCGAAGCCGACGAGCCCCGCTCGGGTGCGCACGCCGTCGGCCGTCAGCACGGCGCCCTCGGGGCTCGAGCCGGTCAGCGACGCCGCGATCTGCAGCATCCGCCCGCGCAGCGAGACGCACGCCGCGTGCAGCGCCTTGCCGGCGACGGTGATGCCGGCCGACGCGAACGCGCCCGTGTCGTGGCGCACGACGTCGGTGTCGGAGCTGCGCAGCACGAGCCGGTCGAACGGGGCCTCGAGCACGGTCGTGGCGATCTGCCGGTGCACGGTCGTCGTGCCGTTTCCGAACTCGGCCGTCCCGACGGCGAGCACGTAGGTGCCGTCGGGGCGGAGCGTCGCGGTCGTGTGCGCGATATGGCCGCCCGGCGCCATCGTCGACAGCATCCCGAGCGCCATACCCTCGCCGACGAGCCAGCCGTCGGGCGCCTTCACGCCGTTGCCCCGACGCAGCGCCGTCTCGGCGAGGTCGAGGCACTGGTCGAGGCCGTAGCTGCCCCAGACGAGGTCCTCCTCCCAGTCGTCGTCGGTCTCGTGCAGCGGGTCGCCCCCCTGCACGACGTTGCGCCGGCGCAGCTCGAACGGGTCGAGGTCCAGGCGCTCGGCCAGGAGGTCCATCGCCGACTCGATGCCCAGGATCACCTGCCCCAGGCCGTAGCCCCGAAACGCTCCGGAGGGCACGTTGTTCGTGTACACGACCTCCGCGTCGACCCGCTTGATCGGGCACTTGTAGACGGCGATCGACTCGGCGCAGCCGTGGAACAGGACGCCGATCGAATGGTTGCCATACGCGCCGGTGTCGCTGAGCACGTCGACCTTCATCGCCGTGAGCACGCCCTCCTGCGTCGCGCCCAGCGAGACCGAGACGCGCATGGGATGCCGCACCGACGCGCGGCGGAACTCGTCGGCGCGCGAGAACTCGTACGAGACGGGCCGACCCGTGCGCAGCACGGCGAGGGCGACGAGGTCTTCCGTGAAGATCTCCTGCTTGCCGCCGAACCCGCCGCCGAGGCGGGTCGCGAAGACGCGCACGCGGTCGGGCGGGAGGTCGAACAGGCGCGCGAGCTCGTCGCGGGTGAGGAACGGCACCTGCGTGCTGGAGCGGATGACGAGCCGGTCGTCGTCGTCGAGCCAGCCGATCGAGCCGTGCGTCTCGAGCTGCGCGTGCGTCACACGCTGCGTCTGCCATGTGCCCGAGGCCGTGACCTCGCTGTCGGCGAGGGCGGCGTCGACATCACCCCCGAAGCCGTCGTGCAGCCCGGCGATGACGTTTCGGGATGCCTCGGCCACGCGGTCGTCGGGCGTGAGTTCGGGATGGATGATCGGCGCTCCGGGGCGGCGGGCCGACTCGGGGTCGAAGACGGCGGGGAGCGCGTCGTACTCCACGTGGATGAGCCGCAGCGCCTCCTCGGCGGCGGCGCTCGTCTCGGCGACGACGGCGGCGACCCGCTGTCCGACGTGGCGCACGACGTCGTCGAGCAGGCGCGTGTCGTCGGGGTCGTCCTCGCGATGCTCGTGCCGAGCCGTCGAGTATCGGTCGCGCGGGACGTCTTCGTGCGTGAAGACGGCGACGACGCCGGGCACGGCGCGGGCCGCCGACGCGTCGATCGCCGTGATCCGCGCGTGCGCATGCGGTGATCCGAGCACGCGAAGCACGAGCGCGCCGGGGATGGTCGTGTCGAAGGTGAACGGCTCGAGGCCCTGCACGATCCGCCGGCCCGCCTCGGGGCGGGCCGAGCTTCCCACCCGGTCGTCGCGGGGGCGGGTCTCGCGCACCGGTCCCAGCACGGCCTCCGTGATCGCTTCGCGGATCGGACGGTAGCCCGTGCATCGGCACAGGCTCCCCTTCATGCGGCGATCGAGGTCGGGCAGGTCGTCGGGCGTGAGCGTCGAGGCCGTGACGCTCATGCCGGGCGTGCAGAACCCGCACTGGAAGCCGAAGTGCCGGGCGAGCGCCTCCTGCACGGGGTGGAGGTCGTCGCCGGGGGCGAGTCCCGCCGCCGTCGTGACCTCGGCGCCCTCGGCCCGCACGGCGGGGATGATGCAGGAGTGCACGGGCTTGCCGTCGAGGATGACGGCGCACGCCCCGCAGTCGCCCGCGTCGCAGCCCTTCTTCACCTCGTGGTGTCCCTGCTCGCGCAGGAGTGTGCGCAGGCACTGTCCGGGCCGCGGGTCGGCGTCGAGAGACTCGCCGTTGACCTCGAGCCTCATGCCGCAAGCTCCCTGCGGACGCGCTCGGCGAGCACTCCTGCGACGCCGCGGCGCCAGTCGGCGGCGCCGAGCGGATCGGAGTAGTAGCCGGCCGCCTCCGCGACATGCTGCGCGAGCGTGTCAGCCGTGGGGAGCGCGGGATACCGCAGCACGACCGGGACCAGTGTCGCCGCCGTGATTCCGAAGACGGCGGAGCCGTCGGCATCCACCCGCCCCGTCACGACGGCACCCGATCGGCCGAGCTCGGCGAGGGCGATCTTGTGCAGCAGCGCTCTCGATCGGAGCGCCGCGGCCGGCAGGAGGATCGCCCGCAGCACTTCGCCCGGTGTGAGGCTGTTGGTGCCGTTGCCCGTGATGAGGTCGGCGACGGCGAGGCGGCGCTCCTCGCCGTCGGGCGTCCAGACGATCGCGACGCCGTCGAGCGCGGTCGCGAGGGCGACCATCGACGCCGCGGCGAACGAGCGGCACACGTTGCCGCCGACCGTCGCGGTGTTCCAGATCTTGAACGACGCCAGCAGCGCGTTCGCGGCGTCGGGGATGATCGCCGCCGCCGTCCACTCGGCCGGCCGCTCGCTGCTGTGCGCCCAGGCGACGAGCTCGGCGATCGTGCAGGTCGCGCCGATGCGCAGGCCCTCGTCGGTGACCTCGAGCGCCGGCCAGCCCATGGTCGTGAGATCGACGAAGCCGGTCGTGTCGGGCTGCGGCTCGCTCATGAGCCACGTGCCGCCCGCGAGGAACGTCTCGCCGTCGGCGAGGGTGAGATCGACGCGGTTCCGCGCCTTGCGGTAGCTCGTGATCGTGTCGATGTCCACGGGATGCCGCATCAGAGCCGGGCGGCGAGGGCGCGCGATGCGGCGGCGACCTCCTCCGCGATGACGGGTTCCTCGGCCGACGTGAGTGCGCCCTCCTCGACGATCGCGCGTCCGCCGACGTAGAGGCGGTGCAGCGGGGGGAGGGCGCCGAGGCCGAGGGCGGCGACGGGGTCGAGGATGCCGGCGTGCTCGACGCCGTCCACGCGCCACACCGCGATGTCGGCGACCTTGCCGGGCTCGAGCGAGCCGAGCTCGGCGTCACGTCCGAGCACACGTGCCCCGCCGATCGTCGCGATGCGCAGGCCGTCGCGGACGCTGAACGAGTCGGCACCCGTGCGCAGCCGGTTCATGAGAACGGCCTCGCGGATCTCGATGCCGAGCTGACCCGACTCATTCGACGCGGCGCCGTCCACGCCGAGCCCCACCGGTACCCCGGCGCGGAGGAGATCGTGAACGGGTGCGATGCCGGCCGCCAGCCGGGCGTTGGAGGAGGGACAGTGCGCGACGCCCGTGCCGGTTGCGGCATATCTTGCGATCGCCGTGTCGTCGAGGTGCACGCCGTGCGCCATCCAGACGTCGTCGCCGAGCCAGCCGAGGTCTTCCAGGTGCTGCGTCGGCGTCTTCCCGAACTTCTCGGCGCAGTACGCGTCCTCCTCGACGGTCTCCGAGGCGTGCGTGTGCAGCCGCACCCCGAGCGACCGGGCGAGCACGGCAGCCTCGCGCAGCAGGTCGGTCGTCACCGAGAACGGCGAGCACGGCGCGATCGCGATCTGCACGGGCGAGCCGAACGACGGGTCGTGCCAGCGCTCGACCGCCTCCTGAGAGGCCGCCAGCGCGGCATCCGTCGTCTCGACCGCGAAATCGGGAGGCAGGCCGCCCTGCGAGGCGCCGAGGTCCATCGAGCCGCGCGTCGCGTGCAGTCGCACGCCGACGCGCGCCGCCGAC
>NZ_JBIQWL010000005.1:159992-166603 GCF_044325405.1 Microbacterium alkaliflavum | reverse complement strand
CCCCCCCCCCCCCCCCCGCCGCCGACTGCACGAGTCCGCCGACGATGTCGCCTGAGCCGTCCGGGAAGACGTAGTGGTGGTCGCCCACCGTCGTGCAGCCCGAGCGGGCGAGCACGGCCATCGCCCCCGCGGCCCCGGCGGCCGTGAGGTCGGCGTCGATGCGCGACCACAGGGGGTACAGCGTGGTGAGCCAGTCGAAGAGGATCGAATCCTGCGCATGACCGCGCGTGAGCCACTGATACAGGTGGTGGTGCGTGTTGACCAGACCCGGTGTGACGAGGCATCCCGTCGCGTCGACGACGTCGGCGCCATCGCGCTCGGGGGCAGGCCCTGCGCCGACCGCCGTGATGACACCGTCGTCGATGACGACGTGACCCGTCTTGTGCTCCGTGCCGACGCTATCGACCGTCGCGATGTGACCGCCCTGGATGATGGTGCGCGTCATGCCCAGAACCCTTCGTGCACGGCGCGCGCCGCCTCGAGCGCCACAGGTCCGACCACCTCGACCGCCTGACCTCCGCGCGCGAAGACCTCGCGGCACGGCAATGCGAGAGTGGGTATGCCTTCCTGGGCATGAACCAGTTCGCGGAGCTGGTCCTCGCCGAACGCGTACACGACACGGCGGATGCCCGACCAGTAGATCGCCCCCGCGCACATGGCGCACGGCTCGGTGCTCGTGTACAGGGTGGATGCCGCGAGCGTCGCGGCGTCGAGGGCGCGAGCCGCTTCGCGCACGACGTTCGTCTCGGCGTGGCCCGTCGGATCGGACTGCGTCACGACGGAGTTCAGCCCCTCGACGACGCGGCCGTCGGGTGCGACGACGATGGATCCGAACGGGTGGTCGCCGCGATCCCGCGCGGCTCGGGCGAGCGCGATCGAGTGTTCGAGGTATGCGGACTCTTCGGGCGATGCGTCGGTCATGGTGTCACTCGGATCGAAGGGGAACAGGATGTCGGCGATGTGAGGCCGGCCGTGGCGTCGATGCGCGCATGGAGCGGGCCGGCGCGCTCGCGGAGCGGTACTCCGCTGCCGCCGTGGCGCGATGCGACGATCTCGGCCAGCACCGAGATCGCCGACTCCTCGGGCGACGCGCCGCCGAGGTCGAGGCCGAGGGGCGAGTGCAGTCGTGCGAGGCTCACGTCGTCGACACCGGCGGCGCGGAGGAGCGACTCTCGATGGGCGACGGTCGTCCTCGCGCCCATCGCACCCACGAAGCCGACCGGCATGCCGAGCGCGACCTGCAGCGCGGGCACGTCGAGCCGCTCGTCGTGCGTCAGGACGCACACGGCGGTGCGCGCGTCGAGCGATGCGGGATCGAGGCCCCCGAGGTACTCGTGCGGAAGAGCCGCGACGACCTCGACGGCGTCGGGGAAGCGTTCCGGCGTCGCCATGAGCGGCCACACGTCGCAGACCGACACCGCGAAGCCGGCTGCCGCGCCGACGCGGCACAATGCGGCCGCGTGCTGACCGGTGCCGAGGAGGAGCAGGCGCGGGCGCGGAGCATGGGACAGCACGAGCAGGTCGCCTGCGACGAGGCTCTCGCGGTAGGCGACCGCCTGGCCGAGCGCGGTCGCGGGGTCGGCGTCGGCGACGAGCCGGATGCTCCCCGACCGGTCGATCGTCACCGTGACGCCGTGGTCGGCCGCGGCCGTCTCGAGCGCGTCGACCGCGGCCTCGTCGCCGGGATCGACGCGGTACGCGAGCACTTCGACCGACCCGCCGCATGCGAGGCCCGCCGCGTGCGCCGCATCGTCGGAGAACCCGAAGGAGCCCGACCGCGGCATCCCTCCCGCGAGCACCGCGAGCCCCAGGACGACCGACTCGGACTCGACGCAGCCTCCCGAGATCGAGCCGACGACCCGGCCGTCGCGGGTGACGGCCATCGATGCGCCGACTCCTCTCGGCGCGCTCCGCGCAACCCGGGTCACCGTCACGACGGCGACCGGCTCCCCCGCGCGGAGCACGGAGAGCAGATCGCCAGCGAGGTCGAGCATTCCGACACGCTAGCCGCGCAGTGTTTCCTCCGCGCTACGCTGTCGTGTCCATGAGCGATGCGTCGCGCGATCTCTGCGGACTCGTGCTGGCTGCGGGTGCGGGCACCCGTTTCGGCGGTCCGAAGGCGCTCGCCCGCATGTCTGACGGCACGCCCTGGATCGCCCGAGCGGTCGGGACGCTGCGGGATGCCGGCTGCCGCCGCATCGTCGTGACGCTCGGCGCGGGCGTCGACGAGGCCCGATCCCTCGTGCCGGCTGACGCGGAGATCGTGTTCGTCGCGGACTGGGCAGCGGGGCTGTCGGCGTCGCTGCGGGCGGGCCTCATCGCGGCGGAGGCGGCGGAGGCCGCAGTCATCCTGCCGGTCGACACCCCGGCGACCCCGGTGGCGGCCGTCCGACGAGTGGTCGAGGCATCCCCCGACCTGATGATCGCGCTCGTGCAAGCCGTGTACCGCGGTGCTCCGGGACATCCCGTGCTCATCGGATCGGCGCATTTCGCGACGCTCGCGTCGGGCATCTCCGGCGACGTCGGCGCCCGCCCGTACCTGCGGGCGCATGGTGCGCTCGAGGTCGAGTGCGCCGACCTCTGGTCTGGCGCCGACATGGACACCCGGCCCTGACCCGGTGCTGACCGTGGCCGGGCGGGTCAGCGGATCACGACGTTCTCAGGCTCCTCGCCGGCCAGGAGGTGCTCGATCTGGCGGCGCACGAGCCGCGCGATGCGCGGGCGCATCGCGCTCGAGGCGCCGCCGACGTGCGGCGAGATCAGGACGCCCGGCTTCCCCCACAAGGGGTGGCCCTCCGGCAGGGGCTCGGGATCGGTCACGTCGAGGGCCGCGCGGATGCGCCCGCGCTCCACGTGGCGGACGAGGGCGTCGGTGTCGACGAGCGGGCCGCGTCCGACGTTGACGATCAGCGCGCCGTCGGGCAGCGCCGACAGGAACGCGTCGTCGACGATGTGACGCGTCGCCTCGCCCCCGGGGAGGGTCACGATCACGATCTCGGCCTGGGGGAGCAGGTCGGGGAGCCCGTCGACGGCGTGCACGGCCATCCCGTCTTCGTCCCTCGCCCGGCTCGCGACGGCCGTCAGCTCGACCTCGAAGGGGCGCAGCCGCGCCGCGACCGCCTTGCCGATCCCGCCGTAGCCGAGCAGCAGCACGCGCCGGTCGGCGAGGCTGTCGGCGAAGACGGGCGACCACACCCCGGCCGCCGTGTCGACGGCGAAGCGGTCGAGCCGCCGCTGCGCCGCGAGTGTGAGGGCGACGGCCAGCTCGGCCGTCGACGTCTCGTGCACGGTCGTCGCGTTCGCGAACCGCATACCGGACGGCAGCAGGTCTGCGACGCCCTCGTAGCCGATCGACTGGCCCTGCACGAGGCCGACGCGGACGCCCGCCAGGTGCGTCAGCACGTCGGCCATCTTCATGTACGGCGGCACGACGAGGTCGATCTCGTCGCGCGGCGCCGGTCCCTCCACGGACCAGACGAGCACCTCGACGCCGTCGGGCAGCGGCGCGAGATCGCCCGCGAGCTCGGCGGTGGGAACGGTGACGACAAGCGGACGGATGCTGCTGCTCACCCGTCCCACGCTACCGGCGCGGTGCGATCGGGGTGCCCGCCGGCGCCGCTACGCTCCGGACAGACGCAGGCGTGAGGGAGGCTGGGATGATTCCGGAGATCAACTACTGGGCGGTGCTGCTCGCGACGGCGTCGAGCATGGTCGTCGGGTCGATCTGGTACACGCCGAAGGTGTTCGGCACGCGCTGGGCGAAGCTCGCCAAGGTCGACATGGACCGCCCGGGGGCGACCGCCGTCGTGCCCATCATCGTGACGGTGCTGGTCAGCTTCGTGACGGCGTGGGTGCTCGCGGGCGCCTCGGCGATCGCGTGGCACTTCTACAGCGGAAGCTGGTTCTGGGGCGCGATCGTGACGGCGGCGACGCTCTGGGCGGGGTTCACGGCGGCGCGCTTCATCACGCATGACGCCTTCGAGGGCCGGCCCACGTCGCTCACGGTGCTCAACATCGCGCACGAGCTCGTGACGGTGCTCGTCATGGCGATCATCATCGGCGTCTGGCCGCCGGCCGGCACCGTCTGACACACAGCGTCTCGTCATCGCGAAACCACCCTCCTCGTGCCCGAAACCACCTGTTGCTGAAGGTGGTTTCGGGTAGAAGAGGGTGGTTTCGGCAGAAGGCGGCGGGATGCCTCGACGCTAGGCCGCGGCGCCGACGAGGCTCGCGACGGCCGACGTGAAGAACGACAGACCGTCGACGCCCGAGCGCATGGCGACCGCGGTGTCGGGCCCGAAGCCGGGCTCGACGGCGTGCTCGGGGTGGGGCATGAGGCCCACGACGTTGCCGCGCTCGTTCGTGAGCCCTGCGATGTCGTCGACCGAGCCGTTGGGGTTGACGCCGACGTAGCGGAAGGCGACGAGTCCCTCGCCCTCGATGCGGGCGCGCGTCTCGTCGTCGGCGATGTAGCCGCCGTCGCCGTTCTTGAGGGGGATGACGATCTCCTGGCCCTCGGTGAAGTGGCTCGTCCACGCCGTCGAGGTGTTCTCGACGCGCAGGCGCTGGTCGCGGCAGATGAACTGCTGATGCGCGTTGCGGATGAGTCCGCCGGGCAGCAGGTGCGCCTCGACGAGCATCTGGAAGCCGTTGCAGATGCCGAGGATCGGCATGCCCTGGGCCGCCGCATCCTTCACCTCGGCCATGATCGGCGCGAGGGCCGCGATCGCCCCGGCGCGCAGGTAGTCGCCGTAGCTGAAGCCGCCCGGCAGCACGAGGCCGTCGACGCCCTTGAGGTCGTGCTCGCCGTGCCACAGCGCGACGGGCTCGGCGCCGGCGACGCGGATCGCGCGCTGCGCGTCGCGGTCGTCGAGCGAGCCGGGGAAGGTGATGACGCCGATGCGGACGGTCATTCGACGACCTCGATGCCGACGACGTCTTCGATCACGGAGTTCGACAGGACGTCGTCCGCGACCTTGCGGGCGGTCTCGAGGAGCGCCTCGTCGACCTCGCCCTCGACGAACAGCTCGAAGCGCTTGCCGATGCGGACACCGCTGAAGCCGTCGACGCCGAGACGCGTGAGGGCGCCGGCGACGGCCTTCCCCTGGGGGTCCAGCAGCTCGGCCTTGGGCATGACGTCGACGACGATGGTGGGCATAGCGAAGCTCCGGAAGTCGCGGGCGGATGTGCGCCTCCAGTCTACGGCCCGGCATCCGCTCTCCTCTCCCGCCCCCGGAACGCCACTGTGATGGAACCGTGACCAAACTATGGGAGCGCTCCCTTGACATTCATGGGAGCGATCCCATAGCGTCTCCTGCGTCCGGTGAGAGCGCTCCCACGGATTTGTTCCGGTCCCGACTGAGCGTCCCTCGAACTTGCCCCACACAAAGGAGTGACACGTGAACTCACGCGCACTGCGGCGCACCGCTGTCCTGACGGTCGCCGTATCCACCTCCGCTCTCGTCCTCGCAGGTTGCGCGGGCAGCAGCGGCTCCTCGTCGGAGTCCGACGGTCCGATCACCCTGACGGTCGCGACCTTCAACGACTTCGGCTATACCGACGAACTGCTCGCCGCCTACCAGGACGAGCACCCCGAGGTGAAGATCGTCCACAACAAGGCAGCGACGTCGAACGACGCCCGCGCCAACTACTTCCAGAAGCTCGGCAAGAAGGGTCTCGCCGACATCGAGGCCATCGAGGTCGACTGGCTGCCCGAGGTCATGAAGTACTCCGACCTCCTCGCGCCCGTGCCGGACGACCTCAAGAGCCGTTGGCTCGACTGGAAGACCGAGGCCGCGACCGACCCCGACGGCAACCTCATCGGCTACGGCACCGACATCGGGCCCGAGGCCATCTGCTACCGCTCCGACCTGTTCGAGGCGGCGGGCCTGCCGACGGCTCCCGACGACGTCGCAAGCCTCATCGACGGCGACTGGGCGAAGTACTTCGAGGTCGGCGCGCAGTATGCGTCGGCGACCGGCAAGGCCTTCTTCGACTCGGCCGGCGGCACCTACCAGGGCATGATCAACCAGGTCGAGGCCGCGTACGAGGACCCGAAGTCGGGCGACATCATCGCCACCGAGAACCCCGAGGTCAAGGACATCTACGACCAGGTCACCGAGGCCTCGGCGGCGCAGTCGGCGCACCTCGGCCAGTGGTCGGACGACTGGTTCGCGGGCCTGTCGAACGGCGCCTTCGCCACGATGCTCTGCCCCGGCTGGATGCTCGGCGTCATCTCGGGCAACGCGCAGGACGTCACGACGTGGAACGTCGCCAACGTCTTCCCGAACGGCGGCGGCAACTGGGGCGGCTCGTACCTGACCGTCCCCGCCAACGGCGCCCACGTCAAGGAGGCGCAGGCCCTCGCCGACTGGCTGACCTCGCCCGAGACGCAGGTCAAGGCGTTCGAGAACGCCGGCACGTTCCCCAGCCAGGTCAAGGCCCTCGAGTCCGACACGCTGCTGAGCTCGACCAACGAGTTCTTCAACAACGCGCCGGTCGGCCAGATCTTCACGGATCGTGCCAACGCGGTCACCGTCGCGCCGTTCAAGGGTCAGTACTACTTCCAGATCAACGACGCCATGCAGAAGGCTCTGACGCGCGTCGAGACC
>NZ_JBIQWL010000005.1:0-159789 GCF_044325405.1 Microbacterium alkaliflavum | reverse complement strand
GACCCCCCCCCCCCCCCCCCGCGACCTCTCCGTCCAGCGAAGGATCGACGTGACCAGCACCCTGACGCCGCCGTCGGCGACGGCTCCCGAGGAGAAGCCCGAGCGCACCCCGCGCCGCATCGGCTTCGGGCATCGCCTGAGCCACTGGGACCTCAAGTTCTCCCCATACCTCTACATCTCGCCGTTCTTCCTGCTCTTCGTGATCGTCGGGCTCTTCCCGATCGCCTACACGGCCGTGATCTCGTTCATGGACTGGGATCTCGTCCGCAACAGCGGCACGTTCATCGGCTTCGACCAGTACGCATGGGTGCTCGCCAACCCGAAGTTCTGGATCGCGCTGCGCAACACGTTCAGCATCTTCCTGCTGTCGAGCATCCCGCAGCTCGCCGTCGCGATCTTCATCGCCGCGATGCTCGACCAGAACATCCGGGCCAAGACCTTCTGGCGCATGGGCGTGCTCGTGCCCTACGTCATGGCCCCCGTCGCCGTAGCCCTCATCTTCAGCGCGATGTTCGGCGATAAGTACGGCCTGGTCAACACGGTGCTCCAGAACATCGGCCTTCCCGCCATCCCCTGGCACTCCAACGCCTTCGCGAGCCACATCGCCATCGCGACGATGGTCAACTTCCGCTGGACGGGCTACAACACCCTCATCCTCCTTGCCGCCATGCAGGCGATCCCGCGGGACTACTACGAGGCCGCGACGGTCGACGGCGCCGGCAAGGCACGCCAGTTCTTCTCCATCACCGTCCCGAGCCTGCGTCCGACGCTCATCTTCGTCATCATCACCTCGACGATCGGCGGCCTGCAGATCTTCGACGAGCCCCGCATGTACGACCAGTACGGCACGGGCGGCCCCAACTCGCAGTGGCTCACCATCACCCTCTGGCTCTACAACATCGGGTGGGGCGAGTGGAACTTCGGCCGCGCGGCGGCCCTCGCCTGGATCCTGTTCCTCATCATCCTCGTCATCGGCATCGTCAACCTGTTCGTCACGCGCAGCCTCGTGCGCGACGAGGGGTCGCGCAACGCCCTCTCGCGCCGCGAGCGCCGTGCCGCCGAGCGCGCCGCGCGGCGACGGGTGCAGGAGCAGTCGCGGGCCGTGGCGACCCACACTCACGAGAAGGAGGAGGCGCGATGACCGCCGTCAGCCCCATCCCCCTGGCTCCGCGCGACGAGCTGACCCCCGAAGAGGCCAAGGCTGCGCGCCGACGCCGCCGTCCTCGCCACATCAAGGGCTCGCGCCCGGGCTGGATCGTCTACGGCGTGCTCGGGGTGTTCCTCCTCGGCTCGGTCTTCCCGTACTACTGGTCGCTCCTGATCGGGTCGGGCGACGCCTACACGATCCGCGACCCCAACATGTCGTGGCTGCCGGGCGGCAACTTCATCACCAACGCCCTCGCGGTCGTCAACGACCCCGCGGTGAACTTCTGGGTCGCCCTGTGGAACTCGATCTGGAGCTCCGCCGTCATCGCCCTGTCGGTCGTGTTCTTCTCGACCCTCGCCGGCTGGGCGTTCGCGAAGCTGCGCTTCGGCGGCAGCAAGTGGCTGCTCGTCTTCGTCATCGCGACGATGGCGGTGCCGACGCAGCTGGGCGTCGTGCCGCTGTACATCCTGTTCGCCGACCTCGGCTGGACGGGACAGATCGGCGCCATCATCGTGCCGGCGCTCGTCACGGCGTTCGGCGTGTTCTGGATGACGCAGTACCTGCAGCAGGCCGTGCCCGACGAGCTCATCGAGGCGGCGCGCGTCGACGGGGCCAACTCGTTCCGCACGTTCCTCACGGTGGGCCTTCCCGCCGCCCGGCCCGCGGCCGCGATGCTGGGCCTGTTCACCTTCGTGACGGCCTGGAACAACTTCTTCTGGCCGTTCATCGTGCTCGACCGGCAGAACCCGACGCTTCCCGTCGCGCTGTCGCTCCTGCAGTCGAACTACTTCATCGACTACTCGGTGGTGCTCGCGGGCGTCATCCTCGCGACCATCCCCCTCCTGCTGCTCTTCGTCTTCGCCGGCAAGCAGCTCGTGAGTGGGATCATGGCCGGAGCAGTCAAGGGCTGATGATGACTTTTCTCAGAGAGGACACCTCGCAAATGACCGCGACCGACGCGCGCTCGTTCCCGACCGGCTTCCTGTTCGGCGCGGCCACCGCCGCGTTCCAGATCGAGGGCGCCGCGCTCGAGGACGGCCGCAAGGCCTCGATCTGGGACACGTTCTGCCGTGTGCCCGGCGCGGTCATCAACGCCGACAACGGCGATGTGGCCTGCGATCACTACCACCGCTACGGCGACGATGTCGCGCTCATGAAGCGCATGGGCCTGCAGACGTACCGCTTCTCCACCTCGTGGTCGCGCGTGCGGCCCGACGGCGGTGCGCTCAACCCGAAGGGCGTCGACTTCTACAGCCGGCTCGTCGACGAGCTGCTCGCGGCCGACATCCTCCCGTGGCTCACGCTCTACCACTGGGACCTCCCGCAGGCCCTCCAGGACAAAGGCGGCTGGGCGAACCGCGACACAGCCGAGAAGTTCACCGAATACGCGCTCGACATGCACGATGCGCTCGGCGACCGCGTCAAGGTGTGGACGACGCTCAACGAGCCGTGGTGCTCGTCGTTCCTCAGCTACACGGCCGGTCTGCACGCCCCGGGTCACTACAGCGCGACCGAGGGTGTGCTCGCGGCGCACCACCTCCTGCTCGGGCACGGGCAGGTCGTGCGGGCGCTCCGCGAGCGTGATGCGGACCTCGAGCTCGGCATCACCCTCAACCTGACGGTGGCGGATGCCGCAGACCCGTCGAAGCCGGAAGACGTCAACGCCGCGCGGCTCATCGACGGCCAGTTCAACCGCTGGTTCCTCGACCCGGTGTTCCTCGGCGCCTACCCCGCCGACATCGTCGAGGACATCCGCGAAACGCACCCCGACGCGATCGAGGCCCTCGAGGCCGCGGTGCGCCCCGGCGACCTCGAGACGATCGCGACCCCGATCGACGCGCTCGGTGTGAACTACTATCACGGCGAGTTCGTGGGCGGCACGCCGTCGCCGAACCCGCCGGAGGGCGGCGACGCTCCGACCGATCGCGTCGGGCACTCCCCGTTCCCCGTGTCGGACGGCATCCACTGGTACGACCGCGGCCTGCCGCGCACGTCGATGCACTGGGAGGTCGAGCCGGAGGCGCTCACGCGCCTGCTCACCCGGGTGTCGGAGGAGTACGCCGCGCCCGCCGGCACGGTGCTCTACGTCACGGAGAACGGGGCGGCGTACGACGACGTGCCCGAGCTCGAAGACGGCGAGATCCGCGTGCACGACGAGGACCGCGCAGAGTTCCTCCGCGGCCACCTCGGCGCGATCCTCGACGCCGTCGACGCCGGCGTCGACGTGCGGGGCTACTTCTACTGGTCGATGCTCGACAACTTCGAGTGGGCGTGGGGCTATGAGAAGCGATTCGGCATCGTCCGCGTCGACTACGACACCCAGGAGCGCTCGATCAAGGACAGCGGACGCGAATACGCTCGGATCATCGCCGAGCGGGCACTCGGACGTGTAACGTCCGACGCCGGCGTGTAGCTCCGGGGGGAGACTGGTCGCATGACGACGGATGCCACACGCGCCGCTGCGACGATCGAGGAGGTCGCCGCGGCGGCGGGCGTCTCACGCTCCACGGTTTCTCGCGTCGTGAACGGCTCGACCGCTGTGAGTCCGAGCGCGCTCGAAGCGGTGCGCCGGGCCATCGAGGAGCTCAACTACGTGCCCAATCGCGCGGCGCGCTCGCTCGCGAGCCGCCAGACGTACGCGATCGCGCTCGTCGTGCCCGAAGACACGACGCGCTTCTTCGGCGACCCGTTCTTCGCCTCGATCGTGTCGGGCATCAACGCGCGCCTCAACCGCTCCGACTACGTGCTCAACCTCTTCATCGCGAGCGACGACCGGGGCGACAAGACGACGAGCTACCTGCGCAGCGGCGCCGTCGACGGTGCGATCATCGTGTCGCACCACACGAGCGACACCTTCATCGACCGCATCGCGGCCGCCGTTCCCGTCGTCTACGGCGGCCGGCCGGTCCGTGAGCGCGAGCGCGACTACTACGTCGACGTCGACAACGTGCGCGGGGGACGGGATGCCACGACCTACCTGATCGCGCGCGGTCACCGTCGCATCGGCACGATCGCGGGTCCGCTCACGATGCCTGCGGGCGTCGACCGCCTGGAGGGCTACCGCGTGGCACTCGCGGCGGCGGGGCTCGCCGAGGACGTCGTCGAGGAGGGCGGCTTCACGGCCGATGGCGGCGCCGACGCGATGCGCCGCATCCTGGCCCGAGGACCCCACCCCGACGCGCTCTTCATCGCGAGCGACCTCATGGCGCGCGGCGCGCTGTCGGTCATCGCGGCGGCGGGGCTGCGCGTGCCGGAGGACATCGCGATCGTCGGCTTCGACGACTCGCCCGTGGCGACCTCGGTGACGCCGCAGCTCACGACGATGCGCCAGCCCTCATTCGATCAGGGCGAGCACATGGCGAGCCTGCTGCTGGACCTGCTCGCCGGCAAGCACCCACGCCACGTCACGATCCTGGAGACCGAGCTGATCGAGCGCGCCTCGGCATAGCCCGGCGTCGCTTGCCCTCTTCCGCGAGCCGATACAGCTCCGACGAGCCGGTACGGCTCAGGCGGTCGGCGCCGTATCGGCTCGACGCGGCTGTATCGGCTCGATGAGGGGGTCAGGCCACCGAGGCGAGCAGGGTGTTGTTCCAGGGATCGTCGAACGTGACCGTGCGGCCGTCGTCGCGCACGGCGAAGCCGTGATGGCGCAGACGCTCCTCGAGCTCGCCGAGGGCGTCGCCGCCCGGCAGTGCCAGGTCGACGCGGCCGAGGCCGAGGGCCGGCATCCGCGGTCCTGCTCCGCGCGAGTTCCAGACGTTCATCGCCATGTGATGGTGATATCCGCCGGCGCTCACGAACACGGCCTGGTTGCCGAGCGTCGCCGTCTCGTCGAATCCGAGCACGCCGACGTAGAAGTCGCGGGCGGTCGCGACGTCGCCTACCGACAGGTGCACATGTCCGACGGATGCCGCGTCCGCCGCCGTCGCACCGTCGGCCGCGCGTTCGCTGAGGTGCTCCTGCAGGAACCGGTTCGGGTCGAGGTGGAGCGTCGCCATCTCGACCTGGCCGTGCACCCACGACCACTCGGTGCGGGCGCGGTCCCAGTACAGCTCGACGCCGTTGCCCTCGGGGTCGGTGAAGTAGAAGGCCTGGCTCACCAGGTGGTCGGCGCTGCCCGCGAACGTCCCCGGCGCGTGCCGCGCGACGGAGTAGAGCGCCGCGGCGAGGGCCTCCTGCGTCTCGAAGAGGATCGCGGTGTGGAACAGGCCCGCCGATCCGGGCGTGGCATGCCGCAGCGCAGGCTCGTGGCGGAGCACGACGACGGTGCGGCCGGCGCGGCCGAGCGTCGCGGTGTCGCCGTCGGCCGAGAGCACCTGCAGCGTGACGGCGTCGCGGTAGTAGCGCGTCATGGCGTCGAGGTCGCCGACCAGGAGCGTCACGGCGCCCATCGCGGTGTCGGCGGCGAGCCGGTCGGCCTGGTTCGCGATCACTTCATGCATGTGCATAGACAACGCCGCGGCATCCCCGGTTCTTCCCATCGCCGGGCGCCGAGGCTACATCGGTTGGACGAGACCGTGGGGATTACCCAGGATCTCGTCAACCCGATGTAGCCTCGCGGTCCGGCGAGGGGCGGGGCGGGGTCAGCGCACGGGGGCATCCGTGGGGTCGCCGCCGAGCGGGCCGACCGCGGGGATCGGGCCGCCGTCATCGGCGCCGGTCTTGCGCCACCGCGCGATCGCGTTGCCGAGGTGGTAGATCAGCAGCGCCGCGGCGGCGGCGATCACGATCGCGCCGAGCTGGAAGTCGCCCCACTGGACCTGGAAGCCCGCGATCGCCATGACGAGCGCGACGGCCGCGGTGTACTGGTTGACGGGACGCGAGAAGTCGACGCGGTTGTCGACCCAGATCTTGATGCCGATGATGCCGATGAGGCCGTACAGGGCGGTCGTGACGCCGCCGAGCACTCCGGGCGGCACCGAGTTGAAGACGGCGCCGATCTTCGGCGACAGGCTCAAGAGGATCGCCGCCGCGCCCGCGACCCAGTACGCGGCCGTCGAGTACACGCGGGTCGCGGCCATGACGCCGATGTTCTCGCCGTACGTCGTCGTGCCCGAGCCGCCGAACAAGCCCGCGACCGTCGTCGCGACGCCGTCGGCGATGAGGGCGCGGCCCGTGTGCCGGTTGACGGACGAGTCGGTCATCGTCGCGACGCCGCGCACGTGACCGACGTTCTCGGCGATGAGCACGAGCACGACGGGGAGGAACATCGCGATGACCGACCACGTTCCGGGCGACACGAAGTCGGGGAACTGGAAGGTCGGCCAGCCGATCCAGTCGGCCTTCTCCACGGCGGAGTAGTCGATCTGGCCGGCGATCGCGGCGACGACGTAGCCGACGGCGACGCCGAGGAAGATCGAGATGCGCCCGAGGAATCCGCGGAAGAGCACGCTGAAGAGGATGACCGCGACGAGCGTGATCGTGCCGATGAGCGGCTGCTGCTGGAAGTTCGTCCAGGCGACGGGCGCGAGGTTGAAGCCGATGAGGGCGACGATGGCGCCGGCCACGACGGGCGGCATGAGCCGGTCGATCCAGCCGATCCCCGCGAATTGCACGACGAAGCCGATCGCGGCCAGCAGCACGCCGACCGCGACGATGCCCGCGAGCGCCGACCCCGTCCCTGCCGTCGCCGTCGCCGCCGTCACCGGCGCGATGAAGGCGAACGACGAGCCGAGGTAGCTGGGCAGCTTGTTGCGCGTGATGATCAGGAAGAGGATCGTGCCGATTCCCGAGAAGAGCAGGGTCGTCGACACGGGGAAGCCGGTCAGCACGGGCACGAGGAACGTCGCGCCGAACATGGCGATGACGTGTTGCACCCCGATCGCGACGGTCAGGCCCCAGCCGAGGCGCTCGTCGGGCCCCACCACCTTGCCGGGCTCGACGGTGCGGCCGTCGCCGTGCAGCTTCCAGACAGCCATGGCGGCTCCTCGGTCTCAGGGGTGAAGGCTGACGTCACCCTATCTGGGAGTTCCCTGAGAGCGATGCCGCCCGCGCCGGGGCGCCGCGGCGACTCAGTCGTCGACATCCCGCCTGGCGCCGCCGCGACGTGGGTAGCGTGGTCGTCGTGCGATTCGGTGTGCATTTCATGGATTTCAACCTCCCGGGCGAGCCCGTGAGCATCGCTCCGACGATCGCGGCGACGGCTCGAGCCCTGGAGGATGCCGGCGGCTCCTGGTTCACGGCGATGGACCACTACTTCCAGATGGAGCGCTTCCGCACGGCTCGTGACCCGATGCTGGAGGGCTACACGCTGCTCGGCTTCGCCGCCGCGCACACCACCCGGGTGAGACTCGGCACGCTCGTGACCGGGGTGACCTACCGGCATCCGGGGCTGCTCTCGAAGATCGTCACGACTCTCGACGTGTTGTCGTCGGGCAGAGCGATGCTCGGTCTCGGCGCGGCGTGGTACGAACGGGAGCATCTCGCGCTCGGCGTTGCGTATCCCCCTCTCCGCGAGCGGTTCGAACGCCTCGAGGAGACCCTTCAGATCGCGCTGCAGATGTGGGATCCCGAGGCGGAGGGGCCGTACGAGGGGCGGCACTATCAGCTCGCCGAGACGATCTCGCACCCCGTGCCCGTAGCGCGGCCGCGACCTCCGATCATGATCGGAGGCAACGGCGAGCACAAGACGCTGCGCCTCGTCGCCCAGTACGCCGACATCTCGAACCTGACCGTGAACGACCCCGAAGAGGTAGAGCACAAGCTTGCGGTGCTGCGCGCCCACTGCGACCGGCTCGGACGGGACTACGCCTCGATCGAGAAGACCGTGCAGGGTGGTGCGCTCGATCCGCTCGGCGATCCCGACGCGTTCCTCTCGCGCATGGAGCGGCTCGCCGCCCTCGGGGTGGAGCACGTGCAGCTGCGCAACGTCACACCAGACCCCGTCGCGTTCGTCAGCGAGTTCGGTAAGCGGATCGCGGGGCGCCTGGCAGACATCCGGCCCGCCGACCGCTGAGCGAATCGCGGCCTCAGGCGGCCGTCAGCAGCTGAAGGAGCTCGCGGTAGCGCGCCGCGGTGCGCTCGACGATCTCGTCGGGCAGCTCGGGCGGCGTTCCCGTCTTGTCCCAGTTCGCTGCGAGCCAGTCGCGCACGATCTGCTTGTCGAAGCTCGCCATGCGCTCGGTCGGCGTCGTGCCGGTGCGCCAGGCCTCGGCATCCCAGTACCGCGACGAGTCGCTCGTCAGCACCTCGTCGGCCAGCGTCAGCACGCCGTCCGCGTCGACGCCGAACTCGAACTTCGTGTCGGCGAGGATGAGCCCATGCCCCTCCGCCGCGCGTGCGGCACGCGCGTAGATCTCGAGCGACAGGTCGCGCAGCTGCGCGGCGCGCTCGGCGCCCACGAGCTCGACGGTCTGCTCGAACGAGATGTTCTCGTCGTGCTCGCCCATCGGCGCCTTGTACGCGGGGGTGAACAGTGGCTCGGGCAGGCGGTCGCCGTCGCTGAGGCCGTCGGGGAGCGGGATGCCGCACACCGTGCCCTGCGCGCGGTACTCGGCCCAGCCCGACCCTGTGAGGTAGCCGCGGACGACGCACTCGACCGGCAGCATCTCGAGATTTCGCACAACCATCGAGCGCCCCGCGACCTCGGCGGGGATCGGCTCGGTCGGAGCGACGAGATGGTTCGGGATGCTGCGCCCGCCGTCCGCTCCCGCGAGACGGCCGAACCACCACAGGCTCAGGGTCGTCAGCAGGACGCCCTTGCCGGGGATGCCGGGCTCGAGCACATGGTCGAAGGCGCTGACCCGGTCGCTCGCGACGACGAGCATGCGGTCAGGGCTGTCGCCCTCGGCCGGGACGTAGAGGTCGCGGACCTTGCCGGAGTAGACGTGCCGCCAGCCGGGGAGCTCGAGGGGGTGTGCCACCCAGCCATTATCCCGAGTCAGGGCGTGATCTCGTCGAGGTAGGCGTACGCCTCGGCCATGAGAGGCGCCCAGGCCTCGGGCCTCGTCGTCGGCACGACCACCCACTCCTTCGCCGGCCGCCCGCGCATCTCCATGCGCTCGCCGGTTCCTGCGGCCTCCAGTTCGTCGGCGCGCGCCTCCGGCACCTTGGCGACGAGGCTGCCTTTCCACCCGATGAAGGCGAAGACCTTCCCGCGGACGCGCAGGCCCTCGCTGCCGAACATCGCGCCGATGTCGACGCCGTCCTTCGCGAGGTACTCGTCGGCGATGGGGTCGAAGATCGCGTGCGCGCGCTCACGCTCGGCGTCGTCCTTCATGAGCCACACGCTAGCCCTCGGGTGCGACATCCTGTATAGTCCACATGGACTAATCGATACGGATCAATCGATCCCGACCAATCAGAAGACACATGAGAGACGCCGTAGACCGCATCACCCCCTTGGGGGTGATGATCCTCGCGCTGCTCGGCGAAGGGGACATGCACCCCTACGAGATGATCCGGCTCATGCGCCAGCGGCGCGACGACCGGCTCGTGACCATCACGAACGGCACGCTGTACCACACGGTGGGCCGGCTGGAACGGGCGGGCCTGCTCGCCGAGGTCGGCATCGACCGCGAGGGCAACCGGCCCGAGCGCACGACCTACTCGCAGACCGAGCTCGGACGGGAGGCGGTCGGCGAATGGGTGCGGCGCGAGCTGCCCCGCATCGACCACCCGGCCGAGTTCCGCATCGCGCTCGCCGAGGCGCACAACCTCGACCGCGACGAGGTCGTCGAGCTGCTCGGCCGCCGGCGCATCGCGCTGGCGGGCGTGCTCGCCGAGCTCTCCGCAGGACGTGAGTCGGCTCGCGGACGTCAGGTCCCCGAGCAGTACCTGCTCGAGGTCGACCGCGAGACCGTCATGCTCGCGCACGACATCGACTGGCTCGACGCGCTCATCGCGCGCCTCGAGCGCCACGACTTCGCGTGGGGGCAGCCGATGGTGCCCTCCGCGCGCTATCTCGAAGAAAGAAAGGCCGCAAGGCAATGACTCATCCCTCGACAAGCTCGGGAACCGGGACGGATGCCGAGGCATCCGCTCAGCCCCGCTCCATGGGGCCCTCCACCGACGTTCTGAAGACGAAGGGGCCGCAGAACCCGTGGCCCGCGCTGTGGGCGCTCGTCATCGGGTTCTTCATGATCCTCGTCGACACGACGATCGTCTCGGTCGCCAACCCCGCCATCAAGGCCGCCCTCGACCCCGACACCAACAACCTCGACAACGTCGTGTGGGTGACCTCGGCGTACCTGCTGGCGTACAGCGTGCCCCTCCTCATCACCGGCCGCCTCGGCGACCGGTTCGGCCCGCGCAACATCTACCTCATCGGCCTCGCGGTCTTCACGCTCGCCTCGCTCGGCTGCGGCCTCTCGTCCACGCTGACGCTGCTCATCATCGCGCGCGCCGTGCAGGGACTCGGTGCTGCGATGATGACGCCGCAGACGATGGCCGTCATCACCCGCACGTTCCCGGCGAGCCGCCGCGGTGCGGCGATGGGCCTGTGGGGTGCGACGGCCGGCGTCGCCACGCTCGTCGGCCCGCTCGTCGGCGGCCTGCTCGTCGACGGGTTCGGGTGGGAGTGGATCTTCTTCATCAACATCCCCGTCGGCATCGTCGGCTTCATCGCCGCCTGGATCCTCGTGCCCAAGCTCGAGACGCACCCGCACAAGTTCGACATGGTCGGCGTCTTCCTGAGTGCCGTGGGTCTGTTCCTCATCGTCTTCGGGCTCCAGGAGGGCCAGAAGTACGAATGGGCGCCATGGGTGTGGGCCATGATCGCGGCGGGTGTGCTCGTCATCGTCTTCTTCGTGTGGACGCAGGCGCGCACCAAGAGCGAGCCGCTCGTGCCGCTCGAACTGTTCCGCGACCGCAACTTCTCGGTCTCGAACATCGCGATCGCCGCGGTCGGCTTCACGGTGACGAGCATGTCGCTGCCGCTCATGTTCTTCATCCAGCTCGCACGCGGCCTCACGCCGACGGAATCCGCGCTGCTGCTCATCCCGATGGCCCTGCTCTCGGGTGTGCTCGCACCGTTCGCGGGTCGCCTCCTCGACCGCACCGACCCGCGCTTCCTGCTCGTCCCGGGGCTGCTGTGCGTCGCCGTCTCGCTGTTCTGGTATTCGAGCCTCATGAACGTCGACACCCCGATCTGGATGTTCCTGCTCCCGTCGGCGCTCATGGGCCTGGGCAACGCGGGCATGTGGGGACCGCTCGCGACGACGGCGACCCGCAACCTCGCCCCGCAGCAGGCGGGGGCGGGCGCGGGCATCTACAACACGACCCGCACCGTGGGATCGGTCATCGGGTCGGCCGCGATCGCCGCCTTCATGCAGGGACGCCTCGAGGCGAACCTGCCGGGCGCGAGCAGTGCGCCGAGCGGGTTCGGAACGGGCGGCCAGCTCCCCGACTTCGTGCTCGACGGCTTCTCGACGGCCATGGCGCAGTCGATCCTGCTGCCGGCAGCCGTGCTGCTGGTCGCAATTGTGGCGGTGTGCTTCCTCCGTCGGCCCGAGTCGACCCGGCGCCGGTGACGCGAGGCGAAGGCCCGGTATCCGTTCTCATGAACGGATGCCGGGCCTTCGGCGTTCCTCGGGGGTTCAGGCTCGACCCCGTGGCGAGTCAGTCGGGGTCGGAGGGGTCGATCGGCGCGTGGTGGTCGAAGCCCGCCGTGCCGCTCTTCCAGTAGCCGCTCAGCGCGAACTGCTCGCGGGGGAGCGCGAGATCGTTGCGCAGGTACCGGCGCAGGGGGATGAGCCGGGATGCCTCGCCCGCCGCGAACATGAAGGTGCCGGCATCCACTCCCGACGCCTTCGCCGCCTCGGCGAGATCGGGACCGGCGGCCGTGAGGGTGAAATCGACGCGGCCCGACTCCTGGCGGAAGTACGTCTCGACCCAGCAGAGGTCGCCCGCGACGTCGGCGACGACGTCGACGCGGGTCGTCGCGGCCACCTCGGCGAGCCAGCGCGTAGCCGACGGGAACGCCGTCGGGTCGACGACGAGGAGCACGCGCGGCGCCTCCTGCGGCGCGTTCTTCGAGCCCCTCGGGCCGACGATCACCAGACGGTCTCCGGGCTTCGCCTGCACGCCCCACGCGGCGGCGGGACCCGGATCGACGTGCCGGAGGATGTCGAAGTCGACGAGCACACGATCATCCTCCCGGCGCGGATTGAGAGGCGTGAAGTCGCGCGCGAACATGGCGGCCTCGGGGCGGACGATGCCCTCTTCGCCCGGTCCCGCGGCGCGGGGGGCCGTCAGCTCGCCCGTCACCGGGTCGGGGAAGAACACGCGCGTGTGGTCGGTGGGTCCCGTGCTGACGAAATCGTCGAAGTCGGGGCCCGTCACGGTGACCCGCACGAACTGGTCGACGGGACGCGACACGGCCACGACGGTGGCCTCGCGGGCCGTGAAGCGGTGGCGGTCTCCCGCGCGGAAGAACGGCGAGATCGTGGCATCCGTCATGACGACTCCTCTGGATCGCGTGACGCAGCGACCCGATTCCAGCAAACCACGTTGTAGGACGAGGAGCACCGTGCCTCGTATGGTGACAGGCATGAGCCGAACGCATATCCGCGACTTCCACGACGACGACCTCGACGGGATCGTCAGGCTCTGGGAGACCGTGCACGACGCCGTCGCGACGCCGGTCTACTCGCTCGCCGAGGTGATCGCGTCGTGCCAGGTCGACCACGCCGTCGTCGCGGTGCGCGGCGATCGCATCGTCGGCGCGGCGGTCGGCCGGGCGGCGCACGCGCAAGGCTGGATCGTCTTCTTCGGCACGGTCGACGAAGAGGTCGCGAAGCGGTCCGGTGCGGCCCTGCTCGACGCGCTCGAGCGGCGGATGGCGACGCTCGGCCTGGCGAAGCTGTCGGTCCTGGTGGCCGGCGAGGGCGACCCCGTCGAGGCTCTGACGCAGAACGGGTTCGGCATGCAGCATCGGCTCCGCTACCTCGAGCGCCAGATGCCCGTGCAGCGCCGCGAGCTCGACCTGCTCAAGGAGGTCGGCGGCCGCATCATGCCGCGGCACCTGTGGGAGGCGGTCGCCGGCATGCAGCACGAGAAGGAGCTGCTCGAGGAGCGCCTCGTGACGCCGCTGGCGCGCCCCGACCTCGCCGAGCGGTTCGGCGTCGTGCCGCCGCGCGCCGTCATGCTCTTCGGTCCTCCCGGAACCGGCAAGACGACGTTCGCGAAGGCCGTGGCATCCCGACTCGACTGGCCGTTCGTCGAGGTCTTCCCATCTCGCCTCGGCGACTCGCCCAAGGGCATGGCTGCAGGGCTGCGCGCGACGTTCGAGTCGATCGGCGACCTCGAGCACGCCGTGGTCTTCATCGACGAGGTCGAGGAGATCGCTTCGCGCCGGCGCGGCGATCCGCCGTCGCCGACGCAGGGCGTCACGAACGAGCTGCTCAAGCTCGTCGCCGAGTTCCGCGAGCGTGAAGGACGCCTGCTGATCTGCGCGACGAACTTCGTGCGGGCACTGGATGCCGCATTCCTCCGCCACGGCCGTTTCGACTACGTCATCCCGATCGGGCTGCCCGACGCCGAGGCGCGACGCGCGATCTGGACCCGCTACGTCCCGCCCGCCATCGCCGAGACCGTGGCGTTTGAGCTGCTCGTCGAGGCGAGCGAGGGGCTGACGCCCGCCGACATCGAGTACGCCGCGCGGCGCGCCTCGCAGGCCGCGCTCGCGGAGGCGCTGCGCAATCCTGATGCTGCCGACTCCGACGCGCTCACGACGGCCGACTACCTCGAAGCACTCGGCGCGACCCGGGCGACGGTGTCGGAGGAGACCGCCGACGAGTTCGTCGACGACATCGACTCGTACGCGCGGCTCTGATCCGGGGTTCCGTCGGTCAGCGCCGCGTGTCGACCCCGCGCTCGTGCGCCCAGATCGCGAGCTCGACGCGATTGCGGGCGCCGAGCTTCGTCATGGCGCTCGCGAGGTGCGTCTTGACCGTGCTGAGCGAGATGTGCAGCTCGTCGCCGATCCCGGTGTTGCCCAGGCCCTGCGCGACGAGCGCCACGACCGCCTCCTCGCGCTCCGTGAGAGGACTCGACGGCGGAGCCGCCGACCGGCGCTCGCTGCCGGCGAAGGCCTCGATGAGCCGCACCGTCACGGTCGGGTCGATGAGCGCATCGCCGCGCGCCGCCGCGTTCACGGCCTCGGCGAGCAGCGTCGCGCCGGCGTCCTTGAGCAGGAAACCCCGCGCGCCCGCGCGCAGCGCCGCGTAGACGTACTCGTCGAGGTCGAACGTCGTGATGACGACGACGGGGATCGGATCCGCGACGTCGGGCCCGGCGAGCAGCCGTGTCGCCTCGAGCCCGTCCATGACGGGCATCCGGATGTCGATCAGGCACACGTCCGGACGCATCTCACGTGCGAGCGCGACGGCCTGCGCGCCGTCGGCCGCCTCGCCGACCACCTCGACGCCGGGCTGTGCGTCGAGGATCATCCGCAGTCCGGTCCGCACGAGCACCTGGTCGTCGGCGATCAGCACACGCACCGTCATGCGGTCCACCCCGTGCGCGGGAGGGCGGCCGAGACGGTCCAGCCGCCCGCGGGATCGGGCGCCGCGTCGCACGAGCCGCCGAACAGCGCCGCGCGCTCGCGCATGCCCCGGATCCCGAACCCGGGACCACCGGATGCCGAGACCTGGCCGTCGTCGTGCACGCGTACGCGCACGCCGTCGGCGTCGACGCCCACCTCGACCTCGACCTTCGACGCGCTCCGCGCGTGCCGCCGTGCGTTCGTCACCGCTTCCTGCGCGAGCCGGAACACCGCGGCGGCGACGGGCGGCGGCACCGAGCCGGGATCGCCGTCGACGCGCACGGTCACGGCGGGGGCATCCGCTCGCTCCAGACTGCGCAGCTCTGCGAGGCCGGGCGTGGGGGCGAGGGCGGCGGCATCGCTCGCGCGCAGCACTCCGACCATGGCGCGCATCTCGCGGAGGGTGCGGGATGCCTCGCCCTCGATCGTGCGCAGCACGTCGGCCGTGGCATCCGGATCCGTCGCGGCGACCGTCGCACCCGCCTGCGCCTGGATCGCTATCGCCGAGACGTGGTGCGCGACGGTGTCGTGCAGGTCGCGCGCGAGCTGCTCCCGCTCCAGGAGCCGCACGCGGTCGAGCTCGCGCGCCCGGGAGGCACTGCGCCACCGCAATGCGACGCCGAGCGCGGCCGTTGCGACCGCGACGGCGATGCCGCCGACCAGATCGGTCGGCGCCGGCGTGCGCGCCACGAACGTGAGCGCCGTTCCCACGGCGACGAGAGCGCCTCCGAAGAGCATCGCGCGCCCGGATCCCCACCGGAACACGGCGTAGAGCAGGATCAGGAAGTACGCCGTCGTGAAGGCCTGCGGGTCGCCGCCGGTCGGAATGCTCACGGCGGTGCCGATCGCGAAGGCGACGGCCAGCATCGTGAAGGGCCGCTGACGACGCCACAGGAGCGTCACGACGAGCCCGGAGAGCACGACGACCCAGAGCCAGCGCCAGGGCAGTTCGGGGCGGAGGGATGCCTCGACCACGGCGAGCACGGGGATCGCGCCGACGAGCACCCAGTCGCGCCACACTCGCCGTGGCGGCGCCGGAAAGGCCGCGGGCGCGTCCCAGAGCGCGCGGACCGGGCTCGTCATGCCCTCATGATAGGTGCGCGACCGGCGCGCGCCCGGCGGTGGATGACGATCTCGGCGACGACGAGATTGATGCCCCAGCCGGCCGCCATGAGCAGGGTGTGCACGACGGGCGGCGGCGTGCCGATCAGCAGCGTGTACGGCAGGAACGTTAGCACCTGCGTGCCCGCGCCGAGCCCGATCGCGTAAGCGCGCGTCATCCACGCGCCGTGGGTCGCGACGTCGCCTCGGCGGATGGCGATGAAGGCGGCGACGATCGCACCGGCCATAGTGAGGGCCAGGACGATCCGGATCGCCGAGAGCCCCGGCCCGGTGACCGCGGACGGAAAGGCGTAGAAGAGCGTCATCCACAGGGCGGAGAGCGCCGACGCGA
Source organism: Microbacterium alkaliflavum (assembly GCF_044325405.1). NCBI lineage: Bacteria > Bacillati > Actinomycetota > Actinomycetes > Micrococcales > Microbacteriaceae > Microbacterium > Microbacterium alkaliflavum. The sequence goes on along the minus strand of NZ_JBIQWL010000005.1, from coordinate 143,706 downwards.
GACCGGCCGGGGCGACGATGCGCCCTGAGATGCGGTGCCAGCGGCGCCTGCGCAGCGACGGGGCGAACTGCAGCGCGCCCAGCAGCATGAAGAGGCTCGAGCCGACGATGTGCACGACGACGGGGATCGGCGAGTCGAAGAAGCGGGCGTTGTCGGGCGTGACGGTCGCGCCCGTCGACAGCTGCGTGAGCCGGGAGGCGCCCGCGATCATGGGGACGAGGCTCAGGAGGATCAGCCCCGCCGGCGCGAGCCACTCGGGGGCTCGGCGGGCGGTGGTCCGTGCGGCGGTGGCGGTGGTCATGCCGCCATGCTCGCGGGACGGGATGCCGCGCCGCATCGGCCGTCCGGTCCGCGATGCCTCGTCCGATCGGCCGATGCCCGCGCCGATGCTTCAGGCGTCCGGTGTCGGCAGGAGGTCGAGCTCGTCCGGGATCATCCTGGGCCGGCGCGTCCACGTCATGAGGATGCGGAAGTTGGATGACGTGCCGGCCGTGATGAACGCACCCACGCCCACACTCAGCTGGATGCCGAACTCCACCTGGATCTCGTCGGGGTCGTAGGTCTCCGAGCGGAGCTTCGTGATGAGCGACCGCACGGCGGGCTGGATGCGCGACAGCGCGCCGTCCAGCCCCTGCTCCGCTCGCTGCACGGTCTCCTCTCCGGTGATGACACCGCCGCGTCCGCGGGTGACGAACTCGCCCGACGGCTGGGCGTCGGGCACCTGGATCGTGATCTCCTCGCCCTCGGCGGTCGTGTACGTCACCAGCTGCATCGGGCTCCTCCGTCACTGCGTGGGGTTGTCGGTCCGGGTGACCGTCGCGGTCCACCATCCGCTGTTGCCCTCGAGACCGCGATCGTTGACCCCGAGGTAGAACTCGCCGTTGCTCGGGCAGGCGTAGTCGAGATGCGATCCCACGAAGACGAACGGCTGCTGCTGCTCGACGCTGCCGATGAGCCCCGCGGTGGGCGAGTCGGGGAGTCCCTCGACGTTGAACTGGTGATACCAGGGGTCGGCGAGACCGTCCGGCGAGACCGTCGAGTTCGGGTTGGGCTCGTGGAGGATGGTGCCTGCGGCGTCGATCGTCACCGTGTCGCCCACTTCGCACTGAACGCCCGTCGCGGTCCACTGGGTCGCGGCGAGCACCTGGACCTCGACGGGAGCCATGACCGTCGGCGTCGCGGGCGGTGGCGGCGCGGGGGTGCTGCTGCTCGTCTCCTGGCCACGGGATTCCGATGTCGGCGAGACACCCGTACCGCCCCACAGGGTCCACGCACCCCAGGCGGCTCCGGCGATCACGAGCACCCCGACGACGATCGCGGAGACGAGCAGCACGCGGCGACGCGGCCTCTCGGCTTCCGGCGACTTCGGAGGGATCGGCGGCGTCGGCGTTCCCGATCCGAGGAAGGCGAGGGGATCCGCGGCGACCGGGACCGGCACGGCGGGGATCTCGGCGGAGTGAATGGATGCCGCGTCCTCGGTGCCGATGCGGGTGCCGGCGGGTGTCCTGACGGGGTCGACCGCGTGCTCCAAGGCCACGGGCCCGGGCCGGGCTGGGGGCTCGGCCGTGACCGGCCCGGGCGTGACCGGCCCAGGCGTGACAGGCCCGGGCGTGACCGGCCGCGGCTCGGTGATCACGGGCACGGGGTCCGCTGCGGCGGGCTCCGACTCGGCCGCATCGGTTTCGTGCGTGGCGGGCTCCGACTCGGCCGCATCGGTTTCGTGCGTGGCGGGTCCCGACTCGGCCGCATCGGATTCGTGCGTGGCGGGTCCGGTCTGGCCCGCATCGGGTCCGGGCGTCGCCTCAAAGGGTGGTGACGTCGGGCCGAACGCCGCCGGCTGAGCCTCGGCGTCGCCCGCGGCCGGTCCGAAGCCTGCGGCGTCGGCAGCGACCTCGTTCTCTCCGCGGGCAGGCGGGAACTCGGCCGATGGGGCGTGCGTGACGGCGGAGGCCGCGGTGAGCCCCGGCAGGACTACCGAGGGGGCGCCCTCGCCCTCATCAGCCGGAGTCGCGGCATCGGCGGTCGCGGCCGCCGGCTGGTGCCGGACCGCGGAGGGGTCGATGAGGCGCGTGTCATCGCCGGCGATGTACACGACGGGCGTGATCCATTCGAGGGTGTCGCGCGTGATGCCGAGGATGCCGATGCGGCCGCTTCGCACGGCCTCGTCTATGCGCCGCCCGCTCGCGAGCGCCAGGTAGAAGCTCCGTGCGAAGGCGAGGGCGGCGTAGTCGCTCACGGCGAACTGCATCGCGACGACGGCGTTGATGCCGCTGTGCACGAGAGTCGCGGCCGTGCCGGCGAACAGGTCGGACGTTCCCGTCGCCCCCGATTGGCAGGAGTTGAGCACGACGAGTCGCGGCACGCTCCCCGCCTCGTTGAGGAGGTCGGCCAGGCTGCTCGCGGAGACGAAGTCGGCGCGCCCGTCGCGCCCCACCAGGGCGATGAGGCCTTCGTCCGATTCCTCGTCGTAGCCGCCGTGGCCGATGAAGTGCACGACGTGCCACGGCTCGCTCAGAAGCTTGCCGTGCAGCCCGCTCCACGACGCGTTCTCCAGCCAGACGAGTTCGACACGCCCGTCCGCGATGTGATCGGCCAGAGCGGATTCGAGCCGCTCCTTCTCCGCCTCGACGTCGAGCAGCTGCAGACCCTTCGGCGAGGACACCATCCCGAGGATGCGCAAGGGCGCCGGGATCGCCGACGAGCGCGACCCGTACGGGGAGGAGACCCGCCGCACGAGCGGCTCCTTGCGGCTCACATAGCGCCCGGCCTGACTGTCGTAGAGGGCCTCCCACGGCAAGGCGGCGAGCTCCGGCGAGGTGAGTCTCAGCGTCAGCTGGGGCGAGAGGCCGCGTTCGGTGGCGACGGCGGAGCTGGCGCGGTACGCCTCGGCGACGCGCCCCGTGAAGATGGTGTCGAACAGTCGCACGCCGATGGCCTGCACCGCCGACTCCCGCGTCGACATGACGCGCCTCGCCGCGACCGACGAGGCGAGGATCGACGCCTCGATCTGCGGCAGATCATCGAGCACGTCGGCGATGTCGAGGGTCACCGTGGCGGTGGGCTCGCCGCCGGCGAGCGACCTGAGGACGTGCACGACGTAGGTGCCCTCGGTCGTGCCGGCACCTATCTCCACCTCGATGACCGTGTCCATTGCCGCCCCACACCGATGATGGCACCGCCGATGCGGTGCTGCACAGGGTGAAGGTCAGGACTCGGTGACGCGGGCCGCGATGTCGGTGCGGTACTGGCCGCCTTCGAGCGAGATCTCGGCGAGGGCGCGGTAGGCCCGATCGCGCGCCTCGGCGAACGTCGTGCCCAATGCGACGACGTTGAGCACGCGACCGCCCGTCGCGACGAGCGCCTCGGGCGAGAGCGCCGTGGCGGCGTGCGCGAGGTGCACACCGTCGACAGCGGTCGCGGCATCCAGTCCCGTGAGGGGGCGCCCCGTGACGGGCGACTCCGGGTAGCCCTCCGACGCGAGCACGACTGTGACGGCGGCCGCGTCGGCGAAAGCGGGACGGGGGAAGTCCTCGAGGTTGCCCGACGCGGCGGCGAGCAGCAGCTCGGAGAGCGGGTCGACCAGTCGCGGCAGCACGACCTGCGTCTCGGGGTCGCCGAAGCGGGCGTTGAACTCGATGACCTTGACGCCCTGTTCCGTCAGGATGAGCCCCGCGTAGAGCAGGCCGATGAAGGGCGTGCCCTCGGAATCCAGCTCGCGGATGACGGGCTCGGCGATCTCGCGGGTCACGTAGTCGACGAAGGCCTGCTCCGGATCGGATGCCTCGCCCTCGACGCCGCGAGCGTCGAAGCGCTCACCGAGCCAGGGCAGGGGTGAATAGGCGCCCATGCCGCCCGTGTTCGGCCCCTCGTCGCCGTCGCGGAGGCGCTTGAAGTCCTGCGCGGGGCTGAGCGGCAGCACATGGTCGCCGTCGCTGAGGAAGAAGAGCGACACCTCGGGGCCGGCGAGGAACTCCTCGACGAGCACGGGCCCGGAGCCCAGGTACGCGTCGGCGTGCGCGAGGGCCGCCTCTCGGTCGGTCGTGACGATGACGCCCTTGCCGGCCGCGAGCCCGTCGGCCTTCACGACGTGCGGAGCGCCCAGCTCGTCGAGCGCGGCCTCGACCTCGGCGCGGGAGTGGGCGCGCAGCGCGCGGCCGGTGGGCACGCCTGCGGCATCCATGATCCGCTTCGCGAACGCCTTGGACCCCTCGAGCTGTGCGGCCGCCTTGCCGGGGCCGAAGACGGGGATGCCCCGCTCGCGCAGCGCATCGGCGACGCCTGCCACGAGGGGGGCCTCGGGGCCGATCACGACGAGGTCGATCGCCTCCTCGTTCGCGTAGTCGGTGACGGCGGAGGGGTTGTTCGCGTCGAGGTCGACGATCGTCGCGTCCTGCGCGATGCCGGCGTTGCCGGGCGCCGCGAACACCTCGTGCCCTGACTCCTCCGATCGCAGGGAGAGGATGATGGCGTGCTCGCGAGCACCGGAGCCGAGGACCAGGATTCGCACCGGACAAGCCTACCGAGCGCCGCCCCCGCGTCTGCGGCCCCGCGTAGCGTGGAGGTGTGGCGAAGAAGATCGGGGTCTCGGAGGGGCGCGCGGCGCTTGCCGCCGTGCGCGCCGCGGAGGAGGCATCCACTCGCCCCGCGCGCACGGATCACGCGACGGCCGTGCGATACCTGCTGCAGCTGCTGGCCGAGAAGGCGCCGGGCAACTCGGTCGAGGTGCGCGTGCCGCCGTTCGGCGCCGTGCAGGCCGTCGAGGGTCCGCGGCACACACGAGGGACCCCGCCCAATGTCGTCGAGACCGATCCCTCCACCTGGATCGCGCTCGCGACGGGTGCCGAGCAGTGGGGGGATGCCGCGGCCGCCGGCCGCATCAGCGCTTCGGGGGTGCGCGCCGATCTGTCGGCGCTCCTGCCTCTGCGTCCCTGACGCCGCCGCCCCACGGCCGCTCGACGGGCGGACAATGGAAGCATGGGACGCGAGCCCATCACCGCATACGACGGGGACGACCCGCCGGAGAACGAGCACGTCGTCGACGAGGAGTGGGAGACCGGCGCCGTGCGCCGCGCGCCGCGGTACGGGCGCATCCTCTTCTTCAGCGTGATCGCGGGGCTCGTCGTCGCCGCGATCCACACGGCGGCGTCAACCGTGGTCGCGACGAGCGCCGATCCGTTCTCGTCGCAGCTGTCGGGGGTCGTGTGGATCTTCGGAGTCCTCGCGGTCGTCTGGGTCGCGCTCGCGCTCCTGCTGGCCGCGACGGCGGTCATCGTGATCGATCGCGTGCTCGGACGGCGCACCCGAGCCGTCATCACGGAGCACCAGACGGTCATCGTCGACGACCTCGTGTCGCCGATGACGGACGAGGTGCAGCCCTGGGTGCGTCGCGCCGACGCGGATCGCGGCGAGGACCCCGACGAACCGCCGGCTCGACAGCCTGAGGGATGATTGAGGTATGTCCGAACCGCGCACCCCTCCGACGACGCCCGCTGCCGGGAGGCGCACCGAGCGGGTGCGGGTGCGTCGCGCCCCCAGGTTCTCGGTCTTCCTCGTCGTGGGCGCGGGCCTCGGTCTGCTCACCGCCCTGATCCTCACGTTCGCGTTCGACGGCACGAACGCGCAGAGCGCCAATACGGGTCTCGTCTACTCGTCGGGCCAGGTCTTCGGCTTCATGGCCCTCATCTGCGTCACGATCGGCGTCGCCGTGTTCGCGATCTTGGCGCTCATCCTCGACCGCACCGTCGGCCGCCGCACCCGCGAGGTCACGGTCGACCGTGAGACCGTCCAGGGATCCGACCCCGAAGCCGAGTAGCCGGACGCAGATCAGGCCAGCTCGGCGATGATCGGGTGGATCGCGGCGTCGAAGGCCGCGACATCGCCGCGCAGTCCGTCGGTCACGGCGATCGTGAGCGAGCCGATCCACCAGACGCCCCGCTGTGCGAGCGGCAGCACCTGGACGTTGAGCTCGAACGAGTGGGCACGGCGACCGACCTGGCGCTCGTGCTCGGCGATCGCGCTCGCGTACGCGCGGTACGAGACGCCCGGCTTCGCCGCCGCCTCCTTGCGGTAGCGCTCCTTGGCAGACTGCGAATAGGCGAGCGCCTCGCCCGCATACGGGATCATGGCGGCGCGCAGATCGTCGCAGCCCTCCAGCGGCAGCGCGACGAGCGTGTCGAAGCCGTCGACGAGATCGAGCGGCACGGGTGACGGGTGCGCCTGCGGCTCGACCGTCATCGCCCAGTACTCGCGCCACTGGCGCTCGAGGCGGGCCTGCGCGTCGTCGTCGCGGGCGTTGAGCCGCGGAGGGATGCCGCGCAGCTGCGGAAGCTCGTCGGGCGAGCGGATGCCGAGCACCTGGCGCAGATAGAGGGCGAGAAGCACCTGCTGACTCGCGTCCTCGCGAATCACCCACTCCGGAGCCCCTGCGCCGCCCATGCCGCCATTCTAATTCTCACCCCCGACATCGCGCCCCGCCGTGACCAGTCCGTGAGCCTCCACCCGACCGCCGAGAGCGTGGGTGCCACCCGCGTGCTCGGCAGTCCGGTGGAGTCTCAGCGATCGGGAGCGAGGCGTCACGCGGCATCTGCCCAGGCGGGCCGCCGGTAGGCTTGTCGGGTGGCATCTCCCACCGACGATGCGCCCGTGACGGGCGCCCCCGCCGACTCCTCCGCAAACCCGTACACCGCCGCCGGCGTCGACACCGCCGCGGGTGACCTCGCGGTCGAGCTCATGAAGTCCGCCGTGCGCCGCACGCACGGACCCGAAGTGCTCGGCGGCGTCGGAGGCTTCGCCGGCCTCTACGACGCGTCGTTCCTGCACGACTACCGCCGTCCGCTGCTCGCGACGAGCACCGACGGCGTCGGCACGAAGGTCGCGATCGCCCAGGCGATCGACAAGCACGACACGATCGGCCTCGACCTCGTGGGCATGGTCGTCGACGACATCGTCGTCGTGGGGGCCAAGCCCCTCTTCATGACCGACTACATCGCGTGCGGCAAGGTCTTCCCGAACCGCATCGCAGACATCGTGCGCGGCATCGCGGCCGGCTGCGCCGAGACCGGCACGGCCCTCGTCGGAGGCGAGACGGCGGAGCACCCCGGCCTGCTCGGGCAGAACGACTACGACGTCGCGGGCGCCGCGACGGGCGTCGTCGAAGCGGACCGCATCCTGGGCGCCGACCGCGTGCGGGCGGGGGATGTCGTGCTCGCGCTCGCCTCGAGCGGCCTGCACTCCAACGGCTACTCCCTCGTGCGGCACATCGTCGCGGGAGCGGGCATCCAGTACGGCGACAACGCGCCCGACTTCGGCGCGACCTGGGGCGAGACGCTGCTCGAGCCCACGCGCCTGTACACCGCGCCGCTCCTGCGCCTCGTCGCCGACACCGACGACGCCGTGCACGCGCTCAGCCACGTGACGGGCGGCGGCATCGCCGCGAACCTCGCGCGCGTGCTGCCGAAGGGCACGTGGGTCGAGGTCGACCGCTCCACCTGGTCGCCCTCCCCGGTCTTCCGGGTGCTCGCCGACCTCGGGTCGCTCAGCCTCGAGCAGACCGAGGGCACGTGGAACCTCGGCATCGGCTTCCTCGCGGTCGTCGCCGCCGACAAGGCCGAGGCCGCGGCATCCGCTCTCTCTCGAGCGGGCCTGGCGACCTGGCAGGTCGGCGTCGTCCACGACGGCACGCTGCCCGACGGCGAGTTCGAACAGGGCGCCAAGGGCGTCGACGGCGGGGCCGTGCGCCTCGTCGGCACCTATCAAGACGGAGCGAAGTAACACCCCATGTGCGGAATCGTCGGGATGGTGGGCCAGGGGTCCGTCAACCAGGAGATCTACGACGCCCTCCTCCTCCTGCAGCACCGCGGGCAGGATTCCACGGGCATCGCGACGGCGGAGCGCAACGGCGTCTTCCACATGACCAAGCAGCGCGGCCAGGTGCGCGAGGCGTTCCGCACGCGCGACATGCGCTCGCTCCTCGGCGACATCGGCCTCGGTCACGTGCGCTACGCGACGAAGGGCACGGCCTCGAGCGAGGAAGAGGCGCAGCCCTTCTACGTCAACGCGCCGTACGGCATCGTCCTCGTGCACAACGGCAACCTCACCAACACGCGGGAGCTCACCGACGAGCTCTTCAACAAGGACCGCCGGCACCTCAACACGAGCTCCGACACCGAGCTGCTGGTCAACGTGCTCGCCAACGAGCTGCAGTCATCGATCACGGGGCTGCGCCTCGACCCGGACCAGGTGTTCGACGCCGTCTCGCGCGTGCACGAGCGCGTGGAGGGCTCCTACGCCGCCATCGCACTGCTCGCCGGCTACGGCCTGCTCGCCTTCCGCGATCCGTTCGGCATCCGCCCCCTCATCATCGGGACGCGCCCCGCCGACGAGGGCGGCTACGAGTGGATCGTCGCCTCCGAGTCGCTCGTGCTCGAGAACGGCGGCTTCGAGGTCGTCCGCGACGTCGACCCGGGCGAGGCCGTCTTCATCGACCTCGACGGGCACCTGCACACGAAGCAGTGCGCGACCGACCCGATCCTCGCGCCCTGCTCGTTCGAGTACGTCTACCTCGCCCGACCCGACTCGGTCATGAACGGCATCTCGGTGTACGAGGCGCGCCTGCGCATGGGCGAGCGGCTTGCCGACACGATCGCGAAGTACACGCCCAAGGGTGCGATCGACGTCGTCATGCCGATCCCCGACTCGTCGCGGCCCGCCGCGATGCAGGTCGCGCGCAAGCTCGGCATCGAGTACCGCGAGGGCTTCTACAAGAACCGCTACATCGGCCGGACGTTCATCATGCCCGGCCAGGCGGTGCGCAAGAAGAGCGTGCGCCAGAAGCTCAACGCGATGTCGACCGAGTTCAAGGGCAAGAACGTGCTCCTCATCGACGACTCGATCGTGCGCGGCACGACGTCGAAGGAGATCATCCAGATGGCGCGGGATGCCGGGGCCAAGAGCGTGACGTTCGCGTCGGCCGCTCCGCCCGTCCGGTACCCGCACGTCTACGGCATCAACATGCCGTCGCGCCACGAGCTCGTCGCGCACGGCCGCACGATCCCGGAGATCGCCGAGGAGCTCGGCGCCGACTTCGTCGTCTACCAGGAGGTCGAAGACCTCAAGGCCGCGATCCTCGAGGGCACCGACCTCGACGACCTCGACATGAGCTGCTTCGACGGCCGGTACGTCACCGGCACGGTGTCGGAGGAGTACCTGGCCTGGGTCGAGGGCTCGCAGGAATCGTGACCCCCGACTCCCGGCCGCTGTGGCACGGGAGGACCCTCGCGCTCGTCGGCATCGTCCTGCTGGCGTTCTCGCTGCGGTCGGCCGTGGCATCCCTCTCGCCCGTCCTCGACCATGTGGCGCAGGACTTCCCCGTGCCGGAGTGGGTCGTCGGGCTCATCGGCACGGCGCCGCCGGTGTGCTTCGCGATCTTCGGCGTGCTGACGCCTCAGTTCGAGCGTCGACTGGGACTCGAGCGGCTCGTCGTCATCGCGCTCGCCGTCGCGACGATCGGCATGGTCGCGCGCGGTCTCGCGGTCGACGGTCTCACGCTGCTCGGCTCGACGGCGCTCATCTTCGCCGCCGTGGGCACCGGCAACGTGCTGCTGCCGCCGCTCGTGAAGAAGTACTTCCCCGACCGGGTCGGGCTCATGACGGCGGTGTTCTCCACGACCATGGCCGTCGCCACGTTCCTGCCGCCGCTCGTGGCGGTGCCGATCTCGGATGCCGCCGGCTGGCGCACATCGCTCGCGCTCTGGGCGGTGTTCGCCGGCGTCGCGCTCATCCCGTGGATCGGACTCACGGTGCGCGCGCGGTCGGCGGCCCGCTCGGAGGCGGACGATGACGACGAGCCGCGCCCGGATGTCTTCCGGAGGATGTGGCGGCTGCCGCTCGCGTGGGCGCTCATGGCTTCGTTCGCCGTGTCGGGGATCATCGCGTACACGTCGTTCGCCTGGCTTCCCACGATCCTCGTCGACATCGCCGGTGTGGATCCGGCCACCGCAGGAGCCCTGCTCTCGCTGTTCGCGGGCATGGGTCTGCCCGCGTCCCTCCTCGTGCCCGTGCTCGTCGCCCGCTTCCGCATCGTCCGCTCGCTCTACGCCGTCGCGGTCGCGGCGGGGTTCGTCTCGATCGCGGGCCTGCTGTTCGCCCCCGCCGCCGCGCCCTGGCTGTGGGTGGCGCTGCTCGGCATCGCACCGCTGCTCTTCCCGCTCGTGCTGGTCATGCTCGGGCTGCGCACGCGCACGCACGATGCGACGATCGCGCTCAGCGGCTTCGTGCAGAGCGTCGGCTATGCGATCACCGCGGTCTTCCCGCTGACGGTCGGCCTGCTCCACGCGGGGTCGGGCGGTTGGACGTCGTCGCTGTGGCTCCTCGCGGCCGTCGTCGCGGCAGCGATCCCCGCAGGGGTCGTCGCTGCACGACCGCACACCGTCGAGGACGAGTGGGAGCGGCGTCACGGCTCATGGGCGTGAGACGCCCGGCCGGCGAGGGCACCCCGCGGGCGGTCCCAGGGCGCTCACGCGGTGACGCGCGCACCCTCCAGCACCTCGATGAAGGCCTTCATCCACGTTCCGTTGTCCGGCCAGGCACGCGCCGTCACGAGGTTGCCGTCGACGACGGCGCCGCCGTTCTCGAAAACTCCGCCCGCGGTCTCCACGTCGATCGCGAGCTCCGGATAGGCCGAGGACGTGCGCCCCGCGAGCACACCCGCCGCCGCGAGGAGGAGCGGGCCGTGGCAGGTCGCCGCGACCGGCTCGTTCGATTCGAAGAAGTGCCGCACGATCCGCTTGGCGTCCTCGTCGTTGCGGATGTACTCCGGCGCGCGTCCTCCGGGCACGACGATCGCGACGTAGTCGGCGGGGTCGACGTCGGCGAACGCGATGTCGGCGTCCCACGCGTGCCCCGGCTTCTCGGTGTACGTGCCGAAGCCGTCGACGAAGTCGTGGACGACGAACTGCAGCTTCCGCTTGACGGGGGCTCCGATGTGCACCTCGTAGCCCGCCTCCTGAAGCCGGTGGTAGGGGTAGAACACCTCGAGGGTCTCGGCGGCGTCGCCGGTGAGGATGAGGATCTTGTCTGACATGGGGGCTTCCTCTCTGGAATCAGCCCTCAGCCTCGACGCGACCCGGTGCGCCGGGAAAGCCCGGTTCTCACGATGTGCGAAACCCGTGCCGACGTACACTCTCGGCATGGGCTCCTCCCCCCGCGACGCCGCGGGCATCCGCTCCGCGGACCGCGTGCTGCGCATCCTCGACGAGATCGGCGGCACGCCCGACGGCCTCTCCGCGGCAGAGCTCGCGATGCGGCTCGAGCTGTCGACCGCGACGACGTACCGTCTCCTGTCGACCCTGCAGCAGCACGACTATCTCGTACGCGGCGCCGAGTCGCGCTACATGCTCGGCCGTGCAGTCGACGGACTCGGTCGTGCCGTGCGATCGCAGCTCGTCTCCACGGCGGCCGTCCGCGACATCCTGGCAGCCATGCGCGACGCCGCGCATGCGCCCGCCTACCTCACCGTCTTCCGCGGCGACGACATCGCGGTCGCCCACGTCGCGGACTCTCCCGCGCATCCGCGGATCGGACAGCTGCACGTCGGGTTCGCGGATGCAGCGCATGTCACGGCCTTCGGAAAGCTCATGCTCGCCGCCCTCGACGACGACGAGGTGCGCCGCTACCTCCAGCGGCGCGGGGCATCCGCCGTCACGCAGCGCTCGGTCACGGGCGAGCGGGCCCTGCTCGATCAGCTCGACGAGGTGCGGGCGCTGCAGATCGCCGTCGAGGTCGAGGAGTACATGCCGAAGCTCGCGTGCATCGCGGCGCCCGTCAAGTCGCGCAGCGGCCGCACGGTCGGGGCGGTGTCGCTGTCGACGACGGCGGACGACTTCGCGTCACGCGCGCACGAACTCGAGAAGATCGTCCGACGCGGCGCCTGGCACGTGGCGAGCAGTCTCGGCGCCTGAACGTCGATCCAGGCGGGAAGAGTCGGGCGGCGTCAGGCCTTCTCGTCTTCGTACTCGTCCGTGTACTTGTCGGCCCACTTGTCGACGTACTCGTCTTCGCTGTGGTGGCCGAGCTCGCGCTCGAGCGCCGAGTAGTTGACGCTCGGGCTGTAAGACTTCAGTTCACGGGCGATCTTGGTGTGCTTCGCCTTCTGACGGCCACGGCCCATGCGGGACCCCCTCATTTCTGAGATCCGGGCGCTGCGCGGGCATTCCGCTGCGTGGCCCGGGCAATCGCAATCCGGCTACAAGGCCGGTAAGAGTAGCATTCAGAATAACACGGAGCTTCGGAGCACCGGCGGCTCCACACCCATATGCAGAAAGGGCGATGGACCGATGACGGACGAGGCATCCGAGGTTGCGAACGAGGGGGATGCCGCATCCGCGGCCCGCGGGGCCGTCATCGTGGGGCTCGTTCCCGGTGAGCCGGTACGTGTCCTCAAAGAGGCCGCCCGGTACGCGAAGCTTCTCGGCGCGCATCTGCTCGTCGTCAACGTCGATGTCACCCGGTTCGTGACCTACGAAGACCCCGACGGCTACGTGCACTCCGCGCCGATCGACATCAACGTCGCGGGCGGCGAAGCCGACCTGGCCGTCGTCAAGAGCGAGGCTGCCGCGGTGCTCGACGCCGTGGGGCTCGCATGGAGCGCCAAGCAGCTCGTCGGCGACCCGGCTCTCGCGATCAAGCATCTCGCCGACGACGTCGATGCACGGCTGATCGTCGTGGGCACGCGCAGGCGCGGCATCGGCGAGTCGATCCGGGAGTTCTTCACCGGCTCGGTCGCGGCGCGGCTCGCCCATCGCCAGCACCGGCCCGTGCTCGTGGTGCCGCTCGGCGAGCCCGTGCCCGACGACGAAGAGATCTGGCCGGCCTGACGGCCCCGGACTCGCGATGAGCCCGGGGCCATCCGGGGGTGTCAGCCGCGCAGCGCGCGGCTGAGTGCGCGGCCCGCCGAGTCGAGCGCCGTCTCGAGCTCGTCGACGATCGAGTCGGCCAGCTGGCCGCCCCGCGCGACGTGTGCGCGCAGGTCGCCGCGGATGCGTCCGCGGAACTCCGCCACGAGCGCCTCGGCGCGGTGCAGCTGCTCGCGGCTCGCGGCTCGCGCGTCGTCGTACGGGTAGGGCGGAGCATCCGTCGCCGTCTTCGTCGTGCCGCGCTCGTCCTGGGCGGCGGCGGCGAGGTCGGCGCGCAGGCTCTTCATCGCTTCGCGCATGCTGCCGCGCACTTCGTCGGCAATGAGCCGGACGGAGTCCGCGAGGCCCGCCTCGATGCCCTCGAGCTCACCGGACCGTGACTCGACCTCGGCGTGCCCGGCCGGAGTGATCGCGTAGACGGTCTTGCGGCCGTCGACGCTCTTGGTGACGAGTCCCTCCTCCTCGAGCTTGGCGAGGCGCGGGTAGATCGTGCCGGCGCTCGGAGTGTAGGTGCCGCCGGTGCGGTCGGAGAGGGCCTGCATGATGTCGTAGCCGTGCCGCGGGCCCTCGTCGAGCAGGTTCAGCAGGTACAGGCGCAGGTCGCCGTGCGAGAAGACGGGGGGCATCACCAGCCTCCCTCGGCCGGGGCGTCGGCCTGCGGCGCGCCGTCGTCGGGCGCCGTCACGGGGGAACGGCGCAGCACCGTGATGTCGCCCGAGACGGAGTTGACCCGCACGTCGACGAAGGTGCCGCTCAGCTCGCCGATCGAGCCGACGTAGTTGGTCGTGAGGCCGCCCTGACCCGAGCGCACGACGCCGTCGACCTGGACGCGGCCGCTGACGCTGCGCATCGCGTAGTTGGCGGGCAGTCCGTCGTCGAGGCGGATCGTCGTCGCGCCGCTCACGGTGTTGAGGTTGACCGAATGCACCTCGCCGCGCGAGTCGACGAGCACCGCGCCGCTGACCGTGTCGATCGTCGCCTTGCGCAGGGCGCCCGTCGCCGCGACGTCGCCCGAGACGCTGTTGGCGTTGAGCGTGCCGGTGAGCTCGCGGATCTGCACGTCGCCCGAGACCGCGTTGACCGAGACGTCGCCCGTGAGGCCGTCGGCCATGATGTCGCCCGACACGGTGTTGAGCTTGACGTCGCTGCGCAGGCCCGAGACGAGTGCGCTCGCCGAGACGACGCCGAGGTTCAGCGCGAGTTCGCGGGGGACCGCGACGCTGATCTCCGCCTTGGGGCCGCCGGCGCCGAAGTTGCGGAACACCTCGAGGAAGTTGTCCCAGCGCAGCTGCGGGTGGTCGATCTCGACGACATCGCCGGTCGCCTCGATCCGGAGGTCTTTCACGGTGACGGCGTGCACTTCGATGCGGACGCCCGGCTCGTCGTGCGCGACGACGTCGATCTGCCCGCCGACGAGGCCGACTTTGAGCTTGCGCACGTCTTCGATGTCGATGACGCGGGTCTCACCGGGGTGGATGATCCACTTCTCGAGGGTCATGGTGCTCTCCTTGCTGATCCACTGCGAGGTTTAGTCGCGATATATCGCGTGTATCGAGACTAACACGATATATCGCGTGTCTGTCAAGCAATCCACAGAACTTCGCTTGACCTTGACGCAACGTCAAGCTTTAGCGTGGTCACCGAAGAGGGAGGAGGGATGCCATGGAGTGGTCGATCCAGCAGATCGCGAAGCTCGCCGGCACGACGAGCCGCACGCTGCGGCACTACGACGACATCGGACTGCTGAGCCCGACGAGCGTCGGCCGAAACGGATATCGCCAGTACGACGCGGCGGCGCTCGTGCGCCTGCAGCGCATCCTGCTGCTGCGCGAACTCGGTCTCGGCCTGCCGCAGATCGCCGACGTGCTCGCGCGGCCGACCTCCGAATCCAGCGCCCTGGAAGGCCATCTCGCGTGGCTGCGCCAGGAGCAGGACCGGCTCGAGCGTCAGGTCGCGTCGGTCGAGTCCACCATTCGAGCACTGAGAGGAGGTGAACGACTCATGGCAGAGAAGATGTTCGACGGCTTCGACCACACGCAGTACAAGGACGAGGTCGAGGAGCGCTGGGGCAAGGACGCGTACGCGCGCTCCGACGCCTGGTGGCGCGGGATGAGCGCCGACGAGAAGGCGGCGTGGCAGGCGCGCACCGAAGACCTCGGTCGCGACTGGACCGCCGCGGCCGAGTCGGGCGTCGCGCCGGACAGCGCCGAGGCGCAGGAGCTCGCGGCGCGGCACGTCGCGTGGCTCACCGGCATCCCCGGCACTCCGGCGGAGAAGCCCGGCGGCGACGTCAAGGGCTATGTGACGGGCCTCGGCGAGATGTACGTCGCCGACCCGCGGTTCGCGAAGAACTACGGAGGCCAGTCCGGCGCCGAGTTCGTCCGGGACGCGCTGCGCGTCTACGCCGACGCGAACCTGTGAACGTGCGACGCCGCCCGGAAGGAGCCCCCCGGGTCCTTCCGGGCGGCCTCGCACAGGTGTGGCCCTCGCGCGCCCGAAGCGCGAGGGCCACCTTTGGGGAGTCTCGCTACACGCGACCGCGGCTGCCGGTGATGAGACGGAAGAGGAAGACGATCAGGGCGATGACGCCGACGATGATCGCGACCCACAGCAGCCAGCTGAGAGCAGAGTTCAGTCCGCCGACGATCGCCAGAATGATCGCGATGACGATGATGATGATCAGGGCGAGGTTCATGGCGGTGGCTCCTTCTGAGTAGAACGCCGCTTTCGGGAAGCGGATGCCGGGGTAGGCATGGGACCACCGTGACACCCGGCCCGGACGCGAGGGAGGGGCTTGACGGCCTTCGATTCGCGGTGCTACCCGCGCGACCCCGGATCGCTCGCCTCGGCCTAATCGGCGCGGCATCCGGTGTCAATCCCCCCGTCGCGGAGCCCCCGTGGTTCTAGCGTCGAACCACGCCGAACACGCCGTGAGGAGGACGTCATGCCCGCAGGACGCGGCTCGAACAGCCTGAAGGACCCCGAGCTCTACGAGGAGCTCCGCAAGGACGGAGCCTCGAAGGAGAAGGCCGCACGCGTCTCGAACGCCGCGGCGCGGGACGGCCGCAAGAAGGTCGGCAGCCGGGGCGGCACCTCGGGCGACTACGACGACTGGACGGTCGACCGACTGCGCAAGCGGGCGAAGGAGCTGGGGCTCTCCGGCTACTCGGGCAAGCGCAAATCCGAGCTCATCGACATGCTCCGCCACCACTGAGCGGCCTCGCGGAGTGGCGAGACTCGTGCGGGTGAGCCCGGCGGACGATCCGGGCCTGCGTCGTGTGCGCGCGGGCTCCGGGTTCCGCTATCTGGCCCCCGACGGGTCGCCGGCGGGCGACGACGATCGCGAGCGGATCCACCGCCTGGTCATCCCGCCCGCGTGGGACGACGTGTGGATCTCGGCAGACCCGCTGGGCCACATCCAGGCGGTCGGCACCGACGACGCCGGCCGTCGACAGTACCTGTACCACCCGCAGTGGCGCGAGCGCCGCGACCGCGGCAAGTTCGCGCGGGCGCTCGAGCTCGCCGATGCGCTGCCGTCGGCGCGGCGTCGCGTCACGACGGCGTTGCGTGCCGAAGGCCTCGATCGCGATCGTGTGCTCGCGACGTCGTTCCGGCTGCTCGACGAGGGCGCGCCGCGCATCGGATCCGCGCGCTACCTCGAGCGGCACGGGAGCCGAGGGCTCACGACGCTGCAGAGACGGGATGCCTCGGTCGAGGCATCCGTCGTCACGCTGTCGTTTCCCGCCAAGAGTGGAAAGCGGGCGTACATCGAGCTCCACGACCCGGATCTCGCAGCCGTCGTGCAGGAGCTCGTCGCCGGCAAGCCCCGGGCCCACCTGCTCGCCTATCGGCGGGGCCCACGGAGGGTCGCCCTGACCCCCTCCGAGGTCAACGATCACGTGCGGGAGCTGACGGGCGGCCGATTCACGGCGAAGGATTTCCGCACGCTCCGCGGCACGATCCTGGCGGCCGAGGCGCTCGCCCGCATCGGCACGGTCGACACGCAGCGCGACCGCAAGCGCGCCGAGCTGCTGGCGGTGCGCACGACCGCCGAGGCGCTGGGCAACACGCCTGCCGTCGCCCGATCGAGCTACATCGACCCTCGCGTGTTCACGGCGTACGAGAAGGGACGGCTCCTCGACCTCGGCGTCTCGGGCGAATCCGCGATCCGGCGGCTGATCCTGCCCTGAGCGATCGGGCGAGGATCCCGGTCCGCGCACCGGTCGGCGCGGGAGCGGGGGTGGGGCGCGGCCTGTCTCTACAGTGGCGTCATGGCGCGGCGCCCGGCGTTCTCACCGGTGGTCTTCCTCGTGGTCGTCGTCGGCGGGGCGATCGGGGTCGCACTGCGCGCCCTGATCGTCGTGCCGCTCGCGGGCCTGCCCGATCAGCTCCTCGTGCCTCTCGTGACGCTGGGCGTCAACGTCGTCGGGTCGCTGCTGCTGGGCATCGTCGTCGGCTGGCTCGACGACCGGAGACCTCGGCTGCGGGCGTTCCTCGGCACGGGCATCCTCGGCGGCTTCACGACCTACAGCGCCTTCTCCGTGCAGGTCGTTCAGCTCACCGGCCAGGCGCCGGTCGTGGGCGTGCTGCTGGCCGCCGTCTCGATCTTCGCGGGTGTGCTCGCGGCTGCGGCGGGCCTGCGCGTAGGGCGCACGATCATGGACGTGCCGGGCGAGGTCGAGCCCCCCGAGGCGGCGGAATGACCTCGTGGACGCTGCTGCTGACCACGGCCGGGGCGGGCGGGCTCGGCGCCGGACTGCGATACCTCGTCGACGTGCTCGTCATGCGCGGGCGGCGCGGCGCGTTTCCGCTCGGCATCCTCGTCGTCAATGCGACGGGCTCGTTCGCGCTGGGTCTCCTCACGGGCCTCGCCCCCGCGATCGGCGGGGAATGGGTCACGACGCTCGGCGTCGGCCTGCTCGGCGGGTACACGACCTTCAGCACCGTCTCGACCGAAACGGTGCTGCTCGGGCAGCGCCACCGCCGCGACTGGGCCTGGACGAACCTCCTCGGCACGCTCGGGATCTGCGCGTTCGGGGCGGCGCTGGGCATCGGGCTGGGACGCCTCATCGCGGGGTGGATCCCCGCCTGAACGGAGCGGCGAGACCGCCCCGGGCGAGGCCGGGATGCGCTCCCGGCCGTGCGATACTGAGGCTCGATACACCCGCGTATCGGCCGTGTCATCCGTCGTGACGAGCGACGCGGAGCCGAAGCATCCGGCAGATCATCCCCGCACCCAGCGAAGGCCCCCGTGTCGAACCTCGCCGTCCTGAGCCTGAAGAACCGGGCGCTCATCGCGCTCATCACGATCGTCGTCGCCGTGTTCGGCGGGCTCGCGCTCGTGAACCTCAAGCAGGAGCTCATCCCCTCGATCGAGTTCCCCCAGCTGTCGATCGTGACGACGTACCCCGGCGCGTCGCCCGAGGTGGTCAGCAACGACGTCTCGACGCCGATCGAGAGTGCGATCCAGGGTATTCCCGGTCTGGAATCCACCACGGCGACGAGCTCGACGAACGCCTCCATCGTGCAGGCGTCGTTCACCTACGGCACGGATCTCGTGATCGCCGAGCAGAAGATCCTGCAGGCGATCAACCGCATCAAGAGCGACCTGCCCACGACGGTCGAGCCGAACGTCGTCTCGTTCTCGATCGACGACCTGCCCGTCATCCAGCTCGCCGTCACGGGCTACGACGACGAGGCGACCATCCAGTCCCAGCTCGAGGCATCCGTCATCCCCGATCTCGAGGACATCGACGGCGTGAGCTCTGCGCAGGTGGTCGGCGGGCGCGGTCAGCGGGTGACGATCACACCGGATGCGGCGGCCCTCGCGGCCGCCGGGTACACGCAGCAGGCGATCAGCGACGCGCTGGCGCAGAACGGCGTGCTGTTCCCCGGCGGCACCGTGACGGAGGGTGACCAGACGCTCACCGTGCAGACCGGCGCGAAGATCACGTCGTCCGACGAGATCGGGCAGCTGCCGCTCACCCCGTCGACACCGGCCCAGGCGGCCGCGGGTCTCGTGACGATCGCCGATGTCGCCGCGGTCGCCGAGGAGCAGGACCCCGTCGCATCGATCTCGCGCGTCAACGGCGAGCCGGCGCTCACGATCGCCGTCACGAAGCTGCCTTCGGCCAACACCGTGGAGGTGTCGAAGGCCGTCACGGCGGCGATCCCCGACCTGCAGGATGCGATCGGCGACGACGCGACCTTCACGGTCGTCTTCGATCAGGCGCCCTACATCCAGCAGTCCATCGACTCCCTCGCCCAGGAGGGCCTGCTCGGCCTCTTCTTCGCCGTCATCGTGATCCTGATCTTCCTGATGTCGGTGCGGGCCACCCTTGTGACGGCGATCTCGATCCCGACGAGCGTGCTCATCACCTTCATCGGCATCCAGGCGTTCGGCTACTCGCTCAACATCCTGACCCTCGGCGCGCTCACGATCGCGATCGGACGCGTCGTCGACGACGCCATCGTCGTCATCGAGAACATCAAGCGGCACTACGTCGGCGACGCCGAGAAGCTGCCGTCGATCCTGCGCGCCGTGCGCGAGGTCGCGTCTGCCATCACCGCGTCGACGATCACGACGGTCGCCGTCTTCCTGCCGATCGCGTTCGTCGGCGACGTGACCGGCGAGCTCTTCCGGCCGTTCGCCCTCACCGTCACGATCGCGATGTCGGCGTCGCTCCTGGTCGCGCTGACGATCGTGCCGGTGCTCGCGTACTGGTTCCTCAAGCCCGGCAAGCCGCTGCTCGACCCGGCGGGACGCGAGATCGACCCCGAAGCCCCCGATGCGCCGCCGACGCGTCTGCAGAAGGCGTACCTGCCCGTGCTGCGCTGGACGCTGCGGCATTCGTGGGTGACGCTCGGCCTCGCGGTGCTCGTGCTCATCGGCACGATCGCGGCGGCGCCCCTCATGAAGACGAACTTCCTCGGCGATTCCGGCCAGAACACGTTCACCGTGACGCAGGACGTCGGGCCCGCCGCGAGCCTGGACGCGCAGGACGCGGCCGCGCAGCAGGTCGAGGAGGCGATCCTCTCGGTCGACGGCATCAAGACGGTGCAGACCTCGATCGGATCGAGCGGCTCGGCGCTGCGCGACGCCTTCACGGGCGGAGGCGGCGGGATCACGTACTCCATCACGACCGACCCCGGCGCCGACCAGGTCGCGGTGCGCGAAGACGTCCAGGCGGCGGTGGCCGACCTCGACGACGTCGGCGAGGTCACCGTCTCGTCGGGCGGCGGCGGATTCGGCTCGAGCGACATCGAGATCGACGTCACGGCACCCGATCAGAAGACGCTGCAGCAGGCGACGGATGCCGTCGTCGACGGCGTCTCGGGGGCAGAGGGCGTGGGCCAGGTCACGAGCAACCTCGCGGCATCCCTCCCGTACGTCGCCGTGACCGTCGACCGGGACAAGGCGGCGCAGCTCGGCCTCTCGGAGGTCACGGTCGGCGCCCTCGTGTCGAACACGATGCAGCCTCGCGCGATCGGCACGGTCGAGATCGAGGATTCCGCCCTCACCGTGTACCTCGCCGTGCCGAACCCCCCGACGACGATCGAACAGCTGAAGCAGCTCACGATCCCGTCGGTCGCGGGACCCGTTGCGCTCGAGCAGATCGCGACGGTCGAGGAGTCGCAGGGGCCGACCTCGATCACAACGCAGCGCGGCCAGCGCACGTCGACCGTCACAGTGACGCCGTCGACCGACGACCTCGCGGCGGCGTCCGCCTCCGTGAACACGGCGCTCGCCGACGTCGACCTCCCGACGGGAGCCGATGCCACGCTCGGAGGCGTCGTGACGCAGCAGCAGGACGCGTTCTCGCAGCTGGGCCTCGCCCTGCTCGCCGCGATCCTGATCGTCTACATCGTCATGGTGGCGACCTTCAAGTCGCTGCGCCAGCCGCTGCTGCTCCTGGTCTCGGTGCCGTTCGCGGCGACGGGCGCGATCCTGCTGCAGATCATCACGGGCGTGCCGCTCGGCGTGGCGTCCCTCATCGGCGTGCTCATGCTCATCGGCATCGTCGTCACGAACGCCATCGTCCTCGTCGATCTCGTCAACCAGTACCGCGAGAAGGGGCTGACCTCGCTCGAGGCGACGGTCGCGGGCGGCTCACGCCGTCTTCGCCCCATCCTCATGACGGCGCTCGCGACGATCTTCGCGCTGACTCCGATGGCTCTGGGCATCACCGGTCACGGTGGGTTCATCTCCCAGCCGCTGGCGATCGTCGTGATCGGCGGCCTCATCTCGTCGACAGTGCTGACGCTGCTCGTTCTCCCGACGCTGTACAACCTCGTGGAAGGGGCCCGTGAGCGCCGCGAGGCACGGAGATCGGGCGGACCGGATGCTGCGCCCTCAGGTCTGGACGGTGGCGACGAGCCCATCGAACCGCGTGGTGCGGGGCGGGAGCCTGCGTTGGCCGGCGCGACGCTGACGCCCGCCGCACCCGTGCAGCAGTCGCGCCGCTCGCGCCGCGAGAAGGACTGATCCGCCCCGCGCGCGCGCGCAACACGCGCTCCGAGTGCGTCGTCTTGACGCGCGGGCGCCGGGCGACGGTGTGCCGCTCGGCGTCAGTGTGATCGCGGCGCCCGGCCCGGCGCAGCGTCGTGCTGAACGTGACGAGCCACACGAAGATGAGCGCGAAGCCCACGATCTCGAGCAGGGCGAGGGTTATGGCGCCGACGGCGAAGACCACGATCGCGGGCACGAGAACGACGGCGATGCCGGCGGAGGTGAACCTGAGAACCTTCGGCGTCCACGGGCTCGCGATCATGATGGCGAGGATCCCGACGAACGACAGCATCGTTCCCGAGGCCCCGCGTTCGTGCAGGGCGGTGTTGACGTTGAGCGGTATGAGGCCGACGAGTGCGAGATGCATGCCGAATGAGGCGATGAGGGCCACGAGCAGGCGCGCGACGTGGGTGCGCGCGTGCACGGCGGTCGCGACCTCATGGTGGATCGCGGCGAGCTCCTGCCGCACGCGGTTCGCGAAGACGATGAGCATGAAGCCCGCCGACATCGAGCCCGTGTTGAAGGCAGTCCCCGAGAAGTCGCGGTGCGTGCCGAGCTCGCTGAAATGGAGCTTCCACCACTCATGGTCGCTCGTCGTCGCCGCCGCGAGAGCTGTGCCGATCACGAGGATCACGACTGAGGTCACCGCGAGATGCTGAGCATCGACCCGCCCCCGCTGCAGGCCCGCGGCGCGCTCTGTCGCGCCCGTTCGTCGGGGCACGACGAACGTCCCTATCGGACGTCTCGCGTACGCATCGACCACCGAAGTCACCAACACACCCCCAAGTCAGGCACTTGGAAACGCTCGGGCCGGGGAGGTCTCCCTATCACCACGAGCGACCACTTCGCCTGGAAAGGACGCCGAAGCGTCCCCCATACCGTATCCCCCCAGGCCTGGGCATGCTGTATATAGGGGTCTCCACGAGCGGAGTGGCGGTCACTCGGCTCGCGAGGAGGTCAGGCGGCGACGACGTGTGCCGCGCGCCCCGCCGGAGCCTGCGCCGCGACCCCGAGGAACCGGATGAAGACCGAGATCCACGCGAAGATCAGCACGAACACGATGATCTCGAACGCCGTCAGCCCGAAGTACTGCACGACGAACAGCACGATCGACGCGATGATCGCCACGAAGAAACCCCAGCTCGTGACGAAGAACGTGCGCGGCATCCCGCGGAAGACCCGCGGCGTGGCGATGAGCAGCCCGACGAACACCAGAGCCATGCCCGTTGCGGACAGGTTGTGCACGACGAGGTTGACGTCGACCGGCACGATCCCGACGAAGGCGAGCATGATGCCCATCACGACGAAGATCGTCGAGACGGTGCGCGGACTCCTCGGATTTCTCAGGATTCCGCGGTCGACGAGGGCGCGCATGTCGTTGCCGACGTACACGGCGAAGGTCGTCACGAGCAGGCCGCCCGCGATGAGGGTGCCGTTGAAGATCGCGCTGGACAGGTCGTCGAAGGTGCCGAGGTTGCTGAAGTGCAGGTGCCACCAGTCGGCGTCGGACGTCGTCACCATCGAGGTGAGCGCGCCGATCAGGATGAACGCCATGAGCAGGGACGACATGCGCTGCGTCGTCATGCGCGACGCCGAGACATAGCTGAAGTGGGCTGTCAGGCCGAGGTTCACCGCCATGAGCACAGCGGCCCAGAACGGGATCATCGTCAGTCCGATGAATGCCTGGCTGAGGACGAAATAGAGGGCGATCGTCGCGAGGATCGCGAGGATCGTGTGCACGACGACGACCGAGATCGCGTTGACCGTGAACTTCCATCGCGCCAGGGTGAGCCGCCACTCCTGACCGGCCGAATGACGCGACCGCCAGTAGCCCGTGCCCGTCGCGGCGGCCGAGACCGCGCCGGCGATGACGGCGGAGATCTCGCCGAACGACAGTGGACCGGACAGCGGCAGATCTGGCCAGATGAAGGTCACGACAAGACCGAGGACCGCGCCGAGGGCACCCGCCGCGACACCCGCCGTGAGGCCCTCGTTGACGACGCGGAGGCTCGGCGCGGGGGTGGCCGCGGGTGAGAGGAGAGGGCCGTCGGCGGTCGCGACAGGATCGGGCATGCGCACAGTGTAAGCACGCGCGGATGCCACGGGCTCATCCGCCCGGGATGGTCTCCTCGAGCCTCACCCGAAACGGATCAGGCAGGGTTCAGCCGCGTGCCGCGGGGGCGAATTCGATGCCCCAGCGCAGCTCCCACGCCTCATCGGGCGCGAGCCACTTCAGGCCCTGACCCGAGTTGAAGGTGTCGGCGGGTGCCGTCATGGGCTCGACCGCGACGGCGACCGCCTGACCGGGGTAGCGGTCGGTCGTGAAGACCTGCACGAAGTCGAAGCCCTCGCCCTGCCAGAGGGTGAGTGTGCGCCCGTCGGGTGCCGTGAGCGTCGTGCGCACGACGCCGTCGTCGTCGCGCGCCAGGTCGCCGTACGCCGTGTCGAGGCTCAGCTCGCCGATGCGGCGCCCGGCGCGGAGGTCGGTCGCGGCATCCACCCCCTCCTCGGCGACGGGGATCTTGCGGTCGTCGAGCACGAACCGGGTCGAGCCGGGCGAGGTCAGCACGAGGTCGGCGGTGTCGACGTCGCCGATGCAGAGGTACGGGTGCGTGCCGACGGCGACGGGCGCCTCGTCGGTGCCGAGGTTGGTCACGGCGTGGACCACCTCGAGGGTGTTGTCGCCGACGGTGTAGGTCACGCTCGTGCCCAGGTGGAAGGGGTAGCCGGTCTGCGGCACGACGGGGGCGGAGAGAGTGAGAGCGCCTTCGCTCCGGGTCGTGGCCGTGTAGGACGCGAAGCGGAGGAGGCCGTGCGACGCATTGCCCGTCGCAGGCTCGGTGATCGCGAGCCGGCGCGTCTCGCCGCGCTGCGTCCAGGTGCCCGCCCGCACGCGGTTGGGCCAGGGGACCAGGACGATGCCCGATCCCGCCGGGGTCGCACTGTCCAGCGGATAGCGCGGCACGAGGTCCAGGCCGTCGACCGCGAACCCGCGCAGCGCGGCGCCGACCTGCGCGATGTCGGCGGTCGTGCGGCCGTCGGGTGAGCGCAGGGTGAACTGCTCGCCGGTCGGAGGGTGGGTCGCGGTCATCGTCAGCCTTTCTGGAGCCAGGGTCGGAGGGCGCGGGTCACCCAGGGAAGGACGAAGTAGGTCATGATCGGCGTCAGCAGCACCGTGGAAAGCAGCACCCGCGCATAGATCGGCCACTCGGAGAATCCCGGCACGAATCCGAGGAGGTACGAGGCGAGCAGGTTCGTCGGGAAGAACCCGAGCCAGATCGTGACGGCCTGCTTCCAGCGCGGCGGTGCGGACGGGATCGGCTGCTGGATCGGACCGGTCTGGGGCGCCGCTTCCATGCGACGGGTCTCGACGTGCGTCGCGAACGGGGCGTCGAACCAACCCTCGATCCCGGTGCGGCGCTCGACCCGCACCTCCTTCGCGAACGCGCGGCCCGACTCGAGCCACCAATCGCGCTGCGGCGACTGCTCCCACGCATCGAGCGTCGCCATGTCGCGGAACCGGTAGAGCATGTACCAGAGGTCGCTGCTCTCGCCGGCGCGCACCCAGCCCGACCCGAGGAAGCCCGCGAAGCCCGTCGCGAGGTCTGTGCCGGCCTGCATCCAACTCGTCGCTTCGACGGTGCGCGTCGGATCGATGCGTCGCTCGATCGCGACGGTGATCGGGTGATGGGTCGCCTCGCCCTCGGCCATGCCTCCATTGTGGTGCCCGAGCGCATGCGGTGACGGGCGTTCTTTCAGGTCTGTCCGGTACTGTGAAGGGTCGGCTCTGGACGCCGCGCTTCGTCGCGGATGGGTTTGTGAGTCCAAGGGGCCGATGGTGGGGGCGAATCCGCCCCGACGACCATCACTGTGAATGGCCCCCGGCCGGCGATAGTCCGGGTTACTCCCATGCCGCTGCGAGCGGCAGCGCGCGCGTGCGCCTGGGGAGTGCTGTTCTCGTGCAAGAGAACCCAGAAGGACACACCCATGCCCAAGAACAAGAAGCCCGCCGGCGGTCGACCGGCGAAGAACTTCGAGCCCCGCTACGGTGCGAAGACGAGCTATCAGGATCGCAAGCGCCGGGATGCCGACGGTCCGTCGCGCTCCGCGGACTCGCGTCCGGGCAGCAAGAGCCCCAACCACCGCGGCTACCGCGCCGAGCCGGCCAAGGCGCCCGCGAAGCGACGCTGGACGGCGCAGGAGAGGGCCGGCCGCGACGAGGCTCGCGGCATCCGCAGCCAGGCCGGCGGTGCGTCGGCGAAGGGTCATGGCGACCGCGCCCCGCGCTCGTACGACGACCGTCCGCGTCGCGATGACCGCCCCGCGCGCTCCTATGACGACCGCCCGCGCCGTTCGTACGATGACCGTCCGGCTCGCAGCTACGGCGACCGTCCGGCTCGCCCCCACGATGACCGTCCGCGTCGCGAGGACCGCCCTGCCCGCTCGTACGACGACCGTCCGCGTCGCGATGACCGCCCGGCCCGGTCGTACGACGACCGCCCGGCCCGGTCGTACGACGACCGCGGCGGCCGCCCGTCGCACCTCGACCGCGTCGACCGCGACGACCGCCGCTCGTTCGGCGACGGTCGTCCGTCGTACCGTTCCGACGACCGTCCGCGGCGCTCCTACGACGAGCGTCCGAGTCGCGATGACCGTCCGCGTCGCGACGACCGTCCGGCCCGTTCCTACGACGACCGTCCGCGTCGCTCCCATGATGACCGTCCGGCCCGTTCGTACGACGACCGTCCGCGTCGCGACGACCGTCCGGCCCGCTCGCACGACGACCGCCCGCGTCGCTCCTACGACGACCGTCCGCCGCGCCGCGACGACCGCCCGCACCGCAACGACGGTCCGAACCGCTCGGACTGGAGCGCGACGCCCGCGCGCGACAAGGCCCACGAGGACCGCGTCGACGTCGTGCACGAGCGCCTGCAGGCCGAGGCGATCCAGGCCGACAACGTCGCCGGCACGGGCTTCGGCGATCTCGGTCTCGGTCAGAACATCGTGAAGGCGCTTGCAGACCTCGGCGCGGCCTCGCCGTTCCCGATCCAGGCCGCGACGATCACGCCGATCCTCGAGGGCAAGGACGTGCTGGCGCGCGGCCGCACCGGGTCCGGCAAGACGATCGCCTTCGGCGCTCCGCTCGTGGAGAGCGTGCTGCGCGCGCAGGCGGGTCAGCGCCGTGAGTTCGGCCGGTCGCCGAAGGCGCTCATCCTCGCACCGACGCGCGAGCTCGCCCTGCAGATCGACCGCACGATCCAGCCGATCGCGCGCTCGGTGGGCCTGTTCACGACGCAGATCTACGGCGGCGTGCCCCAGGCGCGCCAGGTCGGTGCGCTCAAGAAGGGCGTCGACATCGTCATCGGCACGCCCGGCCGCATCGAGGACCTCGTCGACCAGGGCAAGCTCGACCTCTCCGAGGTCCGCATCGCGGTGCTCGACGAGGCCGACCACATGTGCGAGCTCGGCTTCTTCGAACCCGTGCAGCGGATCCTGCGCCACACCGCCGAGGGCTCCCAGAAGCTCCTCTTCTCGGCGACGCTCGACCGTGAGGTCGCGGGCCTGGTCGACGAGTTCCTCGTCGACCCCGCCGTGTACGAGGTCGCGGGCGAGGACCAGGACTCGGGCACGATCGAGCACCGTGTGCTCATCATCGATCACCGCGACAAGGCCGAGATCCTCGGCTCGCTCGTCGACCGCGAGGGCAAGACCCTCGTCTTCGCCCGCACGCGCGCCTACGCCGAGATGCTCGCCGAGCAGTTCGACGACGCCGGCATCCATGCCGTCGCACTCCACGGTGACCTCAACCAGGCCAAGCGCACGCGCAACCTGGAGCGCCTCACGTCGGGACGCGTCAACGTGCTCGTCGCGACCGACGTCGCGGCCCGCGGCATCCACGTCGACGACATCGATCTCGTCATCCAGGCCGACGCGCCTGACGAGTACAAGACCTACCTGCACCGCTCGGGCCGCACGGGCCGCGCGGGCCGCTCGGGCACCGTCGTGACGCTCGTGACGCGCCAGCGCCGCCGCCGCATGACGGAACTGCTCGACCGCGCCGAGATCGAGGCGCCGTTCGACGAGGTGCGCCTCGGCGACGACCTCATCGAGGAGCTCGCCGGCCGTCAGGTGGACCCCGTCGCCTGAGTCGACCCGCTCGGAGAAGTCCCGTCGCCCTCGACGCCCTGCGCGAGGTCGGCGGGACTTCTCGCGTGCGACCTCAGAACAGCATCGCGGGGCCGGATTGTGCGGCCGCGCGGCCTCGTGAGGTCGTGACGATCTGACTCCGCGCGGCCAAGCCGGAGACCGGTCCTCTGCGAGGCGAGTCGTCTTCGGCCTGGCCACCGAGGCCGTGCACGCGCAGGAGCGGATGCACGCGCTTGGCGAGCCAGGAGCGGTACTGCTTGGGCGCGTAGGCCGACGCACCGGGGTAGAGCCCGCGATAAGACGACACGAGTTCGGGATGCTCGCGCTCGAGCCACTGCATGAACCACGGTTTGACTCCTGGGCGCAGATGGAGCGCGCCGTAGACGACTCTCGCGGCTCCCGCCGCCTTGATGCGTCGCAGCGCGTCGTCGAGCATCGGGATCGAGTCGGTGAGGTGCGGCAGCACCGGCATGAGGAAGACCGTCACGCGGAAGCCGGCCTCGGTCGCGGCTCGCACGGTGTCGAGGCGCGCGGCCGTCGTCGGGGTGCCGGGCTCGACGAGCTTCTGCAGTGTCTCGTCGAAGACGGCGATCGACATCGCGATCGTGACGGGGACGGATGACTTCGCCTCCTGGAGCAGCGGCAGGTCGCGACGCAGCAGCGAACCCTTCGTGAGGATCGAGAACGGCGTGCCCGAATCGGCCAGCGCCGACACGATGCCGGGCATGAGCCGGTACCTCCCCTCCGCGCGCTGATACGGATCGGTGTTGGTGCCGAGCGCGACCGGCTCACGCATCCACGAGCCGCGCGCGAGCTCCTTGCGCAGCACGTCGGCGACGTTGATCTTGACGACGATCTGCGAGTCGAAGTCGTGTCCCGCGTCGAACTCGAGGTACTCGTGCGTGCCGCGGGCGAAGCAGTAGAGGCATGCATGTTGGCATCCCCGGTAGGGGTTCACCGTCCAGTCGAACGGCATCGCCGACGCACCGGGAACGTGGTTGAGCGCGCTCTTGGCCATCACCTCGTGGAACGTCACACCGGAGAACTCGGGCGTCGTCACAGATCGCACCAGACCGTTCAGATGCTCGAGGCCCGGGAGGGCCGCGGCATCCGGAACTCCGAGCTGTTGTCCCTGCCACCGCATAGAGTCATTCGAACAGAACTACGAAGATCTGTCAAGGAGTGTCGAACGAAGGGACGATGAGGTTGCCGTGAGAATCCGCCTCCCGAACCCAGGCTCGCAGACGCGCGGGGGAGAATGGCGGAGTGACGCCTCCGGCGACGCGCCGCGAAGCCCGCGCGGTCCACCTGCTCACGGCCGAATCCGCGCCCGTGCGCCATGGTCGCGCCCGTCGCGCGGACTGGATCCGTCTCGCGTTCGCCGTGTTCGCCGTCTCGGCTCTCGCCGTGGGCGGTGCCGCCGCCCTCACCGCGGCGCTCGTCGCGCCCGCGCTGGCCCCGTCGCGGAGCGTGGCCTTCGAGTCGAAGGCGCGTGAGGTGCCGGTCCCGCTCCCGCAGCCCGTCGAAGCGCTCCCCGCGCCGACGCTCATCGCCGCGCCGGCGCTCGTCGACGTCTGTGCGAACCCCGCATTCGTCGCGGCCCTGCAGGCGGGCGATGACGGGGGCGCGATCGCGGCCGCAGGAGGCGCCGAGTCGTTCCGGGTCGCGGTCGCGTCGGGCACGGCGTCGTGCGTGCCGCTGGCTGACCCCGATCACCTCTGGGTCGTCGTCAACAAGGCGCGTCCCTTCGACCCCGTCGACTACCTGCCTGCGCCGCTGGCCTCGCCTTCGGGGCTTCGAGGCATCGGGGGCGGCGATCTGCGCGCCGACGCCTCATCCGCGCTCGCCGACATGGTGGCCGCCGCGGCGACGGCGGGGGCCGGTGAGATCGCGCTCGACAGCGGCTTCCGGTCGTACCGCACGCAGCGATCGACCTACCAGCGACAGGTCTCGGCCCATGGACGGGCCGACGCCGACATGGTGAGCGCGCGCCCCGGCTACAGCGAGCATCAATCGGGCCTCGCCGCCGACGTCACGGCGTGCACCTCGAGCTGCGTCGGGCTCGAGTCGTTCGCGGGGACGCCGCAGCAGGCCTGGGTCGCCGCGCACTCGTGGGAGTACGGCTGGATCGTCCGCTACGTCGACGGCAAGACTCCGGTGACCGGCTACTCACCGGAGCCCTGGCATCTGCGCTACATCGGCCGTGAACTCGCGGCGGCCTACCACGACGGGGGATGGGGCAGCCTCGAGGAGTTCCTCGGCCTGCCCGCGGCGCCCGACTACCTCGATTGAGGCATCCCACAAACGCGGTACCCAGTACCGGGAAGTGTGAGATGCAATCTCACGAGACTGCCCGGAATGTCGTCGCCAGGACTTAGAATCGGGCTCGGCGACGCGGCCGTGCGCCCATCGCGGGCGGCCCGGCCGGCGCCCGAAAGCTGCGTGCAGGAAGGGGCGGGCTCACATGGAGCGCGACATCTACGACGAGGACCACGAGGCGTTCCGCGACGTCGTGAAGGAATACATCAAGCGCTACGTCACGAACGAGGCGCGCGAGCGGTGGGATGCCGAGGGCGAGGTCGATCGCGCGACGATGCGCGCGGCGGGCGATGCCGGCATCATCGGGCTGTCGGTGCCCGAGGAGTTCGGCGGCGCGGGCATGCTGCAGGACTACCGGTTCCGTGCGATCGTCAACGAGGAGATCATCGGCGCGGGCTCCGGCTCGCTCGCCGGGGCTTTCGGCATCCAGGACGACCTCGCCGTCCCGTACCTCGTGCACATGGGCACGCAGGAGCAGAAGGAGAAGTGGCTTCCCGGCATGGCGACCGGCGAGATCATCGGCGCCCTCGCGATGACCGAGCCCGGCGCGGGCAGCGATCTGCGTGGCATCAAGACGACCGCCAAGCGGGCCGAGGGCGGCTACATCGTCAACGGCGCCAAGACCTT
Organism: Microbacterium alkaliflavum; assembly: GCF_044325405.1. Classification (NCBI taxonomy): domain Bacteria; kingdom Bacillati; phylum Actinomycetota; class Actinomycetes; order Micrococcales; family Microbacteriaceae; genus Microbacterium; species Microbacterium alkaliflavum. The sequence continues at coordinate 113,193 of NZ_JBIQWL010000005.1, read as the reverse complement.
CATCTCGAGCGGCAAGACGGCCGACGTCATCGTCACGTTCGTCAAGACGGGCGAGGGCAATCGCCCCGACGCCTTCAGCCTGCTGCTCATCGAGAACGGCATGGCGGGGTTCGATCACGGCAAGAAGCTCCACAAGATGGGCTTCCACGGCCACGACACCGCCGAGCTGTCCTTCAGCGACGTGTTCGTTCCCGAGGAGAACCTCATCAGCGGCAAGGAGGGCATGGGCTTCGTGCAGCTCATGATGAACCTCCCGCTCGAGCGCCTCTCGATCGCGGTCGCCGGAGCCGCCGCCGCGCAGGCGGCGCTGGGCTGGACCGTCGACTACACCAAGAGCCGCGAAGCGTTCGGCGAGCGCATCATCGACTTCCAGAACACGCGCTTCAAGCTCGCGGATGTCGCCACCACGGTCGACGCGCTGTGGGCGTACATCGACCGCGCCCTCCTCGCCTACAAGGACGGTCGCCTCAGCGCCGAAGAGGCCGCGAAGATCAAATTCTGGGCGACAGAGCGCGAGTGGGACGTGCTCGACACATGCGTGCAGCTCCACGGCGGCTACGGGTACATTACGGAATACCCGATCGCGCGTGCATTCCTCGACGCGCGAGTGCACCGCATCTACGGCGGGACGAACGAGATCATGCGTGAGATCGTGGGTCGGCAGATCGCAGGCAAGCGCTAGCGCTCACCAGCCATCAGCGGCGGAATGCCGCTCGGGAATCAGACGGATGCCGGGGTCCTTGCTGGGGGTGAGGATCGCGGCATCCGTCGTCTCTGCAGGGCGCGGTTGAGGGTGGTTTCGCCGGCTCGCCATCGATACCGTCGAAGTGCCGGCTGATCGTCGGCGTCATCGCGCGCGTCGAAGATGACGCGCGTCTTCGAAGGAGAAGCAACGATGAACCTTCCTGCCCGCCCATCTCGAAGAATGCTCGCGGTCACAGCCGCGGCCGCGACGGCCATTGCATTCGTCGCGGCGCCGACCGGTGCGGCCCTCGCGGCGCCGTCCCCGAAGGCGTGCGAGACGCGCAATAACAACACCATCTCGAACCTGCTGGAGTGCGTCACGCCGGAGGGCGTCACGCAGCATCTGCAAGCGCTGCAGGACATCGCGAACGCCAACGGCGGCACACGCGCCGCAGGGCTGCCCGGTTACGAAGACAGCGTCGACTACGTGACGGGCGTCCTCGAGGCGGCGGGGTGGACCGTCACGATCGACGAGTTCCCGTTCACCTATGTCGGTCCCGCCGAGCTCGAGCAGACCGCGACCATCACCGCCGACTACGAGACGGGGGCCTTCACAGGCACGGGGTACGGCCAGGTGTCCGGCAACGTCATCCCCGTCGACGTGGCGATCGCGGATCCCTCGGTCGTGACGAGCAGCTGCGAAGACTCCGACTACAACGGGCTGGACTTCTCGGGACCGGACGACATCGCCCTCATCCAGCGAGGGACGTGCACGTTCGCCGACAAGGCCGTGCGGGCGGAGGCGCACGGCGCCGAAGCAGTCGTGATCTTCAACCAGGGGAACGAACCCGGACGCACGGGACTCATCATCGGCACGCTCGGCGGTGCGAACGTCGTCGACATCCCGGTCGTCGGGGCGTCGTTCGCGGACGGTGTGGCCCTCGCGGCGCCCGGCTCGACCGCGCGGGTCTTCGTGCCCCAACCGGAGGAGCGCCCGCAGAAGAACGTGATCGCCGAGCTTCCCGGTCGCAACAACGACAACGTCGTCATGGCGGGAGCACACCTCGACTCGGTGCCCGCAGGTCCCGGCATCAACGACAACGGCAGCGGCTCGGCCACCCTGCTGGAGCTCGCTCAGAACCTTTCGAAGCTGAAGCCGGAGAACACGATCCGACTGGCGTGGTGGGGTGCCGAGGAGGCTGGACTGCTCGGATCGGCCGCGTACGTGAACGGACTGTCAGAGGCGGAGAGGGACAGGATCGCCCTGTACCTGAACTTCGACATGATCGCCTCGCCGAACTACGTGTTCATGATCTACGACAGCGACCAGTCGGGCTTCCCGGCACCGGTTCCCGTGCCTGACGGATCGGTCCAGATCGAGGACCTGTTCGAGAGCTATTACACGACGATGGGCGTGCCCTACGACGACGCGCAGTTCACGGCGCGCAGCGACTACCAGGCCTTCGTCCTGGCGGGGATCGCATCCGGCGGGCTGTTCACGGGCGCCGAGGTGCCCAAGACGGCCGCCGAGGCGGCGATCTGGGGCGGCACGGCGGGCGCGTGGCTCGACCCCTGCTACCACCAGGCATGCGACACGATCCAGAACGTCGACATGCACGCGCTGGACGTCAACTCCGACGCGGTCGCGCTCGCGGTGCTCGCGTACTCCTACTCGACGGAGTCGGTGAACGGCGTCGTGGGGAAGTCGATCCCGGGCGGACTCAAGCTTGCCGCTCCGGCCGGTCCGGCGATCCCGGCGACCGCCACGGCCGCCGGCGGCCTGAGCCACGTCGACGACCTGCCTGCGGACTGACACTCGGCACCGGACGGGTCCGCCGCTTCGGCGACGGGCCCGTTCCCGTCCGGGGCCGGCATCCGCGTGATCCGCCCCGGCATCCATCGACCCGCCTCAGCGGAGGTTGCCGCCGCTGCACGTCTCCTGCGCTGCCGTGGATCCCGTGATGCTCGGGGGAAGGGCGATCGCCTCCTCGCCCGGTGCCGGCGTCTCCGGTGTGCTGGGGGCCGCGGGATCCGCCGGTGCCGGCGTGACCTCGACGACACCGCCGCGGGCGCCGACGTCGCCTGTCAGCTCGAGCGGACGGTTGGTCGCGAGCGCTGCCCACAGCGCATCGGCGGCACCCTCGTTCGCGACGACGCGGTTGGGGTCGGCCGGGTCGGTGAGCGTCGGGTACTGGATGAAGACGATCTCGTCGAACGGCACGTCCTTCACGGCGAGCGCGATCTGCACGACCGTGAACGGATTGGCGAGCGATCGCGTCGGCGTGACGCTGTCGAGGCCGGCGACGGCGAGCTTGTAGAGACGTGCAGGGTCGGAGAGCACCTCCTCGCTCATGAGCTTGCGGGCCAGCCGCGACATGTACTGCTGCTGGTTGGAGATGCGGCTGAGATCGCTGCCGTCGCCGACGCCGTAGCGCGTGCGGAGGAACTCCAGCGCGGTGATGCCCGACACGGTGTGCATCCCGGCGGGGAGATCGAGATCCGTGTTGCGGTCGCGGATGCCTCGGGCGAGGCAGACGTCGACTCCGCCGATCGCGTCGGTGACCTTGATGACGCCGCCGAACGTCACCAGCGCACCGAACTGGATGTCGAGGCCGCTCAGCGCGGAGATCGTCTTGACGACGCACGCGAGCCCGCCCCCCTGATACGCCGTGTTGAGCTGGGCCGTGCCGCCGCCGGTGTCGGTCCCGTCGGGGCGCGTGCACGACGGCAGCGTCGTGATGAGGTCGCGGGGGAACGAGACGACCGTGACGCGTCGCGGGTGGTCGGAGATGTGCACGAGCAGGTTCACGTCGTTGAGCCGGCTCGTGCGGTCGGCACCGGTGCAGCGGGCGCCGAACAGATACGCGAAGTCGGGCTCGCACTCGTCGATGCCTGTCACGAGGAGATTGACGCCGCCCTCGATCGCGCCGATGTCGGGTGGGACGGCCTGTTGGTCGGGGAGATCGACGACGACATCGGCGAAGCTCGCGGCGAGATCGTAGGTCGCGTAGGCGCCGACCCCGCCCGCGCTGAGCACGACCACCGCGACGCACACGGCGAGGATCTTCCCGAATTGCGCGACAGGGTGCGGCGAGCGCAGATGCGCGTGCCGCGCGACAGTACCCCGTCGTCTTGCCATCCCGAAGCCCCCGCTGTCAGGTTGGGGTGAGTCTAGCCCCGGGGCGCCCGATCCAGGAGGGTCGCGTCACGATGGGCGAGGAGGGCGAGGGATGCGGCGACTCGAGCAGGTGGCCGACGGCGTGCTCGTCGCGACGAGCAGAGTCATGTCGACGACGTCGACCGTGCTCGCGGCCGGCGGCCGGGCGCTCCTCGTGGATCCGGCGTGGATGCCCGACGAACTCGGCGGGCTCGACGCGGAGCTTCGCCGGCGAGAGCTTCGCGTGGTCGGGGGATTCGCGACGCACGCGCACCACGACCATCTGCTGTGGCATCCCGGATTCGGCGATGCGCCGCGGTGTGCGTCGCCCCAGACCGTGCGGCTCGCGGAGTCGGATCGGGGCGCGCTCGTCGAGGCCCTCGGCGGAGATCTCCCGCCGGAGCTGGCCGACCTGATGGGTCGGGTGATGCCGTCGCCCGCCGACGTGTTCGAGTCTCCGGCCGGACCCGTCGAGCTCATCGTGCACGACGGACACGCGCCGGGGCACACGGCGCTGTGGCTCCCCGTGCAGCGCGTGCTCATCGCGGGGGACATGCTCAGCGACCTGGAGGTGCCGCTTCCGTTCGATCCTGACGACGTGCCCGCCTATCTCGCCGCGCTCGACCTGCTCGAGCCGTTCGCCGCCCTCGCGGCGGTCGTCATCCCGGGCCACGGCGCGCCGGGCCCGCACGCCCGGGCGCGACTCGACGCCGACCGTCGCTACCTCGACGCCGTGCTCCGCGGACGCGTCCCGGACGATGACCGCCTGGCGGATCCCGGCATGCGCGACGAGTACGAGCACCTCGTGCGTGTGGTTCGCGGGCAGCGCTGATCGGGCCCTCCCTGCATCGACCTGTCCCGGAACCCGGCGGGATGTGGCGCGAGTCGCCTCACATGCCGGAGATGCGAGTCATCCGCACCGTCGAGCCGAGTTCCGGCACGCCTCGACGGGGGTCAGTCGCGCGCCGCGACGACCTTGGGGCGCCGCCGCCGCGCGAGCCGAGCGACCCCTGCGGCGCGCAGGCGGTCGGCGATGAGGATGCCGAGCGCAGTTGCTCCCAGGGTGCTCGCCACCATGATCGCGAAGAATCCCACTTGGACTCCGAGCGGCATCGTCTCAAGACCGAACGACGCCGCGGCGAGGAGCGGGTAGACGATGCTCACGACGATCGCTCCTGCGTAGTGCTGCCACGTCCTCCAGTAGCGGTAGAGCACGATGAGGAACGGCAGTTCGGCGAAGAAGGCCCACCACAGGTTCGTCGCGACGCTCGCGAAGCCGTATCCCGAGAACGGCACGATCACGAGCCCCGAGATGAGGCCGACGAGCAGTCCCGCGAACGGGCGCTGCAGCAGCCTCAGCGCGATGACGGCGGGCAGCAGCCAGAGCCCCGCGGTCGCCACGGAGAAGAACGGCACGGCGGCGAAGAGCGCCGTCGACACCCAGTTCGCCACAGCGAGCAGCACGCCGCCCGCGACGCCGATCGCGGCGCAGGTCAGCAGGTACGCCGTCGTGATGCGGCTCACGCGCCGACCTCCACCTGCTGCTGCGCCCTCGGGGTCGGCGAGGCGGCGCCGACGCGCCAATAGCCGCAGAAGCTCACGAGGTCTTTCGGGACGCCCCGCTCGCTCACGAGGTGGCGCCGCGCGCCGGTCGGCAGAGCCTGCTCGCCGACGATGAACGCGTGGTACGGCTGGGCGGGCAGGTCGCGCTCGGGCAGCTCGGCAAGGATGCGGAACGCGGGTTCGCCGGGCTTGACGCCGTGCTCCCGCACGACCCAGCGCACGTCGATCCCGGCCGGGCGGTCGAACTCGAGCGCGTCGACGGCGCTCGGCACCTCGATGATCGCCAGTCCCGAGGCGTCCGCGGGCAGGCTCGCACAGATGCCCGCGATCGCGGGAAGGCCTGTCTCGTCGGATGCGAGCACGACGCGGTCGGTGCCGCGCTCGGGATTGAAGGCGAGACCTTCGTCGATGAGCACGACGCTCTCGCCCGCGGTGCACGTCTCGGCCCAGCGCGACGCCGGTCCGGCGGTGCCGTCTGCGGCGGACCCGTGCAGCACGAAGTCGACGTCGAGCTCGGCGCCGCGATCGGCCGTCGCCGGGCGGAAGGCGCGCACCGTGTAGTTGCGCATGACGGGGCGCATCCCGTCGGGGATCCGCAGGAACCGCAGGTACCCGAGCAGCTTGTTCGCCTTCGCGGGGATGCGCTCGAGCCCGGCGTCTCCGCCCACCGGCAGGAAGAGGCGGAACCACTGGTCGTAGCCGAGCGGCCGGAACCGATCGATCTCGCCGCCGCCGAGGGTCACCCGCATCCAGTGTGCCGACAGGCGTTCGGTGCGCAGCACCTGCAGGTGGACGAGGTCTTGCGACGACGGCTTCACGAGCCGGCTCGACTGCGCCATGCGCGTTCCTTTCGATGAGGTGACGGTGAGCGGTGGCCGGACATCACAGGCCCCACGGGAAGAAGAGCCAGAACAGGGCGGCGGAGGCCAGCCAGAAGAGCAGCACGAACACCGTGTCGCGGACGCGCCACGGCACGAGGTGACGCTCCGTGCGGTCGGGGTAGGCGCCGAAGGCGCGGGAGTCCATCGCCAGTGCGACGCGTTCGGCGTGGCGGATCGCACCCGCCAGCAGCGGCACGATGTAGCCGCCCCACCGTGCGAGCGCCGCGAACGGACCGCGCCCGCCGTGGGCGCCGCGCACCCGGTGCGCCTGACGGATGACCTCCAGCTCGTGTCCGAACCGCGGCACGAACCGGAACGCCGCGAGCGCCGTGTAGCCGATCCGGTACGGCACGCGCAGTTGCTGCACCATCGCGCGCACGAGGTCGGGGCCGGTCGTCGTGACGCCGACCAGGAGTGAGAGCGCGATGATGGCGCCGAGCCTGAGGGCGGTCGCGTAGCCGATCTGGAGCATCCCGCTGTACAGCGTCCATCCGCCGATCTGCAGCACGGGACTTCCCGCGTCGATGCGCGTCGGGTCGGTCCACAGCGAGAAGCCGAGGCCGATGACGGCGACGGCGACGGGGATGCCGACGAACAGCAGCAGCGCGAGCCGTCGCGTGAGCCGCGCTCCCACGAGCAGGAGCGCGTAGGCCAGCGCGAGGAAGGCGAGCGGGGTCGCGGCATCCCGGACGAACACGAGCAGCACCATGGCAGGCGCGGGTCCTGCGATCTTCGCGAGGGGATTGAGCCGGTACAGGAACCGGATCGGGCTCGCCTCGGGCGCGGTGGCGTAGGGATCGAAGGATGCCGCGGACCGCTGCACGCGGACCGTGCCGGTCATGATGCGACTCCCGATGATCGTCCGGGCAGATCGGCCAAGCGCGCGATGCGGGCCAGCTCGGGATGGCGCGTGAGATCGTGCAGCGCTCGGCGGAGGGGTGGGAGACGCAGCCCCGCGGATTCGATGAGGGCGTCGTCGGCGAAGACCTCGGGCGTCGGGCCCTGCGTCAGCACCCGACCCCCGGAGAGCACGACGGTGCGGTCGGCGTGCTCGGTGACCAGCTGCATGTCGTGGGTCACCACGAGGATGGTCGTGCCGTCGGCGTTGAGCTCCTGGAGGAGGCCGAGGAGCTCCTCCGCGCGGGCGCGGTCCTGGCCGAACGTCGGCTCGTCGAGAGCCAGCACGGGGGCACCCGCCACGAGCGCCGTCGCCACCGAGAGGCGACGCTTCTGGCCCCCGGAGAGGAGGAACGGGTGTGAGCCCGACTTCGCCGCGAGTCCGAAGCGCTCGAGCACCGCCTCGGTGCGCTCGCGCACCTGCGCATCAGGCAGGTGCTGCAGCCGCAGGCCGTGGGCGAGCTCGTCGAACACGGTGTGCGCGATGAACTGGTGCTCCGGGTTCTGGAACACGAATCCCACACGCCGCGAGAGCGTGCGCGCGTCGGCGCGCCCGACGTCGAGGGCGTCTCCCGCGCCTGTCGACGGGTCGCCGATCCGCACCGTGCCGCGCGGGGGCGGGATGACACCCGCGATCGCCTGCACGAGGGTGGTCTTGCCGGCGCCGTTGGCTCCGACGACCGCCACGAACTCGCCGGGTGCGATGTCGAGGTCGATGTCGTGGAGCACGCGGGTGCGTCCGCGGTCGATCGTGAGCCCGCGCACGGCGATGACCGGTGGTCTGGTGCCCGAGTCTGTCGACGGGCGGGACGCCGAGCCCGCGAGAGGCGTCGTGCCCTTCGTGTCGCCGGCTTCTGCGACGTCGGCTCCCGTGACCGGGTCGGCGCCCGTGACCGGGTCGGTCCCCGAGCTTGTCGAGGGGTTGAACACCGAGCCCGCGAGGCGCGTCGGCCGCACGCCGTCGTCCGCCTCGAGCGCGGCGTGCAGCTCTGCGGGCGTAAGGGGCAGCGGATCGAGGGCGAACCCGGCCCCGCGCAGACGGAGGGCCGCGAGGGCCGACGTCGGCAGCCATACGCCGATGTCGTGAAGCTCCTCGGCGCGGCGGCGCAGCACGGAGTCGACGTCGCCGTCGGCGACGAGTCGTCCGTCGTGGTCGAGCACGACGACGCGATCGACGAACCCGACAGCTGCGTCGAGATTGTGCTCGACGAGCACGATGGCGCGGTCGCCCGCCTCGACGAGTTCGGCGAGGGCGGCGTAGACCTCGTCGATCCCCCGCGGATCGAGGTTAGCGGTGGGCTCGTCGAGCACGAGCAGCGGCGCATCCATCGCGAGTGCGCACGCGATCGCGAGACGCTGCCGCCCGCCGCCCGAGAGGCGGTCGGGATTCTCGGCGCGCCGGTCCCACAGCCCGACGCGGCGCAGCGCCGCCTCTGCGCGGGCGAGCACGTCGGCGACCGGCATCCTGAGGTTCTCCGGTCCGAAGGCCACCTCGTCGAGGAGCGTCCCCGTCACGAGCTGCGCGTCGGGGTCTTGGAACACCATGCCGACCTGGGTGCTCAGCTGCGCCACGCTCGACGTTGCGGTGTCGAGCCCCCCGACGAGGACCTCCCCGTCGAGGGTTGCGGGCACGGCGTGGGGGATGAGGCCGTTGAGGGCGAGCGCAAGTGTCGACTTGCCCGATCCGCTCGGGCCGAGCAGCAGTACGACTTCGCCGGGGCGCACCTGGAAGGTCACCGATGCCGGGGTCGGGGCATCCGCACCCTCGTGCGTGATCGCGAGCCCGCGCACCTCGAGGAGGGGGCGGGATGCGGCATCCGTCGACAGCGCGACGGAAGCGTCGCGGCGCGGAACGGTCACGGTACTTCCCAGGAGTCAGGCGTATTAGTCCTACCTAACTTAGCCTGCCCTAACCTCGCCGTCGAAAGCGTCAGCGGTGCGCGGTGCGCGCGACGCCGGCCCGACGCAGACCTGCTCCGATGCCCAGGCCCACGGCGGTCCACGCGATGGGGCCGAGCACGGCGAGCAGGAGGTAGGTGATCTGCGCCCACAGCGCCATCGTCGACAGGTGCGCCGCGAAGAACACGGCGGCCGCGACGACGACGCCGATGATCAGCGCCGAGATGAAGAAGCGCCACGCGTCCCACACCTTGTAGCGGGTCAGCGCCGCGACGATCTCCTGGATGCCGCCGAAGAGGATCGCCGTGCCGATGAACCGGAAAGCCCATTGCGGCGCCATCGCGCTCGCGACCAGCGCTGCGATGACGTGTGTGATGAGTGCGACCCAGGGGAGGCGCAGCACCTCCTGCGCGATGATGCCCGGCAGCACGTGCGCGCCGAGCACGAATCCGTAGACGATCGGCACGGTCGCAAGGACGACAGGCGTGAGCCATCCCGCGATGCCGCCCACGATTCCGGTTGCGACGGCGATCGCAGCACAGGTGAGCAGCACGCTCGTCGACAGTCGGGTGGAGGCGGCCACCCGCTCACTGTAGCCGCACACCTCATGCGTTTCTCATCTTGAAGCGATTCCCCCGAAGCGCTTCGGTGGGTTACGTTTGCCTCGTTGCGCGCCGACGATGTCGCGCAACTTCTTACTGTGCCGGGTCAGATGCGGCGCCGTCGGCGAGTGAGCCGTACGGCCGGAAGCGGCGGGGCCGGGATGCGTTCGTCGCCGTGTCCCACGACGTGTCCGAACCGGTCCGATCCCGCCTCCCACGCGTCGCGCGCCTCGACGATCTCTTCGTGCGAGCGCCCCACGAAGTTCCACCACATCACGATGTCGTCCTCGAACGGCTCGCCGCCGAGGAGGAACAGCGTCGCCCCGTCGGGCGCCTCGACCTCGATGCCGTCGCGCTTCGTGCCGAGATACAGCAGATGCCCCGCGACGAGATCCGTGGATGCTTCCTCCTCACGCACACCCGTCAGCACCCGCACCGAGCCCTCCACGCCGACGAGGGCGTGCTCCCACGCCGGATCGAGGGGGATCCGCACGCGTGAGCCCGCAGGCACGCGCACCTCGGCCCCGACGATCGGCGTGTATGCCGTCGCCGGTGACTCGACGCCGCCGAGCGCGCCCATCACGACGACGGCCTCGCCGGATTCGCCCGCGCTCGCCTCGAGGCGCAGCGTCGGCAGGTGTTCGTGCCGCTCGAACGCGGGCCCGCCGTGGCGGCGCGACTCGGGGAGGGCGACCCACAGCTGCAGTGCGTCGAGGGGGATTGCGTCCTCTCCCACCGAGTACTCGGAGTGCGCGATGCCGGCGCCGCTCGTCATCAGGTTGAGGGCGCCGCGCGTCACGACGACGTCGCTGCCGACGGTGTCGCGGTGCCGCACGTCGCCCGTGAACGGCCAGGTCACCGTCTGCAGTCCGATGTGCGGGTGCGGCTCGACGCGCATGCGCGCGACCTGCGGCCCGAACCGGTCGAGGAAGCACCACGCGCCGACCAGCGGAAGGTCGCGCTGCGGGAGCGTGCGATGCACCTCCATCGCGCGCACGCCGCCGAGCGGCACTTCGCGCGACTCCAGCAGGAGGGCACGCGGTCCGTCGCACTCGGCGGCCGTGTTGAGCTCGGGGGCCTCCGCGTCGAGCCTCGTCATCGTCTCGTCCTCACTCGGGATGCGGCTGCGCGGGCCACTCGATCACGAGGCCCGGAACCTCGTTCCTGCGCAGATAGCCCGCGACCACGGGGCAGTGCGGCACGACCGTCTCGCCGCGGCGCGCGACGTCGGCCATCGCCTCGGCGACGAGCGTCTGCGCGAGTCCGCGCCCGCGGAAGGCCGGATCGACCTCCGTGTGCGGGAAGTTCAGGCGACCCGCTGCGTCGATGCGGAACATCGTGTAGCCGGCGAGGACGTCGCCGACGTGGATCTCATAGCGGTGCTTGAGGTCGCTGCGGCTTACGGTGATGAGCTCGTCTGCGTCGGTCACAGGCATCCTTTCGTCTTCTTCTCTCACGGTAGGCGCGTCCGGCGTCGTTGCGCCACGTCGACACCTCTGGCGGAGGACGGGCGATGGGTCTAGCGTCTGGGCCAGCGCCGTGTCCACTGCGCCGGCGCCGCACTCGGGGAGCGGACCGTCGGCCCGCGCGATTCAAAGGGGAATCATGAAACGACGCATCCTGGCCGCGCTTGCGGCGCTCGGCCTCACGGCCACGATGGCGGCGGGCTTCGCGCCCGCAGCGTACGCAGCCGATCCCGGCGGATCACCCTACGTCGCACTGGGCGACTCCGAAGCCGCCGGCACCGGCAATCTGCCCTACGTCGACCAGTCGTGCCTGCGCTCGAGGAAGGCGTACCCCGCCGTGCTCGCGGGAACCCTCGGCACGTCCGTCGTCTCGGCGGCGTGCGCCGGCGCCAAGACCGACGACGTGCTCGGCCAGGTCGCCGCCCTCTCGGCGACGGGCGACCTCGGCCCCGCGACCCGGCTCGTGACCCTCACGGCGGGCATCAACAACTTCGACTGGCAGGCGGGACTCGCCGCCTGCGGCGAGGGGGGCGACCCCGTCGCGTGCGCACAGGCGCTTCAGGCGGCTGCGCTTGCGGTGCAGGCGCTGCCCGCGAAGATCGGCACGCTGGTCGGTGCCATCCGCGCCGTCGCCCCGAACGCGCTGATCGCGGTGACGGGGTATCCGCTGGTCTTCGGTGATGTCACGACGTTCTGCAGTCTGGGGGCCGGGCCCAGCGGGCCTGTCAAGCTCTCGGCGGCACAGACCTCCCTCGCGAACTCCTTCATCCAGAACGTCGACACCGCTGTCGCAGCCGGTGTCGCGGGATACCAGCAGCTGACCGGTGACCCGGGCGTGCGGTTCGTCGACGTCGCGACGGGCTTCGACGGCCACGGCCTCTGCGACACAGGCGGCCGGTGGATCAGCGGGCTCGTGTCGGGCAAGCAGACCTCCGACCGCGGGCTGCACCCCAACGTGCCGGGCCAGGAGGCCTGGGCCGCGATCGTCGCAGCCGCCGTCATGCCGTAGCCGACGCATCCCTCTTCGATCGTCTGCCGGGGTCGGAGTCGTCGCTCCGGCCCTGGCAGACTCAGGTGATGCCCCTGAACCTGCTCGACGCCGTGCCGATGGGCGCGGGCGAGGACGACGCATACCTCGGGTTCGTCGAATGGGCGGCCGACCGCGGGTTCGATCTCTACCCTGCGCAGGACGAAGCCGTCATCGAACTCGTATCGGGCTCGAACGTCATCCTGTCGACGCCGACAGGCACCGGGAAGTCGCTCGTCGCGATCGCCGCGCACGCCATCGCCCTCTCACGCGGCGGCCGCACCTACTACACGGCCCCCATCAAAGCTCTCGTGAGCGAGAAGTTCTTCGCGCTCGTCGACGTCTTCGGCGCCGAGAACGTCGGCATGGTCACCGGTGACTCGTCGGTAAACCCCGACGCCCCGATCGTGTGCTGCACGGCCGAGATCCTCGCGAACCTCGCGCTGCGGCAGGGGCCCTCGGCGCCCGTCGACCAGGTCGTGATGGACGAGTTCCACTATTACGGCGAGCCCGACCGGGGCTGGGCGTGGCAAGTGCCGCTGCTGCTCCTGCATCGTGCGCAGTTCGTCCTCATGTCGGCGACGCTAGGCGACGTCACCGACATCGCCGACGACCTCTCGCGACGCACCGGACGGCCGACAGCCCGCATCACGGGCGTCGAGCGGCCCGTGCCGCTGCACTTCTCCTACGCGCGCACCCCCGTGCACGAGACGGTCGAAGAGCTGCTGCAGACCGGCCAGGCGCCTGTCTACATCGTGCACTTCTCCCAGGCGGCGGCGATGGAGCGTGCACAGGCGCTCTCGTCGATCCGCATCGTGTCGCGGGAGCAGCGGGATGCCATCGCCGACGCGATCGGCGGCTTCCGGTTCACGACGGCCTTCGGTCGCACGCTCTCGCGATACGTGCGCGCGGGCATCGGCGTGCACCACGCAGGCATGCTGCCGCGCTACCGCCGGCTCGTCGAGACGCTCGCACAGCGCGGCCTTCTCCGGGTCATCTGCGGCACCGACACGCTCGGCGTCGGGATCAACGTCCCGATCCGCACGGTGCTCATCACGGCCCTGTCGAAGTTCGACGGCACCAGGATGCGGCAGCTGACGGCGCGCGAGTTCCATCAGGTCGCCGGACGCGCCGGTCGCGCAGGCTTCGACACGGCAGGGACCGTCGTCGTGATGGCGCCCGAGTGGGAGATCGAGAACGAGGCCGCCTTGCGCAAGGCGGGAGACGACGCCGCCAAGCGCAAGAAGATCGTGCGCAAGAAGGCGCCGACCGGCGTCGTCAACTGGGGGCTCGGATCGTTCGAGCGTCTCGTCGACGCCGAGCCCGAGCCGCTCGTGCCGCAGCTCTCGCTGACCGCCGCGATGCTCATCAACGTCATCGCCCGGGGTGGCGACGTGTTCGAGAACGTGCGCTCGCTCGTCTTCGACAACCACGAGCCGCGGGCCCGCCGGTACGCCCTGGCGCGGCGGGCGATAGCGATCTTCAGCACGCTCCTTGCCGCCGATGTGGTCGAGATCGACCGCAGCGGGGCGGGTGCGGCATCCATTCGGCTCACCGTCGATCTGCAGCCGAATTTCGCGCTCAACCAGCCGCTCTCGCCGTTCGCGCTCGCGGCCATCGAGCTGCTCGACCCCGACGATGCCGCGCCGGCAGGAACGGGGACGGGGCACTACGCCCTCGACGTCGTGAGCGTCATCGAGTCGACGCTCGACGATCCGAGGCCCGTCTTGTCGCAGCAGGAGTTCAAGGCGCGCGGCGAGGCGGTGGCCGCCATGAAGGCCGAGGGGCTCGACTACGACGAGCGCATGGAGGCGCTCGAAGAGGTCACGTATCCGAAGCCCCTCGAGGAGCTCCTCGCGCAGTCGTACGAGGTGTTCGCGTCGAGCCAGCCGTGGGTGCGCGACTTCGAGCTGTCGCCGAAGTCGGTCGTGCGCGACATGTTCGAGCGGGCGCTGTCGTTCGGCGAGCTCATCTCGCTGTACCAGCTCGCCCGCAGCGAAGGCCTCGTGCTGCGCTACCTCAGCGATGCGTACCGGGCGATCCGTCAGACCGTGCCCGCCGAAGCGCAGACGCCGGATCTGCTCGACGTCATCGCGTGGCTCGGTGAGCTCGTGCGCCAGGTCGACTCGAGCCTCGTCGACGAATGGGAGGCGCTCGTCAACCCCGCCGCCGCGTCGGACGAGCCCGTCGTGCCGCCCGCGCCGCCGTCGGTTCTGACCAACCGCCGCGCGTTCGGAGTGCTGGTGCGCAACGAGCTCTTCCGCCGCGTGCAGCTCGCCGCTCTGCAGAAGGACGACGAGCTGGAAGCCCTCGACCCCGACGTCGACTGGCCCGCCGCCCTCGATGCGTACTTCGAGGAGCACGACGAGATGCTCACCGGAGGATCCGCGCGGTCGCCGCGGCTCGTCGCGATCGATGAGACGCCCGCCTCGGCAGGCGTGTGGCGCGTCGAGCAGACCATCGACGACCCCGCCGGCGACCACGACTGGCGCATCCGCGGCGAGGTCGACCTCGCCGCGTCGGAGGAGGCCGGAACCGCCGTCGTGCGGATCACGGAGGTCGTCCGGCTCTGACCTCGGGCACTTCGTCGGCTCGGCCGCGGTGAAAGTGCGGGTGAGCCGGGCCGCGACCCGCACGATGCCGCGGTTGAGCAGGCGGCGGCTCTGTTCGGCCGCGGCGGAGTGCGGGTGAGCCGGGCCGCGACCCGCACGATGACGCGGGCGAGCGAGGACGCGCCGTGTCCTCCACAGGAGAGGTTGCGCAGGCGTGTCGCACGGGACGGGTCGGGACGAGGAGGACGTCGGATGCCGCGGCTACCCTGGGACGAGTGAGCATCCCCCAGGGCGACCCGTACGCCGACCTCATGTGGGACGCCGATGAGTTCGCGCCCCCGCCCGACGAGTTCGAGCCGCCGCCCGACGACGGCTGGGGCACTCCCGTCGCCACCGTGCCGCGCGCACGGGATTTCACGGGCACCGACCCCCGCGTCATCCTGCACGAGGTCTTCGGGTAC
Organism: Microbacterium alkaliflavum; assembly: GCF_044325405.1. Lineage (NCBI taxonomy): Bacteria > Bacillati > Actinomycetota > Actinomycetes > Micrococcales > Microbacteriaceae > Microbacterium > Microbacterium alkaliflavum. Next base: position 98,004 of record NZ_JBIQWL010000005.1, on the reverse strand, counting down.
GACGACTTCCGCGGCGATCAGGGCGCGATCGTCGAGCACGTCGTCGCCGGCGGCGACGCCGTCGTGCTCATGCCCACAGGCGGCGGCAAGAGCATCACGTACCAGGTGCCGGCGCTCGCGCGTCCCGGCACGGGCCTCGTCGTGAGCCCCCTCATCGCGCTCATGCACGACCAGGTCGATGCGCTCATCGCCAACGGCGTGCGCGCGGCCTACCTCAACTCGACGCAGGGGCCATCCGAACGGCACGCGGTCGAGCAGGCCTTTCTCGCCGGCGAGCTCGACCTGATCTACGTCGCGCCCGAGCGCCTCTCCTCGGCTGCGACGACCTCGCTCCTGCAGCGCGGGCGGCTCAGCGTCATCGCGATCGACGAGGCGCACTGCGTGTCGCAGTGGGGCCACGACTTCCGCCCCGACTACCTCGCGCTGGGCGATCTCGCCGAGCGGTTCCCGGGCGTGCCGCGCATGGCGCTCACGGCCACCGCGACGCGCGAAACCCACCGCGAGCTCACGCAGAGGCTCGATCTTCCGCGGGCGAAGCATTTCGTCGCGAGCTTCGACCGGCCCAACATCCAATACCGCATCGAGCCCAAGAATGAGCCGCGGCGCCAGCTCGTCTCGTTCATCCGCGCACTGCGCGATGCCCTCCCCGACGAGGGCACGGCCGGCATCGTCTACGCGCTCAGCCGCAAGTCCGTCGAGCAGACCGCCGAATACCTCTCGTCGCAGGGCATCCCGGCGCTGCCGTACCACGCGGGGCTCGACGCATCCGTGCGCGCGGCACACCAGTCGAGGTTCTTGCGCGACGAGAACGTCGTCATGGTGGCGACGATCGCGTTCGGCATGGGCATCGACAAACCCGACGTGCGCTTCGTCGCGCACATCGACCTGCCCAAGTCGGTCGAGGGCTACTACCAGGAGACCGGCCGCGCGGGCCGCGACGGCGAGCCCGCCGTCGTGTGGATGGCGTACGGGCTCGGCGACGTCGTGCAGCAGCGCCGCCTCATCGAGCAGAGCCCCGGCGACCGCGCCTTCAAGATGCGCCTGGGTCAGCATCTCGACGCGATGCTCGCTCTGTGCGAGACGGTCGGATGCCGCCGGCAGAACCTGCTCGGCTACTTCGGCCAGGAGTCGGCGCCGTGCGGCAACTGCGACACCTGCCTGCAGCCGCCCGACACGTTCGACGGCACGGTCGCCGCGCAGAAGCTCATGTCGACGATCGTGCGGCTGCAGCGCGAACGCGGCCAGGCCTTCGGCGCGGGTCAGCTCATCGACATCCTGCGCGGCAACACGACCGACCGTGTGCGCCAGCAGCGGCACGACGAGCTCGCGACCTTCGGCATCGGCTCCGACCTCTCCGAGCAGGATTGGCGTGGCGTCGTGCGGCAGCTGCTCGCGACGGGCCTCCTCGTCGCGCGCGGCGAGTACGGCACGCTCGCGCTCGGCGACAGCGCCGGCGACGTGCTGCGCGGCCAGCGCACCGTGCTGCTGCGTCGCGATGTCATGGGACGGCGAGGATCGACGAGCGGCGTGCGCCGCACGACCGTCTCCGAGACGATCGACGACGCCGACCGCGGTCTGTTCGAGGCGCTGCGGTCGTGGCGGGCCGACGTCGCGAGAGCGCAGGGCGTGCCGGCGTACGTCGTGTTCAACGACGCGACGCTGCGCGCGCTGGCCGCGGTCCGGCCCGCTTCGCTCGGCGACCTCGACGGCATCTCCGGCATCGGCGCCAAGAAGCGCGAGACGTACGGCGAGGCCGTGCTCGAAGTGATCGCCGCCGCCTGACCCGTCCGGCCGGACGACTCCGCGTCCCCACTCGGCTGCGCCCCGACGAGGCTCGCACTCGACCCCTCGACGAGCTCGCGCGACCGGATGGTCTCCGATGGCATCCACCACCCGCGTCCATAGCCCGTGCTCTCGCCGAAAGCCCCCGTTCTGCACCGCACACAGCATGGGCGCTCGGTGACAGCACGGGCTCTGGACGCCTGCAGCCACCCGCCCGGCGCCAGGGTTCGCGCTGCGCCCCACCGGCGGCCGCCGACTTCGTACGCACTCGCCGAGCGCACACGATCTTCGCGCGGACAACGTGTGCGCTCGGCGAGCGCCTACGATCCCGACACGCCTGCCGAGGACCGACCCGGCGCCGCAACCCGGCACCCTAGGCTGGCGGGAGCGTCGACGCAGACGAAGGGGGACCAGTGGGGCTCAGCAACATCGAGATCGCCCAGGCCGCGCAGCTCGAGCCCATCACGGCGATCGCCGGAGGGCTCGGCATCCCGGAGGACAGTCTCGAGCCCTACGGACGGCACAAGGCCAAGGTCTCGCTCCGCTACCTCGATTCGATCGCCGACCGGCCCCGGGGAAAGCTCGTCCTCGTCACGGCGGTCTCGCCGACGCCGGCCGGTGAGGGCAAGACCACGACGACCGTGGGCCTCGGCGACGCGCTGACGCGCATCGGAGAGCGCGCCATGGTGTGCCTGCGCGAGCCCGCGCTCGGCCCCGTGTTCGGCATGAAGGGCGGCGCGGCCGGCGGCGGCTACGCGCAGATCGTGCCGATGGAGGACATCAACCTCCACTTCACGGGCGACTTCTCCGCGATCGCCGTCGCGACGAACCTGCTCGCGGCCCTCATCGACAACCACGTCCACCAGGGCAATGCGCTCGGCATCGACGTGCGCCGCATCACGTGGCGCCGCGTGCTCGACGTCAACGACCGCGCGCTGCGCGACGTCGTGGTCGGCCTCGGCGGCCCCGGCAACGGCTATCCGCGCGAGTCGGGCTTCGACATCGTCGTGGCGAGCGAGGTCATGGCCGTCTTCTGCCTCGCGACCGGCATCGCCGACCTCAAGGAGCGGCTCGGCGACATCGTCATCGGCTACACCCGGGATCGCACGCCCGTGCTCGCGCGCGACCTGCAGGCGCACGGCGCGATGACGGCGATCCTGCGCGACGCGCTCGCACCCAACCTCGTGCAGACGCTCGAGCACACGCCCGCGTTCGTGCACGGCGGTCCGTTCGCGAACATCGCGCACGGCTGCAACTCGGCGATCGCGACCCAGTCCGCCCTGCGTCTGGCCGACTTCGTCGTCACCGAGGCGGGATTCGGCGCCGACCTCGGGGCGGAGAAGTTCGTCGACATCCTGTGCCGCTCGTCCGGCTTGCGCCCGTCGGCGGCCGTCATCGTCGCGACGGTGCGGGCGATGAAGTACCACGGCGGCATCGACGTCGCCGATCTTCCGACCGAGAACGTCGCGGCTCTCGAACGCGGCACCGTGAACCTGGTGCGGCACCTCACGACGGTCCGGGAGACGTGGGGGCTTCCCGCCGTCGTCGCGATCAACCACCGGGTGGAGGACACGGATGCCGAGGTCTCGGCGCTCGTGGCAGCGGTCGAGCGCGCCGGGGCGAAAGCCGTCGTCGCGCGCCACTTCGCCGAGGGCGGGGCCGGCGCCGAAGAGCTCGCGCACGAGGTCGTCCGCCTCGCTCAGGAGCCTGTCGAGCTGCGCTTCACGTATCCCGACGACGCGACGCTCTGGGAGAAGATGCGCACGATCGCGAAGCGGATCTACGGGGCATCCGACATCACGGCATCCACCGCCGTGCGCGCGCAGATCCGGCGCCTGCAGGACGAGGGCTACGGCTCCTACCCGGTCTGCGTCGCCAAGACGCAGTACTCGTTCTCGACCGACCCGAGGCTGCGCGGCGCGCCGTCGGGGCACGACGTCGACATCCGCGAGGTGAGGCTCGCGGCCGGTGCGAAGTTCGTCGTGATGATCTGCGGCGACATCATGACGATGCCGGGCCTGCCCGCGGCTCCCGCCGCGAACACGATCGACGTCGACGACGAGGGCCGCATCGTCGGCCTGTTCTGACGGATCGAGGAACACCGGACACGCTTCTCCGGTTGAATCAGTGCATGACGCTCGACGGCATCCCGTTCCGCACGATGGACGGTGAGACCCAGACCCTCCGCGGCGACTACGACGGCAAGCTCGTCATGATCGTCAACGTCGCGTCGCGCTGCGGCCTCGCGCCCCAGTACGAGACGCTCGAGCGCCTGCAGCGCGAGTACGGCGACCGGGGCTTCCAGGTGATCGGCTTCCCCAGCAACCAGTTCCTGCAGGAGCTGCGCAGCAATGACGCGATCATCGAGTTCTGCTCGAAGACGTACGGGATCAGCTTCCCCGTGCTCGATCGCATCCGCGTCAACGGGCGGCAGGAGCATCCGCTCTACACGGAGCTCAAGAAGACTCCGGATGCCTCCGGCAAGGCCGGCCGCGTCACGTGGAACTTCGAGAAGTTCCTGGTCACCCCCGACCGCGAGGTGATCCGCTTCCGCCCGCACACCGAGCCCGACGACCCCGCCGTCATCTCTGCGCTCGAAGCCAACCTGCCTGGGTGATCACCGCGAATCGTTGAAAACCTAGCGACGCTCGGTTTATGCTGATCGGCATGAGCAATGACGCCGCCCTCACGACCGACCTCGACACCCGATACCGCGACGCCTCGCTGCCCGTCGACGAGCGGGTCGAGATCCTCCTCGGCCAGATGACGCTCGCCGAGAAGGCCGGGCTGTTCTTCCACACGATGATCGCGATGGGCCCCGACGGCGAGCTGTCGACCGGCGACCCCGTCTTCGGCATCGCGTCGAACGAGGAGTACATCGTCGGCCGCGCCATGTCGCATTTCAACCTCCTCGGCATCGCCCCGACGGCCGGCGACATCGCGCGGTGGCACAACAAGATGCAGGAGCTCGCGGCATCCACTCGTCTCGGCATCCCCGTGACGATCTCGACCGACCCGCGCCACGCCTTCAACGACAACCCCGGCGCCTCGTTCTTCGCGGGCCCGTTCTCGCAGTGGCCCGAGCCTCTCGGCCTCGCCGCGACGCACGACGCCGAGCTCGTCGAGGACTTCGCCGACATCGCGCGCCAGGAGTACACGGCGGTCGGCATCCGCGTCGCGCTGCACCCGCAGGTGGACCTCGCGTCCGAGCCGCGCTGGGCGCGCCAGCAGGGACGTTCGGCGAAGACCCCGAGCTGTCCGGTGAGCTGGGTGCGGCGTATGTGCGCGGCTTCCAGGGCTCGTCGTTCGGCGAGGGCTCGGTCAGCACCATGACGAAGCACTTCCCCGGCGGCGGCCCGCAGAAGGACGGCGAAGACCCGCACTTCGACTACGGCCGCGAGCAGGTCTACCCCGGGGGCCAGTTCGAGCTGCACCTCAAGCCCTTCGAGGCCGTCTTCGCGGCCGGCGGACGCCAGATCATGCCGTACTACGGCATGCCCGTCGGCACCGAGTACGAGGAGGTCGGGTTCGGCTTCAACAAGTCCGTGCTGACCGGCCTGCTGCGCGAGCGCTACGCCTTCGACGGCATCGTCTGCACCGACTGGGGCCTCATCACCGACCAGCCGATCATGGGCACCGACTTCGCCGCGCGCGCGTGGGGCGTCGAGCACCTCACGCCCGCCGAGCGCATGATCAAGGTGCTCGACGCGGGCGCCGACCAGTTCGGCGGCGAGCACGACCCGAGCCTGCTGATCTCGCTTGTCGAGGAAGGCCGTGTCAGTGAAGAGCGAATGGATGCCTCGGCCCGTCGCCTGCTGCGCGAGAAGTTCGAGCTCGGGCTGTTCGAGAGCCCGTTCGTGGATGCCGAGGCCGCCGACGCCATCGTCGGCTCGGCGGAGTTCCGCGCGGCGGGGGAGGCGGCGCAGCGCGCTTCGATCGCGGTGCTGACCAATCGCTCCGCGGTGCTGCCGCTCGCGACCGGCCGGAAGCTGTACGTCGAGGGGGTCGACCCTGAGATCGCGGGCCGGTTCGGCGAGGTGGTCGAGTCGCCCGAGGAGGCGGATGCCGCGATCCTGCGCCTGCACGCCCCCTACGAGGAGCGCGGCTCGATGTTCGAGAACTTCTTCCACGCCGGCTCGCTGGACTTCCCGGAGGACGTCGTCGCGCACGTGCGCGAGATCGCGGCCGTCGTGCCCACCGTCGTGGACGTGTTCCTCGACCGTCCCGCGATCCTCGCGCCGATCGTCGAGGCCGCCCACGCCGTCACGGCGAACTGGGGCGCGAACCACGGCGCTCTGCTCGACGTGCTGACCGGCGCCGTGCCGGCGAAGGGCAGGCTGCCGTTCGACGTGCCCCGCTCGATGGCGGCCGTCGAGGCGTCGCGTCCCGACGTGCCGTTCGACACGGCCGACCCGCTGTTCCGGTTCGGGCACGGCCTGACCCTCTAGGAGTCGAAACGTCAGGAGCCGGGCCCCTGCAGGGTCCGGCTCCGGGCCTCAGGCGGGCGGGTACGACCGCACCCACGCCACCCGGAAGCGGTGCGGGAGGGCCGCGGCATCCCGAACTCCGTCGCCGGGCGGGAACTCGTACACGTCGAGCATGAGCTGCACGGGGTAGTCGATCGTCTGCGCCACGGTCTTGACCCACCGGTGGTCGACGAAGAACCTCAAGCCGTCGGGCCTCCACTCGACGGCGTAGTCGTGGAAGTCGGTGAGGTCGCCCTCGACGCGGATCTTCTCGAAGTCCGCGCGCAGGCGCGGGTCGTTCTGCGGCTTGACGCCGACGCCGACCCAGCCGCCCGCATCGTCGAGCTCCGATCCGAAGATCTCGGCGATGCAGATCTCGCCGCAGTCGTCGGGTGCGTCCTCGAAGCCGATCGGCCAGAGGGCGACCATTGCGGACGGATGCCGGATCGCCGCGAGCCGCGCCTCGATGACTCCGAACCGCGGAAGCCACAGGAGCCGGTCGGGCTGCTCCTCGCGCACGACCAGCCCGGGCCGGAAGCGGTGCTGCCCGACGCCGGAGCCGAGCCCGCCCGAGAACTGGCCCGTCTGCAGGTGCGATACCCGGAGGTCCCCGTCGAGGTCAGGCGCCCACGGGGGCGTGTCGGCGTCGATCCGCAGCTCGAGGCCCGGCGCTCCGACCGTGTACCGAGCGGCCGCGCGCTCCCTCGACGACCACTGGGGGGTGTAGAACGGCCACCAGAGCTTCTCGTCGAGGACGCCCTCGTCGAAGCGCTCCTCGACGTCGGGCTGCCGGTCGGTGAGGTCGAGCGGCGACATGTCGAGCTCCCACACGTTGAACGTCAGCTCGCCGCCGCGCCACGGCGCCGTGTCGGAGCCCGTGTGCGCGAAGCCGGCGCGCCGGCACAGTGCGTTCGAGCCCGAATTCTCGACGCCCGGATACGCGACGAGCAGATCGCGCTCGCCGTCGGCGCGCACGTCGGCGATGACCTGCCGCAGCGCCTCGGTCGCGACGCCGCGCCCCTGCCAGCCGGGTTCGACACCCCAGCCCGTCTCGTACGCCGGTCGGCCGCCGTGCTCGACGTGCCACCAGCCGATGGAACCCGCGGGCACCCCGTCGACGTCGATGCGGAACATGTGCGCCTCGCCGGTCTCCCAGAGGCGCAGGTACCTGGCGTGCCGCGCGACGACCTGCGCGCTCGTCTCCGGCCCGCCGAGGAACCTCGTCATCTCGGCCGTGTTCGCCCGTTCGAGCACCGGCAGATCGTCGACGCTCCAGCGCCGCAGTGTCACGGTCATCTGCGCGACTCCGGCGTGATGAACCAGATGTTCACCTCGACGTCGCCGTCGTCCGACGGGAACACGCCGCGCCCGTGCAGCTCGAAGCCGACGCGGCGGCAGAGGGCGCTGGATGCCTCGTTGCCGACGTGCGAATACCCGACCACAGGCCGGCCCGTCGTCGCGACGGCCAGGTCGACGACACGTCCGAGCGCCTGGGTCGCGACACCGCGCCCCTGCCAGGCGGGTTCGACGGCGCAGCCGATCTCGCACACGGGCTCGCCCGCGTGCTCCTCGGTCCACCATCCGGCGTATCCGGCGGCCTCGCCGTCGACGTCGACGCGGAACATCGCGCCGTCGCCCGACTCGACGAACTCCAGGTACTGCGCATGTCGAGCCTCGAGATCATCGAGGGTCTCGGGGCCGCCGAGGAACAGCGTCATGTCGGCGCTGTTCGCCCGTTCGAGCACCGGCAGATCGCCATCGGACCACGGCACGAGCGTCAACTGCATCAGGATGCCTCCGGCCACGCCGTCACGCCGCGAGTCTAGGCGCGGCGCCCGACACCGGTGCCTGGCATCCAGTCACTGAGAACAGAAGGATCGGCCCACGCAGGCCGTTTCGGCTTCGGATCGCCCTCCGTCGGCGGAACGTCCTGTACTGGCGCCGCCGCGCGCCCTGATGTCGGGAGCGCACAAGTCGCATCGCACACGTCCGGCCGTGCGTTTGTGCGGATCATCAACCGACTTGGGCCGCTGTTGTGGGAGTCCTACCGTCGAAAGTGATCTTCCCCTGCCCATCGCGCCGAAAGTTGATGCCATGGCCGACGCCGCCGTCCGTCCCCACAAACCCTCCACGAGCAGGCGCACGCCCGCCGGAGGTGCCCCGACCGCTGCGCACACCGCGGCCGAGGCATCCGATACCCGCGTCGACATCGCGCACGTCACCGACCTTCTCCTCGGCACGTGGGCCGACACGCGCCGCGAGGCGCGCGAGATGATCAAGGACCCCGCGTTCTGGCGCGTCGAGGGCCAGCCGATGCCCGAGCACCGCGAGCGCGTGCTCGCGCAGCTGCACGCCCTCGTCGACGCGGGCGGCTCTCGCCGCGCGTTCCCCGAGGAGTACGGCGGGCGGAACGACAACGGCGCCAACCTCGCGGGATTCCAGGAGCTCGTGCTGGCCGACCCGAGCCTGCAGATCAAGTCGGGCGTGCAGTGGGGTCTGTTCGGCTCGGCGATCCACCAGCTCGGCACGAAGGAGCACCACGACAAGTGGCTGCCCGGCGTCATCGATCTGAGCCTGCCCGGCGCCTTCGCGATGACCGAGACCGGCCACGGCTCCGACGTCGCGGCGATCGGCACGACGGCGACCTACGACCCCGAGACGGAGGAGTTCGTCATCCACACGCCCTTCCGCGGGGCCTGGAAGGACTACCTCGGCAACGCGGCGCTGCACGGGAAGGCCGCGACGGTCTTCGCACAGCTGATCACGGGCGGGGTCAACTACGGCGTGCACTGCTTCTTCGTGCCGCTGCGCGACGACGAGGGCGAGTTCCTCCCGGGCATCGGCGGTGAGGACGACGGCGTCAAGGGCGGGCTCAACGGCATCGACAACGGCCGGCTGCACTTCGACCACGTACGCGTCCCGCGCACGAACCTGCTCAACCGCTACGGCGACGTCGCCGCCGACGGGACGTACTCGAGCGACATCCCGACCCCGGGCCGCCGCTTCTTCACGATGCTCGGCGCCCTCGTGCAGGGCCGGGTCTCACTCGACGGCGCCGCGACGACGGGCACGGCCCTCGCCGAGTACATCGCGATCACGTACGCCAACCAGCGTCGGCAGTTCGACTCGGGCGCCGGCACCGCCGAGGTCGTGCTGCTCGACTACGGCAAGCATCAGCGCCGCCTCCTTCCGCGCGTCGCCCAGACGTACGCGCAGTTCTTCGCGCACGACGAGCTGCTCAAGAAGTTCGATGCCGTCTTCAGCGGCACGAACGACACCCCCGCCGAGCGCGAAGACCTCGAGACCCTCGCGGCCGCGCTCAAGCCCCTCTCGACGTGGAACGCCCTCGACACGATCCAGGAGTGCCGCGAGGCGTGCGGCGGCTCCGGCTTCCTCGCCGAGAACCGCCTCGTGGGCCTGCATCAGGACCTCGACGTCTACGTGACCTTCGAGGGCGACAACAACGTGCTCCTGCAGCTCGTCGGCAAGCGGCTGCTCGCGGACTACGCCAAGCAGTTCAAAGGGAAGGATGCCGCGGCCCTCGCCCGCATCGCGGTCGGCCAGACCGCGGGCAAGGTCTTCCACGGCGCAGGCCTGCGCCAGTTCGGGCAGTCGGTCGCCGACTTCGGCTCGACGGCGAGGTCGGTCGAGCTGGGCCTGCGTGCGGATCAGCAGCACGAGCTGCTCTCGGGCCGGGTGCAGCAGATGGTCGCCGACGTCGCGGGCCGCCTGCGCCCCGCCGCGAAGCTGTCGCGCGAAGACGCCGCGGCGCTGTTCAACGCCAACCAGTCGGAGCTCATCGAAGCCGCCCGCGCGCACGCCGAGCTGCTGCAGTGGGAGGCGTTCACCGACGCCGTCAACACGATCGAGGAGGAGGGCACGAAGCACGTGCTGACGTGGCTGCGCGACCTCTTCGGCCTGAGCCTCATCGAGAAGCACCTCGCGTGGTACCTCGTGCACGGCCGCCTGTCGGCTCAGCGCGGCGGGGCCGTCTCGGCCTACATCGACCGGCTCTGCGCGCGGCTCCGCCCGCACGCGCAGGACCTCGTCGACGCGTTCGGGTTCGCGCCCGAGCACGTGCGCGCACCCATCGCGTCGGGCGCCGAGCTGGAGCGCCAGCAGGAGGCGGCCGCGTACTACGCCGCGCTCGCGGCATCCGGAACCGCCCCGGTCTCGGAGAAGTCGCTCAAGCGCGCCTGACGACGGTGCTTCGTGTCGGGGGCCGGTCCTAGGCTGACGGGGTGAACCCCGCGCTCCGGACCGGACCCGACGGCATCGCCCGCTGCGCCTGGGTCGGCGACGACCCCGAGTACCGGCGCTACCACGACGAGGAGTGGGGCACGCCCCTCCACGGCGACTGGGCCCTGTACGAGAAGCTCAGCCTCGAGGGGTTCCAGGCGGGCCTCTCGTGGATCACGATCCTCCGCAAGCGCCCGCGCTTCCGCGAGGTGTTCGCGGGCTTCGAGCCCGAAGCCGTCGCGGCGTTCGGCGAGACCGACATCGAGCGGCTCATGGCCGACCCCGGCATCGTCCGCAACAGGGCCAAGATCGAGGCGACGATCTCGAACGCGCGCCTCGTCACGGCGATGGCCGACGGCGAGCTCGACGAGCTGCTGTGGTCGTTCGCACCCGAGGGTGCGCGTGCGAGGCCGGTCGGCTTCGGCGACATCCCGGCCGTCACGATGGAGTCGACGGCGGCGTCGAAGGCCCTGCGCAAGCGCGGCTTCCGGTTCGTCGGGCCGACGACGATCTACGCGCTCATGCAATCGTCCGGCATGGTCGACGACCACGTCGAAGGCTGCCACCGCGCCGCGGGCTGAGAATGTGGCACCGGTTCCACATTCGAGGTGCCTGAGCGAGCGAACGGTCATGAAGACGTAACAGGGTGGATGTCTTCGCGGTGATACGCTCCCCGGAAGCGAGCAATACAGCTGACCAGGCGGGGCTGCCTTTCGGACCGTCTGTGTCGTTCCGAGAACCCCTGCCGAATTCCATGTTCGAGTTCACTGAGGGGGCACTCGTGAAGAAAAATGTTCGTGCAAGAAGTCTGGCGGCGGCTGCGGTCGTCGCCGGCGTCGTATCCGTGTTCGCGGCCGGTGGGGCGGCCGTCGCGGCAGATGGCGAGATCAGCGGCGAAGGACACGTCACGCTGAACTTCTCGACCACGCCCGGTTCGGTCGACGTCACGGTCTGGACGCACAGCCTGTCGACGGTCGACGCATGGGGCGTGGTCGTCATCCGGGATGTCGACGGCCAGAACCACACGTATGGACCGGAGCTCTATGCTCCGGACCAGGAGAAGACCTACGTCCGCTCGCTGCCGGGGTACACCTGTAGCGACCTCGGTCGGGGCGCGGTCGCGGTGGCGTTCGGGTTCGGCAGTCTGGAGGCGACCGCACCCGACTGGACCGGCGAGCCCCTGAGCTATCCCGATCCGCGCATCACCGTCATCGGTTGCACCGAGTCGCCCAACCCGACGGGCGGCGGGGAGGATCCGGGCACGACGCCGACCGACGGCGGCACCACCACGGCGCCGACCGTCACCACGACGAAGACCACGGCGACGGGCACCAACGTGTTGCCGGCGGCCAAGACCGACGGCGCAGACCTGGCGGGCGCGTCGACCTCGTCGCCGCTGTTCGGGCTCGCCGTGACGGTGGGCGCGATCCTCGCGGCCGCCGCCGGCTCGGTGATCAGCGGAGCGCTCCGGCGCCGATGATCCGCTCCGCACGTCGAGCGCGCCGTCCGCTCGTCGTCGCGACGGTCGTCCTCGCCGTCGTCCTGCCGGGGTGCGCGACACCCCGGCAGGACGCGGGGCCGGGCGCCCCCACGGTGTCGGCCGCGCCGGCGACCGGCGCCCCGCTCGCCGCCGACCTCGTGCCGGTCGCCGTCCCGACGCACCTCACGTTCCCCGCCGCCGGCATCGACGGAACCGTCGAGGAGTACACGGCGGCGCAGGCCGCGGCCGAGGGCGGTGTCAATCCTGCGAGCCTCGACGACATCGCGTGGTACTCGGGCATCGCCGACCCCATGCCCGGAACCGATGCGCGCAACACCGTGTACATCTTCGGCCACTCGTGGATCGAGCCTGCCGTCTTCAACGGGCTGAAGGACGTCGTACCCGGCGACGAGGCGACGATCACGACCGCCAACGGTGAGCTCGTGTACCGCGTCGACGACGTCATCACGATGGCCAAACCCGACTTCACACAGGATCCGCGCGTCGTCGCGATCGTGCCGGGGCGCCTCGCTCTCGTCACCTGCTCTCGCCCGGAGGGCTGGGATCCGGCGGAGCACGCGCCCGACAACACCGTCGTCTTCCTGCAGCTGGTGGCCGCGACGCCCGCGTCCTGACAGGGCAGGGATGCCGCGCCCGGCCCGGCATCGACGGCTTGTCCACGGGCGCGCCCGGCGCCGGAACCGCGCGGGTAGCCTGGACGGACGCCCCGCACGGGTCGCTGTCCGAGGAGGTGCATGCTGTCCGCCGTCCGCCGTGCCCGCGTGGGCGTCGCGTCGCTCGCGGCCCTCGCCCTCGTCACGGCGATCGCGACAGCCTGCATCGCCGTCGTCGGCGCGGCGGCATCGCTCGCCTTCGACCGCGGCGTCGACGGCATGCTCGCGGCTGCGGATCCGCGCGCCCGGCTGGTGGTCGTCGAGCTCCCCCTCGATCCGCGCGACGCGACGCAGCCGGAGGCCCTGTCGTCGGCGATCGACGACGCGCTCGCGGGCCTGAACGTCGCCGTCCACCGGACGACAGCCGCGACCGCGACGGCCACGGTCGACGGGGCAGCCGCCTCGGTGGGGCTGCTGGCCGATGAGTCCGTCCCGGATCGCGCCGAACTCGCCTCGGGTGCGTGGCCGGCGACGGGCGACGATGTCGCGCTCGGCGAGCCCGCCGCGCGCCGACTCGGGCTCACGGCCGGAGACCTGCTGAGCGTCGACGGCGCCGAGCTGCGCGTGTCGGGCGTGTGGCGAGCGGACGACCCGACCGACCTCTCCTGGTCGGGCGACTCCGCGGTCGCGTCGGGCATGGTCGACGGCGTCGTCGGACCGGTTCTCATGCACGACGCCGCCACGCTGGCCGGAGCCCCCCGGCTGCGGGCACGGTGGACCGTGGCGCCCGAGGTGCTGACAGCCGGGTCGGCCGCTGAGCTGCGGACGGCGCTCGACCGCATCGATGCCGCGGCGGCCGGTCCCGCGGGGGTCTCGAACGCGGGGCCGGTCGAGATCACCGGTGGGCTGGGCGGCACCCTGGCGCGCATCCTCGCTGCGGTCGCGGGCGCGCGTATCGCACTCACCGTGCCGCTCGTCGCCTTCGCGGTGATCGCGGCCGTCATCGCGGGGGTCGTCGTCTTCGCGCTGGGGCGCACCCGCGAGCGGGAGCTCGCGCTGCTCGTCGCCCGGGGCGCGCGTCGGCGCCGTGTGTGGATCGCCGCCGTCGCCGAGATCACGGTGGCGGCGACCCTCGGCGCCGCTGTCGGGGCCCTGGTCGCCGTCGTCGCGCGCGCCCCGACGGCGCTGCCCACTGCGGCGCTCTGCGCCGCCGCCGCGATCGGCGTCGGTGCCGCTGTGGCGGCCGCGTCCGTGCTCCGCGCGCCGGGCTCGCGCGCGCGGCGTGCCCGGTCGACGACGGTCGGCCTGCTCTTCGTGCTCGTCGGCCTGGCGGTCGTCGCGGGTCTCGCCGTCGCGCAGGCGTTCGCCCGCGCGGGGCTCATCGAGCGGGGGGGCCGGGTCGACCCGCTCGCGGTCGCCGCGCCCTGGCTCGTGCTCCTGACCCTGTGTCTGCTCGTGAGCCTGCTCACGGGGCCCGTCGCCGTGGCGGCCGAACGCGTGACCCGGCGCGGGCGCGGCCTTGCCGCGCGCCTCGGCGTGCTCCAACTCGCGCGGCGGCCCCATTCCGTGCTGGCGGGCGTGCTGTGCCTCGCGCTCGCGGCCGGCGTGCTCGCGCTGGCGGCGACCCTCGCGACGGGAGCCAGGGCGAGCGCGGATGCCGCGGCTGCCGCCGTCGGCGCCGATCTGCGCGCCGACCTGGACGCCTCCCGGACCGTCGACGCGCTTGCGCCAGCGCCGTCCGTCGCAGATCTGCGCGCTGAGCCGGGGGTCGCCGGCGCCGAGCCCGCGCTGAGCACCGCCGCTCGCGTGGGCGACCTCGGCGTGGACCTGGTGGCGACGGGCCCGGAGGCCTTCGCGGCAATGGGTGCCGACGACGAGACGGACGCGCTCCTCGACGCGCTCCCGGCGGTCGACGCCGCGCTCGTGACAGGCGACACGCTGACGGTCCAGGTGACGGGGGAGTACGCGGAGGGACCGGTGCCGAGCGTCGTGCCGCGCACGCCGACGATGAGCGTCGGGGCGTGGGCGGTCGACGGCGCGGGTTCGCCGCGCCGGATCGAGGTCGGGATCGTGCCGGCCGACGGCGAGACGCACACTCTTGCGGCAGGGCTCGACGGTGCCGCACGGCTGCTCGCCGTCGACGTCGTGGGGCACGGATTCGCCGGCGGCAACAGCGCGACGGTGCGGCTCGAGGTGGCCGACGACGCGGGCCGCATCGGGCTCGAGCCCACCGGCACGGCCCTCACGAGCACGCGGGCGCTCCGGTACTCGGCCGTCGACGACCTCCCCGCCGAGGTTCCCGCCGTCGTGTCCACGGCGCTCGCGGCACGCGTGGACGCGTCGGTCGGCAGCATCCTGCATGTCGACGTCCAGGGTGCGAGCCGTCCCGTCACGGTGCGGGTCGAGGGCATCGCCGACTTCCTCCCCGGAGTCGGCTCGGGGCCGGGCGTCGCCGTCGATCTCGCGACGCTGACGGCCTGGCTGGTCGGCACGCGCGACGCCGTGCTCAGCCCGACGACGGTGCTCGTCGACGCGTCCGATCTCGCAGAGGCTTCGGCCGCCGTGCGGTCCTGGGCGGCACACCCCGTCCAGGTGGCTTTCGCGCGGGATGCCGCGACATCGCTCGCGCAGCCGGTCCTCGCGCTGTTCGTCGGCGTCGCACTCGCGGGTGCGGTCCTCGGGGTGCTCGGCTTCGCGGTCGTGATGGCCGCGGCGGCGCGCGATCGCCGCGCGGAGGCGGTGCCGCTGCGCTCCTTCGGGTTCGACCGCGCGGCCCAGCGGCGGGCGCGCGTCGCCGAGACGGCGGCGGCGTCGCTGTTCGCGATCACCGCCGGCCTGCTCGCGGGCTGGGCGACTGCCGAGATCATCTCGCCTGTGCTCCTCCCGTCGCTCACCGGGATGACGGCATGAGAGTCCGGTCCGCCCGCCTCGCCCTCGCGTCGCTCGTGACGGCGCCCGTCGTCTCAGCCTTCGTCGTCGCGTTCATCGCGCTCACGGCGTTCGCCGGCGCTGCGGCGCCCGCGCTCCTGCACGCGGCGCAGACCGCGACAGTCCGGTCTGCGCTCGACACGGTCCCCCTGCTGACGCGGGATCTGTCGGGAGCGACACGCGGCGTGCCGCGCCCCGGCCCGGGGGCGAGCCCGGCCGCCGCTGCGCTCGACGACGCTCGGCGAGCCTCGTGGGGCGCCGCACTCGATGCGGTCGCGCAGACGGTGGCCGGGTTCCGCGCACCGCTGCGCGACGTGCTCGGCACACCGAGCGTCGTGGTCGTGAGCGATCCTGTCGCGAGCGTTCCCGCCCAGCCGAAGCGCCTCAACCGGGTGACCGTGACGTTCGACCCGTCCTACGGTGACCGCATCGAGGTCGTCGAGGGCCGGCTTCCCGAGTCGCACGACGAGGGCGGCGTCGTCGAGGTCGTGCTGTCGCACGAGGCCGCGGAGACGCTCGACTGGCCGATCGGCGAGGTGCGGGACATCGCGTTCAGTGCGGACGCCGCAGCCCGGCTCGAGCTCGTAGGCCTCTACAAGGCGACCGACGACGCGGATCCGTACTGGACCCATGTGCCCACGGGCGCCCGACCGGCAGCCGTCACCGGACCTCTCGGCGACGTCACCGAGTACGCGACCGTCTACGCGGCTCCCGAGGCGATCGGGGTCGCACTCGACCAGCCCGACTGGTTCGCGACCCAGGCGTGGCTGCCGCTCGACCTCGAGCGGGTCGACGGGGCGACCGCCGGCGAGCTGGCGCAGCAGCTGCGCGCCTCGAGCGGCGTGCAGGTCCCGATCGAGGTCGTGCTCGAGAGCCGCTACCCGCTCGGGCTCTCGCTCGGCAGCTCGGCGGCGCGCGCGATCGAGGATGCCATCGGCCGGGTCGATGCCATGACCGGGACGATCGCGTTCGTCGTCGTGGGCCCGTTCGTCGTCGCGGTCGTCGTGCTTGCTCTCGCGGCGCGGCTCGTCGCGACGCGACGCGTGCGCACGGTGCGGCTCGCCGCCGCGCGCGGCGCGTCGAGCGGCCTGCTCGGCGGCCTTCTCGCCGCCGAGGGCCTGCTGCTCGGCGTCGTCGGCGCCGCCGTAGGCGTCACGGCGGCCGCGGTGCTCGTCGGGTTCGAGGGTGCGGCATCCCTTCTCATTCCGGTCGTCGTGGCGCTCACGCCCGTCGCCGCCCTGCCGTGGATCTCGCTCTCGCTCGCGCGCCGGCACGCGCGCCAGGATCTAGGGGTCGTGCCACGCGGTGCGGCGCTGCGGCGCGCGGCGATCGAGATCGCCATCCTCGTCGTCGCGGCTCTCCTCACAGTCGTCGCCGTCACCGGCGGCACGGGTGTCGACCCGGCCCTGCTGGTGCTGCCGCTCGCCCTGTCCGCGGCGGCGTGCGTGCTCGCGCTCCGCCTGCTGCCGCTGCTCCTCGCGGCGGTCGAGTCGCGGGCGTCGCGGACGCGTGGACTCGTCCCGCTCGTGGGTCCCGCGCGCGGCCGGCGCGACGCCTCCGTCCGCGCAGCCCCCGTGCTCGCGGTCGTGCTCGGCGTCGCCGTCGTGCTCTTCTCCGTCGCGTTCTGGGCGACGGAGACCGAGGGTGTCGCCACGGCGGCGCGGGTGAAGGCCGGCGCCGACCTGCGCCTGGAGGCTCCCTACCTCAGTGATGCGCAGCTCGACCAGCTCCGCGACCTCGGCGGGATCGCACAGGCCGCCGAGCTCTCGGAGGGGTCGAGAGTCGAGCTCGAGGCGGGCGCGGAGACGATCCGCGCGACCGTCTACATCACCGACGTGCACGATCTCGCCGCCGTGCAGGGCGCCTCGGGGTTCACCGCGATCCCGACTCCCGAGGGGCTCGCAGCGGGCGGCGACGCGATTCCCGCGGTCGCGTCGCCCGCGCTCACCGCCGCCCTGGGCGGTGGCGGCGCGACGCTCGAAGGGCGACCCGTCGACATCGTGGCGACGGCCCCCGCGGTGGCCCGGCCCGGGCCGGCCGAGACGTGGCTGCTCGTGGACGACTCGGTGACGGATCGGCTCGGCGCCGTCTCGGAAGGACCGGGCGCGGTGCTCTTCGCCCTCGACCCGCGGGCCGACCCCGAAGCGGTCTCGGCCGCCGTGCTCGCGGTCGCGGGCCCGGGCGCACGCGTCAGCACGCCGCAGACCAACGCCGCGGCGCTGGAGGCGGACCCGGCCCTGCGCACCGTCTACCTCACGCTCGCGGCATCGGCGCTGGGCGTGGCGATCCTGCTCGCCCTCGCGATCGGGATGACGCTCGTCCTCGGCGCACCGGGCCGCGCGCGGCTCATGGCGCTGCTCGCGGCACTGGGATATCCGCGCCGCCGTGACGTGCCTCTCGTGCTGTGGGAGGTGGGGCCCGCCCTCCTCGTTGCCCTGCCCTTCGGTGTCGCCGTCGGATTCGCGCTGGCCCAGTTCGCGCTCCCGCAGCTCGGCACCTCGGCGTTCCTCGGCGGCGCGCTCGAGCCCGCCGTGCGGATGGGGGGATGGATGCCGGTGGCCGTCGTGGCCGGATTCACGGTGTTCTGCGCGCTCGCAGTGTTCCTCGCGGCGGGCGCTGCCTCGCGCATGACGGCGTCCTCGGCCGTGAGGTCGGGGGACGAGGAAGGATGAGGACATGACCGCTCTCGCGATCGACTGCGACGGGCTCGTGCGCATCTTCACGGCACAGGGCGTCGAGGTGCAGGCCCTGCAGGGGCTTGAGCTGCGGGTGCAGCCGGGGGAGATGGTGGCGCTCGTCGGGGCCTCGGGCTCGGGCAAGTCGACACTCCTCGGCATCCTGGGTGGCCTCGACCAGCCCACGGCGGGACGCGCCGTCGTCGCGGGCCACGACCTCGTGACGATGCGCGGCCGGGAGAAGCTCGAGTATCGCCGCCGCACCGTGGGGTTCGTCTGGCAGCAGTCGGCGCAGAACCTGCTGCCGTATCTCGACGCGCGCGAGAACATCGCGATGGCCCACACCGTCGCGGGCGTCGTCGCACGTCACCGGCGCGCGGCGCTCGCCGCTGAGCTGCTCGACCATCTCGGCGTCGCGGACGTCGCCGACCGTCGCCCCGACCAGCTGTCGGGCGGCCAGCGTCAGCGTGTCGCGATCGCCGTCGCCCTCGCGAACGAGCCCGCGGTGCTCCTCGCCGACGAGCCGACGGGCGAGCTCGACGAGGCGACGAGCGCCGAGGTGCTGGCCGTCATGGAGTCCGTCAACAAGCAGCGCGGCGTGACGACGCTCATCGTCACGCACGACCCCGCCGTCTCGGAGCACGTCGATCGCACCGTGAGGATCCGCGACGGGCGCACATCGGCGGAGACGCTGCGGACGACGCGGACGGATGCCGAGGGCCGGCGCGTGCGCACGGCCGAGGAGTACGCCGTGCTCGACCGGGCAGGCCGCATGCAGCTGCCCGCCGAGTTCGTCTCGGCGCTGTCGCTGCGCGAGCGCGTGCGGCTCTCGCTCGAGCCCGACCACATCATGGTGCGGCCGGACAAGGCGGCTGCGAAGGACGAGGGGCCCGAGGGATGAGCGTCGTGCTGCGCGCGGAAGGTCTGACCCGCGTCTACCCCGCGCCTGCGGGCGACGTCGTCGCAGTGCAGGGCGTCGACCTCGAGGTCTCGGAGGGCGAGCTCGTGGTGCTCAAGGGCCGATCGGGGTCGGGCAAGACGACCCTCCTGACCATGCTCGGCGGGCTGGACCGCCCGACGTCGGGCCGCGTCGAGGTCGACGGACGCGACCTCTCGGCCCCCGGCGCCGAGGAGCTGCTCGGCACCCGCATCGCCTCGATCTTCCAGGGCTTCGGGCTGCTGCCGATCCTCTCCGCCGCCGAGAACGTCGAGGTGCCGCTGCGCATCCGTCGCGTCGACCCCGCGGAGCGCGACGAGCGTGTCACGGCGGCGCTCGAGGCGGTCGGACTGGCCGACCACCGCAATCAGCGTCCCGGCGAGCTGTCGGGCGGTCAGCAGCAGCGCGTCGGCATCGCCCGCGCGCTCGTCGCCGATCCGGCGATCCTGCTCGCCGACGAGCCCACGGGCCAGCTCGACGCAGAGACGGGGGTGCAGATCATGGACCTCATCGCCGGCATCGTCCACGAGCGGGGCACCGCCGCCGTCGTCGCGACGCACGACCCCGTCATGCTCGCGCGCGCCGACCGCGTGCTCGAACTGCACGACGGCCGGCTCGTGGGCCACCGGAACGGATAGCGGACGCGTGCTGTCCGCGGCGTAGGGCAGACTGGCGAGGATCCAGCCGACGAGGGGGCACGCATGGGTGAGGCGCACATCGCCGATTCGCACGAGGTCATCCGGGTCGTGGGTGCCCGCGAGAACAACCTCAAGGACGTCAGCGTCGACATCCCCAAGCGCCGGCTCTCGGTCTTCACGGGGGTGAGCGGATCGGGCAAGTCGTCGCTCGTCTTCGCGACGATCGCGAACGAGTCGCAGCGGCTCATCAACGAGACCTACCCGACCTTCGTGCAGCAGTTCATGGGGCAGCTCAACCGCCCCGAGGTCGACGCGCTCGAGAACGTCAGCCCCGCCATCATCGTCGACCAGGAGCGCATGGGCGCGAACGCCCGCTCGACGGTCGGCACCGCGACCGACGCCCACGCCATGCTGAGGCTGCTCTTCAGCCGCATCGGACAGCCGCACGTCGGCTCGCCGCAGGCGTTCTCGTTCAACATCCCCTCGGTCTCCGGCGCCGGAGCCGTGACGTTCGAGAAGGGCGGCAAGAAGATCAAGGAGCGCCGCTCGTTCGAGATCACGGGCGGCATGTGCCCGAACTGCGAAGGCCTCGGCCAGGTGAGCGACATCGACCTCGACGAGCTGTTCGACAGTAACAGGTCGATCTCCGAGGGTGCGATCACGGTCCCCGGGTACAACGTCGACGGCTGGATGGTGCGGCAGTTCGCCGAATCGGGCTTCATCGATCCCGACAAGAAGATCAAGGACTACACCGAGCAGGAACGCGCCGACTTCCTCTACAAGGAGCCGACGAAGGTCAAGATCCAGAGCATCAACATGACCTACGAGGGCATCGTGCCCAAGATCACCAAGTCGATCCTTCAGAAGGATCGCGAGTCGATGCAGCCGCACATGCGGGCCTTCGTCGACCGGGCGGTCAAGTTCATGCCGTGCCCCGACTGCGGCGGGACGCGCCTCAACGAGGGCGCCCGGTCGTCGAAGATCGGCGGCGTCAGCATCGCGGATGCCGCGGCCATGCAGATCTCGGATCTCGCGGCCTGGCTCGACACGGTCGACGACCCGTCCGTCGCGCCCCTCATGGTGGGCCTGCGCCAGAACATCGCCTCGTTCGTCGAGGTGGGTCTCGGCTATCTCTCGCTCGACCGAGCCTCGGGCACGCTGTCGGGTGGCGAGGCGCAGCGCACGAAGATGATCCGCCACCTCGGCTCGGCGCTCACCGACATCACGTACGTCTTCGACGAGCCGACGGCGGGCCTGCACCCGCACGACATCGAGCGCATGAACCGGCTGCTCCAGCAGCTGCGCGACAAGGGCAACACCGTCCTGGTCGTCGAGCACAAGCCCGAGGTGATCGAGATCGCCGACCACATCGTCGACCTCGGGCCGGGCGCGGGTCGCGCGGGCGGAGAGGTGCAGTACGAGGGCGATGTCGACGGCCTGCGCTCGTCGGGCACCATCACGGGCCGGCACCTCGACGACCGCGCGCGGCTGAAGGAGTCGACGCGTGCGGCGAAGGGTGCGCTCGAGATCCGCGGCGCGACGCAGCACAACCTGAAGGACGTCGACGTCGACATCCCGCTCGGCATCCTGACGGTCGTCACCGGCGTGGCCGGGTCGGGCAAGTCGTCGCTCATCCATGGCAACGTCCCGGCCTTCGACGACGTCGTCGTCGTCGACCAGTCACCGATCAAGGGCAATCGCCGTTCGAGCCCCGCGACCTACACGGGCATCCTCGACACGGTCCGTTCGGCGTTCGCGAAGGCCAACGGAGTCAAGCCGGCGCTGTTCAGCGCGAACTCCGAGGGGGCCTGCCCCGCGTGCCGGGGGCTGGGGGTCATCATCACCAATCTCGGCTTCACGCAGACGGTCGAGACGCTGTGCGAGTTGTGCGAAGGCTCCGGGTTCAGCGACGAGGTGCTCGAGTACCTCCTCGACGGCAAGAACATCGCGGAGGTGCTCGCAATGTCGGCCGGCGAGGCGGCGGAGTTCTTCGGCAAGGGTCCGGCGCACACGATCCTCGTGCGGATGATCGACGTCGGCCTCGGCTACATCACCCTCGGACAAGCGCTCAACACGCTGTCGGGCGGCGAGCGCCAGCGGCTCAAGCTTGCGATCTCGATGGCCAAGAAGGGCGCGATCTACGTACTCGACGAGCCGACGACGGGCCTGCACCTCGCCGACGTCGCCAACATGCTCGCGATGCTCGACCGCCTCGTCGAGGCGGGCAACAGCGTCATCGTCATCGAGCACCACCAGGCCGTCATGGCCCACGCCGACTGGATCATCGACCTCGGGCCGGGTGCGGGCCACGACGGCGGCACGATCGTCTTCGAGGGCACTCCCGCCGACCTCGTGGCGAACGCGGCCACCCTGACGGCGACCCACCTGCGGGAGTACGTCGGCGCCTGAGTTCAGACGTCGACGTCGGATCAGTCGGCGCCGCAGATCAGGCGGTCGCGTCGCGGAGGTGGCGCTCGCCGTGGCGGAGCACCTTGACGACGACGCCGCGGCGGCCGAGCTCGGCCAGCGTGCGGGTCTCCTCGTCGGTGTTGCGGCCGAGCGCGTGCACGTTCGTCACGACGACGACGTCACCGCGGGAGAGCCGGCCGAAGAGGCGCACCAGGCGCTCCTCCCACGATTCGAGCGTCTCCGGCGCGGGGTGGCGGAACCCCTCGATCGGCACGCCGAAGCGCGTGAGCTCGTCGCGCTGCTCGACGATCGAGGGCATGTCGTCGCGGGCGACGACGAGGCCGACGAGACGCGAGCCGGCGGGGCGGGCCTGCCACCAGTCACGGTCGCGCTGCAGCTCGGTGAAGCACTCCGGGCACTCGGTCGCGTCGTGCGACGCGTGAACCGCATCGGGGCGCGGATCAGCCGCACTCGTCTCGAACACCTCCGGCATGTCCCCACCTCCCCCTCTATTGTGCCGTGCGCCGATGCCTCCCGCGGTCGCTCAATCGCTGTCGTCGAGCCGCAGCTCGATGCTCAGCTGGTCGGCGTCGAGCTCCGCGAGCGACTGCCGCAGCACGGCCGTGCTGTAGACGCCACCCGACGACAGCTCGGTGAGCCGTTCGCGCATCGCGACGATCATGACGAGCCGCAGCTCGAGGGCCTCGTGCATCGTCGCCGTGGCGTCCTCGTCGGGCGGCTCGGTGAACCGCGACCCGACCTTCTCGGCGAACCCCGCCGGGAACGCGCTGCCGTCGCGCTTCACGAGCGACGGGGACGCGAGAGCGGATGCCGCGGCCTCGCGCAGCTCGTCGTCGAGGCGCTCCTGCTCGACCCGGCTCACGACGTCGGCGGCGGAGTCGTCGATGCGGAGCATCCTGATCGCCCAGGGAAGCGTGAGCCCCTGCAGCATGAGGCTGCCGACGGCGACGAGGAACGCCACGAAGACGAGGAGCGGGCGATCGGTGGTCTCGGTCGGCAGCGTCTGGGCGGCGGCGAGGGTCACGACGCCGCGCATGCCGGCCCACACGATGACCGTGCCGTGCTTCCAGCCCAGCGGCGACGCCTGGTAGTAGTCGAGGTCGGCGAGCGCGCGCGATACGCGCGTGCGCATGAGGTCGAGGCGGCGCTGGCGGCGTGCCGGGTCGCGAGGCGTGAACCGGTCGGGGGTGTCGGACCGGCCCGGCGGCGCGAGCGTGCCGTTCTCGATCGCGTCGATCCGGTCGTTGAAGGACTCGAGGCGGCCCCGCGACGCGAGCTTGCGGCGCGCACGGCGACTCTGCAGCCACACGAGCAGCGCGACGTAGACCGCCCGCACGCCCATGATGATCGCGAACGCGATCAGCGCGAGCCACGCCGCGTGCCCGATGCCCTGATCGTCCTCGAGGTTCTGCTGAAGCAGCTCCTTGAGCTCGAGGCCCATCACGAGGAAGACGCCGCCCTCGAGCACGAGCTCGATCGTGCGCCAGTTGAGCTCGTCAGACATGCGCTGCTCGGGCGTGAACCAGCGCGCGGCCCCCTGACCCGTCACGATTCCCGCGACGACCGCGGCGACGAGGCCCGACCCCTTGAGCTCCTCGGTCGGCAGGTACGCGACGAACGGCACGACGATGCCGATCGCCGTGTTGGCGGCGGGGTTCTTTATGAGGTGGCGCAGGCGCAGGTTGAACCATCCGATGAGCGCACCGATCACGACGGCGATGAAGACGCCCCACAGGAACGAGCCCAGCACGCCGCCTTCCGGGACGCTGCCGGTCACGGCGATCGCGACGGCGACGCGCAGGATCACGAGCGACGTCGCGTCGTTGAGGAGGCTCTCGCCCTCGAGCAGCGTCACGACGCGCCGCGAGATGCCGAGGCGCTTCGCGATGGCGGTCGCGACGGCATCCGTCGGGCTCAGGATCGCGCCGAGCGCGAGCGCGAGGTAGAAGCCGAGGCCCGGCACGACGGCGTTGAAGAAGAACGCGAGCGCGACGGCACTCACGAGCACGAGCAGAACCGACAGGCCCGCGATGGCGCCGAAGTCGCGGCGGAACTCGATCGCGGGCAGCTGCACGGCCGCTGAGTAGAGGAGGGGCGGGAGGATGCCGACGAGGATGATCTCGGGGTTCACGTCGATGCCCGGCACGAACGGCAGCAGGCTCACGCCCAGCCCGATCGCGACGAGCAGCAGGGGGCCGGCGATCCTCACGCGCGGTGCGACCGCCGTCGTCACGGCGATGACGACGATCGCGATGATCGCGAGGACGAGCGACTCCATGCGCTAGAGGAGTCCCAGCTCGCGCACGGCGGTGCGCTCGGCCTCCAGCTCGGCGACGGACGCGTCGAAGCGGGCACGCGAGCGCGCGTCGAGGTCGAGGCCCTCGACGACGCGGTACCCCGACCCGTCGGAGGTCACGGGGAACGAGCACACGAGTCCTTCGGGCACGCCGTACTCGCCCCGCGACACGACGGCCGCAGACGTCCAAGCCGTTCCGGACTGCTCGTCGCGCACGTGTTCGATCGCCGCGTTGGCGGCCGAGGCGACCGACGACGAGCCGCGCACCTCGATGATCTCCGCGCCGCGCTTCGCGACGCGGGGGATGAAGAGGTCGTCGAGCCACACGAGCGCCTGCTCGTGCCCGCCGAGGCGCTCGGCGAGCGCGTCGACCACGGGCTTGCCGGCGACCGTCGCGTGCGACACGTCGGGGAACTGCGACGCGGAGTGGTTGCCCCAGATCGCGACGCCGTGGATGTCGTCTGGGCGTGCGTCCAGCGCCTCGGCGAGCTGCCCCACGGCGCGGTTGTGGTCGAGACGCGTGAGCGCCGTGAACCGGTCGGCGGGGATGTCGGGAGCGGATGCCCGGGCGATGAGCGCATTCGTATTGGCGGGGTTGCCCACCGCGACGATACGCACGTCGTCGGCCGCAACCGCATTGAGGGCGGCGCCCTGCGGGCCGAAGATGCCGGCGTTGGCGGCGAGAAGGTCGGCGCGCTCCATGCCGGGTCCGCGTGGTCGCGCGCCCACGAGGAGCGCGATACTGGCGCCGTCGAAGGCGGATTCCGCGCTGTCGGTCACCTCGACCGAGTGCAGCAGGGCGAACGCGCAGTCCTGCAGCTCGAGTGCGGCGCCCTCCGCAGCGCGCATGCCCTGCGGGATCTCCAGGAGCCGCAGCCGCACCGGCCGGTCCGGTCCGAGCATGTCTCCCGCAGCGATGCGGAAGAGCAGCGCATAGCCGATCTGGCCCCCCGCGCCCGTGATCGTGATGGTCGTCGCAGTCGTCGCCATGCGTTGAGCATATTGCGGCCGCTCGGCGCAAGGAGGTGCCGATTTCCGGCAGTGTCCGGTCGCGCGGGGTACCGTGAGGAAATGACGTTCAACGACAATGCGCGCGTCGGGGGGAACACGGCGCGTCGTCGGGGCGCCGGAGTCGCGGTCGCGGGAGGCGGGATCGCGGGCATCGGCGCGATCGCCGTGCTGCTGCTGAGCCTGTTCACGGGACAGGACTTCTCGAGTGTCCTCGGACCCATCGCGAGCGGCGGGGGCGGCCAGGAGACGGCGATCGACAACTGCCAGACCGGAGCCGACGCCAACGCGAACGACGACTGCCGCCTGGCTGCGGCATCCCTCAACATCGACCAGTACTGGGCCGGCAACATCCAGGGGTACCGCCAGCCCCAGCTCGTCATCGTCGACGGCTCGACCTCGACGCAGTGCGGCACGGCGTCCAACGCGACCGGTCCGTTCTACTGCCCGCCCGAGGAGTCCGTCTACGTCGATCCGACGTTCTTCGCGCTGCTGCGCGAGCGGTTCGACGCCACGGCGGGCCCGCTGGCGCAGCTGTACGTGCTCGCCCACGAGTACGGGCACCATGTGCAGAACCTCAGCGGCATCATGGACACCTATCCGGACAACGGGACGGGCCCCGACAGCAACGGCGTGCGCACGGAGCTGCAGGCCGACTGCCTCGCCGGTTCGTGGGTCGCGCACGCGGGCGAGCAGAAGGACGAGAACGGCGTGCCCTTCCTGCAGACGCCGACCGAGGCGCAGGTGCGGGATGCCATCAATGCGGCGCAGGCCGTCGGCGACGATCACATCCAGAAGGAGTCCGGGGTGCCGGTCAACCCCGAGTCGTGGACGCACGGATCGAGCGAGCAGCGCCAGAGGTGGTTCATGAAGGGGTACCAGAGCGGCTACCAGGCCTGCGACACGTTCGGGGTCTCGGGGGATCAGCTGTGAGCGGGCCCGCGCACCTCGACCGCATCCTCTATCCGCCGATCGAGCCGTACGAGACGGGCGAGCTCATCGTCGGCGACGGCAATCGCGTCTACTGGGAGCAGAGCGGCAACCCCGAGGGCAAGCCCGTCGTGTTCCTGCACGGCGGCCCCGGCGCGGGCACCTCGACGTGGCACCGCCGCTTCTTCGACCCCGAGCGGTACCGCATCGTGCTCTTCGACCAGCGCGGCTGCGGACGCAGCACGCCGCACGCCAGCGATCCCCGGGCCGACCTCCGGTTCAACACGACGTGGCACCTCGTGGCCGACATCGAGCTGCTGCGCCGCAACCTCGGCATCACCAAGTGGCAGGTGTTCGGCGGCTCGTGGGGCAGCGCCCTCGCGCTCGCCTACGCGCAGGCGCACCCGGCGTCGGTCACCGAGATCGTGCTGCGCGGCATCTTCACGCTGCGGCGGTTCGAGCTGGAATGGTTCTACGAGGGCGGAGCGTCGGCGATCTTCCCCGACCTGTGGGAGGACTTCGTCGCGCCGATCCCCGTGCTGGAGCGGTCGCGCATGATCGAGGCCTACGCGCGCCGGCTCGCCGACCCCGATCCCGCCGTGCACCGGCAGGCGGGCCTCGCGTGGACCCGCTGGGAGGCCTCGACCCTCACGCTCCTGCCCGATCCCGACCTCGTCGCGACGATGACCGAGCCCGACGCGGCCGTCGCCTTCGCGCGCATCGAGAACCACTACTTCATGCACGGCGGCTGGTTCGACGACGGGCAGCTCATCGCCGGCGTCGACGCCATCCGCGGCATCCCCGGTGTCATCGTGCAGGGGCGCTACGACGTGTGCACGCCCGCCATGACGGCGTGGGATCTGCATCGGGCGTGGCCGGAGGCGGAGTTCCACATGATTCCGGATGCCTCCCACTCGGCGACCGAGCCGGGCATCGCGCGCGCGCTCCGAGCCGCGACCGACCGGTTCGTTCAGCGCGACGAGAGCGTGCGTCCGCCCGACGCCTGAGTCCGTCCCCCTTGCGAACCGACGGGGTCAGCGCCCGCGCACGAGGTCGGCGGCCCGCTCGCCGACGATGATCGAGGGTGCGTTCGTGTGCCCGCGGATGATCGTCGGGATGACGGAGGCGTCGGCGACGCGCAGCCCCTCGACGCCGCGCACGCGCAGTTCGGGGTCGACGACCGAGGCGGCATCCGTTCCCATCCGCGCCGTCCCGACGGGGTGGTAGAGGGTGTGCGAGTAGCGGCGCATCGACAGTTCCGCCCGCTCGTCGGGACTCATCCGCTCGCCGTGCTCGGGCAGGACCCAGCCGCCCGTCGTCACGGCGCCGAGCGCCTCGGTCGCGATGAGTCGCTCGCATTCCGCGATGCCTTCGCGCAGGGTCGCGGCGTCGATGCCGTCGGGATCGGTGAGGTAGCCCGGGTCGATGAGCGCCTTCTCCGTCGGATCCGCCGACGCGAGCCGGATCGTGCCGCGACTGCGCGGCCGGAGCAGGATCGCGGCGAGCGTCAGCCCCTCGGCCGGCAGGGGGACGAGGCCCTCTCCGACGTACGGCCCGGGCGCGAAGAGGATCTCGATGTCGGGCAGTCCGCCGGCCATGCCCGTCCGGTCGGCGACCTCGGTGCGGATGAAGCCGTGCGCCTCGCCCACGTTCGAGGTCAGCATCCCCTTCCGCGCCGTGAGGTAGCGCACGAGCTCGCCGAGCTTCTCGGCCCCGTAGAGGGTCCCGCCCTTCGCCTCGGGCGCGAGCCCTGCGACGAGGTGGTCCTGCAGGTTCGAGCCGACGTCGGGACTGTCGACGACGACCGGGATGCCGTGCTCGGCCAGGTGCTCGGCGGGCCCGATGCCGCTCAGCATGAGCAGCTGCGGCGTGTTGACGGCACCTCCCGCGAGGATCACCTCGCGGCGGGCGAGCGCCTGGCGGGGGATGCCGTCGAGCTCGACGTAGACGCCGCTCGCACGGGGGACGGCGCCCGCACCCCCGGTTGCCGAGCTTGTCGAGGCATCGAACGTCACCCGTCGCACGAGGGCGCCCGTCACGATCCTCAGGTTGGCCGGGGGCTTGCGCAGGTACGCGTCGGCCGTCGACGCGCGGGCGCCGCGGTGCTGCGACACCATCGTCTGCGCGAAGCCCTGTCCTGCGGGCAGGTTCGGCGGCGTCAGCTCGTGGCCGAGCTCCTTCGCGGCGTCGAGGAACGCCGCCGTGTGCGGTCGCGGGTCGCGCTGATGCTCGACGCTCTGCGGGCCGTCGACTCCCTGCGACGGGTCGGCGGGGTCGGCCGTGCGCTCCACGCGGCGGAAGTAGGGGACCAGCGCCTCCCACGACCAGCCCGGGCCTGCGGCATCCGCCCAGTCGTCGTAGTCCGCCGCGAAGCCGCGGATCCACATCATGGCGTTGAGCGACGACGAGCCGCCGAGCGTCTTGCCGCGCGGCCAGTAGATGGTGCGACCCTCGAGCTCGGGCTGCGGGACGGTGTCGTACGACCAGTCGTACTCGCCGCGGAACAGGGCCTTGAACGCCGCGGGGATGTGCAGCTGCGGCGCCTTGTCGGGCCCTCCCGCCTCGAGCAGCAGCACCGAGACGCCGGGGTCCTCGCTCAGTCGCGCGGCGAGGGCCGCGCCCGCCGACCCCGCGCCGACGACGATGTAGTCGGCCACGAGGTCGTCGCGGTCGCGGCTCATGCGCGCAGCGACTGCAGGATCGTGCGGCTGAACCGCACCCAGTCGTGGTCCATCTGGAAGCGCGTGAACCCCTCGCTCACTTCGGCCGCCGTGCGCGAGCTCGCGAACCACGGCGGCTTCGCGAGCACCGACACGATGCCGCGGCCCCCGAGGGCGCTCAGCGACCGCGGGAAGGGGCGGAAGGGGCCGCGCACGACGCTTCGCTCGACGTGGTCGAGCAGGAGCGTGTTGTGCACGACGCCGATGCCGCTGCCGACGTCGTCGAGGGTCGCGCCGGGGAAGCCGCCCCACGTGAGGCTCGCGTTGAGGTAGGCGAAGGCCGTCCAGGTGTTGATCGCGATCGATCCGTATCTCAGCCGGGCGATCGCGCGCAGGAAGCCGCCCCCGAGGGCCTTCTCGGTGACGGGATCGATCATGACGTTGGCACCGAGATTGCCGGCGAGGCGGTCGTTCGCGTGCGCGACGGCGGTGTCGAGGAACTCCTGGCCGAGGCCGGGCAGCAGGGCGACGCCCAGCACAGGGGCGAAGTACTCGGTCGTCTCGATCGCCGCCGCGTCGCCGCCTGTGCCGATCTCGACGAGCGCACGATCGCGCTCGGCATTCCAGCGGGCGTCGGGGTAGTCGGATGCCGCGGCCGCGAGCTTCTCGTCGGCGCGCGGATACCAGACCGGGCGGGCCGGCATCCTGTCGTATGCGTCGCGGAGAGCCGCGAGGAACGCGTCGCGCTGCTCCCAGTCGGAGCTCACGACGACGATCTGCGCCGCGATGCAGTTGTGCCCGCTGTTGTAGAGGCGCATCGTCGCCGCGTGCTCGGCCTGGAACGCGAGGTCGGCGTCGGTCCACTTCCCCGGGACGACGATGATGGGCGACACGCCGCCGAGTTCGGCCGTGATGGGCTTGTGCAGGCGCGGCTTGCCCTCCGCGCGCCGCCGCGCGGTCTGCGCGGCGCCCGACCCGGCCGACGGGCCCCACACGATCGCCTCGAAGGTGGAGACGGCACCCGTGATGTGCACGTGGTCGATACCCGGGTGCTGCGTGAGGTAATCGCCGACGTCCCCGCCGCCCGTGACGATCCGCAGGAGTCCCAGCTCGATGAGCGGTGCCAGCGCCCGCTCGAACAGGGGCACCAGCTCGTCCTGCGTCGGGTTCACCTTGAGCAGCGCGACGCGGTTGCTCGCGACGAGCTCGTAGAGCACGTCGAGCACAGGGATCGACGACTGGTTGCCGGCGCCGAGGACGAGGCCGACCCCTCCCGGCTGCGCCGGCGACAACTGGCCGAGCCCCGCTTCGCGGACGGCCTGTGCCGCCGTCACACCGGGCTCGAGCCACACCTCGCCCGTGAATCCCGACAGGAGGAGCTTGTCGGTGGCGTTCGCGGGGAACGCCTGGACGCGCACGCGGCCCTCCGGGCCTTCTTCCAGCGCGATGCCGTCGAGGGGGCTCGCTCCCTTCGCGAGCTTGTCGAGCGTCGCGATGTAGCCGTCGAGCGCGACGAGGGCGCCGTAGGGGCTCCCAAGCCATTCCTCGCCGACGAGGGGGTGCGCGGCGTCGAGCCCCTTCGTGCGCGCCGAGACGAGCGCCCACTCCTCGGCGCTCGCGACGACCGTGGCGCGCACGCGCTCCAGCAGGCGCGCACGCTGACCGAGCGTCAGGTGCGACCAGACCGCCGACCCGGTCTCGAGATCGGCGATGGCGGCCTCGATGGCGGGTGCGGACTCTGGCGCGGGCGCGGTCTTGCGCTGCGGGGCGGAAGTCTTCGCGGTGGGCGGCACGGCGCTCTCCTTCGGGCGGGGTGTGCTCAAGCTTAAAGCCGCGATCTGGGCGATCGGTGAGACTCCGTATCAGGTGCGGCGCTACGCAGTGCCGGGGTCGATGTCGGTGCGGCGGAGACGGTAGCGGCCCAGCGCGAGGAGGCTGAGCAGGACGAGGGCCGCCGGCACGATGCTGAAGCTCAGCACGATCGCCGTCACCGCGGCATCAGGCTGTTCGACGGTCTGCCCCGCCGTCGACGAGACATATCCCGTGATCGCCAGGATGACCGTCAGCACGGCGGCGCCCAGGGCGAATCCCACCGTTTCGCCGGCCGTCCACATGCCGCTGAACGAGCCCGCGCGACCCGGGCCGTTCGTCCGCTCGTCGTGCGAGATGACGTCGGGGAGCATCGCCATCGGCAGCGACTGCATGCCGGCGTACGCGATGCCCGCGAGGCCGACGGAGATGTAGATCCAGCCGCCGGGCGCCCACAGCACGCCGACGATCGAAAGCGCAGCGACGAGGAAGACGAGGCTCGCGATGGCGAACGAGCGCTCCTTCCCGATGCGCCGCGCGAGGGCGCCCCACGCGGGCGCCGCGAAGACCGCGGGTGCGATGAGCGCCACGAAGAGCAGCTCGACCGCGGCCTCGGAGTGGAGCACCCACTTCGCGACGTACTGCGCGTCGGCCAGCATGAGCGCCGTGCCGAGGGCCTGGAGGACGAAGGTGCCCAGGAGCGCGCGGAACGGCGCGCTCCGCCGGAGGGCCCGGATGCCCGCCGCGAAGTGGTCGCGGATGGTCGAGGAGCCGGACACCCGGGTGATCGCGGCCTCGGCCTCCGTCGCTCGCCGCGCGCGCCCCGCGACACCGGTCGCGACGAGCATCCCGAGCGCGATGACGACGCCTCCCACGATGCCCATCACGAGGTAGCCGGTCACCGGGTCGCCCGTCGTGCCGCGGAGGGCCGGTCCTCCCGCGCCGAAGAGCAGGATCGCGATGGTCAGCGCGACGACGCGCCATGTGAGCAGGCGCGTGCGCTCGTCGTAGCTCGGAGTGAGTTCGGCAGGCAGCGCGATGTACGGCACCTGGAAGAGCGTGAACGCCGTCGAGCACAGCGTGAACGCGATGAGCACCCACAGAGCGCCAACGAGCGGCCCCGCCGACGGCGGCGCCGCGAACGTCAGCGCGAAGAAGAACGGGATGCTGAGCGCACCGACGAGCATGAGCCGTCGCCGCGTGCCGTGCCGGGCCCGGTCGCCGTCGCTCAGGGCGCCGATGAAGGGCCCGATGATGACGTCCCAGATCTTCGGCAGCGTCACGACGACACCGGCGACCAGTGCCGCGACCCCGAGCGAATCGGTCAGGTAGTACGTGAGCACGAGGCCCGGCAGCGTCGCGAAACCGCCTGTGCCGAGCGATCCGATCGCGTAGCGCGCGACGACACCGGTCTTGAGGCGGGCGGGTGACGAGACAGGAGCGTCGATGCTCATCGCGCCAGTGTAAGCGGCTCGGGATGCCGCGCCCCGGCGCTCTTCACAGGTGCTCGCCCGCGTCGCTCGGCGGGTGGCGGAGCGGAGCACCCGCAGGATGCCGCGGGCGAGCAGCGCCGGGTCAGCGCGGCATCGCGCCCTCGACGGCGCGCAGTCCCGCGAGCGTCTCGCCGAAGCTCGTCGACAGGGGCGAGAGCCCGATGCGCAGGCCGCCGGGGTCGCGGTAGTCGGGGATGACGTCCTGCTCCCAGAGGGCCGCCGTCACCTCCCGCATCGCGGGATGGGACAGCGTGACGTGGCCGCCGCGCAGCGCGGGATCCCTCGGCGACGCGACCTCGACGCCGAGCGGCGCGAGCAGCTCGTCGGCGACCCGCACCGCGAACTCGGTCAGCGCGATCGACTTGGCGCGGATCGCTCCGATCCCGGCCTCCTCGATCATCGCGAGGGTGTCCTGCATCGCGAGCATCCCCAGGATCGGGGGCGTGCCCGACAGGAACCGTCGCATGCCGTCGGCCGGCCGGTACTCGGGGCCCATGAGGAAGACGTCGGCGGCGCCCATCCAGCCCTGGATCGGCTGCGCGAGGTTCGCCTGGTGCCGTGCGGCGACGTACGCGAAGGCGGGCGAGCCGGGACCGCCGTTGAGGTACTTGTAGGTGCACCCGACCGCGAGGTCGAAGCCCCATGCGTCGGCCTCCACGGGCACGGAGCCCGCCGAGTGGCACAGGTCCCACAGGATGAGCGCGCCGGCGTCGTGCGCGATCCGCGTGAGGGATGCGGCATCCGTCAGATAGCCCGATCGGTAGGCGACGTGGCTGAGCACGACGACCGCCGTTTCGGGGCCGACGGCCGCTTCGAGCGCGGTCGCGTCGACACCTCGCCGCAGATCGACGTCGATCCAGCGCACGCGCCCGCCGCGCTCGGCGGCGATGCCCTCGACCAGGTAGCGGTCGGTGGGGAAGTTGTCGCGGTCGACGACGATCTCGACCCGCGCGGGGTCGGCCGCCCGCTGCGCGTCGAACGCCGCCCGCACGAGCTTGTAGAGGAGCACCGTCGTCGAGTCGCCGACGGCCGTCTGTCCAGGCGCGGCACCCATCGCGACACGGCCGATCGTGTCGCCGATCGCGAAGGGGAGCTGCATCCACGATTCGTCCCAGCCGCGGATGAGCCGGCCGCCCCACTCCTCGGTCACGAACCGCTCGAGGCGCTCGCCCGTCGCGCGCGGCGGGCGCCCGAGCGAATTGCCGTCGAAGTACACGAGCGATGTCTCCGCCCCGACGAACTCCCCGCGGAACGAGCGCAGCGGATCGGCGACATCGAGAGCGGATGCCTCGGCCTCGAGCGCTGCATCGCGTGCGGCCGCGGCGACCACGCCCTCGGCGTCAGTGCTCATCCCGCACGATCTCCTCCTCCGGCACGACCGTCGCCGCGCCCAGCCACCCCGGGATCTCGTCGAGCGTCTCCGGCGGCTCACCCGGCACGAAGGTCGCGACGGCGTGCGTCGTCGCCGTACCCGGCCAGGGGTCGGCGAGCGCGGCGATGAGTGCAGGTCCGCGGACTCCGGCGCGGTCGAGCGCCGCGAGCTCTCCGGACTGGATGCCGGCGGTGCGATCGCCGTTGCCGAGGTCGGTGCCGTAGACGACCCGGCCGCCCGCCTCGCGGAATGCCGCGAGGTTGAGCGCGGCGTTCTCGGCCGCATCCGGATCGTCGCCGTGGATGTCGAGCGTCGAGACCCACACCTGCGTGGCGGCGGCCCGGGACGTGACCCGGATGCCGAGCCGCTCGCTGAACGGCGTGTGCGCGAGAGCGTCGACACCCGCGTCGAGCGCGAGGCGCGTCATCCCCTCGCCTTCCACGTGCGCGACGACCGGAAGTCCGCGCTCGCGGGCGCACGCGACGACGACGGCGAGGGTCTCGGCGTCGAAGACCGGTCCCGCCGCGCTGTTGAGGGCGACCTTGATGACGGATGCCCCGCATGCCGCCTGCTCGTCGACCGCCGTGGCTGCGCCTCCGGGCACACCGGGGTGGGGGGAGGCGTCGGCGACCTCGCGCCAGACGGCCTCGGGCGCCCACGGCCTTCCGACGGGGTACCCGCCCTTCGCCGTGAGGAAGGCGCCGGCGTAGGAGATCCGCGGGAAGCCCCCGCGCGGGCGCCGGGCCAGCGCGACGGGGTCGCCGCCCAGGTCGACCGCTGCCGCGACGCCGTGGGGCGCGAGGTCCTGCTCCTCGATGAGATGCAGGTGCACGTGGTGGTCGGTGAAGGCCGGCAGCACGATGCCGTGCTCGTTCGTGATGGCGCGTCGCCCGGGGGCGGCGTCGGGTCCGAGGAGCTCGCGGACCGCGAAGGGGTCGGTGTGCAGCATCCTTACCGTCCGATCTCTGTTCTGACCGCGAGCAGTTCCGGGAAGAAGGTCAGCTCGAGGGCCCGCTGCAGGAACGGCACGCCGCTCGAACCGCCCGTGCCGGATTTGCGGCCGATGATGCGCTCGACGGTCTTGAGGTGCCGGAACCGCCAGAGCTGGAAGTTGTCCTCGAGGTCGACGAGCTCTTCGCACGTCTCGTAGGCGGCCCAGTGCTCCCGCGGGTCCTCGTAGATGGTCGTGAAGACCGGGACGAGCTCGGGGACGAAGGTCCACGCCGCGGTGACGTCGCGCTCGAGCACGACGGCGGGGATCGCGTAGCCCGCGCGGGCGAGCAGGCGCAGGAACTCGTCGTACAGGCTCGGCGCCTCGAGCGCCGCCTTCACGAGCGCGTACGCCTGCGGGTCGGACTCGAAGACGCGGAGCATGCCGGCGTGCTTGTTGCCGAGGGTGAACTCGACGGCGCGGTATTGGGCCGACTGGAAGCCGCTCGCATGACCCAGGACGTCGCGGAACTGGGCGTACTCGGCGGGGGTCAGGGTCGCGAGCACCGACCACTGCTCCGTGAGCGTGCGCTGGATGTGCTTGACCCGCGCGATGCACTTGAGCGCCGGCGCGAGGCGATCCTCCCGCAGGAGCAGGCAGGCGGCCTCGAGCTCGTGCAGGACGAGCTTGAGCCAGAGCTCGGTCGTCTGGTGCTGGATGATGAACAGCAGCTCGTCGTGATGCTCGGGCTCGCTCAGCGGTCGCTGGGCGGACAGGAGCGTCGCGAGATCGAGGTAGCCGCCGTAGGTCATCCGATCGGCGAAGTCCGTCACGACCGACCCCTCGATCGTGCGGGTGTTGCCCTCGACGCCCTCCGCCACGGCCTCAGCCTAGTGAGGGCGGCGTCACCCGCGTCAGGGCGTCAGATGAGGGCGAGCTCGCGCAGCTTCGCCTCGACGTCGGCGTTGGAGGGCTCGACGTGGTGGCTCGAGTCGGGGTAGACGACGACCGGGATGCTCATGCGACCCGAGATCTCGCGCGCGACATCGGCGGCGGCGGGGTCGGCCATGAGGTCGACGTACTGGTAGTCGACGCCGAGCTGATCGAGCTGCTTCTTGGTGCGCCGGCAGTCGCCGCACCACTCGGCGCCGAACATCGTGAGGGTCGAGGAGGTCATCGTTCCATTCTCCCGGATGCATGCTGGGGGATCGCCGGAAAGCCCGGCCTCCGGGACTCAACGCCGTACATGCTGAGGAATTCCCATGCATGTCCTGGATCGCTTCGCCGTGCCGTGGCCGCGTGCCACGATGGGGAGACCGTGCAACTCTCCATCGTCGTCCCCACGTACAACGAGGCTCCCAACATCGAGGAGCTGGTACGGCGCGTCGCAGCCGCCACGCGGGGGATGGACGTCGAGCTGATCTTCGTGGACGACAGCACGGATGCCACGCCCGACGAGGTGCGGCGGGTCGCGGCATCCGCCCCCGTGCCGGTGCGGCTCATCCACCGCGAGCATCGCCGCGGCGGGCTGGGCGGTGCGGTGGTCGAGGGTTTCGAAGCCGCTGCCGCCGACATATGCCTCGTGATGGACGGCGATCTTCAGCATCCGCCCGAGGAGATCCCCGCGATGTGGCACCGCTATCGCCACGGCGACGTCGATGTCGTCATCGCGTCGCGATATTCCGGCGGCGGCACGTCGGGTGGGCTGGCCGACAACACGCGCATCCTGGTGTCGCGCACCTCGACGGCGCTGACGCGGGCGATGTTCCCGATCCGCCTCAAGGGCGTCACCGACCCGATGACGGGGTTCTTCCTCGTCGACCGTCGCGCGCTCGACCTCGCGACGCTCAAGCCGCGCGGGTTCAAGATCCTGCTCGAGATCCTCGCCCGCAAGAACCTGAGGATCGCCGAGGTGCCGTTCGATTTCGCCGACCGGTATGCGGGGCAGTCCAAGGCGTCGCTGCGGCAGGGCTTCAACTTCCTGAGCCAGCTCACCGCCCTCCGGTTCGGCAAGATGTCGCTCTTCGGGCTCATCGGCGCGTTCGGCGCCGTCGCCAACCTCGCCATCATGTGGGGGCTCACGCACGCCGGCATGGGCTACGTGCTCGCCGCCATCATCGCCGCCGAGGTCACGATCGTCGGCAACTTCCTCCTGCAGGAGCGGTTCGTCTTCCAGGACATGAAGGGCGATGCCTCGGGTGTCTGGTCGCGCTTCGCCAAGTCGTTCGGCTTCAACAACGCCGAGGCGCTCATCCGCATCCCGGTGCTCGCGTTCATGGTGCAGACGTGGCACATCTCGTCCGTCGTCGCCGCCGCCATCACGCTCGTGGTCGCCTTCTTCGTGCGGTTCATGTTCCACTCGCTGGTCGTCTACGCCCCGCGCCGCGCGGAGGAGTCCGCTCGCGTGCGGCGTCTCGTGAACGAGCTCGATGCGCAGGCGATGACACCGGGCGAGCTGTAGCCCTCAGAGCGCGACCAGGCCGTCGCCGTCTTCGCGGTAGCGGTCCCCCGAGACGGGGCAGACCCAGTCGTCGCCGTCGCGCTCGAGAGGCTTTCCGGCCTTGCCGACCCACGCGACCCGGCGTGCGGGCACGCCGACGACGAGCGCGTGCGGCGGGACGTCCTTCGTCACGACGGCACCCGCCGCGACGAGCGCCCAGGCGCCGATCGTGACCGGCGCGATGCAGACGGCCCGCGCGCCGATCGACGCGCCCTGCTGGATGACGACGGGGGAATCGGACATGCGGAGCTCTCCTTCGCGGAGGTTGCGATCAGCAGGTGTCGGATCGTGCGCCAAAGGATATACTGCCCGCGGGGACAGGCATTCCGCGCTCGAACCCGAAAATTCGAACCGCGGAGTGACTCTCGGTCGCGACCCCGAATCGCGCCGGAAGTGAATACCTCGAGGCGTGGGGCCTCGAGGGGTCTGGGGAGACTAATGCGGAATTCAGCGCTTGTCGGGGATCGTTCAGCAATCACGGGGCGCGGACGGATGCGAGCACTTGCGGCCCTGGCTGCCGCCGCCCTCCTCGTGTCGGCATTCGTCGCTGCGCAGCCGACGGCCGCGCAGGCAGCCGGAAGCAGCTGCGGTGCGAACATCAACCTGATCGCGTGCGAGAACTCGAAGCCGGGCGCCGATCCGAGCACGTGGCAGATCGAAGGCGCCGGCGACGACTCGATCCAGGGATTCGCGACGGACATCAGTGTCAACGCCGGGCAGCGGATCGACTTCAAGATCGACACCGATGCCTCGGCGTACTCGATCGACATCTATCGCACCGGCTGGTACCAGGGCCTCGGGGCTCGGCACATCGCCTCGGTGACGCCCTCCGCGCGGCTCCCTCAGCGTCAGCCCCAGTGCGTGACGGACGTGACGACCGATCTCTACGACTGCGGCACCTGGGGGGTCTCGGCGTCCTGGAACGTGCCGGCCGACGCCGTCTCGGGCGTCTACATCGCCCTGCTCGAGCGCGCCGACAACCATGGAGCGAGCCACATCATCTTCGTGGTGCGCAACGACGGAAACCACTCCGACGTCCTCTTCCAGACGTCCGACCCCACATGGAACGCCTACAACACGTACGGCGGCGCCAGCTTCTATCAGGGCGGCTCGATCGGTCGCGCACTGAAGCTGAGCTACAACCGGCCCTTCGCCACGCGCAACTGGCAGAACGGCCGCGACTTCTACTTCAGCAGCGAATTCGCCCAGGTGCGCTTCCTCGAACGCAACGGGTACGACGTCAGCTATCTCGCGGGAGTCGACACCGATCGCCGCGGCTCGGAGCTTCTGAACCACAAGGTCTTCCTGTCCGTCGGCCATGACGAGTACTGGTCGGCGGCGCAACGGCACAACATCGAGGCTGCGCGCAACGCGGGCGTCAACCTCCAGTTCCTCTCGGGCAACGAGGCCTACTGGCACACGCGGTACGAGCCGTCCATCGACGGCATGAACACGTCGTACCGGACTCTCGTCACCTACAAGGAGACGTGGGCCAACGCGAAGATCGATCCCTCGCCCGAGTGGACGGGCACATGGCGCGATCCGAGATTCGCGGATGCCTCGACCGGAGGCCACCTGCCGGAGAACGCGCTGACCGGCACGATGTACGTCGTCAACAACTCCGATTCACCGGTGACGGTCAATTCCGATGAGGGGAAGCTCCGTCTCTGGCGGAACACGGGCCTCTCGTCGCTCGCCAGCGGGACGTCGGCGCAGCTTGCTCCGCATACCGTCGGCTACGAGTCGGATGAGGACGTCGACAACGGGTTCCGCCCCGCCGGTCTCATCAGACTCTCGACGACCGTCGCGGCGACGTCCGAATATCTCGTCGACTACGGCAACACGGTGGTTCCGGGCACGACGCAGCACCACGTGACCATGTACCGCGCCCCGAGCGGCGCCCTGGTGTTCTCGGCCGGAAGCGTGCAGTGGGCATGGGGCCTCGATTCGACTCACGACGGCCAGGGGGCCGCCCCCGACACGAGGATGCAGCAGGCGCAGATCAACCTGCTGGCCGACATGGGCGCGCAACCCACGACTCTCATGAGCGGTCTGACGGCCGCGACCAAGTCGACGGACACCACCGCGCCGACCACGACGATCACCACGCCCACCGCCGGCCAGTCCATCGCGAACGGTGCGAGTGTCACGGTCACGGGCACGGCGTCGGATGTCGGCGGCCGCGTCGCGGGCGTCGAGGTCTCCACCGACGGCGGAGCTACGTGGCACGCCGCTCAGGGGCGTGAGAGCTGGACGTACACCTACTCGCAGCAAGGACTCGGTCAGGCGACGATCATCGCGCGCGCCATCGATGACAGCGCGAACTACTCGGCCGCGGGCGTCACCCGCACCGTGACCGCGACCGGGCCGGCCTCCGTCTTCGGCAACGTCACGCCTCCGATTCCCTCCTCCACCGACGTCAGCGCGGTCGAGCTCGGACTCCGCTTCACTCCGGACAGCAGCGGATTCGTCACCGGCGTGCGGTTCTACAAGGGCTCCGCCAACACGGGAGCCCACGTCGGCTCGCTGTGGGACGCGGCCGGAAACCGGATCGCGAGCGTCTCCTTCACGAATGAGACGGCCACCGGCTGGCAGACCGCGCGATTCTTCACGGCGGTGCCGGTGACCGCGGGTGCGACGTACACGGTCTCCTACTCCGCGCCGAACGGCGGCTACGCCTACACCGAGATCTACTGGCCCTACCTGGCGAAGGCGTCGACCCCGGTCACCGTCCCGAGTGGTGTGGGCGCCAATGCACCGGGGGTCTTCGGCACCGTCGGTCAACGGCCGACGTCGACCTTCCACGACGCCAACTACTATGTCGACCCGCTCTTCGAGCGGACGGACTCCTCGCCGATCCGCGTCCAGCCTGCCGACCCGATCGCCGGGTCTTCGAGCGCCTCGCTGACCGGGCCCGTCACCGCGACCTTCTCGCGTCCTGTGGTGGCCTCCACCGTTCAGTTCACGGTGAAGAACGCCTCGGGAGCAGCGGTCGCCGGCACGACCACCTACGACGCGACGTCGCGCAACGGCTCGTTCACACCGACCGCGGCGTTCCAGCCGTCGACGGTGTACACGGTCACGCCCTCCGCGACCGACAGCAACGGTGTCGGCGTCGAGACGGGATCGTCGTGGTCGTTCACGACTCAGGCCGTCGATCTTCCCGAGGGCCAGTGCCCGTGCTCGCTCTATCCGGAGAGTGCGCGACCCATGCTGGCGTCCGGAGGCGATTCCTCCTCCGTGACCATCGGCGTGCGGTTCAGCGTCGACCTGTCGGGCACGATCTCCGCGCTCAAGTTCTTCAAGGGCCAGGGCAACGCGGGCCAGCATGTGGCGTCGCTATGGAAGGCGGACGGCACGAAGCTCGCGACGGCGACCTTCGCCGCCGAGTCCACCTTCGGATGGCAGACCGTGCAGTTGTCGACTCCGATCGCGGTCTCGGCCGGACAGACCTATGTGGTCTCCTACGTCGCGACCCAGGGCGGTTACGCGGTCGACTTCAACAAGTACGCGAGTGCCGTCAAACGCGGTCCCATCAACGTGCCGGCCAACGGCGGCGCGTTCACGTACCAGGGCGGATTCCCGTCATCGACATCCAGCAGCAGCTACCTCGTCGATGTCGTGTACACGCCTGCCGCTCAGCCTCCGGTGGTCACCTCGACGGCTCCTGCCGCGGGTGCCTTCGAAGTGCCGGCGAACGCCCCGGTATCCGTGACGTTCAGTGGCGCCATCGCGACCGGATTCGTCGGGCAGGTGACCGCGAACGGCGCCGCTGTAGCGGGAACCTGGTCGCTCTCCGCCGACGGCAAGACCGCGACCTTCGCCCACAGCGCCGATCTGCCCGTCGGTTCCCAGGTCGTCGCGAAGCTCACCAAGGTGGTGGGCGCGAACGGCGCGGCCGTGCCCGACGTCTCATGGTCGTTCGCGGTCGTGCAGGACCCGAATGAGACGGTCGTGTCGCTGTTCGCCGGCCAGACGCCGCAGGTCGTCGACGGCGGTGACTCGTCGTCGGTCGAACTCGGCTTCTCGTTCACGACCACCGTGGCAGGTGAAGTCCGAGGCGTGCGGTTCTACAAGGGTCAGCTCAACACGGGCCAGCACACCGGCACGCTCTGGGGACCGTCCGGTCAGGTCCTCGCGCAGGTCGTGTTCCAGGGTGAATCCGCGAGCGGCTGGCAGCGCGCGACGTTCTCGACGCCGGTGCACATCACCCCGGGCACGAGCTACACGATCTCGTATCTCGCGCCCAACGGCGGGTACTCCTACACGTCCGGCGCCTTCGCACAGGCCGTGACGAGCGGTCCGCTGACGGCGGCCGCCTCCACGAACGGCGTCTACCGTTACGGAACCGGCGGGGCGATGCCCACCAACACGTGGGGTTCGACGAGCTATGCCGTCGACGTCGAGTTCGTGGCGGATCCGCCGATCACGTCCGTGACTCCCGCACAGGGTGCGACGGGTGTCGCCGTCAGCACGACCGTCACCGCGACCTTCGGCCGTGATGTCGCATCGAAGTCGCCGACCATCTCGCTCGCGGGCCCCGCAGGTGCTGTGGCAGGCGCGTCGGTCTACAACGCGACGACGCGGACGGTCACCTTCACTCCTTCCGCACCGCTCGCGAACCTCATCACCTACACCGCCTCGGTGAAGCTCGGAGCCAGCACGATCTCGACCTGGACGTTCCGCACGACACAGGCGTCCGGACAGACCGCGCCGGTCACGTTCTTCGGGAACGCGGTCCCGCCTGCACCGACCGGCGCCGATGGCACCCCCATCGAAGTCGGCACGGCGTTCCAGGTCTCGCAGAACGCGAGTGTGACGGCCATCCGGTTCTACAAGGAGTCGGTCAACACCGGGACGCACCGCGGCACGGTCTGGTCGTCCGACGGTCAGGCCCTTGCACAGGTGACCTTCACGGGTGAGTCCGGTTCCGGCTGGCAGAAGGCCGAGCTGTCGACCCCGCTGGCGATCGTTCCCGGACAGACCTACGTGGTCTCCGTGTTCATGCCGAACGGCGGCTACTCGATCCAGGGAGGCTACTTCAACAACCCGGTCACGGCAGGGATCGTCACGATGCCGAGTGGCGCGAACGGTCGTTATCTCTACACGTCGACCGGCGGACTCCCCGTCTCGTCGTGGAACTCCACGGCCTACTTCGTGGATGCGGAGATCGTGACCACGCAGTAGTCGAAACGCGTGGACGCACGCCCCGCACACCGTCCGGCACTCGATGCCCACGTTGTTCGGGGCCGGCGTCCACCCGGGTCGGGTGACGTGGCAGGGGGGCAATCATGACATCGTCGGACGCGCAGAGGCCAACAGAGGAGCTTCCGGAGGCGATCCCGGAGCTCGACGTCGTATCGAGCGTCGATTCGATGGCGAGTCAGCCGCCGGAAGTGGACGTGAGCCGGCGCGCAGCGTCGGGCGTGGTCTGGCTCACGCTGCAGAAGTGGGCGACCAGGCTCCTGGGGTTCGTCACGATCGCCGTGCTCACGCGCGCTCTCACGCCTGAGGACTTCGGGACAGTCGCCGCGGCATCCACCGTCCTGCCCTTCTTCTTCCTGCTCGCCGACCTGGGTTTCGCCGCCTTCATCGTGCAGGCCGAGAAGGTCGATCAGCGGATGCTGAGCACGGCCTTCTGGTTCTCCATGGGGGCAGGCACGCTGCTCTGTGCGCTGCTCATGGTCACCGCGCCTCTCGTCGGCGGTGTGTTCAAGAACCCCGATGTCGTCCCCGTTCTCCAGGCGCTCTCGCTGTGGGT
The DNA here is from genome assembly GCF_044325405.1 of Microbacterium alkaliflavum. Taxonomy (NCBI): domain Bacteria; kingdom Bacillati; phylum Actinomycetota; class Actinomycetes; order Micrococcales; family Microbacteriaceae; genus Microbacterium; species Microbacterium alkaliflavum. The sequence continues at coordinate 55,055 of NZ_JBIQWL010000005.1, read as the reverse complement.
CCTGGTGACCGCCGTGGGCTCCGTTCCGATGGCGCTGCTGCGACGTGACATGAAATTCGCGGCGCTGGCGAGTCAGGGGACCATCGCCGCCGTCATCGCCCAGATCGTGGCGATCGCCATGGCGGTCGGCGGTCTGGGGGTGTGGGCACTGGTCGGTCAGGCTCTCGTGGCACCCGTCATCGCCACCACGCTCGCATGGCGCTTCGCGAAGTGGCGCCCCAACCGCGTGTTCGCGCGCTCGGAGCTCGGCATGATGGTCCGCTTCGGGGGCCAGGTGCTCGGCGTCGAATTCGTCGCGCTGGCGCGGGTCTGGGGCGAAGCCGCGGTGATCTCTTCGGTCCTCGGCGCGGCGGCGCTGGGCTACATGAACGTCGCACAGCGACTCGTCCAGGTCGTGCAGGATCTCACCGGAAGCGCGATCGTCCCCGTGTCGAACGTCGCGTTCGCGAAGATCAGGGACTCGACCGAGCGCCTGCGCGAGGCGTACCTGCGCGCCCTGCGCCTCACGTACGCGGTGCTGTCACTCCCGCTCACGATCGTGGCCGTGACCGCCCCGATGCTGATTCCGATCGTCTTCGGAAGCGGATGGGAGCAGAGCGCACAGGTCGCTCAGATCCTCGCGCTCGCCGGCACCCTCTCGGTCGGCGCCTGGCTCGACTACGGGCTGTACTACGGCGTGGGCAAGCCCGGCGTCTGGTTCATCTACGCGCTGGTGATCGACGGCATGACATTCCTCGCGACGGTGCTGACGGTGCACTGGGGCCTCGAGGCGATCGCGTGGGGATTCCTCGTCGTCGCCGTCGTCGCGACGATGGTCAGGTGGTTCATGGTCTCGCACCTTCTCGACTCGTCCGTCCGGGTCATCGCGGGGCCGTTCATGTACCTGACCGTCGTGGTCCTGATCGCGGGAGGCGCGGGGTGGGCCGTCGGCCTTGCCACGACCTCGCTCCCGCCCTTGCTGGCCGTGATCGTGATCGCGTTCACAGTGACCGTCGTCCACATCGGACTCACGGCGCTGATGTCGCGTGCAGTCATCCGGGACGTGCTCCGGCTCGCCGCCCGGACGGGGGCGGGCTCGCGGCTGCCCTGGTTGCGGAAGCTCCGGTCATGAGAGTCCTGGTGCCCCTCAACAGCCTGGAACTCGGGGGAACCCAGATCAACGCGGTCGACTTCGCCGACGCGTTGCGCGTGCACGGGATCGAATCGTTCCTCGTGGGGGCGGAGGAGTCCCTGGGCGAAGGGCCCAGCCTGCTCGACTACGCGCGGTCCAAAGGCGTGCAGGTGAGGGTGTACGACGCCAAGCCGGGGCTTCTCAGTCATGGTCGCCAGCTGACGGCGATCGCGGACGAACTCCGAGTCGACCTCGTCCACGTCTACGGCATGTGGGGTGCGGCGCGCCCGGTCTACTGGGGCCCGGCGCGCCTCGGACGACTGCCGTGGGTGCACACCGTCTACGAGATGAGCGTCTCGCATGTCGTGCACCGGCACATGCCGCTCGTGGTGGGGACGGGGTATCTCCTCGAGGAGCTCGCGAGCCGACCCGGCACGACGGTCCTCGTGTCACCGCCCGTCGACCTCGCGTCGGATTCTCCCGACGCCGGAGGCGGCCTGGCGTTCCGGGACGACCACGCCTTGGGGGACGGCCCGCTGCTGGGGATCGTCAGTCGCCTCGACAGCCGGGAGAAGGCCGTCTCGATCGATGTCGCGATCGACGCGATGAGGGAGCTCGCCGGCCAGGACGCGACGCTCTTCGTCGTGGGCGGCGGCGATGCCGAGGTGCCACTGAGACGGCATGCCGAAGAGGTGAACGCGGTCGTAGGCCGCGAGGCGGTCAGATTCCTCGGGGCGATGCACGATCCCCGCCCGGCCTATGCCGGGGCGGACATCATGCTGGGAATGGGCTCATCGGCAGCCCGCGCCCTCGCGTTCGGCAAGCCGCTCATCGTTCAAGGCAGCACCGGCTGGTCGCAGCTCTTCGAGCCGGCCACCGCGGCGGGGCTCGCGAGATCCAGCTATTGGAGCGCGCAGCCCGCCCCGGACGCCGTGGGAGACCTGACGCGCTCGGCGACCGCGCTGATCGGGGATGCCGATCGTCGGAACGCACTCGGGGTCTTCGGCCGGGAGTTCGCGATGGAGCGATTCGGGCTGACGGCCATGACCGAGCGGATCGCGCAGCTCTACGCATCGGCGATCGACTCCTATGGATCGCGGGATTGGCTGCGCGATCTGCCGAAAGAGGGACAGCGGCTGCGCGAGATGATCGCACGCAGGATCGGTCCGTCGACATGAAGGTGAGAGGCGTGCGGGCATCATGAGCGAGCCGATAGACCTCATGGTGCCGTGGCTGGGCCAGGAGGAGGCGGATGCCGTCGCTGAAGTGATCGCGAGCGGCTGGATCGCCCAGGGCCCGCGCGTCGCGCAGTTCGAACAGGAGTTCGCGGCGGCCATCGGCGCGGAGTACGCCGTCGCCACGACCAGTTGCACCACCGCCCTGCATCTCGCGCTGATCGTCGCGGAGATCGGCCCCGACGACGACGTCGTGATCCCGTCGTTCTCGTTCATCGCGACGGCCAACGCGGTCCGCTACGTGGGTGCGAACCCTGTCTTCGCAGACGTCGACCCCGTGACGGGCAACGTGACCGGCCACACGGTGGCCGATGCCCTCACCCCGCAGACGCGGGCCGTCATCGCCGTCGACCAGGGTGGTATCCCCGTGGACATCGATGACATCCGTGACTTCACGGACCAGCTCAACATCGTCGTGATCGAGGATGCCGCGAACGGAGCGGGCTCCCTGTACAAGGGCGCGCCGGTCGGCGCGGGCGCCGAGATCGCGGTGTGGTCGTTCCACCGCCGAAATGTCCTCACGACGGGTGAGGGCGGCATGATCACGACCAGCCGAAGGGATTGGGCCGACCGAGCCCGCAGCCTTCGCGAACAGGGTGTGGGTGTCTCGGCGGTCGGATACCAACGATCCGTCGTGCCGCCGGCGGAGAGCTACGACGAGGTGGGATACAACTTCCGCATGACCGATCTGCAGGCCGCCGTCGGCATCGTCCAGCTCGGCCGGCTTCCCGCGATCGTGGCCCGCCGCCGCGAGATCGCCGCGCGCTATCAGACGGCCGTCGCCGGGATCCCAGGGCTGCGGGCCGTCGCCGACGCGGAGTACGGGGAGAGCAACTTCCAGTCCTTCTGGGTCGAGGTGACAAGCGACTACCCGACGGACCGCGAAGGCCTTCTCGAGGCGCTCGCGGACGCGGGCATCCTGGCGCGTCGCGGCATCACGGCCGTGCATCGCCAGGCCCCGTACGCCGACCTCGCGCCCGCGGCCGGGCTGCCGGTGACCGAGCGGCTCAACGACCGGACGCTGATCCTGCCCATCTTCCATCAGCTCACCGAGGCGGATCAGGATCGCGTCATCGCCGTCCTCAAGAACCCGGATGGTGCGTCGGAATGATGCAAGGGCTTCTTCTCGTGGGGGCGGGCGGGCTCGCCCGCGAAGTCCTGGCGGCAGGCATCACGGGTGTCGTCGGAATCCTCGACGACGACGTCGAGCTTCACGAGACCGAGATCGCGGGCATCGAGGTCGTCGGATCGGTCGTCGACGCGGTGAAGCGGAGCGAATCGATCCTCGTGTGCGTCGCACCGAGCCAGGACAGGCGGAATGTCGTGCGCCGCTTCCGCAAGTTCGGGCTCGCCGAGAATCGATATGCCACCTATGTCGCGCGGTCCGCCCGGATCGGCAAGACGAGCGACATCGCGCCCGGGAGCATCCTGCTCGACAACGTCGTCGTGACCGCGGATGCGTCGATCGGCCGTCACGTCGTGGTCATGCCGAACTGCACGATCACCCACGATGATGTTCTGGAGGACTTCGTCACCCTCGCCGCCGGTGTCGCCGTCGGCGCGGGCGTCAATATTCGCGAAGCGGCATACATCGGCATGAACGCATCCGTTCGGCAGGGTCTGGTCGTGGGGACCGAGGCGATGATCGGCATGGGATCGGTCGTCCTGAGCGATGTGCCCCACGAACAGACCTGGGCCGGGGTTCCGGCGCGACGATTGGGAGCACATTCATGAAGAGCGGCCGGACCGCGGTATCCCTCGTGTGCGTCTCCAACGACGCCGATGTGCTGGCGACGTGCCTCCAGAGGTCGGTCTCACGAGGACTCGCGGAGGCGCCCGCGACGGAGCTCATCGTGGTCGACAATCGGAACGGCGAATTCGGCACCGCGGGCGGCGCCTTGAACCATGGAGCACGTCAGGCGCGGAATGATGTCGTGGTCTTCGTCCATCAGGACGTGTACCTGCACTCCCTGGCCGACCTGGAGCGCGCCGCGCACCTTCTGTCGAGCGCATCGACGATCGGCGTCCTGGGAGCCAACGGCATCGACGCCCGAGGCGTCTCGACCGGCCGCATCCGCGACCGGATCCTCGCGCTCGGCTCATCCGCCGCGGAACCGCGCGACGTCGACTCGATGGATGAGGTGCTGTTCATGGTGGAGCGCCGGCGGCTCTCCGAGGAGCCGCTGGCCGACGATCCTCTGCTCGGCTGGCATGCGTACGCCGTGGAATACAGCGCACGGATGCGGTCGATGGGCCTGCGCGCCGTCGTCGTCGACATTCCTCTCACTCACAACAGCATGACGACGAACCTCGCCGGACTCGACGTGGCGCACTCCAGGGTCGGCGACCAGTACCCCGCACTCCTGCCCATTCGGACGACCTGCGGAACGATCGTCGCGAAGAGCCCCGGACGATGGGGGGCCCTCGCCCGGCGACGCGCGCACACCGCGAGAGTCTGGCTGCGCGAGTCCCGCGCCGCCGCACGGGTGAGCCGTTCCGCAACCCGATCGCCGATCGTGCTCGGCGACATCCGCTTCTCGCTGGACGATGCCGCTCAGCGCGCCGGCGCGACGGCCATCCGGGCGTTCGACATCGATTCGGGCGAGCCCGCGACCTCGGTCGAGGCGCTTTCCCGAAGAGGGCTGCCCTTCTCGGCGGCGACGGTCTCGGCATCGCAAGCGGACGCGGCGATCGCGGATGCGGATGAGCGGACGCTGGTCGTGATCACGAATGTCGCCGCGTCCGATCTGTCCGACCTCTCGCATCTCGGATCCCGCAGGCACGTCGTCGGCCTCTCGCAGGAGGCCGGACTGTGGGTCGTCGTCGGCGCTTCGTACGACGACGCACGCGAGCTCTGGCCCGGCCGTCGTCACCGGCCCTTCGGCGGGCTGTTCGACAGGCGGAACCTCGAAGTCGACGACGGAGTACGCGTGTGAGTCCGAGGACGAGCACCGTGGTCCGCCGATGGGAGGGGAGACTGTCGGCGGCGATCTTCGGCGGAGTCGCCGACCTGACGAGTCTGCTTCCGCCTCAACGCCGCTACGGCTACGTGCACCCCGTCCTGCGACGTGTCCTCGAACGGCCCCTCCCGGCCGTCGCAGGCGAGGCGGAGCCGATCACGCCGCGAAGGGCGGTGCCGGGCGCGCGCGGCGAAGCGGGAGTCACCTGCGTCCTCGCCTCAGACCGCCTCGATGTCGGGGGCATCGGCTCGATCATCGAACTGCTCGCAACGAGCCTGGGCGAAGCCGGGGTGCGACCGGTCGTGGTCTGTCATGCGGACGGACCGCGCGCCCAGCGGCTGCGCGAGGCGGGCATCGAGGTCCACTCGGTCCTGGACGAGGAATCCGCCGTCCGGGCGCTTCGCGAGGCCGCAGCCGATGTGATCGAGCTCCACAGTGCTTCTCCGACACTCGAGAAGGCGGCTCTCGCGAGCGGCATCCCGCTGATCCCCGTGCTGCACAACACGGAGATCCACTACTCGCGCGCGCAATGGCAGCGATTCGAGGCACTGCTCGCCCGATCCGCGTCATCGATAGCCGTGAGCCGCACCGTGCGCGAGTTCCATCTGCGGCACGTGGATGCTTCGCTCGCGGACCGCGTCCTCATCGTGCCCAACGGTGCTCCAGAGCGGCCGGCGGCCGACGCAGCCGTGACCGCTCGCGCGCGGGCGCGACTCGCCGAGACGCTCGGGATCGAGCAGGACGACGCCGTCGTCTTCCTCTGCCTCGCCCGGTACGACGCCCAGAAGAACATCGCCGGCATGGTCGCATCCTTCCTGGACGCTGCGGCGACGATGGACCAGCCGATCCGACTCGTCGTCGCCGGCGACCCCTCCGACCAGGCGGAACTGCGGCGTGCGGACGGCATCCGCAGGAGCAGTCGCTTCGCGGACAGAGTGCACCTGCTCGGCAACTCGGATGCCGCTGCTCTCCTCGCAGCGACCGATGCCTTCATCCTCGACTCGTTCTTCGAGGGCTGGCCCGTGGCGGCGACGGAGGCGCTGGGCGCCGGTCTCCCGCTGATCCTCGGTGACGTGGGGGGTGCCGAGGAACTCATCGCCGCCGATCCGCGTCGATCGGTCCTCATCGCCAACGCCGCAGGACCCGCCGAGTCGATCAGTGATGCAAGGGTGAGCGCCGCCCGACGCCGCGCTCGCCGACAGGGGAATGCAGCCGAGTTCGCGTGCGCCATCCGGTCGGTGACCGATGTGGTGCTGAGCGAGCGGAGGAACCCGCCGGAGCGGGACGCGACGACGGTCTTCGGCGTGGAGCGGATGGCGCGAGCCCACGCTCGGATCATCGCCCAGGCGGTGGGGACGAAGAACCGCGGAGCCGTGTCGGATTGACACGGCTCCGCGGTCGGATGCGAGCCCTTACGGCTGGCGGATGACGGCGCCCTTCCCGTCGGTCGCACTCGCGCTGTAGATGTAGTTGCTGTCCCACTGCGACCAGCCGGGGCCGTTCTGGACGTACGTCGCACCGAATCCGGTGCCCGTGAAGCGGTTGTTCACCGCACGGATGTTGCTGTACGGCTCGTTGAGCTGATTCACGCCCATCTGGTATCCCAGGCCCTCGAGCAGGTTCCCCTGGATCGTCACATTGTCGATCCGGCCCGAGTACGACTGGATGAACAGCGCGCCGGTGTCGTTCCCGGAGTGCGCGTCGAAGCGGTTGTTGCGGATCACCAGGGCGCGGTCGGGGCGCACCTGAGCGGTGAAGTCGCGGACCGTGAACGCGTCGGTGTGGTTGCCCGTCGTGGAGGGATTGCCCCACGCCACGAGGTCGGTGACGTAGTTCCGCTCGATCGTCATGTTCTCGGTCGTGCCCGAGTGCATGACGGCGATGCCGCTGCCGAGGTGGTGGAAGTAATTGCTCTGAAGATCTCCGACCCCCATGAAGCCGGTGGCCCAGGCGGCCGACTCGGTGTCGAGCTTGGAGCCGTCGATCTCACTGTTGCGGATCACGACCTTCTGCGATGCGACCTGGAGCGTGTTGTTGTTCATGGTCGCCAGGATGGGAAGTCCACGCCAGGCGGTGGTCGGCTGGATGCAGCTGCGATCGATCGTGATCCCGCCCGCGGACAGGTCGAGGGGCGTCGTGACCCGCACGCCCGAGATCACCGTTCCCTTGGGGACGGAGCTGCCGCCGGTGTACAGCGGCAGGCTCGAGCACGAGAGACCGAGCGGCGCCAGACCCACGGTGGATGCGTTGACGGTCCATCCGACACCCGTCGTCGAGGCGGGCGGCGTCGAGGTCGGCGTCGGCGTCGGGGTGGCCGTGGGAGTCGACGTCGGCTTGGGAGTCGACGTCGCAGTCGGCGTCGGCGTCGGGGTGGTCGTCGGCTTGGGAGTCGCCGTCGTGGTGGACGTCGGGGTGGAGGTCGGCGTGGAGCTCGAGGTCGCCGTGCTCGTCGGGGCGACCGACGGCGTGCCCGTCCATCCGCCTTGAGACTTCGAGGGGGTGAAGACGACGTCGACAAGGTAGTTCGAGCCCTTGTACGTCTGGCGCGGCAGGGTGGACGCGCCGTAGCTGTAGACCCCGGCGCCGGCCTCGAGAACGAACCCGTTCTGCACGCGGCGGGAGGTGAGATCATTCTCCGTCAGGGGGTATCCGCCCTTCGGGTCGTAGTACGACGCCGTGTAGGTCTGACCCGCCGTGAGTGCGACCGGGCGCGAGAGGGCGATGGTGCGCCAGCCGACCTGGCTCGTCGCCGCGAACGACATGCGGGCCAGGAGGCGGCCGCTGCTCGACCACAGACTCGCGGTCTGCACACCCTTGGCTCCGGAGCCCTGGTAGTACTGCAGCGCCGTCACGGCACCGCTGCTCGTGGGCGAGAATCGGATGCCGAGCTCGACACCGACCTGCGCGGCCTGGGTGTCAGCCTCCGCGGCGACAGCAGGCTTCAGCGTGTCCGAGAAGATGCCGGTGCTGGGCTGTGCGCCGGCGAGGGCGGGGGACGCGACGAAGAGTCCCACACCGACGAGGGTGGATGCCGCGAGAGCGACGATCGTCTGGAGTCGGGGATCACGGCGCTTGCGACGTGTGCGGATGCGAAGTGGTGGCGTTGAAGTATTCATGACAAGTTCCGGGATCAGTGACACATGTAACCCCAGATCCTATGGTCGGCCTTGTGAGCCCTAACGATTTATGAGGAGGGAATAATCGTTGACCAGCCTGTTTCTCACGCCCCTCTCATTCGCTCACATACTCTTCACCAAGGGCGGGCCGGGCGTCTCTCCCCTCCAGGAAGCGCCGGAATTCGACCACGTCGTCAAGGGGAACGTACCGCTGCGCGAGCCGGTCGTCGGTGCCGGAGGGGCGACGCGTGTGCCCCGAGAAGGGCCACTTCCCGCGACGCTCGGCGTCCGGGGCGTTGCCGAGCAGTCGGTCGAAGACCCCCACGTACGCCTCGGCCTGCGGCTTCCAATCGAGCTCGTTCGTCACCCGCTCACGAGCGGCGAGACCGAGCTCGATCCGACGGGCAGGGTCGTCCAGCAGCGATTCGACAGCGTCGGCGAAACCTGTGATGTCGCCCGAGGCGACGTAGAGCCCGGTGTCCCCGGCAGAGACGCGCGTCTCCACGAGGTCGAACGAGACGGACGGCAGCCCGTACGCCATGTACTCCATGGTCTTGTTCATGGTCGAGACGTTGTTCAGCGGCGTGTTGAGATCAGGACCGAGGCCGACGTCGGCCGCGCTGAGGTACTCGGCGATCTCTGCCGGGCCGACCCTCCCCGTGAAGATGACGTGGTCGGACAGCCCACGCCTGACGCACTCCCGCTGGAGATCGTCGAGGCAGTCTCCGAAGCCCATCAGGACCGCGCGGATTCCGCGGCGGCGGCGCTGGTGCACCAGTTCGTCCATGACAGCGAGGATGTTCTCCACGCCGTCCTGCGGACCCATGATGCCGAGGTACACGAGCAGGTGGCTGATGCCCGCACGGATGCCGGGATCCGGATAGATGGGTCGCATGACCGTGGTGTCGGGCCCGCTTCTCACGATGGTCACGTCTTCGGGCGAGAGCCCGCCGCGTCGCAGGGCGACTTTGCGGTAGGACCCGTTGGTGGAGATGACATGAGCCGCCGCGCGATAGGTCCACCGTTCGAGCCACACCAGGGCGCCCAGCTGCATTCGAGCCGGCACGCTCGACGGGCGACCGAAACGCGAAACGTACAGTTCGGGGTTCAAGTCGTGCTGATCGAACACGAATCGGACACCGCGCAGACGCCACAGCCGGGCGAGGAGCCAGTACGTGTCTGGGGGATTGCAGGCCTGGATGACGTCGAAGCCGCGCCGCGCCGCGACCCGGATGGAGAGGAACGCCGTTCTCAGCCACGAGTAGGCGAACTCGATGAGGAACCCGATCAGGCCTCTGGCCTCGGGGGCCGGGCGGTACTTGTAGATGTGCACGTCGTCGATGACTTCGAACGACGGGTCGCCGGGTCCTTTCGGACAGATGACCGAGACCTCGTACCCTTGCGCAGTGAGCGCCTGACACTCCAGCCACACGCGCCGGTCGAGCGGCACAGGCAGGTTCTGCACGATGATGAGGACGCGCCATCGAGTCCTGGGTGGGGTCATAGAGAAGCTCCCATAGCCGCGACCACACGAGGGTGTTCAGGCAAATCTATCGTTGCTCAAGTCAGGTCGCGAGAACTCGCATCGCGCTCCCAACGCTCGCCCGGCCGAGAGGCCCGCGTCTGCAGCCGGGCATAGCCGATCACGGCGACATAGATCATCACATCGACCACGCGCCGAGGTGATCTCCTGAGGAGGCGGCCGAGGTCGGCGAGCTGCCCCCGCTGACCCTTCGAGAGTCCGACCGAGTTCTCGGCGACCTCGGATTGGCTTCGATAGCTGCGCCGGAGGATCCGCAGAAGATCGGCGAGCCGTCGGGGAGTCGTGACGACGAGCGGGTCGGTGTCCACGATCGTCACCTCTTCGGGGGCGAACAGGCTGTCGATGAACAGGTCGTCCGAGATGAATTCGGGGAACTCGGCGAATCGTGCCCTCCCCGCCGAGGAGAGCGCGTAGCAGCCGGCCCCCCACAGAGCGGAGTCGATCGACGGGAGGAGCTGGCGGACGCGGTACCACGCCCGCACGATCCTGCTCGCGCGGGAGGCATCGAAGACGTGGCGTGGCCGACCGGCGATCGCGCCTTCGGAGAGAGCGTCGATCAGGTCTGCGGCGGCACGCGCGGTGAGCACGACGTCGGCATCCAGGTACACGCGGGGTCCGGGACCGGCGAGACGGTCACCCTCGCGAAGGGCGGCGACCTTCGAGGCGACGCTGAGGTCGGCCACGTCCACCCCGCGGTGTCCTGCCGCCACGGCGGCGGTGTCGTCCGTGCAGCCGTTGCACACGACGATCACTCCGATCTCGGGTGTGTCGGCGAGGTCGGAGAGCGCGTCCAATGTGCGGCCGATCACCGCGGCCTCGTTGTGCGCCGCGATGATGATCGTTCCGGGGCTCACCTGTCTCCTCCGGGCAGTGCCGCGCGAGCCTTGCGCGACAGGATCGCACGCACGGCCGCCCGCCCTCCGGGGCGATGGGGTCGCACGAGATTGCGCAGGAGGATGACGCCGCCGAAGACGCTCGAGGCCGCAGGGTGGTGCCACTTCCGGAAGTAGCGGATCTTGTTGACCTCCTGCAGGGCGTCCAGTGCCGCGGATGTCCCGGAGCCGGCGCCGCGGTGGCGTACGACGGCCTCGGGGACGTAGACGATCGCCGAGCCGCTTCGACGGATCCGGCGGGCGTAGTCCGTCTCCTCCGAGTACATGAAGAAGCGCGACTGATCCCAGGGGCCGACCGCAGCGACAGTGGATGCGTCGACGAGCAGTGCGGCACCTGTCGCCCAGTCGACGTCGTGCGCGGAGGCATAGGCGTCTGCCTCGCGCACCCCCTCGGAGAGGAACGTCGGTCGTGCCGGCCAGCGGTCGCCGAACAGGGCTTCGCCCAGCGCGCGGGGAATGCTCGGCTCCCGGCGGAGCGAATTCTGTCGCACGTCGTTCTCATCGACGATGGCGGGGACGGCTGCCGCGCCGGGGGGCACCGCCGCCGCGAGGCTGGTGAGCGATCCCGGGAGCAGTTCGAGGTCGGGATTGAGGAAGACGATCCATCGCGCCGCGGGCGCGTGGGCGATGCCGACATTCAGGCCGCCCGAGTATCCGAGGTTCCCTCCTGCGTCGATCACGGACACGCGGTCATCGATTGCCTCGATGACCGAGAGCGACTCGCCCGCGTTGTCGACCACGATGAGCCGCCACGAGGCCCCCTCTGTCGCCGCGTCGATCGAGCGCACGAGCCCCGGCAGATCGGCTGCGCTGTGATACGACACGACGATGATCGCGAAGTCGATCATCCCCTGACCTCCCGAGAATCCCCAGTCGAGCATCAACCTATCGGCTTCCTTCGCTCGCAGTCGGTCGGATATCTGTCCACATGCTCAGAAGCCATACAGCGGGTCGAAGGTAAACTGTTCACAGGCCCGTCGCCTTGGGGAAGGCGACCGCACCATCGCCACTTGGGGAAGGGGGAGGTGTGACCGCTCTCGAAGTCCTGGCCGCTGTCGGCCGGCGCTGGTACATCCTTCTCGTCGTCGTGCTCGCGGCAGCGGCACTCGGCTTCTCCATGTATCGGGACAGCGGATCCTATTTCACGCGGACCTCGGTCACGTTCACGCTTCCGGCAAGATCCACGCTGCTCCCCGACAGCGGCAACAACGACTCGAGCGTCATCGCATTCGCCGGGGCCATCGCGACCACGGTCAATCTGGGCCAGCCTGTCGTGACCTACTCTTCAGCGGATGCGCCCTACTATGGCGCCGGAGTTCGGGAGGGAGTAGCAGTGTCGCTGCTCAACACGGGCAATCAATGGACGGCGAGCTTTCCGTCGGCGATGATCGACGTTCAGATCGTCGGTCGCACGAGTGAATGGGTCACGATGCGCCAGCAGGAGCTCCTCGCGGAGATCCTCCAGCTGACGGAGGCGGAGCAGACCGCGGCGAGGCCCGGCGATCGGATCACCGCCCAGGTCGAGCCGCTGAGCACCCAGGTGCAGCAGATCGCGCCCAGCAGGACGACCCAGCTGGTCGCCTTCGGGGCCCTGGGGCTGGCGGCGCTCATCGCGGGCACCTGGCTGTCCGTGGCCGTCGATCGAATGGTTCGTCGAGGTCGAAAGGCGCGCGCCCGACAGCGAATGCTCCGCAGCGCGGCGCCCGCAGTGCGGGAGGTGACCGCTTGAACATCGCCGATACCCTCCGAGGGCTGCTTCGACGCTGGTACATCGTCTTCCCCGGGATCATCCTCGCCATCGTGCTCGCCGGAACGGCCTTCCTGGTCGTGAAGCCGGGCTATCAGCGGACGGCCACTCAGCTGCTCCTTCCCGGCTCGGGACTCGTGCCCGAAGGGGCGACCAACCCCTACCTGTTCCTCGGAGGTCTCACCCAGGCTGCCGACATCGTGGTGCGTTCGATGCGCTCCGAAGACGGCGTGGGCGCCGTGGTCGCCGACTTCCCCGGAACCGAGGTGGAGGTTGCTCGGGATCCCACGACGTCAGGGCCGGTCCTCCTCCTCACGGTCACCGCGAAGAGCGATGCCGCCGCGGGCGAGTCGCTCGACGCTCTCCTGCTCCGGACCGCGGCGACGTTGGATCGCCTCCAGACGGAGCAGAACGTCAAAGACATCGATCGCATGAGCATGACGACTCTGACCGAGGATCAGCACAGCACCCTCGAGCAGCGATCCCGCGTCATCCTGAGTGCCGGCGTAGGGGTCGGCGTGGTCATCCTCACGCTTCTGGCGGCGAGCTTCGTGGACGGGATGGCGCGTCGCGCGCACGTCGCCGGTCGCACGGGCGGCCGTAAGGGATCGGCATCTCCGGACGGCTCCCCACCGGAGGGTGCGGACGAGAACGAGGATTCGCCCGGCACCGGAGTCTCCCGTTCGGTCGACGCGTCACCGCAGACCGACGATCTTGCCGAGTTCGAGGATTTCCGCGAGACGGAGTGGCTCGAGCTCGCCGACCCGTTAGAGCCTGCGCCCGATCTGCCCGAGGTCGAGTCCTCCCCGACGGGACCGACGACCAAGAAGCGGTCGCAGTCCGGCAAGCGCAGCGACGATTCGGTGGCGGACGGGGAGCTCGAGGAGATGCTCCGCACCCACGACGAGGAGACCGCCCTGTCTGCGCGAAGGCGCGACTCCCGTCCGGGTCGAAGCGATGTGAATTCCGGTGAGCAGTAGGTCGTCACGATGACCGGGGAAGGGATCTTCGGGCGCCCTGTCTCTGCTGAAGGGCATACCGCCGCCGGGCGTGGGCGCGGGATGAGCGCCGCAACGGCTCTCATCGTCTACGTCGTCCTGCTCATGGCGATTCCGTCGTACGTCACGATCGGCCCTCTCGGCAGTCTGGGCCGGCCATCCCTGCTCTGGGGACTCCTGCTTCTGTTCTGGTGGCTGCTGTCCCGGCTCCAGCTGCGGTCGTACGACGCGAGGCCGGTCCCTCAACCCGTCCGGTATGCCTTCGGCGCGTTCGCCGTCGTCGTCCTCGTGAGTTTCGCAGCAGCGATGCTTCGTGGTCAGCCCGCCGATCAGATCAGCCCGGCCACGACGGCGCTCGTGCGAACCGCATCCTGGGGCGGGGTCCTCCTGGTCGCGATGGATGGAATCCGCACCCACTCCGATGCCTCGCGGCTGGCGCGCTGTCTCGCGATCGCGGGCGGTACGCTCGCGGCCCTCGGTCTCGCCCAGTTCATCACCGGGCAGACCCTGCTCGACTGGATCGGGTCGATCCCCGGCCTCGCGGTCGATTCCAGCAGTGTCGCGACCCGCGGGGCATTCACCCGCGCGTCCGGCACCGCGATACACCCGCTCGAATACGGGACCGCCGTGGTCGCAAGCCTTCCGCTCGCGATCACGGCCGCTGTGACAGGCGGGTTCCGAACGACGCGCTCGCGGTGGGCGGGGTGGTGGTGGCTCCCGGTCGTGCTCATCGTCGCGGCATCCCTCATCGCGGTGTCTCGATCCGCGATCATCGGGCTCGGTGTCGCACTGGTGGCCTCGCTGCCCGCTGTTCCCAAGGCCTACCGCCTGGCGATCGGCATCGGCGGCGGGATCCTGGCGATCGTCGTGCTGGCGCTCGTTCCCGGAATGCTCGGCACCATCGTGAGCCTGTTCGCCGGGGCATCCGACGACCCGAGCACTCAATCGCGCACGAACGGATTGGCCCGCGTGCCGGACTTCGTGGGCTCGTCACCGCTCGTCGGCCAGGGTTTCGGCATGTTCCTGCCCCGCTACTACATCTTCGACAACGCCTGGGTTCTGCTCGTGGTCGAGGTCGGGATCCTCGGCAGCCTGAGCTTCGCTGCGATCGCCTTGAGCGCCATCGGCAGTGCGCTGTCGGCGAGTCGTCGATCTCCCTTTGCGGACACCAAGGCGATGGCGAAGGCGATCGCGGCGTCGATGCTGACTGTCTGCGTGATCTTCCTGTTCTTCGACGGGCTCTCCTTCCCGATCTCGGCCGGTCTCTTCTTCCTCGTCGCCGGGCTCGCCGCCGCCATCCGGACGGTCGCGGCGGCCGACGTCGTCGTCGTCGCAGGAACGCGGCGTGCGGGGCGCGCCAAGGAGAAGGATGCGCCGGCCCGGAATACCCGACCCCTTCCAGCGAAGGTCCGCGAAGAGAGCGGCTAGGCCCAGGTCTGGATCCAGCGCTTCACCACGACCCGGGCGTTCCACCGGTCGATGTCGCGCTGTCGCGAGCGCGGGATGCCGCCGATGAGCGCGGCGGCGACGGAGAAGGTCGAGTGGCGCGAATGAACGAGCCAATCGCATCGCGCCAGCGCCCACATGTCGATGAGCGCGTTCTCGGCCTCGCGCAGCGGATCGTCTACGACGACGTGCTCGTGCAGCGAGTTGTCGTCGTCGCCGAGCACCTTGTCGATCACGAACACGTCTGTGAAGCGGCTGCGGAACCTCTCCTGCACCCCCTGGTTGTCCGTTGCCAGGAAGATCGTGGCCGTCGGCACCTTCCTGCGGAGCTTCTCCGTGGCTCGGAAGATCTGATCGAGGGAGACCTTCCGATCCGTGTAGCGGATGTGCACTCCGATGATCGGCCGGGATCGTCCCTCGAACAGGGCGTCGACCTCGCGACTCACGCGCTGATTCGGCCGGAAGTAGCGCGTGAGGGCCCATTCCGAGAGCTGCGCGGACGACATCCCCCGGAACACGGGGAGGCGCCTCGCACGTCTGCGCACGCGCGACATCTTGGGAAGGTAGGACCAGAAGACGGCGAGGTCGTCGTCGACGGACGGATGGGCGAGGTCGATCGAGAGCCGGCGATAGATGAACGGGTTGCTGTGATCGTTCGGGAAGAGATCCGAGATCACGTGCGTCGGGTGCTCGTCGAGCCTGCCCCTCCACAGCGCGGGCTCGACATCCGTCCGCTGATCGAACTCCCCGGGCTTGCGGCGGGTCGGACTCTCGAACAGCAGTGGATAGGCATCTTCGCCCTCCGGCAGGTACTCGCCGTCGCGCCAATCGATGATCGCGGTGCGCGCGGTCATCTCCGCGAGCACGATTCCCGTCGCAGCCGAAAGGATGCGGTTGCCGAAGCCCCCCTTGGCTTTGATCAGGAGGAAGCGCTCCGACGACGTCACGGTCGGTCGGTCGAGCCGGCCAGGCGCGCCACGTCGGCGTCCACCATGAGCCGCGCGAGGTCGGGCGGCAGAGTGCGGGCCTTCCAGCCGAGAAGCGACTCGGCTTTGGAAGGATCACCGATCAGATCATCGACTTCGGTGGGTCGCAGGTATCGCTCGTCGAACCTGACGTGCTTCTCCCAATCGAGCCCCACGTGCTCGAAGGCGAGGACGAGGAAGTCGCGCACCGTGTACGTGGTGCCTGTCGCCACGACGAAGTCCTCGGGGGTGTCGATCTGCAGCATCCGCCACATCGCTTCGACGTACTCCTTCGCGAAGCCCCAGTCGCGCGCCGCGTCGAGATTTCCGAGATAGAGGAACTCCTGCTGGCCTGCGGCGATCCGGGCCGCGGCCATCGTGATCTTGCGCGTCGCGAAGGTCTCGCCGCGACGGGGTGACTCGTGATTGAACAGGATGCCGTTGACGGCGAACATCCCGTACGCCTCGCGATAGTTGCGCGTCATCCAGTAGGCGTAGAGCTTCGCCGCTCCGTACGGCGACCGCGGATAGAAGGGCGTCGACTCGCTCTGGGGAGGCGGAGTCGCCCCGAACATCTCCGAGCTCGAGGCCTGGTAGAAGCGGGTAGGCAGGCCGGACTCCCTGATCGCCTCGAGGATTCTCGTGGTGCCGAGGCCCGTCACGTCGCCGGTGAAATCGGGCTCATCGAAGGAGACCCGCACGTGCGACTGCGCGGCCAGGTGATAGACCTCGTCGGGATGGATGCGCTCCATGAGGGTGACGAGGCGCGAACCGTCGGTGAGGTCGCCGTAGTGGAGGAAGAGGCGCGTGTCCTCCTCGTGCGGATCGCTGTAGAGGTGGTCGATCCGATGCGTGTTGAACGTCGAGGCACGGCGGATCAGGCCGTGGACCTCGTACCCCTTCTCGAGCAGGAGTTCGGCAAGATACGAACCGTCCTGGCCGGTGATTCCCGTGATGAGCGCAGTCTTCGTAGCGGTCATGCGTTCCCCCCTGTTGTTTCCCGCGCGCAGCGGAATCCGATCCCCAAGATCTCAGCCGCCGGGCGAGCATGCCCCGTCGACAACTCTATCGCTGGCGCACCGGCGACACGAGAACGCGCCTCGGCTAACATGATCGGGCAATCCATCACTTGGGGAGATGACGATGGCAAAGGCAGAGCTGGAAAAGGATGCCCGAATCTATATCGCCGGTCATGGGGGACTGGTGGGATCCGCGGTGTGGCGTGGTCTGGAAGAGCGCGGATTCACCGACCTCGTGGGGTGGCGTTCGAGTGAGGTCGATCTGCGTGACCGCGAGGCCACCGCGGATGCCGTGAGGCGGGCCGAGCCGGACGTCATCATCGTCGCCGCGGCGCGGGTGGGCGGCATCCTCGCCAACGCCACGGAGCCGGTCGCGTTCTTGAACGACAACCTCCGGATTCAGACCAACCTCTTCGAGGCCGCGCACGCCGCCGACGTGGACCGGCTGCTGTTCCTGGGCTCTTCGTGCATCTACCCGAAGTTCGCACCGCAGCCCATCGAGGAGTCGTCGCTGCTTACCGGCGAACTGGAGCCCACGAACGAGGCCTACGCGATCGCGAAGATCGCGGGCATCACGGCGATCAAGGCGTATCGCCAGCAGTTCGGACGACATTGGATCTCCGCGATGCCGACCAACCTCTACGGGCCGGGCGACAACTTCGACCTCGCGACTTCGCACGTCCTGCCCGCGATGATCCGCAAGTTCCATGACGCCAGAGCGAACGGCGAGACGGTCGAGCTCTGGGGCACGGGATCCCCGCGCCGGGAGTTCCTCCACGTCGACGACCTGGCGGCGGCAGTCGTCTTCCTCCTCGAGCGCTATGACGCGGACGAGACGATCAACGTGGGGACGGGCGAGGACCTCACCATCCGCGAGCTCGCGTCCACCGTGGCAGAGGTGGTGGGGTACGACGGTCAGACGCGATGGGACGAGTCGAAGCCTGACGGCACGCCGCGGAAGCTCCTGGATGTCAGCAAGCTGCACGGGCTCGGGTGGAAGCCCGAGGTCGAGCTGCGCCCCGGCATCGCCTCCACGTACGAGTGGTACCTCGAGAACGTGGCATGAGGGGTCGGCATCCGCGCGGCGCGGTCCACGCGTGAACGTGCAGCGTCGCCGTCGCTGGGTCGTCTGGTGCCTCGTCGCATACGCGGCCGCCGTGGCCACGATCGTGCTGCTGCCCATCGGCTACGGTGACATCGTCGCCGCTATCACGAGAGTGATCCGAGACGGACTCGGGATCACCTTCTTCGGATCGGGCTGGATCGAGTTCGCCGCCAACGTCCTGATGTTCGTCCCGCTCGGGTTCCTCCTCACGCTCCTCTTCCGTCATCCCTGGTACGGGGTCCTCCTCGCGCTGGCGATCTCGGCGGGGGTCGAGATCGCCCAGATCGTTATCCCCTCACGCGAGGCGAGCCTTCGGGACGTGCTGGCCAACACGACCGGAGCTGCCGTCGGCGCCGCGCTCGCGTGGCTGCTCGTCCTCCGACGCGATCATCGCCGCGCCGCCCGTCCTGCGCCCTCAGAAGCTCACTGACGCACGACGGACGGCGACCAGGCGTGCTCGATGAACAGCCGCGGCTTGCTCTTCCCGTCGATCGCGAGCGCCCACACGTCGGTGTCGCCGGGGGTGTTCTCGCGCGGCAGCCCGTACAGGATCGTGCCGTCGTCGAGCCACTCGACCTGATCGTCGACGTTGCGCGACTCGGGCAGCAGTTCGAACTGCCCGGTCGACAGGTCCATGATCGCCGGCGTCCAGTGGACGGCGGGCCCGGAGCCGGAGGTGACGCGCTTGAAGGCGATCCGTGTGCCGTCCGGAGACAGAGACGGGCACTCGACGCCCTCGGCGATCGCCGTGAGGGTGCGCTTGTCCAGGTCGCCGCGGACGAGGTAGGTGATGCCACCGGTCTGCGCAGTCGCATAGAACGTCGTGTCGTCCACGAACGTCACACCCCAGAAGTTGCGGTCCACCGGCGCGGCGGGTGCGCCGTCGATGATGAGGGTGAACGTCTCGAGATTGCCCAGGCTCTCACCCTCGCGGGTGTGCAGCAGCGTCTCGGTCGAAAAGCCCACCGCCGCATACGTGTGGCCGCTCACGAATGCCGTCGTCGCGATGAGACTCGCGTCGGGCGAGATGCGCGTCCTGCTCGGGATGCCGGCCAGCGGCCAATCGGCGACGGGCTTCTCGTCGTTCGCGTACAGGGTCGCGGTGTAGGACGGCACGATGCCGCGTTCTGTGCGCAGGCAGGAGAACTCGTCGTCCGCCGCGTCGACGCGGTCGCAGGCGGTGTCGGTCACGGCACGTGCGGCCGAGGGGTCCGAGAGCGGAACGCTCGCCACCAGGCCATAGCCCTGACCGGGGGCCGTGTTGCGGAACACGACGCGGTCACCCGAATCCCAGTCACGGCTTGCGGTCGTGTCCGCGGCGCTCGGAGCGTCCTGGCGCAGCCGGTACTGCTGCCACGCGAACAGTCCGACCACGACCGTCGCGCCGATCGCGACGACTGAGATCGCGGCGACGACGAGCCACTTGACGCGATTGCTCACGGGGCCGGCTGCGAGGTCGAGACGCTCTTGATCGAGGACAGGAAGGGCCGCAGCAGCAGCGCGACGAGCGGGATCGCGATGGCGAGGAGAAGGGCGACGATGATCATCGAGAACTCCGGTCCGATGAGGTACCAGAGGATGCCGAAGCCCGCGGCGGCGATGAAGCGGGTGATCGCGACGACGGTCTGAGCCGCCGCGATGCCCGTGCCGTGGGTCTCCTCGGTCGTCAGCTGCGCCGCCAGAGCCGAGAGCACGCCGTCGGTGGCGGCGTAGAACGCGCCGAGGAACGCGAGGCAGAGGATCGTCGCGGCGATGTCGGTGACCGGGAGGAAGGCCACGACGTACGCGGCCAGCAGGCTCAGGTGGCCGAAGACGAACACTTTCGCGCGACCGACGCGATCGGAGAGCCGGCCGAGCGGGATGGCGAAGGCGAGGAACGCGAGGTTGGTTCCGACATACAGGAGCGGGAACCAGAGTGCGGCGAAGTCGCTGCGGGACTGCAGGACGAGGTAGATGAATCCATCGCCGATCGTCAGGATGCCGAGGATCCCCGCGGCGGCGAGCACCCGGCGCATGGGGCCCTTCCAGACGACGGCCCAATCGAACTTCGGGCGCCGGGGTGCGGCATCCTGTGCGTCGCCGTCGGCCGCTGCGGCTTCGCCGTGGGCCGGTGCGGGTGCGCGCCGACGGATGTTCGGCACGACGATGCCGAGGATCGCGACTCCGATGAGTGCGCACGCGAGCGACGCGGCGAATACGACCTGGAAGCCGTCGGGCACCACGAGCAGGATGACGAACGCAAGGAGCGGCCCGATCGCCGCCCCGATGTTGTCGAGGGTGCGGTGGACGCCGAACGACGTGCCGAGGTTGTCAGGTCTCGAGGCGGCGGTGATGAGTGCGTCCCGCGGAGCGGTGCGGATGCCTTTGCCGATGCGGTCCGCCGTGACCACGGCCGTGATGGCCGCGAAGCCGGAGGCGAAGAGCAGCCCGATGCGGGCCACCGCGGCGAGGGCATAGCCCGTGAACGCGACCCACTTCGGGCGGTCCGAGCGATCGGAGACGTAGCCGCCCGCGATGCGCACGAGCGCGCTGACACCCTGATAGAGCCCGTCGAGGAAGCCGAAGGCGATCGTCGACAGGCCGAGGACGCCCGTGATGTACAGCGGCAGGATCGCCGACACGGACTCCGAGGAGACGTCCGTCAGCATCGAGACGATGCCCAGGGTGATGACGGTCGACGAGACGGTCTTGATCCCTCTGCGCGGGGGGCGCGTTCCCGACGGTGTCTCCTCGGCAGGCTCGGTGGGCTCGGGGGTGTTCGACAGCGAGATGTACATGCGTGCCTCAGCTCGTGTGGAAGACGCCGTAGACGGTGTACACGGTGCCCGTTCCCGAACCCGCCGTGAAGGCGAGCGAGAGCGTCGTGAACGAGTCGGCGAACTGCAGGCCGTTCGTGGTCACGTGGTCCGCCAAGCCGAGCGCCTTCCACATGTCGCGGTAATGCGCGGTGATGTCGTCGGCGGACTCGTCGGTGCGGGCGACCAGGGCCACCTGCATGACACCGCCTTCGGTCGCGATGGAGCTCTGGATCACATCGGACTCCGGCGCGGGGGCTGCGGCCTTGGGAAAGCCGTCCACGAGCTTCCCCGTCGACGCAGCGGTGGGCGGCAGGTCGCCCTTGACGAGCGGTTCGTCACTCTTGACGGGCCGTACCGCGTCGATGAGAGGTTCCGACGCATCGGGCGCCGACGACGGCGGCAGCACTTCGCTTCCGGCGACCGGCGTGGCGCCGGGCACCGGACCGGGAGTCGCGCCGGCCGGGGGCGTGGCTGCAGCAGCGGATGTGGATGAGGGCCCTGCTGTGGCTGTGGGCGCGGACGAGGCCTCCGAGGCCTGGGGCAGCATCCTGCCGCCCTCGGGCGCCAGCAGCCAGACGACGAGGCCCAGCCCGACCACCATGACCGCACCCACGGCGATCAGCGTTGCCCGCATCGCAGGTGTCAGCCCGCGCGTCGATTCAGCGCGTACTTCTTCGCCCGATCCGGACGCACTCTCCCCAGGCGTCATCATCGATTCACCCCATCCCCCAAGAAACGACGAATGGCCCCCAAGCCGGCATCGCCGTTCCTTGAATCGTACTCTCCGGGACTCCCGGTTCCCGTTCGCCGTCTTCTCTCAGGTCGTTCTCTCAGCGAGCGGCGCGACCGAGTGAGCGGTCTCGCTCGCCGTCGCGAGCCGCCGCGTCGGAGCCGATCCGACTCACGCGGCCGGCAGTGCTTCCGGCTGCGCCGTCCGCGCGGGGGTCTCAAGCCGGATCGCAGGAGCCACATGCATGGGACTGAAGAACGTCTCGTGCCAGACCTCCAGCGACATGAGCGTCCAGATGCGGCTCTCCTCGTTGAACTGCCCGCTGTCGTGGCGGTCGAGCATGGCGCGGATCATGTTGCGGTCGAAGGTCTGGGCGACGAACGAGGACGGTCCGGTCAGCCTGTCCCGGACGTTGTCGCGCAGCGAGGTTCTGAACCAGCTGTCGAGAGGGACGCGGAAGCCGACCTTGGGCCGATCCACGATCTCGGCGGGGAGATAGCGGCGAGCGACCTCTTTGAGCACCCACTTCGTCTGGCCCGAGTGCACCTTCACGCTCGACGGAAGCCGGAAGGCGAGCTCGACCAGTCGGTGGTCGAGAAGCGGGGGACGCAGTTCGAGCGAGGTCGCCATCGACATCCTGTCGCCGCGTTCGAGCAGATTGTCCGGCAGCCAGCTGCGCAGGTCGCCGAGAAGCATCTCGCGGATCGCATCCGATCCGTCTCCCGCTCGAAGCATCGAGGTGGGCCTCGTCGGGACTCCGGAGAGGAGGCCGAGGCGCTCATCCGCCGTGAAGGGGGCGAACCAGGTGCGGTGGCGCTCTTCACGGCTGGGTGCCGCCCATGCCCGCAGCGCGATGCGCATCCGGCCGAGTGAGGCAGGCAGACGGGGATCGAGTGCGCGGCCGGCGAATCCGCGAAGCGACGGCGGCACGAGGGACAGCGACTCCATGGCGCGTGCGACGCGGTACTTCGGATAGCCGGCGAACAGCTCGTCGCCGCCCTCGCCCGACAGCACCACCGTCACTTCTCGACGGGCAGCCTGTGCGAGTCGGTAGACGGCGAAATCCGCCGGCTCGGACATGGGGGCGTCCCTGTGCCACGTGAGGGTGTGCCAGAGGCTCTCGAAGTCCGCCGAGTCGACGTGGACCTCGTGGTGCTCCGATCCGATGTGTGCGGCGACCTGCCGAGCGAACGGCAGCTCGTCGTGCCGGGGGTCGCCGAATCCGGCGGCGAATGTCTGGAGGCGCCCGTGGCTCAGTTCCGCTGCCTTGGCGGCGATCAAGCTGCTGTCGACGCCGCCGCTCAAGTAGGAGCCGACCGGAACGTCGGCGACGAGAGCCGAGCGCACCGCGTCGGTCACGGCGGCGTCGACGGCGTCGACGGCGTCGGTCGCGCGCCACCGACGCGAGTCCGCCGCCGGCGGAGCCCAGTACTCTACGTCCCTCATGGAGCCGTCCAGGCGAACCTCCATGCGATGGCCGGGCTCGAGCTTGCGAACGCCTTCGAAGAGAGTGAAGGGTGCCGGGACGGACCGGCCGTAGAGGTACGCGTCGAGGCTTGCGAGATCGACGTCGGGCGAGTGCGTCAGGCCCGCGAGGACGGTCTTGATCTCGGATCCGAAGAGGATCGACCCGCGATCGCGGTGGTAGTAGAGCGGGAGGATGCCGAGGCGATCACGCACGAGATGCAGCACGCCCGCGGAATGATCGAAGGCCGCGAAGGCGAACTGGCCCACGAGGCGGTCGAGGAAGCCGATGCCGTGCTCGACCAGGCCCGCCAGAAGCGTCTCGGTGTCGCCGTCCGTCCGGAACGGATAGCGCAGTCCTCGACGCAGCTCCTTGTAGTTGAAGATCTCGCCGTTGAGGATGAGGGTCCAGCGTCCGTCGATGCTGCGCATGGGCTGGACGGAGCCCGCGAGATCGATGATGGACAGTCGTCGATGCCCGAAGCCGATCGGCCCCTCGAGCCAGATCCCCTCGTCATCGGGTCCGCGATGATCCAGCGTCGCCATCATCCGCGTCACGAGGTTCCGGCGGACGCGGTCGCCGTCGAACCGCACCGCACCTGCGATCCCGCACATCTCAGCGGGCCCCCATCGGTGCAGGAAGGGATGGAACCGGCCACGCGCGCCCGCGGGTGTTCACACGACGGCTGGGGGCTGCCGCCGGAGGGCGCGCGTGACCGGAGTCTTCAGTGACGACCGCAGCGATCGCTCGCTGCAGGACGACGATGTCTTGTTGGTGAGCCGCGACGGCCACGCTCATCTTGTTTCCCCCAAGTTGTCTTCCTCCGCTGCTTCGGTGCGGCGGATCCACTGACGCGGCAGTGCCGCGTCAGTAAGCCCCTCTCGGCGCGACCATGACCTTCGCGGTGCGCCACATGATCTGCAGGTCGTTCGTGAGCGACCAGTTCTCGACGTATCTGAGGTCGAGGCGGACGCTCTCGTCCCACGTCAGGTCGCTGCGTCCGCTCACCTGCCACAGCCCCGTGATGCCTGGCTTGATGTACAGCCGGCGGAAGACGGTGCCGTCGTACGAGGTGACCTCGGACGGCAGCGGCGGCCGCGGCCCGACGACGCTCATGTCGCCGCGCAGCACGTTGAAGAACTGCGGGAGCTCGTCGAGCGAGTACTTCCGCAGGAAGGCGCCGACCCGTGTGATGCGCGGGTCGCTCTTCATCTTGAAGAGCAGGCCGGAGCCTTCGTTCTGCGACACCAGGGCGGCGAGCCGTGACTCGGCGTCCGAGGCCATCGTGCGGAACTTGAAGATCTTGAACTCGCGCCCGTCGCGGCCGACGCGCGTCTGCTGGAAGAAGACCGGTCCGCGCGAGTCGATGCGGATCGCTGCCGCGATGAAAGGAGTGAGCAGCGCGATGGGGATCAGGGCGAGCGAGGAGAACACGACATCGAGGGCGCGCTTGAAGGCGTGGGCACTTCCCTCGTACTCCGGGATCTTGACGTTGATGAGCGGAAGGCCCTCGATCTGGCGCAGCGAGATGCGCGGGCCTGCGACATCGATGAGTCGGCTCGAGAGGATGAGCTCGGCGGCCGTCCCTTCCAGCTGCCAGCTGAGGCGTTTGATGAAATCCGGATCGTCATCGGGCTGACCGGCGACGATGATCGTGTCTGCACCCCACGCCCGCGCCTGAGCGGCGGTGGCGTGCATCGAGCCGATGACGGGATAGCTGCGGCTGTCGACTTCGATCGCCGGCGCAGGGAATTCGGGCATCGTCGCACCCACCACGACGTAGCCGTGCTGGCCGGCCCCGGAGAGGCTCCTGATCACGTATTCGACGTCGTCGCGCGTGCCGGCGATGACGACGCGCGAGGTGTAATGACCGAATCCGCGCTGTGCGATGAGCCACTTGCGCCACAGCCAACGGCCGAGGAGCAGGGCGACGAGTCCGACCGGCAGGGCGATGGTGA
This sequence comes from Microbacterium alkaliflavum, assembly GCF_044325405.1. Classification (NCBI taxonomy): domain Bacteria; kingdom Bacillati; phylum Actinomycetota; class Actinomycetes; order Micrococcales; family Microbacteriaceae; genus Microbacterium; species Microbacterium alkaliflavum. Next base: position 29,966 of record NZ_JBIQWL010000005.1, on the reverse strand, counting down.
GCTGGAAGCGAAGGCCTTCCCACTGGAAGACGACGAAGAGCATGGCGAGGATGCCGAGGGCGAAGCCCGAGGAGTTCGCGACCCGCTTGTACTCGGTCCCACCCCAGCCGACGATCGACGGCTCGCGTGTGCGCCATAGCCAGAGCACGGCGGCCCACGCGGCGCAGACCACGCATGCGACGCGCGCCGCGCCGATCAGGTGGGTGTTCGACGGTGCGAGCAGATAGTCGAGCGCCGCCGTCGCTGCCGTCGCACACACGACGATGGCGCCGTCGGTGGCGCGCAGGCGGCGAACGTATCGTCGCTCCCACGTGCGGCGCCGTTCGAGCGACGGCTGCGTGCGAGGCGTGGCGACCTTCGTAAGAGTCGGCGCGTCGGCACGCGGCACCGCCGCAGGCCGCAGGAGAGCCATCGGATCCCCACCCACAGCATGCGACGGTGCCGCGTCGATCGCGGTCACGAGCCCACCGCGATCCATCGCGCGCACAACAGTGCATCCCCAGATTGCATTGCGTTCCCCAAGTAACGCCCGGCATGCGATGAGCTGCCGGAGCATCCTTCCCCAAGTGCACGGCTACCGGAAATCGGGATATCCGGCGTTGGAGCTTCCCAAGGCTCCCTGTCGCGCGGTGCCACTGTACCCCGCCTGATCCCCGGAGGGGAAGTGCCTTCGTCCCCCGAATGGCGGACATTCGCAAATGGGATACGTCCCCCGAACGGGGGACAAGGATCGGAGAGTGAAAAATACCTGATGAGGGAAAGAAAACTCCCGTACGAGGTGCGTCTGCGTCGTATTCCGATCAGATGCGCGGTCTTCTCACCCGACCAGGGTGAAGGCCGTCAGGTATGCGCGGGGCTGGCCGCGCCGGCCGACGTGCCGCCGCAGGCTCCGTCGGAGTTTCGGGTCTTCCTCCGGAGCCTGCGAGCGGCGGCACGCCAGGCGCGGCCGGGCCGTGGTCCGTCAGAGCGCGCGAGATGCGCCTTGACCGACATCCCTCTCCCAAGCAAATGCACGAGCGGCGGCCATCACCGTTCGTACACCTTCCCCATACGCGACCCGACTGGATCTGTCGGGCATCGAGGGCTCCCAAGCCCCTTGCGCGATGACACTGTACCTCCGTGCCTTCGCGAAGGGAAGAGAGAGAAGTCGCCGGTGATCAGCCGATGAGCCTCACGAGGGCGTCGAGACCCATGCCGTAGTTGATCCGCTGGACGGGAAGCGCGAGTTTGTCGGTTCCGATCGTGACGTAGCCCGGGTCGATCGTGCGCGCCATCTCGAACCCTGCGAGCCGCAGGCCCTCTTTCGAGGTCTCGTTGTAGTGGCCGAACGGGTACGCCATGACCTCTTTGACACCCAGCACCTGCGCCGACGTCTCCATGTCGGCTGCGATCTCCTGCGCGCTCAGATTGACCATGAGTCCCTTGCCGTTCGCGCCCGCCTTGTGCATGTCGTGCGTGTGCGAGCGACGCAGCACCCACGGGTTGGGTGGGGGATCCTGGCGGTACGCCGTGATCATGAACGACGTCGTGAGCACCTGGTACTTCCCGACGACGGGTGCCGCCAGGTCGAACCACGACTGGTCGGCGTCGTCGTCCGTGACCACCACCGAGTGGTTCGGCAGCCAGAGCCGCGCATCGATGAGGGCGCTGAGCTCGTCCCACGTCGGCAGGTAGAAGCCGCCCGTCGCGATGTGGCTCATGTGCGCGTCGAAGTCGCCGATGTACGCGTAGTTGCCCCGCAGCCAGCCGCTCTCGCCGCCGGGGTTGGTCGTGAACTGGTGGTACATGAGGATCGGGATGCGCGCGTTCTCGGCGGCGTTGTCGGCGGGCGTCTTCCACGAGCCGTAGAGCGTGATCTCCTGATCCGTGCAGGCGACGAGCTTCGACCCGTTGACCCGGGCGGGGACGGTGAAGGATGCCGCGTCGGCCGGTGTCGCGTACCACCCGGCGAAGACGAATCCGTCCCGTGCCGGGATGGGCAGCCCCGAGTACAGCGCCCCCTGCGTCTCCAGCATCGGCGGGTCGGCGATCGCTTCGCCCTGGAAGCTCACGGCGCACGCGTTCGGATCCGTCGTCGTGGTCAGCAGCTGCTGAGACGGCGTGAGCGGCGTGGGAGTGGGGGTCGGAGTCGGCGTGGGGGTCGAGGAGGGAGTGGATGCGGTGGCCGCGGCATCCGTCGTCCGCGACAGGGCGATCGCGATGCCCGCCGTCGTCGCGCCGCCCACGAGCACGAGGACGGCGATCAGCGCAGCGAGAGCGCGTCGGCGGCGCACCTGCGCGGTCGCGCGTCGTCGAGATCGCTTCGGCTCTGTCGGCGAACTCACGGCGGCCCCACCCCCGGGTTGATCTGTTGCCCGGGCCGCTCCCCAGCGCACCCGTCAGCCACATTTTACCGAGGGTGTCCCCAGGGGCATGGCATCATCGGGCCATGGGCCGGGCAACGGGGCGCAGGGTGTCGAAGTGCGGATAGCGGTCGTGGGGGGCGGGGGCGCGGGCCTTGCGAGCGCATGGCTGCTCGAGGAACAGCACGACGTCACTCTCTTCGAGGCCGACGGCCGGCTCGGCGGTCACGCCCACACGATCGAGATCGACCTCGACGGCCACCCGGTGCCGATCGACGCCGGCTTCCAGTTCTTCGGACCCGGGAAGCCGTACACGACCTTCAATCGCCTGCTCGCCGAGCTTCGCGTGCCGCTGCGGACGTATTCCGCCACGATGAGCCTGTCACGCCTCACGGACGGCACTCACGTCGCCTTGCCGCCGTTCCGGCACGGGCGGATCGTATGGCCGTCGCTCACGCCCGCCGCGCTCTGCGACCTCATCGGATTCCGGCGGTTCCTGACCGGCATCCCGGAGTTCCTCGCGCAGCGCGACACGACGGTCACGATCGCGGAGTACATCGAGAGCAGGAGGATGCCCCGCTCGTTCGTCGACGGTTTCCTCTATCCGTTCCTCCTGGCGCTCTGGTGCGTCGATCTCACCCAGTTCCGCGAGTTCGCCGCTTACAACGCGCTCTTCTACCTCGGCGACGCGCTGCGAGGGGGCCTCCACGCGCCCGAGCAGGTCGAGATCGACGGCGGAATGAAGACCTATGTCGCGGCCCTGACGGCGACGCTGCGGCGCACGGACGTGCGGCTCGGCGCGCGGGTGCACCGGCTCACGCGCGAGGGCGAGTCGTGGCTCCTCGTCGACTCGACGGGTGCGCGACTCGCATTCGACCAGGTCGTGCTCGCGACCAATGCCCGCCAGGCGCACGAGCTCGTGTCATCGACGCCCGAGCTCGACGAGGTGAGCCGGCAGCTGCGTCGGATCCGCTACTTCGACACGACGATCGCCGTCCACGGCGATCGCCGGCTCATGCCGCGCAGCGAGTCGGTCTGGTCGGTCGTCAACGCTCGCTGGGACGGCACGCACAGCCAGATGTCGATCTGGAACCCCGATCGCGGACTGCCGGTGTTCCGCAGCTGGGTGACCTATGAGGACCGCCTGCCCGAACCGCTCTATGCGACGGCGATCTACGAGCACGCCCTCGTCACGGTCGACTACTTCGACGCGCAAGCGCGGCTGAAGCGCCTGCGCGGAAGCCATGGCGTGTGGCTCGCCGGCCTGTACGCCGACGACGCCGACTCGCACGAGAGCGCCGTGCACTCCGCTGTCACGATCGCGGAGCAGCTCGCGCCCGGCTCGCGGCGCCTGCGGGTGCTGCGAGCCTGAACGACGGAGCGGGTGGATGCTTCCCCACGCCCCCTCCATGCACCGCTTCGCGGCGCGCGGAGCCTCTGGCGCGTGGGCCCGGGCATCCACCCGCTCCTCGAAAAGGCCGGCTACGTGCGGGGCGGGTTGGCGGGCAGCCACTCTTCGAGCGACGTGTCGAAGATCCACGCTCCATCGACGGGCAGCAGCGTGCGCTCCTCGATCCGAGCCCCGTAGTACGGGGCCGAGTCGTCACGCACGACAGTGCGGGAGTCGCCTCGGAAGGTCAGGGCGCGCCGTGCCCATTCGTCCATGCCGAACTGCTCGGGTCCGGCGATCTCGCGATCGCCGTTCACGGGCTCACCCGCCGCTGTGCGCGCCACAGCCGTCGCGACATCCTCCGCGGCGATGGGCTGCACGAGTGCGCCCGGCAGCCGCACGGTGTCGCCGTCGGTCGAGATGTCGGCGATGCTGCCGACGAATTCGAAGAACTGCGTCGCGTGCACGAGGGAGAAGGGCACACCCGATTCGCGGATGAGCTTCTCCTGGGCGATCTTGGCGCGGAAGTACGGGATGCTCTGCGGGCGGTTCGTGCCGACGATCGTGAGCGCGACGTGGTGTCCGACGCCGGCGGCCTTCTCGGCGGCGATCAGGTTGTTCGTCGAGGTCGTGAAGAAGTCGAGCACGGCGCTCTCCTCGAATGACGGCGAGTTCGAGACGTCTACGACGACCTGCGCGCCCTCCACTGCTTCGGCGAGGCCCTCACCCGTGATCGAGTTCACCCCCGTGTTCGGGGATGCCGCGATGGCCTCGTGCCCATGCGCCGTGAGCTTCGCGACCACTTTCGAGCCGATGAGCCCTGTGCCTCCGATGACGACGATCTTCGCCATGTCCGTGTCCTTTCGGTTCCGTCGCCGCTGAAGCGGCGTCCGAAAAGCTCTGACCGGATGGGACGGCGAGCTGTGACGGGTCAGTGCCGCCAGTCGCGGAGCTTGTCGGGGTTGGCGACGAGCCACAGCCGGTCGATGCGCTCGGCTCTCAGGCCGACGGTGAGAACTCCGACGACCTCGCCGCCCGCGTGGAACGCGATGCCGGGCTCTGCGTTCACGGAGCACACGGCCGTCGCGGCTTCGACGTGCTCCTCGAAGAACCGCACGATCGTCTCGACGATGCCCTCGCGTCCTTCGACGGGTTCGAGGGGAGCGCGCACGCGCCCTCCGCCGTCGACCACGAGAACGGCGTCCGTGTGCAGCATCCCCGCGATCCGACCGAGGTCTCGCTCATCGCATGCGCGGGCCAGCGATCGGACCGCGCGGTCGTGCACCCGAGGGGACGGACGCTCGGATGCGCGGGCGCGCAGGATCCCGGGCGTTCGTCGCCGCGGCGTCATGACTCCGCCGTGGTCACATGACGCAGCTTCTCCGGGGCCATGGTCCACAGCAGCTGAAGGATGCCGTCGCTCGAAGGCGTCAGGCTGATCGCCGTCGTGACTGTGCCGCCCTCGATGAGCAGTGCTGCCGGCCGGCCGTTGATCTCGACCCAGTCGATCTCCTTGCCGGTCCAGAAATGGTGCGCGAAGGCGGCGACGAAGGCGGCGACGCGCGCGCGTCCGGCGACCGGGATGCGCGCCGCGAGCTTCGCGCCGTTGCCGTCGGTGTAGCTGACCACGTCCTGTGCGAAGAGCTCCTCGAGCGCCGCGACATCACCGTGCTGCGCGGCCTTCAAGAACGCCTCCAGCAGCCTCCGATGCTGTGTCGGCTCGACCACGGCCCGTCGATCGGCCGCGAGGTGCTTGCGGGCCCGGCTGACCAGCTGTCGCGCGCCGGCCACGCTCGTCTCCACGACCTCGGCGATGCGCTCGTACGGGTAGTCGAGCGCTTCACGCAGTACATAGGCGGCCCGCTCGGTCGGGGTGAGCTTCTCGAGCAGGATGAGCATCGCGAGCGTGAGGGCCTCGCCGCGCTCCGCTCCCAGCGCCGGATCGTCTTCCGTGTTGATCGGCTCAGGGAGCCACGGGCCGATGTACGTCTCTCGGCGCACGCGCGCGGACTGCAGGGAGTTGATCGACAGACGCGTCGTGATCGTCGCGAGGAACGCCGCGGGCTCGACGATCTCGTGCCGGTCGGCGGCCTGCCATCGGATCCACGTGTCCTGCAGGATGTCCTCCGCGTCGGCGACGCTGCCGAGCATGCGGTAGGCGATGCCGAACAGCCGTCGACGGGATGCCGCGAACACCGCAGCTGCGGACGAGAGCCCGTCGTCGCCGGGTTGGGTGGAATCGGCTCGGTTCATCCGGGGGTTGTGATCGGGGACTGATGCGGATCCGATCATCCTCCGATTCTCCGTGCGCACGACACCATCCATCGGCTTCGACCTCTCGTTCGCTCCTCGCCTCGTCGCGCTCCCGCGCGACACCCACGCAAGAGACGACCGCGCAGCATCCCGATCTGTGACAGCCGGGTCACTGCCGCCCGTCGGCGCGCGTGAGGACGAGCCGCAGACTCGAGATGCGCTCCGCACGGGTCGCGACGGTCAGCACGCCCACGAGGTCGTGACGCGTGTGCAGCGCGATGCCGCGCTCCCCGTTGACCGCGCACTCGATCGCGACGGCCGCGTGCGCGTCGAGCATCGTCGTGAGCACGTCGACGATCCGGGCGCGACCGTGGATCGGGTGCTGCGCGGCAGTCGCCGTCCCGTCGATCGTGAGGACGGCGTCGGGATGCAGCACCCGCACGAGGCGGGCGAAGTCACGCTCATCGCACGCGTACGCCAGCGCCTGGACGGCGAGGCGGTGATGCCGGGCGGCTGAGGGGGCGTGGGTTCGCCGTCGAAGCGGCCAGGGCACACCTCGGCGACGCATCACCTCCATGCTCCGGCGCGGGCGTCGACGAACCGCGCGACGACGGGCGATGGAGCGTCCGCGCGCGGCGATTCGGGTTCGTCGCTGGGCATCCGGATCCGGGAGATCAGAGCAGGGGGTCGGCTCCGATCATGCTCCTGATCCCCCTTCGCGCGCTACAGCCTGTGGGAAACCCGACGCAGGAAAGACGAAACCCCCGCGATGTAGAAGCTACGCGGGGGTTTCAGTGGCTCCGACCGGCATCGATCCGGTGACCTTTCGATTTCAGTGAGCCCGGGCCCCGGAACGCACAGTATCGTCCGTGGCAGCCTCAATGCTTGCGTGTTGCGCTAGTATTGGTGTGTGAGGTTCGCGGACCGTGACATCGAGGAGTACTGGCTCGGTGGATCGGCTCCGCGACGCGTGCCGCCAGACGTCCGGAAGCGTCTCGTGCGCAAGCTTCAGATGCTGGATGCAGCAGCGGAGCTCGAAGACCTGAGGATTCCGCCCTCCAACCACCTTGAGAAGCTCCAGGGTGATCGGGCGGGCAGCTACAGCATCCGCGTCAACGACCAATGGAGACTGGTCTTCGACTGGGACGGAGGGGAAGCGAACAATGTCGCATTCATCGACTATCACTGACGATCTCTCGACGCCGGGCGAGATCCTCCTCGAGGAGTTCCTCGAGCCGTTCGGCCTGAGTCAGTACGAGCTCGCCAAGCGCATCGGCGTCGACCAGGCGCGGATCTCGCGGATCGTCCGCGGCAAGCAGGCGATCACCGCCGACACCGCGCTGCGCCTCGGCGCGTTCTTCGGCACCACTCCGCAGTTCTGGCTGAGGCTCCAGGAGGGCTACGACCTCGCGCTCGCTCGCGTCGAGACACCGATCGGCGCGATCCAGCCATTGAGCGCGTGAAGCCTCAGGCGCTGCACGCGCGAGTTCGAGCGTTCTAGATCACCGGACTCGATCCGGAACGAAACGGCACAACGGCCCGCGATCCCAGTGTTCTCAGGCAAGACGAAACCCCCGCGATGTAGAAGCTACGCGGGGGTTTCAGTGGCTCCGACCGGCATCGATCCGGTGACCTTTCGATTTTCAGTCGAACGCTCTACCAACTGAGCTACAGAGCCGCACGGCATCCGAAGCTGCCGCGTCCTAGACGAAAGGCCCTCTGAAACCAAAGGGCCTGTCGCTCTGGAGCGACCCTGACGGGACTTGAACCCGCGACCTCCGCCGTGACAGGGCGGCACGCTAACCAACTGCGCTACAGGGCCATGCTTATTCAATTGTGTTTGTCGGCGTGGTGACCCCAACGGGATTCGAACCCGTGCTACCGCCGTGAAAGGGCGGCGTCCTAGGCCACTAAACGATGGGGCCGGATGAACCCCTGGCTCAAGGCCCGGCGCTCACGCTTACCGACGCTCAAGCATAAGAGATCTGAGGCGAATGCGCCAATCGAGGGCGCGTCAGTGTGGAAAACCGCGTCAGATCGGCGCACGATTGGACAGTGCATCCTCGGCCGATCGGGGGCAGGATGGATGTACGCACCCCTTGCGCCTGTGACTGATGTTGCTAGTGTGAATGGAGTTGTCCCGACAGGGGGAGGATCGCGTGGAGCAGGATCACGCCCTCGAGGAATGCGGCTGCGCGCCGTCTCCGCGAGAGCGGCGTGCCCTCTGGCCCTCCCTCGTCAACCGGAGGACGGCCCTGGGTCTCGGCGTTCTCGCCGTCGTGGGCGTTGCCGCGCTCGCAGGGCCGCTGCTTCCGCCCGCCTTCGCCGCCGACTATCCGTCGTGGGACGACGTCCAGGCCGCTCGCGCCAGCGAATCCGCCAAGGCGGCCGAGGTGCAGAAGATCCAGGGCCTCATCGAGGGCCTGACTGCCGAGGTCTCGCGCACGCAGGCTGAAGCCGAGCGCACCTCCGCCGAGTTCTACCAGGCGCAGCAGGACTACTTCGATGCGGCGCAGCGCGCCGACCAGCTGCAGCAGCAGGCCGATCAGCAGGCCGCCGCGGCGATCGACGCCGCCAACAAGGCCGGCCGGGTCGCCGCCCAGCTCTACCGCAACGGCGGTGACGACACGTCGCTGGAGCTCTTCTTCGCGGGTTCGGCGGCGTCGGCCGACGACCTGCTCGCGCGGCTCGGCACGATGGACCAGCTCATCGCCCGCAACCAGGCCGTCTACGCGGACGCCATCACGGCGCGCGACTCGGCGCAGAGCCTGAGCGATCAGGCCGTCGTCGCGCGCGACGAACGCGATCGGCTGCAGCAGGTGGCCGAGCAGAAGATGGTCGCAGCGCAGCAGGCCGCCGACGCGGCGCAGGCCGCCCTCGACGAGCAGCAGGCCCACCTGGTCGACCTGCAGGCCCAGCTCTCGGCTCTGCAGGACAAGACCGCCCAGACGATCGCGGGCTACGAGGCCGGAGTCGAGGCCGCCCGCAAGGCGGCCGAGGAGGCTGCGGCGAAAGCCGCCGCGGAGGCGGCGGCGAAGGCGGCGTCCGCAGCGGGAAGCGGTGGCGGCGGACGCGGCGGAGCCGTCGCAGGCTCGGGCTGGGCGCGACCCTCGTCGGGCTATCAGTCCTCGGGCTACGGCCCGCGCACCGTGCAGTGCGGCAACGGCTACTGCTCGAGCGGCTACCACTACGGCGTCGACCTCGCCTCGGGGTGCGGCTCGGCGATCTACGCCGCCCAGAGCGGCACCGTCGTCTACGCCGGCCGGAACGGCGGGTACGGCAACTACATCAAGCTCGACCACGGCGGAGGAATCGGCACGGGGTACGGCCACATCCAGAACGGCGGCATCCTCGTCCGCAACGGACAGTGGGTGAACGTGGGCCAGGTCATCGCGTACGAGGGCAACACGGGCAACTCGTTCGGCTGCCACCTGCACTTCGAGACCTACGTCAACGGCTTCCCGGTCAACCCGATCAACTTCATGGCCGATCGGGGCATCTCGGTCTGATCGCCCTCGCCTGAAAAGGCGGAGGGGGCGGATGCCGCGGCACCCACCCCCTCGAAAACCTGCGTCAGAGCGTGTTCGGGGCTTCGCCCTCACCCTGGGTGGCGGTCTGGCCCTCGTGCTGGGTGAAGCGCTCGAACGCCTCGGCGACGAGGCGCTCGGCCTCGGCGGCGCCTGCCCACTCGTCGACCTTGACCCACTTGTTCGGCTCGAGGTCCTTGTAGTGCTCGAAGAAGTGCTCGATCTCCTTGCGGGTGTACTCCGGGATGTCGCCGACGTCCTGGATGTGCGCCCAGCGGGGGTCCTTGCCCAGCACCGCGACGACCTTGTCGTCTCCGCCGGCCTCATCGCTCATCTTGAGCACGCCGACGGGACGGACCTTGGCGAGCACGCCGGGAGCGAGGTCGAAGTCCAGCAGCACGAGCACGTCGAGCGGGTCCCCGTCCTCGCCGAGGGTGTTCTCGAAGAACCCGTAGTTGGTGGGGTAGCCGAATGCCGTGTACAGGATGCGGTCGAGGAAGACGCGGCCCGTGCCGTGGTCGACCTCGTACTTCACGCGGCTGCCGCGCGGGATCTCGATGACGGCGTCGTATGCGCCCATGGTTGGACTCCTTCGAAGACGGTGGGATGCCGCGACAAGCCTAGTCTCGGGCGTTCAGCGTCCCGAACTACGGCTGAGCGTGAGGCGAGGGGCTCCCAGAAGGCGTATCGCAGGACTTCGGCACCATCCAGCCGAGGCCCGGCGCGGGTGCGGGTCGGTACCGTGGTGCCGTGACCCACCGCCCAGGCCTCGACCCCGCCGTCGCCGAGGTGCGGCGCGCCGTGCGCGCGGCCCTCGCCCCGCTCGAGGCCGGCTCGACCGTCGTCGTCGCGCTGTCCGGCGGCGCCGATTCGCTCGCCCTCGCGGCCGCGACGGCGTTCGAGGCGCGCAAGGCCGGGGTCACGGCGGCTGCCGTCACCGTCGATCACGGGCTTCAGGAGGGGTCGAGGGATGCCGCGACCGCCGCGGCCGCGCATGCTCGCGCCCTGGGTCTCGAGGCGCGGATCGTGACGGTCGATGTCGGGTCGGACGGCGGACCGGAGGCCGCCGCCCGGGCCGCACGCTACGCGGCCCTCCGCGGGGAGGCGTCCGCTCTCCGCGCCGTCGCCGTGCTGACGGCCCACACCCTCGACGATCAGGCGGAGACGGTGCTGCTCGGACTCGCCCGCGGCTCGGGCGCCGCGAGCCTGCAGGGCATGGCGCCGCAGACCGAGCTCGCCGAGGGGACCGTGCTCCTGCGGCCGCTGCTCGGCGTGCGCCGTGCGACGACGCGCGCCGCATGCGCGGCCGAGGGCCTCGAGCCGTGGGACGACCCGCACAACGACGACCCCGCGTATGCCCGCGTGCGGGTGCGTCGGCGCGTGCTGCCGATGCTCGAGGACGAGCTCGGACCCGGCATCGCGGAGGCGCTCGCGCGGACGGCCGAGCAGCTGCGCGAGGACTCCGAGGCGTTCGCCGAGATGATCGACGAGACGATCGAGGACATCGTCGAGCATGCCGAGGCCGGTATCTCGGTCTCCGTTCCCGCGCTCGCGGCCAACCCCGCGGCCCTGCGCCACCGCATCATCCGGCACGTCGTCGCGTCTGAGTTCGGGCAGAGCCTCACGCGCACGCAGACGATCGAGGTCGCCCGGCTCGTCACCGACTGGACGGGCCAAGGGCCCATCGACCTGCCTGGATGCATCGCCCGCCGCGTCGGCGTGCGGCTCGAGTTCGCCGCCCGGTAGGGGTCGCACCGAGCGCGGGCCGTCACTAACGTGGCGCGCGTGAAGGTCGTCGCGGTGTACAGCGTCAAGGGCGGAGTGGGCAAGACGACGACAGCAGTGAACCTCGCGTGGGAGGCCGCCAAGCATGCCCGGGTGCTGTTGTGGGACCTCGATCCGCAGGCGGCCTCGACATACCTGCTCGACGTCAAGCCCAAGCTCAAGGGCGGCGCGGAGGCGCTTGTCCGGGGGCGGACGAAGGTGGGGCAGGCGGTCCGCGAGACCGCCTTCGAGCACCTCGACGTGCTGCCCGCCGACGAGAGCTATCGCGAGGTGGAGCTCGCCCTCGACCATGCGCGGCACTCGACGCAGCGGCTTGCGATGGTGCTCGGCGACATGGCCAAGAAGTATGACGTCGTGGTGCTCGACTGCCCGCCGGGAGCGTCGCTGCTCGCTCAGAACATCATCCGCGCCGCCGATGTCGTGGTCCTGCCGCTCCAGCCGTCGCCGCTCTCGGCGCGCTCGCTCGCGCAGGTGCGCGACATCGTGCACGCCGAGCGGATCCGGCCCACGGTGCTCGGCTTCATCTCGATGGCGGACCGCCGCAAGCTCGCCCATCGCACGGCGATCGCCGAACTGCCGCGCGTCGAGAAGGAGATGACCGACGTCGTCGTTCCGTACACGGTCGTCGTCGAGCGGATGGGCGCTGAGCGCGCGCCGGTGGCGACCTTCGCGCCTCAGGCGGAGGCATCCGACGCCTTCGCGCGCCTCTGGGAGCTGACCGCATCGACGCTCAAGCTGCGCCCACGCGGGAAGCGCTGACGAGGCATCTTCGGACCCTAGACTCGGAACCATGCGCGCGGCCGACATCCAGAGCGACATCACAGAGGTCCTCGTCACCGAGGAGCAGATCCGGGCCAAGCTCGAGGAGATCGCAGCGCGGGTCGCGTCGGACTACGACGGGAAAGACCTCGTGCTCGTCGGCGTGCTCAAGGGCGCGGTCATGGTCATGGCCGACTTCTCGCGCGCGCTGCCGTTCGCGGTGCCGATGGACTGGATGGCCGTCTCGTCGTACGGTGCCGGCACGCGCTCGAGCGGTGTCGTGCAGATCCGCAAGGACCTCGACACCGACATCCACGACAAGCACGTGCTCATCGTGGAGGACATCATCGATTCGGGCCTGACCCTCAGCTGGCTCCTGGAGAACTTCGCGTCGCGCGGGGCGGCATCGGTCGAGGTCTTCGCACTGCTGCGCAAGCCGGATGCCGCGAAGGTGCACGTCGAGTCTCGCTACGTCGGCTTCGAGATCCCGAACGAGTTCGTGATCGGGTACGGCCTGGACTACGCGGAGAAGTACCGCAATCTGCGGGATGTCGCGGTGCTCGCCCCCCACGTCTACGCCTGAGCGCGAGTACGCCGTGGGCGAATGCACAGATAGCGCATAGTCCCCGCGCGATACCCTGAATCAACCGTCGCCGCAACCATCGATTGCGCGGCCTCGGCTCGCCGACGAAGGGAACGGGCTCCGCCCGCACCATGGACCTCAAGAAGATCACCCGCAACCCGCTCTTCTATGTGCTGATGATCGGGTTCCTCCTCATCGTCGGGTTCTCGCTCATCTCGAGCCTCGGCGGTGCGAAGCAGATCTCGACGCAGGAGGGCCTCGAGCTTCTCAAGGGCGGCACCGTCACCGAGGTCACCAACACCGACGGCGACCAGCGCGTCGACATGACGCTGTCGACGCCGTACGAGGGTGCGACCGACGTGCAGTTCTACTACGTCACGGCGCGCGCCGACGAGGTCGTCGACGCCGTCAACTCCGCCGACCCGAAGGACGGCTTCAACGACGCCGTGCCGCGTGCCACGTGGTTCGACGGCTTCATCTCGCTCTTCCTCCCGATCCTGCTGCTCGGCCTCCTCTTCTGGTTCCTGCTGTCCAGCGCTCAGGGCGGCGGCAGCAAGGTCATGCAGTTCGGCAAGTCGCGGGCGAAGCTCGTGACGAAAGAGACGCCCACCGTCACGTTCCAGGATGTCGCGGGTTCCGACGAGTCCGTCGAAGAGCTGCAGGAGATCAAGGACTTCCTCAAGGACCCGTCGAAATTCCAGGCGGTGGGTGCCCGCATCCCGAAGGGCGTCCTGCTGTACGGCCCCCCCGGAACGGGCAAGACCCTGCTCGCGCGCGCCGTCGCAGGCGAGGCGGGCGTGCCGTTCTACTCGATCTCGGGCTCCGACTTCGTCGAGATGTTCGTCGGCGTCGGCGCGAGCCGCGTGCGCGACCTGTTCAACCAGGCGAAGGAATCCGCTCCGGCGATCATCTTCATCGACGAGATCGACGCCGTCGGCCGTCACCGCGGCGCGGGCCTCGGCGGCGGGCATGACGAGCGCGAGCAGACGCTCAACCAGATGCTCGTCGAGATGGACGGGTTCGACCCCAAGGCGAACGTCATCGTCATCGCGGCGACCAACCGCCCCGACATCCTCGACCCGGCCCTGCTGCGTCCGGGCCGCTTCGACCGCCAGATCGGCGTCGACGCGCCCGATCTTAAGGGCCGCCAGAAGATCCTCGAGGTGCACGGCCGCGGCAAGCCCCTCGCCGACGGCGTCGACCTGGAGGTCGTCGCGCGCAAGACGCCCGGCTTCACGGGTGCCGACCTCGCGAACGTCCTCAACGAGGCAGCGCTGCTGACCGCGCGCTCCAACGCGCAGCTCATCGACAACCGTGCGCTCGATGAGGCGATCGACCGCGTCATCGCGGGCCCGCAGCGTCGCACGCGCGTCATGAAGGACAAGGAGAAGCTCATCACGGCCTACCACGAGGGCGGCCACGCCCTCGCCGCGGCGGCGATGAACCACACCGACCCCGTCACGAAGGTCACGATCCTCCCGCGCGGTCGCGCTCTCGGGTACACGATGGTGCTCCCCGTCGACGACAAGTACTCCGTCACCCGCAACGAGCTGCAGGACCAGCTGGCCTACGCGATGGGCGGCCGCGTCGCCGAGGAGATCGTCTTCCACGACCCGACGACGGGCGCCTCGAACGACATCGAGAAGGCCACCGGCATCGCGCGCAAGATGGTCACCGAGTACGGCATGACCACCGACGTCGGACCCGTCAAGCTCGGTCAGGCGTCCGGTGAGATGTTCCTCGGCCGCGACATGGGCCACGGCCGCGACTTCTCCGAGCGCATCGCCGAGCGCGTCGACCAGCAGGTTCGCCAGCTGATCGAGCAGGCCCACAACGAGGCCTACCAGGTCATCAACCTCAACCGCGAAGTGCTCGACAAGCTCGCGCTCGCGCTCCTGGAGAAGGAGACGCTCGACCACCTCGAGCTCGCCGAGATCTTCCAGGACGTCAAGAAGCTCCCGCCGCGTCCGCAGTGGCTCTCCAGCGACGATCGGCCGGTCTCGACACAGCCCCCCGTCGAGATCCCGCGCCGCCACGAGCCCGCGGGCGTGGCGGCCACGGTCGAGGCGCAGACGAACGCCGAGAAGGCGCCGCGTCGCCGTCCGACCGGACAGGCACGCCCCGCGACCGCCTAGGCTCGGCCTATGGCCGTCGATCGAGACCGCGTCGCTGCGCTCGTCTACGAGATCCTCGAGGCGATCGGGGAGGACCCCGATCGCCCGGGGCTCAAGGCGACCCCGCAGCGGGTCGCCGACTCCTACGCCGAGTTCTTCGCGGGGGTCGGGGAGGATGCCTCCGCCCCCCTGCAGCACACGATCTCGATCTCGCACGGGCCGGCCCCGGAGACGTCGCCGTCCGGCGCCGTGATGCTCCGCGACATCCACTTCCGGTCGGTGTGCGAACACCACCTCCTGCTGTTCCGCGGCAAGGCCCACATCGCCTACCTCCCCGGCGACAAGGTCGTCGGACTCGGCGCACTGCCCAAGGTCGTCGACGTGCTGGCGGCGCGCCCGCAGGTGCAGGAGCGCCTCGGCGAGCAGATCGCCGACACGATCGCCGAAGGGCTGGAGACGCGTGGCGTGCTCGTCGTGCTGGAGGCGACCCACGGCTGCGTCACGATGCGCGGCGAACGCCAGCGCGAGGCATCCACCGTCACGATCGCCGCGCGCGGCGAGCTGGCCGAGCCCGCCGCACGCGCCGAGCTCATCGCCCTCATCGGCGCCGGGCGGGAGTGAGCGCGGGCGCGATGAGCTGTCTCGTCATGGGGATCGTCAATGTCACCCCCGACTCGTTCAGCGACGGCGGGCTCTACCTCGCCGCCGACGCCGGCATCGCGCACGGACTCGAGCTGTTCGGGCAGGGCGCCGCGATCCTCGACGTGGGCGGGGAGTCGACGCGTCCGGGTGCGGAGCGCGTCGATCCCGCCATCGAGCGCTCGCGGGTGCGCCCCGTCGTGAGGGCGCTCGCCGAAGCCGGTGCGATCGTGAGCATCGACACGATGAACGCCTCGACGGCCGTGGCGGCGGTGGAGGCCGGCGCGACGATCGTCAACGACGTGTCGGGCGGCCTGTCCGACCCTGCGATGCTCGCCGCGGTCGCCGACACCGGCGCCGACATCGTGCTGCAGCATTGGCGCGGCCACTCCGCCGACATGTACGCACGCGCCGACTACGCCGACATCGTGACCGAGGTCGTGACCGAGCTGGCCAGGCGCGTCGATGCGGCCGAGGCCGCAGGCATCCCGGAGTCCCGCGTCATCGTCGATCCGGGCATCGGATTCGGCAAGAAGGGCGCTCAGAATTGGGCGGTCCTGCACGGCCTCGCCCGCATCGTGGGGCTCGGCCCTCGTGTGCTGGTGGGCACGAGCCGCAAACGATTCCTCGCCGAGACGCTCGAGCCTCTCGGAGGCGAGGTCACCGCGACACGTCGCGACCTCGCGACGGCTGTCACCAGCGTGCTCGCGGAGCAGTGCGGCGTCTGGGGCGTGCGCGTGCACGACGTCGCCGCGACCGTCGATGCGCTCACCGTCGCCGACTCCTGGGAGGCTGGTGTGCGATGGACTCCATAGACGAGATCACGATCACGGGAATCCGCGCCTTCGGGTACCACGGCGTGTACCCCGACGAGAAGCGCGACGGGCAGGAGTTCGTGGTCGACGTGCACCTGTATCTGTCGACGGCCCGCGCCGCCGAGACCGACGACGTCGTCGACACCGTGCACTACGGCGAGCTCGCCGAAGAGGTCGCGGCGATCGTCTCGGGAGACCCCGTCGACCTCATCGAGACGCTCGCGAGCCGCATCGCCGAGGCCGTGCTCGCGCGCGACCTCGTGCAGTTCACGCGGGTGACGGTGCACAAGCCGTCTGCGCCCATCGCCGTCCCCTTCGCCGACGTCGCCGTGACCGTCAGCCGCATGAAGGCCGACCGATGAACCGGCGTCTCGCGCAGGGCTTCCACGGCGCCGAGCCCGGCCCGGGGCGGGCGCCCGTCCGTGCCGTCGTGGCCCTCGGGGCGAACCTCGGCGATCGGGTCGCGACGCTGCGTACGGCGGTCGCCGACCTCCAGCGGCTGCCCCTGACAGCGGGCGTCGTGGCCGCACCCGCGATCGAGTCGATCGCGGTCAAGCCCGAGGGGCCGGATGCCTCGGCCCCGGCGTACCTCAACACCGTCGCACTCGTCACGACGCGCCTGGCCCCGACCGTGCTGCTCACCTACCTGCAGGCGATCGAGGCGAACCACGGCCGCGTGCGCGAGGAGCACTGGGGCGACCGCACGCTCGATCTCGACCTCATCGCGTACGGCGATGCCCGAAGCGACGGCCCCGACCTCGTGCTCCCGCATCCGCGCGCGAAGGATCGCGACTTCGTCCTCGCTCCGTGGCTGACTCTCGACCCGGACGCCGAGCTCCCCGGCGTCGGTCGCGTCGACGCCCTCCTCGCCCGGCTGCGAGGAAACGCGTGAAGCGCACCGGAGCAGGCGTCCTCCTCCTGACCGCCGCGATCGGCCTCGCGATCGGATTCGTCGTCGATCAGCTGCTGACTGCAGCAGGCCGCGCCACCTTCACCCCGACCGTCACGCTGCCGATCCTGCTCCTGCTGCTGGGGGGCGTCGTGGTGCTCCTCGCCGTGCCGATCCGTCGCGCGACGCGCGACGCGAAGGGCGCGGCACCGGTGAACCCGTTCCGGGCCGTCCGCATCGCGATGCTCGCAAAGGCGTCGAGCATCGTCGGAGCGGTGTTCGCGGGCTTCGCGGGCGGTCTCGCGCTGTTCCTCCTGACGCGCCCCGTCACGCCGTCGGTAGGCTCGTGGGGAGAGGTGATCGCGACCATCGTCAGCGGTCTCGTGCTCGTTGCCGCGGGGCTGATCGCCGAACACCTGTGCACCATCCGGAAGGACGACGATGACGAACATCCCGGCGACTCCGGTCCCGGATTCGACGCCCATCACTCCCACTGACATGGGGCCGGATGCCACGCCCGTGGACGTGGCCCAGGGGCCGGATGCCACGGCCGGGGTCGATGTGTCGTCGCCTGTTGAGGCGCCCGTTGCACACGCGGTGCCGGCATCCCTCGACAAGGGCGCCTACTCCCGCATCCTCGCGCCCCGATCGCCGAACCGTCTCGAGCTCGAGCGCGGCGTGTGGCACCAGATCTCGCGCCAGTACCTGTGGGTCCAGCTCATCTCGTCGGGCATCGTGCTCGCACTCGTCGTCGTCGCGGTGCTCGTGCTGTGGCTCGTGCTCGGTCAGCTCTGGCCGCTCATCCCGGGCGGCATCATGACCGTGATCCTGGTGTGGACGATGGCGATCCTGCCCCGGCAGGTGCGCGCGATCGGGTATCAACTGCGCGATGACGACCTCGTCTTCCGCCGCGGCATCCTCTGGCAGCGCATGGTCGCCGTGCCATACGGCCGGATGCAGCTCGTCGACATCACGCACGGCCCCCTCGACCGCGGGTTCGGCATCGCGCAGCTCAAGTTCGTCACGGCCGCCGCGACGAGCGGAGTCACGATCCCCGGCCTCGCTCAGACGACGGCCGAGACGCTGCGCGACCACCTCGTGGCGGTCGCCGAGAGCCGCCGGACCGGGCTGTGAGCGAGCCGATCGACCCTTCGGCTGCAGGGCGGCCGATCGACCCTTCGGCTGCAGCGCCGCCGCTCGACCCTTCGGCTGCCGCGCCGCCCCTCGACCCGCGGACGCCAGACCAGCCCCTCGACCCGCGCCCGGTCGGTGCCCCGCCGCAGGAGCTCGTGCGGTCGCCGATGAGCGACGGAGAGTGGCATCGGCTGCATCCCCTGACCCCGCTCCTGCGCGGCGGGCTGTTCCTCGTGGTCGTGATCGGCTTCGTGGTCGCCAACCTCCGCGACCGGCTGACGTATCTCTTCCTGCCGTGGCTCGCGCCCGACCTCCCCGTGAAGGAGATCGAGGAGTGGGAGGGCGCCGGCGACCCCATCGACTTCATCGTCGCCAACAACCTCTACCTCGTGGCGGGCGCCATCGTGCTCGCCGTCCTGGTCGCGCTGCTGGCCGTCTTCTACCTGTCCTGGCGATTCCACTCCCTGCGCATCACGGAGGACGACGTCGAGGTGCGCAGCGGCGTGCTCTTCCGCACGCAGCGTCGAGCTCCGCTCGACCGCGTGCAGGGCGTCAACCTGACCCGTCCGATGGTCGCGCGGCTGCTCGGGATGGCCAAGCTCGAAGTCGTGGGCGCGGGCACCGACGCCAACGTCAAACTCGAATACCTCTCGACGGCGAACGCCGAGGCCGTGCGCGCCGACATCCTGCGCCTCGCCTCAGGGCGGCGCCTCGCGGCGGCGCAGGCGGGCGCGCCGGGCGGTGCGCGCTCGCGCATCGGCGCTCTCAGCCAGGCGGTGTCGCGCGGCATCACGGGCATGATCGAAGGCGACGAGGCGCCCGTCGAGGTGCCGTCGTCGGTCGTCAACATCCCGCTCCTGCGGCTCGCGGTGTCCCACGTGATCAGCCCTGCGACGGTCGGCTTGATGTTCGCCATCGGCGCGATCGTGTACGGCTCGATCCAGGCCACGCCCTGGCTGCTCTTCGGCATGGTGCCCGCGGTCATCGGCTTCGTGGCGTACTGGGTGCGCTCGATCGTGCGGTCGCTGCGGTACTCGATCGCACCGACTCCCGACGGCGTGCGGATCACCTTCGGCCTGCTCACGACCATCACCGAGATCGTGCCCCCGGGGCGCGTCCACGCCGTCGAGATCTCGCAATCGATCCTGTGGCGTCCCTTCGGATGGTGGACGATCCGCATCAACCGCCTCACAGGCCGCAGCCTGAGCGACGGCAACAACGACCAGTTCACGACCGTGCTCCCGGTCGGCACCCTCGCCGATGTCGAGCGGGTGCTCCATCTCGTGCTGTCGGGCGTGCCCGAGGCGGAGTGGCCCCTCATCGTGCGGGAGGGCGTGACCGGTCCGGTGCCCGGCGACTCGTTCACCGACACACCCCGGCGAGCGTGGTTCCTCCGTCCTCTGTCGTGGCGCCGCAACGGCTTCCGCCTGACGCCTGACGTGCTGCTGCTGCGCCGCGGGCTCATCTGGCGCCGGCTCGTCGTGCTGCCGCTCGCTCGCCTGCAGAGCATCGCCCTGCATCAAGGCCCGATCGACAGGCTCGCCCGCGTCGCGTCGGCGCGGGCGCACACCGTCGCCGGCCCCGTGTCGTCGGGTCTCGCGGCGATCGATCGGGATGCCGCGCTGCAGCTGTTCGCGGAGGTCTCAACGGGTGCCGTGCGTGCAGCATCCGTCGACCGCTCGCACCGCTGGGCCGAGGTGAACGCCTGATGCGCGCGGGCCGCCTGGGCGTCGGGATCATCGGCGCGGGCCGCGTCGGACCCGTGCTCGGCGCTGCGCTCGCCGGCGCCGGACACTCCCTCACGGGGATCACCCCCGGCTCCGACGAGGAGCGCGTGGAAGCCGTGCTGCCCGGGCTGCCGGTGCTCGACGCCCTCGAGGTCGTCCGCCGCAGCGAGCTCGTGATCATCGCTGTGCCGCACGACGAGCTGGCCGGCCTGATCGCAGGACTCGCGGAGCTCTCGGCGTGGCAGCCCGGACAGCTCGTGCTGCACACCGACCCCGCGTACGGCACCGGCGTGCTCGCGCCCGCGGTCGCGCGCGGCGCCATCCCGCTCGCCGTGCACCCCGCCATCGCGTTCACCGGAACCTCGATGGACCTGCGCCAGCTCACGAACGCGTACGCGGCCGTGACGGCTCCCGCGGCGGTGCTGCCGATCGCGCAGGCGCTCGCGGTCGAGCTGGGCTGCGAGCCCGTCGTCGTCGCCGAGGACGACCGCCCCGCATACGCGGAGGGGATCGCGATCGCCACGGAGTTCTCGCGCTCGATCGTGGCGCAGGCGGCTGACCTGCTCCGCGGTGCGGGCGTCGCGCATCCCGGGTCGTACCTGTCGGCGCTCGTGCACTCGACGGTCGATCACGCGCTCGCACAGGCGGGCTCGGCGGGCGCGGGGACGCCGTCCGAGCCTCTCGACGACTGACCGACGCGGGGCGGCGGCAGCAGGCATGGAGGTCGGAATGCGGGTCACACGAATCGGGGGACCGACGGCGTTCGTCGAGTGGGAAGGCTGGCGGATCCTGACCGATCCGACCTTCGATCCGCCGGGGCGCACGTACTCGTTCGGCTTCGGCACGAGCTCCCGGAAGCTCACCGGCCCCGCCGTGACGCTCGACGAGCTGAGCCCCGTGGACGTCGCGCTCGTCAGCCACCATCAGCATGCCGACAACCTCGACGATGCCGGCAGGGCGGGGCTGGCGTCGGTCGGCACCGTTCTCACGACCGTCGCCGGGGCGAAGGCGATCGCCCATCGCGACGTCCGAGGGCTCCGGGCGGGCGAGTCGGTGACGTTCACGGCATCCGGCAGGCCCGACCTGACGATCACCGCGACCCCGGGCCGGCACGGCGCGGTCGTGACACGCCCGATCGTAGGGCCCGTCGTCGGCTTCGCCCTGACTCTCGAGGGTGCGAGGCATCCGGGCCTGTGGATGACGGGCGACACGGTGATCTCGCGTCCGCTGCGACGCTACGCGAAGAACCTCGCGCCCGACGTCGCGCTCGTGCACATGGGCGCCGTGCGCTTCGGCATCTCGGGCGCCCTCCGCTACACGATGGACGCGCGCGAGGCGCTCGAGCTCATCGCGCTCGCCCGCCCGGGCACGGTCGTGCCGATACACGTCGAGGGCTGGAGCCACTTCTCCCAGCAGGAGGACGCCACGCGGGACGTGCTGGAAGGTGCCCCCGTTGCCGTCGCTCGCACCGTCCGGTGGCTTCCGCTCGGCGAGGCGGTCGAACTCCCCTGAGGCGGGCCGGGGCCCGGGCGCGACCACGCCCTCTCCGGGGGTGCCCAGCCGCCCGCCGATAGACTGGGTCGGACTTCCGAGGAGCCTCCAGCGATGACCGACACGACCGCGCCCGCCGCGCCCGCAGACGACGCCACGAGCGAGGATGAAGACGTCCGTCGCGCTGAGCTTGCCGAAGCGTTCGAGCAGAAGGCCGTCCGCCTCGCGAAGCGTGATCGGCTGATCGCGGAGCGAGAGGATGCCGCGGGCGGCGCCTACCCCGTCGAGGTGCCTCTCACCGACACGATCCCTGCGCTGCGCGAGCGTTTCGGCGATCTTGAAGCGGGTGCCGAGACCGGCGAGACCGCCGCCGTCGCGGGCCGGGTCGTGTTCAGCCGCAACACCGGCAAGCTCTGCTTCGCGACCCTGCAGTCGGGTGACGGAAGCCGTATCCAGGCGATGGTGTCGCTCGCCGCCGTCGGCGACGGGTCGCTGCAGCGCTGGAAGGAGCTCGTCGACCTCGGCGACCATGTCTTCGTGAGCGGCGAGGTCATCTCGAGCCGCCGCGGCGAGCTGTCGATCATGGTGTCGGAGTGGAAGATCGCATCGAAGGCGATCCTCCCGCTGCCCAACATGTACTCCGAGCTCAGCGAGGAGAGCCGCGTCCGCAGCCGCTTCCTCGACCTCATCGTGCGCGACCGCGCGCGTGAGACCGTCGTGGCGCGGGCGAAGACCAACGCGAGCCTGCGGCAGACCTTCGCCGACCGCGGTTTCATCGAGGTCGAGACACCCATGCTGCAGGTGCAGCACGGCGGAGCATCCGCTCGCCCGTTCATCACGAAGTCGAACGCCTTCGACACCGATCTCTACCTGCGCATCGCGCCGGAGCTCTTCCTCAAGCGCGCCGTCGTCGGCGGGCTCGAGCGGGTCTTCGAGATCAACCGCAACTTCCGCAACGAGGGCGCCGACTCGACGCACAGCCCCGAGTTCGCGATGCTCGAGGCCTACCAGGCCTACACCGACTACAACGGCATCGCCGACCTCACGCAGTCGCTGATCCAGGATGCCGCCGTCGCGGTGTCGGGTTCGACCACGGTCACCTGGGCCGACGGTACGGTCTACGACCTCGGCGGCGAGTGGGAGCGCCTCTCGATGTACGACTCGCTGTCGGAGGCCTCGGGGCGCACCGTCACGCCCGGGACGTCGCTCGAAGAGCTCCTCGCCTTCGCCGCCGACGAAGGCGTCGATGCGCCGCCGCACGCGACGCACGGCAAGCTCGTCGAGGAGCTGTGGGAGCACTTCGTCAAGGGCGGCCTCACGCGGCCGACGTTCGTCATGGACTTCCCCGTCGACACGAGCCCGCTCGTGCGCGAGCACCGCTCGATCCCGGGCGTCGTCGAGAAGTGGGACCTCTACGTGCGCGGCTTCGAGCTGGCGACGGGGTACTCCGAGCTCATCGACCCGGTCATCCAGCGCGAGCGCTTCGTCGAGCAGGCGAAGCTCGCCGCGCGCGGCGACCTCGAGGCCATGCGCATCGACGAGGAGTTCCTCCGCGCGATGGAGCACGGCATGCCTCCGATGGGCGGCATGGGCATGGGCATCGACCGCCTGCTCATGGCGCTGACCGGTCTCGGCATCCGCGAGACGATCCTCTTCCCGCTCGTCAAGTAGCCGGCTCGGCCCGCCGCGGCGGCCGCGCCGCTCTTCACCTGGCCCGGTCACGGTCATTCACCGCGGCCGGAACGCCCAGTCGGGCAGATGGCCGGCGTGCACGAACGAGCGCACGATCTCGGCGAGGCCGTGCTCCGGCTCGATCTCGCACGCCTGCGTCGCGTACTTCTCGGCATGGGTCGACCGTCCCAGCGCCCACGAGAGCCACGCGCAGGTCGCGAGCGGGCCGGGCCGCGACGCTGTCGGCGCCGCCGCCGCTGCTTGCCGCGCCAGGCGGAGCGCGGTCTCCAGTCGCTCGGGATCGGGGCGCTCGCCCTCGCCCCACATGTGCATCGCGAGATGCGCCGGGTACTCCTCGCCCGCCTCCCAGCGCAGCTGGGCGTCGAAGGCCTCGTCGCCCGCGTCGAGCCCGCCGCACCACTCGACGAGGGCGATGTCGCGCAGGGCGGGGCGGGACAGGCACCACACGAGCACCGCGATGTCGTAGGCGTCGAGGCCGTCGCAGTCCCATGTGAGCGCCTCCTCGAAGAGCCCGGGCAGATCGTCGAGATCGCACACGGCGGTGAGCGCGAGCGGGTCGACGCGGTGATCCGGCGAAGTCGCGCCGGCTCCGGCATCCGTTCCGCACAGCAGCCCGACCGCTTCGGCGAGGTTCTGGAGCGCCCGCGCGACCGTCTCCTTCTCGACGAGATCGGATGCCGGCAGCTCGGCGCCCGCCGCCTGATCGCCGTCGGCGATCGCCAGGTGCTCGGCACCGGGCGGCTCGTCGCCGAGCTCTGAGAGCGGATGGCCGCCCGCGGGAAGGTCCGGATCGAGGTACGACCCCCAGCCGTTGGCACCGACGCACAGGGAATCGGTCAGGCGGATGCCGCACGTGTCGGCGCGACGCGACAGCGCGGCCGCCAGCGTCTCGTGCGGCATCCCCTCTGCCAAGGAGGCGTCGGTGTAGGCGATGGATGCCACGGCATCGGCGCCCGGGAGACGGCACACCATGCCGAGGAAGGTCGCCGCGACCGAGTCGGCCTCGTCCTCGTCGGCCGGGAGGTCGAGGCGCATCGCACCCAGGCTGCGCGACCCCGAGAACGGGATCATCACGAGACTTCGCGTCGGTCGGTAGCCGAGCATGCGGGGGACAAGGGACAGGAACTGCGCCGCAGTGGCGGCTTTCACGATCGTCGTCATCACGCGAGCGTGGCCGCCGACGGGGTGCCGAAACGAGCGAATCGCGATCGGAGCGGAAAGTCGCGCCGGGAGGGCACCTGTGGAGGACCGGGCAGTTCGAGAAAACTGTGGAGGATACGTATCCTTGAAGCGTGGACGAGTACTGGACGGCGGTGTTCTGGACCCTTCTGCCGACGGTCGTCGTCACGATCATCTTCTTCTGGGTCCTCCGCAGCATCCTCCGGGCCGATCGCACCGAGCGCCGCACGTACGCGCGCATCGAGGCCGAGCAGCGCGCGAAGCGCGGTCTGCCGCCGGCCGAGTCCGCGGCATCCCACGAGACCGCGCACTGACGCTCTCAGCCCGCGGCGGCCCGTCTCCGTCGTGACCGGGCACTACGCTGGCCTCACCGCGGGCGACCGACGGGGTGAGGAGGCTCGGACGCAGTGCTGACGATCACGTTCGACGCGTCCTGGTGGCTCATCCTGGTCTTCCTGTTCGACCTCACCGTGCGCATCCTCGCGATCATCTTCGTGCCGCGCAACCGCCGCCCGACATCGGCGACCGCCTGGCTGCTGGCGATCTACTTCATCCCGTTCATCGGCGTGCTGCTCTTCCTGCTGATCGGCAATCCGCGCCTTCCGCGCAAGCGCCGGCGCAAGCAGGAGCGCATCAACGACTACATCCACGACACGAGCGAGCACCTCGACTTCGGCACGCATCGGCCGAACGCGCCCGAGTGGTTCACGTCGATGGTCACGCTCAACCGCAACCTCGGGGCCATGCCGCTCGCGGGCGACAACGGCGCGCATCTCATATCCGACTACCAGGAGAGCCTCGACGCGATGGCCGATGCCATCCGCAAGGCCGAGCGGTATGTGCACGTCGAGTTCTACATCCTGCAATCGGATGCGTCGACCGACAACTTCTTCCGTGCGCTCGAGGAGGTCGCGGCCCGCGGCATCCCGGTGCGCGTCCTGCTCGACCACTGGGCCAACCGCGGCAAGCCGTTCTATCGGAAGACCCTCAAGCGCCTCGACGCGATGGGCGCGCAGTGGCATCTCATGCTGCCCGTGCAGCCCTACAAGGGGAAGTACCAGCGACCCGACCTGCGCAACCACCGCAAGCTGACGGTCGTCGACGGCACCGTCGCCTTCATGGGTTCGCAGAACGTCACGGATTCCACGTACAACCTGCGCAAGAACATCAAGCGCGGCCTGCACTGGGTCGATCTCATGGTGCGCGTCGAGGGGCCGGTCGTGGCATCCGTCAATGCCGTCTTCCTGTCCGACTGGTACAGCGAGACCGACGAGGTGCTGACCGACGAGATCGACCTCTTCGCCGTCAAGACGGGTCCGGGCGACCTCGACTGCCAGATCGTGCCGTCCGGCCCGGGGTTCGAGTTCGAGAACAACCTGCGCCTGTTCCTCGGCCTCATGTACTACGCGCAGCGCAAGGTGATCGTCGTGAGCCCGTACTTCGTGCCGGACGAGGCGCTGCTCAACGCCATCACGACGGCGTGCCACCGCGGCCTGCAGGTCGAGCTGTTCGTGTCGGAGGAGGGCGACCAGGCTGTCGTCTACCACGCGCAGCGCAGCTACTACGAGGTGCTGCTGCGCGCGGGCGTCAAGATCTGGATGTACCGCAAGCCGTTCATCCTGCACTCCAAGTCGATGACGATCGACGACGAGATCGCGATCATCGGGTCGAGCAACATGGACATGCGCTCGTTCGGTCTCAACATGGAGATCTCGATGCTCGTGCGCGGCGAGGAGTTCATCCGCGAGATGCGCGACGTCGAGCAGCACTACCGCGATCTCAGCCGCGAGCTCACGCTCGAGGAATGGGAGAAGCAGCCGCTCCGGTCGACGGTGCTCGACAACCTGGCGCGTCTCACCTCCGCGCTGCAGTGACGCCATCGTGACCGGCGCGTTACCGATCTTTCCGCGACGATTCAGGATGCCTGCGCAATGATGGGGGTGCCGGGCGCGCACGGCAGCGTCGCGGCGCGGCGCATCCCTCGTCGAAAGGCATCCACATGGCACGTTCCGCTCTCGCCGGTCTCGGCGCGCTCGCTCTCGCCGGTCTCCTTCTCGCGGGCTGCGCGTCGACGACC
This sequence comes from Microbacterium alkaliflavum, assembly GCF_044325405.1. Classification (NCBI taxonomy): domain Bacteria; kingdom Bacillati; phylum Actinomycetota; class Actinomycetes; order Micrococcales; family Microbacteriaceae; genus Microbacterium; species Microbacterium alkaliflavum. Next base: position 3,570 of record NZ_JBIQWL010000005.1, on the reverse strand, counting down.
TCGGGCACATCCGCCTCGTCGCCCGAGCCGGCGACCGAGGAGACCGCCACGCCCGACCCCGATCTGGGTGCCGCCTGGCTCGACAACGGCAACATGATCGGACTCGTCACGCTCGGCAGCTCGACATGCGTGCCGGTCGCCGAAGAGGCGACGTACACCGACGGGACGCTGAACGTGACCCTCGCGGCCCCCGCCGCCAGCACGCCCTGCACGAGCGACCTCGTGCCGCGCGTGACCCTCGTGAGCGTGCCCAAGGGTGTCGACGCCTCGAAGAACCTCCCGATCGAGGTGTCGGGCGACCAGTACCTCGGCCAGGTGGAGCTTCCCGGAGTCTCGGGCCTCACGGGCACCGGTGAGACCGACTACAACCCGAGCGCCGGCTGGGCCACCGTGCAGGGGCAGTTCGTCATCCTCACGTGGGGCTCGTCCTCGTGCCCGCCGGTCATCCAGGACGTCGCCGCCACCGGCCCCGCCGAGGTCACCGTGACCTACGAGACCCCGGCCGCCAACCAGGTCTGCACGATGGACATGGCGCCGCGCGCCGCCGTCGCCGCCGTCAACGACCTCGAGGAGACGACCGGCGTCTCGGCGATCCTCACGGGGGACGCGTTCGACAACGTCAAGATCCCGATCTACGGCACCAACGCCTGACCTCGGTTCTCCCCGATTCGGGATGCCTCGCCTCGAGGCATCCCGAATCTGTTTCTCGGGGCGGTTACGACTCAAGACGGGGCGCTATGCCCAGGGCGAACAGCGGCATGCGGGATCCGGTCGCTCGTTACCCTCTTTGGTAAGGCGCTGAGGGGTCGAACGACCCGTCCCTGCCCCGGAGGAAGAACGATGTTCGAGAGATTCACCGACCGTGCCCGTCGTGTGGTCGTCCTCGCCCAAGAAGAGGCGAAGATGCTGAACCACAACTACATCGGCACCGAGCACATCCTGCTCGGTCTCATCCACGAGGGCGAGGGCGTCGCCGCCAAGGCGCTCGAGTCGCTCGGCATCTCGCTCGACGCCGTGCGCGAGCAGGTGCAGGACATCATCGGCCAGGGCCAGCAGCAGCCGACGGGCCACATCCCGTTCACGCCGCGCGCCAAGAAGGTGCTCGAGCTGTCGCTGCGCGAAGCGCTGCAGCTGGGCCACAACTACATCGGCACCGAGCACATCCTGCTCGGCCTCATCCGCGAGGGCGAGGGCGTCGCGGCCCAGGTGCTGGTCAAGCTCGGAGCCGACCTCAACAAGGTGCGCCAGCAGGTCATCCAGCTCCTCTCGGGCTACCAGGGCAAGGAGCCGGCCGCCGTCTCGGGCGCCGCGCACGACAACCCGCAGGCCGCCCAGGGCGGTTCGCAGGTGCTCGACCAGTTCGGCCGCAACCTCACGCAGGCTGCGCGCGAGAACAAGCTCGACCCCGTGATCGGGCGCGAGAAGGAGATCGAGCGCGTCATGCAGATCCTGTCGCGCCGCTCCAAGAACAACCCCGTCCTCATCGGCGAGCCCGGTGTCGGCAAGACCGCGGTCGTCGAGGGCCTCGCCCAGGCGATCGTCAAGGGCGACGTGCCCGAGACGCTCAAGGACAAGCAGCTCTACTCGCTCGACCTCGGCTCGCTCATCGCCGGCTCCCGCTACCGCGGTGACTTCGAGGAGCGCCTCAAGAAGGTCACCAAGGAGATCCGCACGCGCGGCGACATCATCGTCTTCATCGACGAGATCCACACGCTCGTCGGTGCCGGTGCGGCCGAGGGTGCGATCGACGCGGCGTCGATCCTCAAGCCGCTGCTCGCCCGTGGCGAGCTGCAGACGATCGGTGCGACGACTCTCGACGAGTACCGCAAGCACTTCGAGAAGGATGCCGCGCTCGAACGCCGCTTCCAGCCCATCCAGGTCGCCGAGCCCTCGCTGCCGCACGCGATCAACATCCTCAAGGGTCTGCGCGACCGCTACGAGGCGCACCACAAGGTGCAGATCACGGACGGCGCGATCGTCGCGGCGGCGAACCTCGCCGACCGCTACATCTCCGACCGCTTCCTCCCCGACAAGGCCATCGACCTGATCGACGAGGCCGGCGCCCGCCTGCGTCTGTCGATCCTGTCGTCGCCGCCCGAGCTGCGCGAGTTCGACGAGCGCATCGCGAAGGTCCGTCAGGACAAGGAGCGCGCGAGCGAGGACCAGGACTTCGAGAAGGCCGCGGCCCTGCGCGACGAGGAGAAGTCGCTCCTCGCGGAGCGTCTGCGCCTCGAGAAGCAGTGGCGGTCGGGTGACGTCGCCTCCCACGCGGTGGTCGACGAGGGTCTGATCGCCGAAGTGCTCGCTCAGGCCACCGGCATCCCGGTCTTCAAGCTGACCGAGGAGGAGTCGAGCCGTCTCGTCTTCATGGAGAAGGCGTTGCACCAGCGCGTCATCGGCCAGGAGGAGGCGATCGCCGCCCTTTCGAAGACGATCCGTCGTCAGCGCGCCGGCCTCAAGGACCCGAAGCGTCCGAACGGCTCGTTCATCTTCGCCGGCCCCACGGGCGTCGGAAAGACCGAGCTCGCCAAGGCGCTCGCCGAGTTCCTGTTCGACGACGAGGCTGCGCTGATCTCGCTCGACATGTCGGAGTTCGGCGAGAAGCACACGGTCTCGCGTCTGTTCGGCGCCCCTCCCGGATTCGTCGGATTCGAAGAAGGCGGCCAGCTGACCGAGAAGGTGCGACGCAAGCCGTTCTCCGTCGTGCTCTTCGACGAGATCGAGAAGGCGCACCCCGACATCTTCAACTCGCTCCTGCAGATCCTCGAGGAGGGTCGTCTGACCGACGGCCAGGGGCGCGTCGTCGACTTCAAGAACACCGTCATCATCATGACGACCAACCTGGGCGCGCGCGACATCGCGGGCGGCCCGGTCGGGTTCCAGGTCGAGGGTGACAACGAGACGTCGTACAGCCGCATGAAGGGCAAGGTGCAGGAAGAGCTCAAGCGGCACTTCAAGCCCGAGTTCCTCAACCGCGTCGACGACATCATCGTCTTCCCGCAGCTGTCCAAGCCCGAGCTCATCCAGATCGTCGACCTCTTCACGAAGCGCCTCGGCGAGCGTCTGCTCGACCGCGACATGACGATCGAGCTGACCCTGGCCGCCAAGGAGCGTCTCATCGAGATCGGGTTCGACCCGGCCCTCGGCGCTCGGCCCCTGCGCCGCGCGATGCAGCACGAGGTCGAGGATCGGCTCAGCGAGCGCATCCTGCACGGGCAGCTCGAGCCGGGCGACCACATCACGGTCGACGCGAAGGACGGCGAGTTCGTCTTCGAGAACGGACCGCGCGGCGAGAAGGTCGCGGTCGGCGTCGTCTCGACGCCGGAGATCTCGGCCACGCCGGATCTCGCGATCACGTCGGACTGACCTGGCTGGAAACGATGGAGAGCGGATGCTGTGGGCATCCGCTCTTCGTTGTTTGTGGTGTTATTTGATGCTGCCGGCGGTGAGGCCTTCGGTGATCTGTTTGTTGAAGGTGATGTAGATGATGATCATCGGGATGGTGACGATCGAGAGGGCTGAGAAGAGGAGGCTGTAGTCGGTGACGTAGCGGCTGGAGAATGCGAGCAG